>DASXOE010000087.1:0-15025 GCA_036494575.1 Polyangia bacterium | reverse complement strand
CGCGACGCGCGCCGGCCTGGTCCGAGCGCGAGGGCGCCCTCGTCGAGATCGTGCGCGCGCACCTGACGCTCGCGGGCCCGACGACCGCCGCGCACGTGGCCGCGCGCCTGCGCGTCCCCGGGCCCGACGTCGAGGCAGCGCTCGCGGCCGTCGAGCTCGAGGGCGCCGTGCTCCGGGGACGATGGTCACCAGAGCTCGGCGAGAACGTCCACTGGTGCGATCGCCGCCTGCTCGCGCGCATTCACCGGCGCACGCTCGACGGGCTGCGCCGCGAGATCGAGCCCGTGAGCGCGGCGGACGTCATGCGCTTTCTGCTCTCGTGGCAGCACGCGCGCCCGGGCGCGCAGCTCCACGGCCGCGGCGGGGCCCTGCAAGTCGTCGCGCAGCTCCAGGGCTTCGAGAGCGCGGCGGGAGCGTGGGAGCGCGAGATTCTCCCGGCGCGCGTCGCTGCCTACGACTCCGCCTGGCTCGACGCGCTCTGCCTCTCGGGCGAGGTGTCCTGGGGTCGCTTGGCCCGCCGCGAGGCGGGTGGAGCGCCGAACCGCGCCGCGCCCGTCGCGATCGTGCGCCGCTCCGACCTGCCCTGGCTGCGCGTGCCCGACGGCGCCCAGGTCGACGCCGCCCCCGAGGCGGCGCTCTCTGCGCCCGCGCGCGACGTCCTGCGCTTCCTCGAGACGTCGGGCGCGAGCTTCCTCGATGAGATCGTCGGCGGCGCCGGGCGCCTGCGCGCCGAGGTCGAGGACGCGCTCTGGGAGCTGGTCTCCGCGGGCCGCGTCACGGGCGATGGCTTCGCGGGCCTGCGCGCGCTCATCTCGGCGACGCAGAGTCGCGGCAGTGCGCGGGCCCGCTGGCACGCCCGCTGGTCCCGCCGCGCGGGCGGCCCCGTGGGCGCGGGCCGCTGGTCGCTCCTCCGGGCGCCCGGCGCCGACGAGGAGACGCGCACCGAGGAGCTGGCGCGCCAGTACATCAAACGTTACGGCGTCGTGTTCCGCGACCTCCTCGCGCGCGAGACGCACGCGCCGCCCTGGCGCGATCTCCTGCGCGTCTACCGCCGCCTCGAGATGCGCGGCGAGCTGCGTGGCGGGCGCTTCTGCGGCGGCTTCGTGGGCGAGCAGTTCGCGGCGCCTGAGGCCGTCGAGGCGCTGCGCGCGACGCGACGCGAGCCGCGCCGCGGCGAGATCGTGCGCCTCTCGGCCTGCGATCCCCTGAACCTCGTGGGCATCCTCACGCCCGGCCCGCGCGTGCCCGCCACGCTCGCCAATACCGTCGTGTTCGTCGATGGCGTTCCCCAAACCGAGCCGATTTTTGTAGAGTCACGGCAAACGGGAGGGGCCGGCGCGCGAAGCTCTGCGGCGGCGACCGCTCTCGAAAACGAGACGGGGAGCCTCCGTGCCGACAGATCGCCGTACTGACGCCGAAACCATCGCCGGGCTTCGCGCCGAAATCGCCAACCTGCGTGCCGCCCTGCGCGCCGCGCAGGACGAGCTCGCGAGCGAGCGCGCGGCCGTGCGCGAGCTCACCGTGCGCGACGAGCTCACGGGCCTGCTCAACCGCAAGGAGATGACGCGCCTCCTCGCCGACGAGGTCCTGCGCGCGCGCCGCTACAAGCACCCGCTCTCGCTGCTGCTCGTCGACGTCGACGATCTCGACCGCATCAACGCCGAGCACGGCACGCCCATGGGCGACGAGGTCCTGCGCAGCGTGGCCGCCGTGCTGCGCGCCAACCTGCGGCCCGTCGATCGCCCCGCGCGCTACGGCGGCGCCGAGCTGGCCGTGCTCTTGCCCGACACCTTCGCCAGCGACGGCGTCCAGGTGGCCGAGCGCCTGCGCGGCCTCGTCTCCGAGGCCGCGGCGCGCACTAAGAGCGCCGCGACGACGCGCCCCAAGGTCACGATCAGCGTGGGCGTCGCCGGCGTCCACGAGTCCGAAAAAACGGCCGAGGAGCTCCTTCAGGCCGCCGACATCGCGCTCAAGGAAGCCAAGGACCGCGGCCGCGACGCCGTCGTCGCCTTCGTGGATCTGAAGCTTCCCGCCGCGCGCGCCTAGTCGACCGTCTCGTCCTTCATTCCGTGCATGAGGCGGGCCTTGACGCGCGCGAACTGGCGCTCCTTGTACTTCTCGTGGCTGTTCTCGCCGCGCTCGTTGCTCTCGGCCGTGCGCGCGTCGATGATCTGGAACTCGGTGAGCACGAACACGACGGTGCCGTTCTCGGCGAAGAGCGGGTCGTCGGGCGTGCGGCACAGGTACTTGTCGATGCGCACGGGCAGGTCGGCCACGAAGTTGATGACGCGGTAACCGGGGCCCGAGAACTCGTTCTGCGTCGTCGGCTTCTTGTCGGCCGCGACGGCCGCTAGGTCGGTGATCTCGGGCAGGAAGCGCTGCAGCGCGGGCGAGCGCGCCAAGGTCTCCCGGATCTTGATGATGTCGTTCACCGACTGGCCCGGGATGACGTAGTTGAAGGGCACGAGGCGCGAGACGAGCTCGCGCAGCACGAAGACGAGCTGCTCCTCCGAGTTCGTGATCATGCGGAAGCGGAGGTTGTCGTAGACGTCGGCCGCGATCGATTCCTTCTTGGCGAGCAGCTTCGTGATGAGGCTGTCGGTCGGCTTGCGGCTCCATTCGAACTCTACGACCTGACAGCCCACGGCCTTGATCTCCTCGACTGTGCGCAGGACCTTCTCCTCGACGAGGTGAAAGAGCTGGTCGCCCGAGACGGGCAGCTTGGTCAGGAGCTCGCGTCCCGCGAGGTGGTGGAGGACATGCATGACCTTGAGGACGATGCAGGCGTAGGCCCGGCGCTTGCCCTTCTGCGAGGCGACGAGCAGCAGGTCGCGCGGCGGGATGCCGCTGCCGAGCTCCTCGGGGATGTGAAAGTTGAGGTGGCGCTCGAGGTACTCGACGGCAAGCTCGCGCAGGTCGGCCAGGCGGCGCAGGTCGTCTTCGTCGGCGGGATCGAGCTCGTTGACGCGCAGGAAGCGATCGACCTCGTCGCGCTCGGTGAAGTGCAGGCGGTGCCAGTCGATGACCGAGCCGCCGCGGAGCACGTTCCGGATGGCCGTCAGATCCGCGAGCGTGAAGTCTTCGTACCGGACCTTGCGAACCCGCTCCGCCGTCGGCGGGCGCTCGGGCGCGGGCACGGGGGGCGCTGCGTTCTCTGGGATGGGCACGTGGACGGCCTTCTGGCGAGGGCCCGCGACGCGCATCCGAGCTTCGGTCCGCCGAGGGCACGCCAGTCTAGGTCTCACCCCCGAACCCGGCAAGCGAAAGCGCAGCCTCGGGGCTCGGGCCTGACGGCTGGAATTTGGGCCGCCTTTGCGGACGGGTCAGCCGGAGCTACGGCTGTTTTCGACCGGGCCCGGGCGATCCGAAGGACACGGCCAGGAGGAACATTGCCCCCGAAAACAGGGCCATCAGGAGGCTGCCAATCACTTGAATCATACTTCCACCTACATATCATCCTTTGTAGGTAGGAGTCAAAAAAGGCCCTTTGGCGGCCCGCGCGGGGCGAGAGTAGGATCGCCCCCGTGAAGCTGCTCCGCCCTCTCGTCCTCTTGATGAGCCTTTCTCTCTGCGGCCCGGCGGCGGCCCAGACCCTGCAGTCCTCGCAGGCGGACTTCTCGCGCGGGCAGGCGCTCATAATCGCCAAGAGGCCGGCCGACGCCGCCGAAAAGTTCGAGGCGGTCACGAAGGCGGAGCCGGACTTCGCGCCAGGATGGTACGCGCTGGGCGCAGCGCGTCGGCGTGCTGGTCAGTGTGAGCCCGCCATCGCGGCCTACCGGCGCTACGCGCAGATGCTGCCGAATGAGCCCGAGCCCTACTACGGCCTCGGGCTCTGCCTCAAGGAGACGGGCCAGCTCGCGAGCGCGGCGCAGGCCCTGCGGCGCTACGTCGACCTCGAGAAGCGGCCCTCGTCGCAAAAATGGGTCGACCACGCGCGCAGCGTGATCGAGGAGATCGGCAACGGCGTGGACGCGCCCAAGCCTTCGGCCGGCAACCCTGTGTTGCCCGAAGCCAAGGGGCCTGCACCGGCTGCCGGCTCACCTGAGGGCGCCGCCGCCAATAGCCCGGCGGCCCCTCTTTACGCGAAGTCGCAGCAACTGCGCGACACGGGCCACATCGAGGAGTCGATCACCGAGTTCAAGGAGGCCATCGCGGCCGACCCCAAACACATGGTGGCGCGCGCGGCCCTGGGTGAGCTCCTGCTGAAGATCCGTCGCGACAGCGAGGCCATCGACGTCTTCCGGGCTGCCCTCCACGTCAATCCCGAGTACTCGCTCGCCTGGTATGAGCTGGCGTTCGCGTTTCGCGTCAGGGGCCGTCTCCCCGAGGCGGTCGACGCCTACGAGCACTACATCAAGCTGCGCCCGACCGATCCGGATCCGTATTACGGCCTGGCGCGCTCGCTCCAGAAGCTCGGGAAGAAGGACGCCGCACGGAAGGCCTACGAGACCTACGTCGCGATGGAGAAGCGGCCCGGCGAGCAAAAGTGGATCGACGCCGCGAACGGCGAGATCCGCGCGCTCGGCGGCGGCGCGACCGGCGCGCCCTGACACGCTACTTGCGCTTCGGTCGGCCGCCGAGCCAGGCGAAGAAGAGCAGGACGATGAACGCGCCCGCGGCGATCTCGGCCGCGAGCCTGGCTTGGCCCTGCCCGCGGCCGTCGAAGACGACGGCCAGCACGGCCGAGACGGCGGCGAGCATGCCCCACAGGAGCTGCTGCCCCACGCCGTAGAGGACGCGCACGTTCTCGTCGAGGTTGCGGATGCGGAACTCGAGCTCGCCGCGCAGCGCGCGCGCCATGAAGCGCTGCAGCTCGCCCGGCAGGGAGAGGGCCGACAGCGCCATCTCGCGCGACGCCTCGAGGACGACCTCCGACCACTGCTTCTTCTCGCCGAGCAGAAAGCGCTCGAGGTACGGCTGGATGACGTCGGTGGGGTTCATCTCGGGGTCGAGCGTCGTGCACACGCCGAGCAACAAGAGCAGCGTCCGCTCGAGGAGGATCCACTCCTTGGGGATGTGAAAGGCGTCCTTGAGATCGGCGAGGCTCACGTTGAGGTCGCGAAGATCGAGGAGACTCGTGAGGCTCTTCTCCGAATCGAACGAGAGATCCTTGAGCGAGAAGCCCTGCACGGACATCTGCGCGCGCATCTTGTCGTGGAAATACTGCACGATGCGGTCGAACACCTCGGGATCGGCCCGCCGTGACAGGAAGCCCATCTCCTTCATGGACGAGACGATGCGCGTCGTGTCGCGCGTCATCGCGCCTTGAAGGAACGAGATCATGCCGTGGCGCATGGCCTCGGACACGGTGGCCGTCGCGCCGAAGTCGAGGAACACGACGGCGGGCGCGCCTCCCGGCACGGTCGCCGGCTGCACGAGCAGGTTCCCGGGGTGCGGGTCGGCGTGATAGAGGCCGTCGATGAAGATCTGCTGGCAGTAGGCCTCTACGCAGACGCGCGCCGTCTTGCGGCGATCGACGCCGGCGGCCCCCAGTCCCTCGAGGTCGGCGACCTTGACGCCCTCCATCCACTCCGTCGTGAGCACGCGCGCCGTCGAGTACTCGCTCATGACGCGCGGGAAGCGCACGCTCGCGGGCGGCTGGTGCGCGGGATCGGCGACGCGCGCGCGAAAGTGCCCGGCGATCCGCTCGATGGCTGACGCCTCCTGCCGGTAGTCGAGCTCGGCCAGGACCATCTCGCGAATCTCGGCGTAGATCGTGTCGAAGCCATAGTCCGGCATGAACCAGCGCAGGAGGCCGAAGATGCGCTTGAGCGCCCGCAGGTCGGTGCGCACGATCTCCTCGATGTCGGGATACTGCACCTTGACGGCCACGGCCTCTCCGGTCGCGAGGCGCGCGCGATGCACCTGGCCGATCGACGCCGACGCGACGGGCTCGGGCGAGAACTCGGCGAAGACCTCGGACGGCGCGCGCCCGCCGAACTCCTCGCGCAAACGCGCCTCGATGTCCTCGTAGGGACGCGGCGGCACCTGATCCTGCAACCTCTGCAGCTCTTCGCGGAAGGCGTCGGGCAGGAAGTTCGCCATGATGCTGATGAGCTGCCCCACCTTGATGAACAGGCCGCGCAGATGGAGGATGGCGGCCTCGATGCGGCGCGCGTTGCGCTGGTGCTTTTCGCGCGTGATGCGGGCGAAGGTGTCGGCGCGGCGGAAGCGGCGCGAGGCGGCGAGCGCGACGTACGACAGCGCGACTTGGGCCGTCACGAAGTAGGCGGTGAAGAGGCGTCCGGGGCGGGCCATGGTCGTACCGGCGCGCAGGATATCGCAGCCCGGCGATCTTCGCGGTAACCTTGCCGACATGAACGCGAAGGCACGTCGTGGCTGACCCAACGGATCGGCCGAGCGGAAGCGCGGGGGCTGGCGAGCCGGCGGCGCCCGACCCGGTCGAAGACGAGCCCACCTCGCCCCGCTCCGCCGAGGAGCGCGCCGAGCGCGATCACAGCCTCTCGGACTTCGTTCGCCGCGCGGTCTCGGCCGGCGTGGGCGCGGCGGCGCGCTCGAAGGACGACATCATGCGGGCGGCGGCCGGCGAGATGCGCACCTGGCTCGAGCACCTCAACATGAACGAGGAGGTCGCCAAAGTGCTCACGAAGCTCGTCATCGAGGTCAAGACGGAGATCCGCTTTCGCCCCACCGAAGACGGCAAGCTCGTCCCCGAGACGACGAACGACTATCGCGTCAAACCGGGCACGAGCGGCGGCTGAGGGGGCGGACGACGCGTCGCGGTCGCCCTCGGCGGTTCCGGCCCTGCGCGGCCGCCGCTCAAGCCGCCACGCCAAACCAAATGGCAATCGCGCGGTTCACGCGAAGCATCGTTTCGTCATTGATGCGACCGATCGTCCGGTCGACTTTGTCTCGCTTCACCGTCGTCACCTTGTCCACCATGATCTGAGACACCGAGCGCAGCCCCGTTTCCGAAGAAGGCTCCAGGGTGAGGCGGAAAAGCGGCGCATCCACGATGGAGCTGGTCACGGGGGCGAGCGTGATGCTCGCGTGCGTCTCGTTGAAGAGGTCCGACTGCACCACCAAGGCCGGTCGAGGCTTTCCAAAGTCGCCTGAAAGAGCGACGACCACGACATCGCCCCTCTTCAATACGTCCATCCCTCATCGTCGTGGTTCGTCGCGATCCACTGCAGCACCTCGCTCTCCGCGCGCTTGTTCTTCGCCGCCGCGCGACTTTGCCGTCGGCATTCCTCGGCGAAGCCTCGCGCCCGCGTGTCCGGAATCCACATCTGCACCAGGCGGAATCCGGCATCCCGCATGCGCTCTCGGTAGCGCTGCACGCTCTTTCGGACGGCCATCCTCCTGGACATGACATGTAATATGACATGTCGCCGTCCGCGGCGCCACCGCAGGGCGAAATCCGACGTCTGGCGGTCTCGGCTGCACCCGCGCCCTCGCCACGCGCCACGGCTCGCCTGTGCATGGCGCGCCCGTGCGGCGCAACGCTGCCCGGCGCAACGCGGTCCGCCGGGGACGATCTACCCTGATTGAGTGTTTCGTCTCGTTGCTGCCGTCGGCCTGTTGTGTGTCGGAGCGTGCGCGGGCGGTTCCGCCCCGGCGCAGATGACGGGCTCCGCCGGAGTGACCACGTCCGGGGTCGACGGCGCCACGGGCGCGGCGGGAAGTGGCTCGACGGGCGCGGGCGGGCAGACCTCGGCTGGGGCCGCGGGCGCCAGCGCCACGGGTGCCGGTGGCGCGGTGGATGCCGGAGACGGCACGACCGGAGCGACCGACGACGGCGCGACTGGTGGCGCGGGCGGTAGCGGCGCGGGCGCGACCGGCGCGGCGGGCACCACGGGCGATCTGGACCCACCACCGCCCCGCCCCATCAACGTCAAGCCGGGCGGCGTGAGCCAGATGAGCTTCAACGGCCAGTCGATGTACCTCAATCGGAACAAGCCAATCATGGGCAAGCTGTTCCTTTTGCTGGGCGGCATCTGCACTGGCACGGGCGCCGGCGGCTTCGAGGCGTTCGTCAAGCAGTACGGATTCCACGTCTTCGCGCCCATCACCCAGACCTGCGTCGCGGGCGCGCCCAGCAAATACAAGACGGTCCTCCAAACGATGCCGAACGATCCCGAAGCCAACCGCCAGGTCGCCGATGCGCGCATGGAGCTGTGGGACGGCAAAGACCGCGTCGACTGGGTCACGGTGGCGCCCGGCGCGAGCATTCTCGAGGAGACCATCGGGGCGATCAAAGCCGGCGTGGCGATGGAGCCGGAGGCCGACTGGGGCTACTTCCTCGACGCCGACGGCACGCTGCGCACGACCGACGTCTGGGTGGTCGGCTACTCGTGGGGCTCGCAGAGCTGGGCCATGATCTCGAGCTACGTGCGCTTCGGCCGCGTCATCACCACCTCCGGCCCGACCGACGAGGGGTTCCCGAACGCCTCCTGGATCACGCACCCCTCGGCGACGCCCAACGACCGCAAGTACCTGCTCGTCGGCCAGCCAAATCCTTACCCCGGCGAGATCGAGCCCATCATCCCGAACGTCATGAAGGCCGGCTGGGTGGGCGCGGTGACGAACGTCACGACGACGAGCGCGGGCCCCTACACGGCGGCCCAACACCTGTTCGCGATGATCGGCGGCAACGGCGGCGTCACGCCCGGCGGCCACACCGTGTTCTGCAACGACAACCCGATGAACGGCTGGCTCCCGCTCTGCAGGCACGTGCTCGGCGTGCCGTAGCGGCGGTCAGCTCAAAAGGGCCACCACCAGCGCGACAGAACCCAGGTTTCATCGGCGACCTTGCACCCCGAGCATCCGACCCCGTTGGTGTCTATGGTGCTATAGCGCGGTCGAATCGTTCGACTGGCGATCTTTCGCCCATTCTGCACCAGGGTCACGTCGATGGTTGACGCTGACACCGGCACACTGATTACGTCGGCGAGCTGCCCGAGCGGTGGGCACGCATGCCCGCCGGCGTCGTCTTTGTACTCGCGTGAACAATCCACGGCGTCATCGAGATCAACCGAGCCGCGAGGAGCACAGGAGGACGTGTGAGCGCGAACGGGGGGCGGGCACGTGATGGTGCAACCGTCGAACGTGAGCACGACGCCGACCGCATCCACGCTCCCATGATCACGCCTGATCGTGATCCTGAGGCCGTCGCCGCACCCTTTGAAGGTACAAACGAACGGTCCGCCGCTCGATGCGGACTGATTATGGAAGTTGAGGCCTGGATCCGCGAAGGACGGCGGTGAAGGCGATCGTAGACACGAACGTCATCGCTTATTTTCTGCTAGGAACCGCGGGCTTCCGTGACGAATGTGAGTATTTTTGGCGCGCAGTGAGCGACTTGCCCGAGGCCCTACATAGGCTCGAGCTCGCGAAGGGGTTGGGAATCCGGTCGGTTCCCGTGAGCAACCTCTGGAGCGGCGCCCTGGTACGCGCCCACACGGCCGGCATCGCCGCCTACGATGCTCTCTTCGTGGAGCTCGCCGACCGCGAAGGTGCGCCCCTCGCCACATTCGACGCCGCGGTTGTGAAAGCGTTTCCGCGTCTCGCAATGCGGCCACGCTCGTCAGTCGCACGGCCTCGCTCAATCCTCCGCGAACCGCACATACCCTTCATCGACGCCGCGCCAGCAGGACAACAGTAGCAGTCGGTAACGCGATCGCGTCGGGCGTCGCCGCCTCTACTTCGCGAGCTTCAACTTCGCCGCCGCGGCCTGCCCCGGCGCGATGTCGCCGTAGCAGACCGTCCGGTTTCGCCCGCCGTGCTTGGCGGCGTAGAGGCACTGGTCGGAGTGGGCGATGAGCTCGGCCTTGTCGCGGCCGTCCTCGGGATAGGTCGAGACGCCGAGAGAGAGCGTGGCGTTGAACGGGCCCTTGCTCGACTGGAAGGCTTGCTGCGCGACCTCGGCGCGGATGCGCTCGGCGAGCTGGCGCGCGCCCTCGCGGTCTGTCGACTCGAGGACGATCGCGAACTCCTCGCCGCCGTAGCGGGCGACGATGTCGATCTTGCGCGCGCTCGCCTTGAGGATCGCGGCCACGCGGCGCAGGACCTCGTCGCCGGTCGGGTGACCGTAGGTATCGTTGACCTTCTTGAAGTGGTCGATGTCCGTGAGGATGAGCGACACGGGGAACTTGTGGCGGTCGGCGCGACCCAGCATCGTCGCGAAGCGCTCCTGGAAAGTGCGGTGGTTGACCAGGCCGGTGAGACCGTCGGTCGTGGCCTGCTCCTCGAGCGCCTGCACCATCCGGCCGTTCTGCAGCGAGATCGCGACCTGGTTCGCGATGACGCCCAGCATCTCGCGGCGGTCCGAGGGGAAGGCGCCCGGACGCTCGGCCGCCACCGTGAACGTGCCGACGGGCTCGTCCTTGACGAGCAAGGGCAGCACGTAGAGGGACTCGAAGTCGCGGATGCGCATCGGGTGCGAGAAGACCGGCACGTCGCGCTCGCGCCATTCGCCGCCCGCCGGCAGCGCGAGCTTGTTCTTGACGACCATCGACGTGATCGACGACGGATCGCGGTGCGTCGTGCCGTCGAGCTTCTCGGCGAGATCGCCCACGACGCGCCGGATCGTATGGCTGCCTTTGCGCCCGTCGTAGGTGGCGATCGCGGCGAACTCGAACTCGCAGACGCTGCGCGCGGCCGCGATCGCGGCATCGTAGACCTCCTCGAGCGTGAGCGCGCGGTTGAGCTCGCTCGAGGCGCGGTAAAAGCGCTCGTGCTCGTGCTTCGAGCGCTCGACCGCCTGGAAGACGCGCTCCGACTGCACCGTGCGCACGACCTGCGCAGCGGCGTTCGCCATGAGGCGGACGTCCGCCTCCTCGAACTTGCGCCCGTCGGCGCGGTCACCCACGAGCACGCCGCGCGCCGTGAGGCCCTCGACGACGGGCACGCCTACGAACGCCGTGACCGGCGCCGGCCCGACGTAGTAAGGGAGCAACGAGAGCTTGGGTGCGTCGAGCGCGAACGGACGCAGCTCCTTGAGGATCGCGCCCAGCACGCCGCCGCCCGCCGAGATGGGCGCCTCCGTGATGTGCGGCGACTCCGTGCACAGCTCCTTCACCTTGAGGTGCTCGCCCGTCTCGTCGAGCCACAGCAGCGCGCACGCGTGCAGGCCGAGCGACGTGCGCAGGAGCTCGAGGTTGTAGAAGAGCTGTTGGTGGATGGTCTGGATCGAGCCCTGAGAGAGCTTGACCTCCTCTTCCTCGCGCGTCCGCACGCGGCTGTCCGTCGAGAGCGCCGTCGAAATGAGACGGAAGTCGCGCGCGTCCTGCCGCATCGACGCGACCTCGTCCTCGACCCGGCGCAGGTGCTCGCGGCGCTGGCGCGCCACCTCGGCGTGCAGGAAGACGACGTTGAGCAGCGCGAAGACGCCGATGAAGCCGGCGTGGCTGGGGAACGCGCCCGCGTGCTCGAGGGGCACCGTGGGTCCGAAGGCCAGCACCGCCTCGAAGCCGATGGCCGCCGCCGCGAGCGGCAGCCCGACCGCGAGGCGGTGAAACGTCACGAGGAAGCTCACGACGGCGTAGACGAGCGGGTAGACCGGGGAGGCGACGCCGCCCGACATCGCGAGCAGCACGTAGATCGCCGTGAGCAGCACGAGCCCGAGCTCGACGTCCGAGACCGCCTCGCGCCGCGGCGTGCGCCGCCGCTCGCTCGTGCGCACGCGCGCCGCGATCTTGAGCGCGAGCAGCGCGGTGAGCAGCGTCGCCGCGGCCGCGCGGCGCAGATCGGCGCCCGGGAGGCGGAGGTCAGGGAACCACCCGCGCCAGAGCAGCACGACGAAGCCGCCGCACAGCGCGAAGGCGAACGTCGCGCGAAAGGCGCGCCCGATCTGGAACGCGATGCGCTGACCGAGCGGCGCGCGACTCACCGGCTGAGCCTCGGCGCGGTCGGGAACACGGACGGCGGCTTGGCGGCGCCGGCCTGCGGCGTGAGATCGACCACGATCTCACCTGGCCGCACCCAGCCGAGCTCGGCGCGCGCGACGCGCTCGATGGCCCCCGGGTCCGTCCGAAGCGCGTCCGCTTCGCGCGCGAGGCGATCGTTGTCGGCGGCGAGCTGCGCGTTGCGCGCGCGCAGCGCTTGCAGATCGCGCCGCAGGACCAGCGTCCGCGCCAGGCCCGAGCGCGCGTATACATGGTACGGGATGTAGCCGAGCGCGAGCATCACCACGACGGCGCCGGCCGCTCGCCCCACCCATGTCCTGGTTTCTCGGCGCATGCGCACTCCGGGAGAGACCCAGTATCGGGTCGCCCCGCGAGCGCGTCCAATTTCTTGCGGGCCCACAAGCCCGCGACATCGCGGCTCTTACGCCGGGGGGGCCCAGCGGAGAACGATGAGCGTGCAGTCGTCCGTGCGGACGCCGCCGCGGCGGCGCTCGACGGCCGCCAGGATCTCCTGGCAGAGCGCCGCCACGGGGACACCCGCGTAGGCGCGAGCGAGGTCGGCGAGCGCGGCCTCGGCCGCCGGCGCGTCGGGCCAGGACTCGCTCACGCCGTCCGAGTAGGCGAGCAGCGTGTCGCCGCGCATGAGCGTGCGCTCGCCCAGCGTGAAGGCGCCCGCCGCGAAGAGGCCGATGCCTGGGCCTCCCTCGTGGAGAGAGTCCGTCTTGCCGTTCGCGTGCACGAGGAGCGGCGGCGGGTGGCCCGCGTTGATGAACGTGAGCCGACCCGACGTCGGATCGAAGCGTCCGAGAAAACAGGTCGCGTACCGATCGGACGGCACGTTCTCGAAGAAGGTGGCGTTGATGCGCGTGGCGGCCTCGTCGAGCGCCGGGTCCTGCCAGTGGGCATGCACCGCCGCGCGCAGCGCCGCCATGAGCATGGCCGCGCCCAGGCCCTTGCCCGACACGTCGGCGACGGCCAGCGAGAGCGCGCGCCCGTTCCAGTGGAAGTCGTGGTAGTCGCCGCCCACCGATTCGCACGAGCGGCTCTCGCCGAAGAGCTCGCAGCCCGTGACGCGCGGCGCGTCCTTCGGCAGGATGCTGCGCTGGATCTCGGCCGCCGTGCGCATCTCGCCGTCGAGCCGCTGCTTCTCGGCGTTCTCCGCGAAGAGCTTCGTGTTCTCGATCTTCGACGCGGCGATGTTCGCGAAGGCCGTGAGGATCTGCAGGTCGTCCTCGTCGAAGGCGCGATCGAAGTCCTGAGTGTCGGCATAGATGAGACCGATGACCTCCTCGTGCGTGCCCTCGCGCGGCGGCAGCCACAGCGGCGCGCAGATCGCCGAGCGGATGCTGGCGCCCATGATGCTCTTGCGTCCGCGCAGGGCGGCGTCCTCGGCGATGTTGGGCACGAGCAACGCGAGGCGTTGTTGCACGACGCGCTTCGCGATGGCGCGGCTGACCTTCGTGATGGGCTGGCCCGTCCGGCTCCGCGAGGCGCGCACGACGGGATCGGCGCCCGACTCCAGCATGACGATCGCCGAGCGCTGCACCGGGATGGCCTCGAAAATGACGTCGAGCACCTGCTCGAAGATCTCCGGGAGCGTCTTCTGGCCGAGCAGCGCCGCGCTGGCCTTGCTGAGCAGCTGAAAGACGCGCGACTGCCGTCCCGGGTCGCCCGCGCCGACGGCGTGGTCAGTGATGCGCGCATGCAGGTCCTTGATGCGATACGCCTGAGCGCCGTCGAGCGCCCCGCCCTCGACGGTCTCGTCAGAGGCGCCCGAAGAGAACACGAGCCGGCTGTCGCCGAGCGAGATGAGGTCACCGTCGGCGAGGCGGTGCTCGCCCACGACGCGCTGACCGTTCAGGAACGTGCCGTTCGTGCTGCCGAGATCGACGATGTAGAAGCCGTCGATGCGCTGCTCGACCTCGGCGTGCCGGCGCGAGAGACGATAGTCGGGCAGGAAGACGTGGCTCTCCTCTCCGCGCCCTATGACCATGCGGCCGTCCGTCATCGGAACCCGGCGGCGGGGTCCGTTCGTCGACTGAACTTCAATCTCTGGCATGGCGCTCGGGTGTGCCCTCCTTCGTACCACGGCGCCCTGCTCCTCGTCAGCAGGGAGACGCAAGAACCGCCCGTGTCCGTTCAGCAACACATTTCCGGAGGGCCCCAGATCGGTCACCAAGCGCCGGGCGTCACCTCAATCGCGCGCTTCGAGCTCTCGTTTTGTCGCCTGGCACTAGCCTGGGTCTGGCCGCTCCGAAAACCAGGGCCGACGGACTCTAAGGTCGATCGCCGAACGCGTCGCGCGCGCGTCAGCGTCGGGGCGAGGAGACGCCGTCGAGCGGCGCGGGACAAACCTCGCGCAGCTTGCAGCCGTGACACGCGGCGCCGCGCCAGACGCGTTCATAAAGCTCCTGCACGCGATCGAGGAGAAGGTCGTCGGAGGTCGCGAAGCCGAGCTCGAAGTTGCGGCGCCCCGTGCCCTTGGCGCCCAGGCCCGCGCCCGTCCAGTTCGCGCTTCCGAGGTACAGGAACCCGCCGTCGACGACGACGGCCTTGAAGTGAACGCGCGGACAGGCGCGGAGCGCGAGCGCGCGCTCGAGCCGTGGGTGACGCGCGAGCTCGCGCGCGAACGGGCCCGACGGCGGCGAGGCGTGCAGGATGCGCAGCTCGACGCCCTGTCCCGCGAGCTCGTCGAAGACGGCCAGAATCGACCGATAGCTGCGGGTCGAGCGCGCCGTCCGGCGGCGGCCGGGCGCGGCGCGGTGGTCCTCGACCATGAGCTCCTTCAAGTTCGCCGTGGCGATCCAGATGCTGCGTCGCGCCTCCATGACGGCGCGCACGACGTGCTCGTAGTGGCCGCGCCCGCCGACGAAGCGGGCGGCGATGGAACGGTGCGGCTCGACGAAGTCCACCGCGGCGATTAGCTGTCGCCCTCGGCGGCGGCAGCCTCTGCGGCGGGCGAGGGCGTGAGCGCGAGGGTGAGCGGTGCGGGCTTGGTCCGCGCCTCGAGCTTCCGCGGCGCCAGCGGCCTCTGATCGATCATCGTGAGCTCGACCACTTCCTTCTTCCCCTTGGCGTCGAGGCTCGCGAGCATGCGCGCCGAGGGCACGACACGCGTGTCGAACGTCGCGATCGTGCCGTTGTAGGCGCCCACGGCC
>DASXOE010000086.1:0-26386 GCA_036494575.1 Polyangia bacterium | reverse complement strand
AAGACCGACCTCCCGAGTGCAGCGCGACGGCACGTCGAAGCTGCTGACACCTTAGACTCAACCAAGAGGCGGGATGTAGCGGGGTATTTGTATGGTATCGCCGCCGAATGCGCTGCGAAGGCGATGTTGGTGGACATTGGTATTCGCCGCGACGACCTTCTCTTCTCGCATTTCCCGGAGTTGAGAACGCTCATAAGGGACGTGCTCAGCGGTCGTCGCGCTAGCCATCTTGCCGCCTTAATAAATGAAGATTCGTTCATGAACAACTGGCACGTTCGGATGCGCTATACGAACGGGAAACATCTTCACGACGCGTTGATAGATTCCTGGAAAGATCAGGCGCACCGAATCGTCAATACTATGAGTACGGTGGCGTAGATGGCGACCATTCGATTCGACGATAGTCTTCCAGCATTCTTGCGTGTGATCATCAGCGAACTCGGAGATCCGGCGCCGTCGGAAGGTCTTTTTATCCGAGACACCGCAGGCCGATTGGCATTTTTTTCACGCCGAGACCTAAGCGAGGATACACTTGCGCGCGTCAGCCAGAGACTGGTTCAGGAGCTCGGCGCATATGCTCGACCGGATCGCTGTATTGCCGGTGCCGGTGACTTCGGTGTCCAGTCAGTCCTTAACGGTCCGACGGCGCTTCCGATAGCGGTTGCTGGACGCCGCATCCAGATCATCGACCGCCGCCTTTTGGGAGTCGATTGGCTTGCTCCACCAGCCCCTGCAGCTCCTGGCCCGCCGCGATTTGTGTTTGCAAGTCTGAAAGGCGGAGTCGGGCGATCCACTGCCCTTGCGATTGCAGCCGCACATTGTGCCGCGCGCGGAAGACGTATCCTCGCAATCGACTTAGACATGGAAGCGCCTGGTCTGGGAGCGATGTTGCTCGACGATGCCACGCGACCACCCTTTGGCACTCTGGACGCACTTGCCGAGAGTGTTCTGGCGCCTTTAGACGATGAGTTCTACGCCGACCTATTGGGTGCCGCAGCTCTGGCAAAACATCGTGGACGAATCGATGTGATTCCCGCGTTCGGCAGCAAGTCCCTTCAGAATCCAGCTGACGTTCTGGCGAAAATTGCTAGAGCCTATGGCGAGAGCCTGAAGGGTCCGTCTGACCAAAGCACCCTCACGTTTGCCGATCGGGTTCGCTCATTGGTGGATCACTATTCTCAGCTGAAACTTTATGACGCTATATTCGTCGATGCACGAGCGGGCCTTCACGAGACCTCTGCATCGCCCATCATGGGACTTGGTGCCGAGGTCTTTCTCTTTGCTCTGGATGAGCCTCAGACGTTTCAAGCGTATTCGCCCCTCCTGACACATCTCTCGCGATTTCTTCCCGACTCAAGCGAGCCTGAATGGCTGGATCGGTTGACGGTAGTCCAGGCCAAGGCCCTGGGAGCACCCGAGGACAGGATTGGTTTTGGAGAACGCTGGGCTGCACTCCTGCAAAGGACGGGGCTTATACGACACAAGGTAGAATCTGAGGAGGTATTGCTCCCTGCAGAGCCTCTGAGAGATGTTCCTTGGGATGAAGAAGCCCTCGACGAAATCATCGTGGACGAGAAGCATTCGCTCGAAATGCCGGTACCGATCCTGGACGATTCTCGGTTCCGGACGTTCGATCCTCTGTCTCATCTCGAACTTCTCGAGGACGTTGCGTACCGGCCCGCTTTCGCAGCTTTTCTTGATCGCGTGGATGAGGGCTTTATCGCCGGCGAGGTAAGCTCGTGAAGATACGCTTGCCGGACTATCGGGCAATTCGGAGTGCTCTGGCAGCGATCTCCGGCGACGTGTCACACGATGCCGTCGGCGCGAATGCGCCAACTCTCGACGACATCTATGCGCCGGAGACACACGCAGCGGCTCTGGACCCTCGAACGCCTATCGTCGTGGGCCCCCGTGGCACGGGGAAGAGCTTTTGGGCAGGCGTTTTGGGCGACCCTGAAACGCGCGACGCAGCGGCGAAGGCTTATCCGACGCTGGGTATCGAGACCGTAGATGTCCGCTTTGGTTTCACCGGGCTGGGCGGTCCTGGCGGTATTGGTACCGAAGCCTTAGATGCCTGCTTAGGTGACAACCCGACCTCAGAGGATGCCAAAAACTTCTGGCGGGCCACGATCCTCTCCGCGTCACAGAATCCTTCGAGGCCGAGCGATCTGCCCACGCTCTTCCGAGGAGCGTCTGATTGGACAGCGCGCGAGAGGGTACTTGTTGAAAGCGAAAAGGCACTGCGTGCCGAGCACCGCACTTTGCTCATCGTCTACGACGCCCTCGATACCGTAGCATCGACTTGGCCCCGTCGGCGGCGCATGACCGAAGCACTGCTGGAAGTTGTTTGGGCCATGCGCGCCTACCGTGCGATCCGATTGAAGCTGTTTCTCAGACCCGATCAGCTAGAGGATGACGCCCTTCGTTTCGTTGAACTGCCAAAGCTAAGAGCGGGTGCCGTAAAACTCGAATGGTGGCCAACTGATCTCTACGGCCTCCTATACGCGCGACTGGCTCTGACTCCCGACTCGGCCGCTCGAGGCGCCTTCGGCGGTATTCTGCGCTTGCACGGAGTTGAGGAAGCCGATCGAGTCACAATTCTCTCTCGAACTTGGGCCCTGACGCACGCGGAGCCACAACAGAGAGCCGTCATGGGCTCAATTTCTGGCCGATTCATGGCCGCCGGTACATTCGGCTACAAGAAAGGCAATACGTATGATTGGCCGCTGGCCCATCTCGCTGACGCCTTTAATGAGGTAACTCCTCGAAGCTTTCTCGGTCTCATAATTGCGGCAGCCAAACATGGCACGCAACCCCAGGACAAGGTCGTTACGCCGGATGGCATTCGTCATGGTCTTCGAGCTGCATCCAAGACCCGTGTCGACCAACTTCATCAAGAGTTCCCGTGGATCAAGGCCGTTCTTGCCCCTCTTGCAGGGTTGCTTCTTCCTCAGGACGATACGCGGGTCTTTAAAGCGTGGCGCCAAGCCAAGACGATTGCGTTGATCCAAAGCGATGCCAAGAACAACGGATACCTGCCGCCCTTCCCTCCGTCGGAGGAGAGCGGCGAAGAGGAGGCGCTGTTCCACGCACTAGAACGCATAGGAGTGATGTTTCGCCGAAGGGATAGTCGTCTAGACATGCCTGACCTCTTCAGAGTCGCGGCGAAGTTGTTGAAGAAGGGCGGCACGGCGCCGCTGGAAGGCTGAATCGCGCCGGACGCCTTTCGCATACCTAAGATTACCGCTTGAGGATGAGTGCGAGGACGTCGGTCGACGACGGGAACTCGTTCGGACGTCGAGCGCGCAAGTCCGGGGTCAGAAGCTCGCGTGATACTCGATGTCTTCGATGGCGCGGCACGCCTGGGTCGCCAACAAGGGTTTGGTCGTGTCGAGCATGACCGCCACCTCCGACGTCGCGCGCGCGCCGATGCTGCCCTCGTAGGCACCGGGGTGGGGCCCGTGGATGACGCCCGCGGGATGGTGCGAGATGCTGCCGGGGCCGACGCCGCGGCGCGAGGTGAAGTCGCCGCTGCAGTAGAAGATGAACTCGTCGCAGCCGACGGAGGAGTGGGGGTAGGGACAGGCGATGGCGTCGGGGTGGAAGTCGAGCGGGCGGGGCACGAAGCTGCAGATGAGGGCGCCGCGCGCGGCGAAGGTACCGTGCACCGTGGGCGGCAGATGCACGAGGCCGACGCGCGGCGCGAAGCGCAGGATGGGGAAGGCCCACGGGTAGACGGCGCCGTCCCACCCCACGACGTCGAGCGGCGCGTGGTCGAAGTGGAAGCCGTGGAAGGCGCCGCCGCGCTTGACGACGAGGTCGCGCAGGTCTTCGTCGCGCGGTCCGGTGAAGGTGGGCCGCCGGAAGTCGCGGTGCGTGTAGGGCGCGTCCATTCGGAGCTGGCCGACCTCGTTGCGCCACTGCCCGAGCAAGCCGAACCCCGACGTGCATTCGATCGAGAGCCAGTGCTGCCTGCCCGCCTCGGGAATGAACCGGTGGAGCAAGCCCTTGGGCACGAAGACGTAGTCGTTCTTCTCGAAGACGACGTCGCCGAGGGGTGTGCGCAGCGTGCCGCCACCCTCGAGGACGAAGAACAGATCGTCGCCGTCGCCGTTGGCGAGGTACACGGGATCGGGCGCGTCGGGGTGGAGGACCCCGAGCACGACGTCGTCGTTGAAGAGAAGCGGTACGCGCGCGTCGACGGGCGCGCCGCCCCGCGGCTGCAGGTCTTGCGACCGATAATGGCGGCGGGCGAGCCTGCGCGTGTCGGCGTCCGACGGCTGGGGAACCTCCCAGCCGTGCGCGGCGTCGGCGAGCGCCGCCGTATGCGGGCGCTGCTCGTGATAGAGGATCGTGAAGGCGCCCTCGAACCCGTCGCGCGTGAGGCATTCCTCGTGGCGCAGCCGGCCCGCGGCGTCGCGCAGCGCCGTGTGTGGCTTGTCTGGGACGGTTCCGGCCGTCATGCGATCGAGCATGGGTTTCTCCCTGTCCGTCTTCTACATGCGCGGCAGGCGCGCCGGAGTTGGGACCGCCGCGGGCGGGCTCGAACCTCGCGTGGCGCGTTGCTCGCGTTCGATGGCCTCGAAGAGCGCGCGAAAGTTACCGGCGCCGAAGCCCTCGTCGCCCTTGCGCTGGATGATCTCGAAGAAGAACGGACCCGCCTCGGGGTCGTGGTGCAGTCCGGCCGCCTCCTTGAGGAAGATCTGCAAGAGGTACTTCCCCGGCGCCTCGCCGTCGACGAGGATCTCGAGCTCGCGGAGCACGGCCAGATCCTCGTCGAGCGCGCCGATCGTGAGCGCGCGCAGCCGCTCGGGCAGCACGTCGTAGTAGGTGCCGGGTGTAGGCATGAACTCGACGCCGTGCGCGCGCAGGCCGCGCACGGCGCTCACGACGTCGGGAACGGACAGCGCCGAGTGCTGAACGCCGTCGCCGCGGTTGTCCTCGGCGAAGAGGTTGATCTGCGAGTCCTTGAAGAATGGACGGAACGGCTCGTTGTTGGCGAACTTCAGGCCCGAGGCCCGATCCCACATGACGATCGACTTCAGCCCCGAGCCGTGCGCCCGCTGGGCGCCCGGGCTCGGCCCGGCCACGTCGTTGGTGTGGAAGGCGATCTCCCAGAACGTCTCGAAGCCGAGGACATGCTCCATCCAGAGCAGCGCCGGCTTCATGGTCTGGAAGTTGGAAGTGACGTGGTCGATGCGCTCGAACCCGAAGCGGTTCGTCGTCGTGGCCGCTCGCGTAGAGGGGTTCGGCACGAACCCCGGATAGAGCGATAGGTAGCCGCGCCGCTCGACGAAGCGGAAGGTCGTGTCGCCGAAGGGCGTCGTGATCGACACCATCTTGAGCGTTCCGCCGTCGTCCTCGAAGCGCTGTACGTCGGTGATGAAGGTCGCGCCGCGCTCGTCGAGCAAGCGGAAGGTCTGATCGATGTCGTCGACGGCGAGCACGAGCGTGCCCACGCCCTCGGGGTGCTTGCGCAGGTAACGCCAGGCGCGCCCGCCCTCGCCGTGGGGCTCGTGGATGACGAAGGTGGCGTCGCCCGCGCCGAAGGCCGCGGAGCGCTGGCGCCCCTCGCGCTCGAGCTCGGGCCCGCTGCCCCCGAGCGCGGCGAAGTCGAGCTTGTCGACGAAGAATCGCCGCGTGCGTTCGAGATCGTGGACGTAGTAGTGCAGCGCCTCGAGCTTCCGGATGCCGAGTGAGGTCAGCGGGGCCACGCCCCCATTTTACCCTACGGGCTTCACCGCGTCCGGTTGGGCGTCGGCGTGCGCGGCCTGGAAGGCGGGCAGGGCGGCGCACGTGGCGTCGACGCGCGCCAGGATCGGATAGGGCGCGAGATCGACGCCGAATCGGCGGGCCGCGTAGAGCTGCGGCACGAGGTAGACGTCGGCGATCGTCACGGCCTCGCCCACGAGGAAGGTCCCCGCTGTCTCGCGCGCGGCGCGCTCGAGCACGCAGAGGCCACGCGATATGAAGTGCTCGAGCCAGGCCTGCCGATCGACACCGAGCTCCTGGACCTTCTTCGTCGTGGCGAGGTTCTGGAAGGGCTGGATGCCGGAGTTCACGATTTCGGCGAGCTGGCGCGCGCGGGCGCGTGCCCAGGGCTCGGAAGGCAAGAGCGGCGGCGTCGGGTAGCGCTCCTCGAGGTATTCGATGATCGCCATCGACTGAGTGATGCGCCGCGGGCGTCCCTCGGGTCCGAGCTCGTCGAGCTCGAGGACTGGGACCTGCTCGGCCAGGTTGAGGCCGCGGAAATCGTCGGTGTGCTGCTGCCCCGCGCCGAGGTCGAGGGCCACGACGTCGTGCGGGACGCCCTTCCAGGCCAGGGCGATGCGCACCCGCCAGGGCGAGTTGCTGCGCCAGAACGTGTACAGCTTCATGGCGCCCCGACGACCTTCTGCTCGATGCGCCCGAATAGGCTCGTCCCCGCGGCGTCGAGCATCTCGATCGCGATCGTGTCACCGGGCTTCATGAACGGCGTCTTGGCGCGCCCGAGCTCTATCATCTCGATCGCGCGCCGCTCGGCGAGGCACGAGACGCCCCGGGCGCGATCGGCGTTCGAGACAGTGCCGCTGCCGAGGATCGTCCCCGCGCAGTAAGCGCGCGTGCGCGTCATGTGCGCCACGAGATCGTGGAAAGAGAAGTGCATCTCGGGCCCCGCCTCAGGGTCGCCCACGAGCGCGCCGTTGTAGGTCGAGCGGAGGCGCAGGTGCACGCGGCCGTCGCGCCACGCGCCGCCGAGCTCGTCGGGCGTCACGGCGAAGGGAGAGAAGGCCGTGGCTGGCTTCGACAGAAAGAAACCGAAGCCCTTGGCGAGCTCGGCCGGCACGAGGTTTCGCAGCGTGACGTCGTTCGCGAGCATGAGGAGGCGCACGTGCCGCTCGGCGTCCTCGGCGCGCGTGCCCGCCGGCGTGTCGGCGAGGATGGCGCAGACCTCGGCCTCGAAGTCGAGCCCGAGCCCCACGTCGCCGCCCGGCAGCGAGATGTCGTCGCGCGGCCCGAGCAGCACGCCCGAGCCGCCCTGGTAGAGCAGCGGGTCCGTCTCCAGCGTGTCGGGCGGCGCCGACCCGCGCGCCTTGCGCACGAGCCGCACGTGGTTGAGGTAGGCCGAGGCGTCTATCCACTCAAACGCCCGCGGCAGCGGGCAGGCCAACGCGCGCGGGTCGAGCGGGTCGCCGGGCCCGCCGGCTTCGAGCTTGGCCGCGAGCTCGCCGAGCGCCGGTTCCACGCGCCCCCAGTCGTCGAGGGCCGCCTGCAAGGTGGGCGCGACGGCCCCCGCTCGGGTGAACGCCGTCCCGTCCCGACGCACGACGACGAGCATCCCGTCCCGGCTTCCGTCCCGCAGCGTCGCCAGCTTCATGAGCGGTCGCGCCCGCAGGGCGCGAGGTGGGGGTGGCAGGGCGTGGAGGCCGCGAATGCGGCATGCCGGCGCAGCCGGGTCATGCCGCCCAGTGTAGTAAGCTCCGGGCCCATGGCCAAGGATCCGCAGGCGCCCCCAGGGAACGTCGACGCCGATGCCGCCAAGCTCGCCGAGATTCGCACCCAGATCGACGCCACCGACGACGAGCTCCTTCGCCTCCTCAACCAGCGCGCCGCCTTCGTCGGGACCGTGGCCGACCTCAAGTCGGCCCTGCAGGTTCCCTTCTACGTGCCCTCGCGCGAGCGCCAGATCGCAGATCGCCTGTCGGCCGCGAACCCGGGTCCGTTCCCCACCGAGTCGATCCGGTCGGTCTTCCAAGAGATCTTCAGCGCGTGCCTCAGCCTCGAAAGGAAGGTGCGCGTCGCCTACCTCGGCCCCGAGGGGACCTTCTCGCACCAGGCCGTCAAGCGGCAGTTCGGCATGTCGGCCCGCGCGACGCCCATGGGCACGATCCCCGCGGTGTTCGAAGAGGTCGAGCGCGGCAACGCCGACTTCGGCGTCGTCCCCGTCGAGAACACGACCGAGGGCATCATGCACCACACCCTCGACAGCTTCATGGACAGCGACCTCAAGGTCAGCGCCGAGATCACGCTCGAGGTCACGATGTGCCTGCTGGCGCGCGCGGGCATCGACCTGCCGCAGATCGAGCGCGTCTACTCGATCCCGATCGCGCTCGGCCAGTGCCGCCGCTGGCTCGCGACCAACCTGCCGCGCGCGACGCTCGTCGAGGCGCGCTCGACGGCCGACGCCGCCCGGCAGGCCCACGACGACGCGCGCGGCGCCGCGGTCGCCTCCGAGCTCGCGGCCAAGCTCTACGACCTGCACGTCGTGCGGCGCAAGATCGAGGATCTCTCCCACAACATGACGCGCTTTCTCCTGCTCGGGCGGCAGCAGGCCGAGCCCACGGGCCGCGACAAGACCTCCGTGCTGCTCGTGACGCGCGACGAACCCGGCATCCTCTTCCGCACGCTGGGCGCGTTCGCGCAGCGGGGCCTCAACATGACGAAGATCGAGAGCCGCCCGTCCCGTCGCGCGCCCTGGGAGTACGTCTTCTTCGTCGACGTCGACGGGCACGAGCGCGACGCGGGCGTCGCGGCGGCGCTCGCCGAGGTGCGCGCCGCGTGCGAATCCGTAAAGGTGCTCGGCTCGTACCCCAAGGCCGATGGCGCGACCCCGCCGCCTCCGCGCACCGCGTAGCGATGCGACGTAGCGGTCCGACGTAGCGGTCCGACGTAGCGATCCGACGTAGCGCGGCAAGTCTGTGGCCTGCCGCGGCTCCGCACGTTTACGACGCGGGCACACGAACATCGCAACGCCACGCGCGGCGCGGCCCTGGACAGCTCGAGGCGGTTTTCCCGAACGCTGTTGCGGGGTTTGCAACAGGGCATTCCCTCAAGGGGCCCCAGGCCGAGGCCGATGTTCACCGCTAGCAATGCCCAAGAAGGTCCTCCTCGTCGACGACGATCCGTCGATCCACGCGGGTCTCTTGCGGCTCATCAAGGCGATGGGCTGCGAGGCGATCACGGCGGCGACGAGCGCCGACGCGATCGCGCGCATCAGGTCGCAGGCGTTCGACCTCTGCATCACCGACTTGCAGCTCGCCGACGGTGACGGGCGCGGCGTCGTGCGGGAGGCGCGCGCCGTGCGCCCGCCGGTCTCGGTCGTCGCACTGACGGCGCACGGCACCGTCGGTGACGCCGTCGACGCGCTTCGCATCGGCGCCTCGGACGTCCTCGGCAAGCCCTTCCACATCACAGCGCTCGAGCAGTCGGTGGCGCGCCTGCTCGGTTCCGAGCCCCCGCGCGCCGGCCGCGCGCGGCCCACGCCCGGCGTGGCCGTCATCGGCCAGCACCCGGCCATGCGCCTCGTCCTCGATCGCGTCGAGCAGATCGCCGACACCGACGCGAGCGTGCTCATCCGCGGGGAAACCGGCACGGGCAAGGAGGTCGTCGCGCGTCTCGTCCACGGCGCGAGCCAGCGCCGCGCGGGGCCGTTCGTCGCCGTCAACGTCTCGGCGATTCCCGAGCCGCTCGCCGAGAGCGAGCTGTTCGGGCACGTGCGCGGCGCCTTCACGGGCGCCGACAAGTCGCGCACCGGCCGCTTCGCGGCCGCCGACGGGGGCACGCTGTTCCTCGACGAGATCGGCGAGATGCCGCGCGGCCTGCAGGTCAAGCTCCTGCGCGCGCTCCAGGAGCGCGAGGTGACGCCCGTGGGCGGCTCGGAGGCCATTGCGGTCGACGTCCGGGTCGTTGCGGCGACCCACCGCGATCTCGAGGGCATGATCGAAGAGGGCACGTTCCGCGAGGATCTCTTCTACCGGCTCGACGTCGTGCCCATCGAGATCCCGCCGCTGCGCGAGCGCCGGCAGGACATTCCGGCCCTCGCCGACCACTTTCGCGTCGACGTCAACGCGCGCGAGGGGCGGACCGTGCCCGGCTTCGCGCTCGACGTCATTCAACGGCTCGGCGCCTACGACTGGCCGGGTAACGTGCGCGAGCTCGAGAACCTCGTCGAGCGGCTCGTCGTCGTCGCGGGCCACCGCATGGTCGTCATGGACGACCTGCCGTCGCATCTGCGCATGTCCGTCGTCGATCTCGAGAACGCGACGCTCGATCTGCCGCAGAGCGGGGTGGATCTGCGCATCTTCCTCACACAGCTCGAGGAGCGCCTCATCGCGCAGGCGCTCGAGCGCACCGGCGGCAACAAGAACCGCGCCGCCGAGCTGCTCGGCATGAACCGCACGACGCTCGTCGAAAAATTGCGAAGGAGAAACGTGGCCTGATACTGGGAACCAACACGCGCCGCTGACGTCGATGTCGCCGGACGTCGTCGCTGGAGGCCCATGTCGGGAAGCTGGCGACCGTCACTGGAATGACGGCGTCACGAATCAACGACCGCCAATCCGATGACGGCCGCGACGCGACACGCGCGCGAGAGCCATACGCGGCGGGCCCGTTGACACGCCATGAACGTGGCACGCCTCCTGCTCTAAGCAGAAGGCATGGCGACTATCAAAGTGAAGAAGGCCGGCAAGGTCTCGAAGAAGTCCTCCTCCTCCTCGAAGAAGACGGATCTCGTCTCGCGGCGGAACGAGTACGCAGCTAAGTTCTTCCCCTACATCGAGAAGGTCGCCCGCCGCCTCGCGCGGCGGCTGCCCGCGCACGTCGAGATCGATGACCTGATCTCGTCGGGCGTCATCGGCCTCATGGAGGCCGCCGAGCGCTTCGATCCGAACCGGGTCGACAGGTTCGAGGCCTTCGCCGAGTTTCGCATTCGCGGCGCGATGCTGGACGACCTGCGCTCGCGCGACACGCTGTCACGCGACATGCGTCGCCTCTCGAACGAGCTGCGCGACGCCACGCGCCGCCTCGAGGCCCAGCTCGGCCGCACGCCTGATCACGAGGAGATCGCCAAGCGCCTCGGTGTCGGCGTCGAGGAGCTCTACGCGCGCCAGCAGAAGCTCTCGGGCTCGTCCGTGGTCGGCATCGACGACGCGGGTCCCGACCTGCTCGAGCGCACGGGCGACCAGTCGGCGGCCGATCCGTTCGAAGCCGCGTCGCGCCGCGAGCTGCTCGGCCGCCTCGTCGGCGGAATCGGCGATCTGCCCGAGAAGATGCAGCAGGTTCTGTCGCTCTACTACTGCGACAACCTCAACCTCAAGGAGATCGGGACGGTCCTCGGCGTCACGGAGTCTCGCGTTTGCCAGATCCACGGCGAAGCCACGCGTCGCCTCCGCGACACCCTCGGTGAGCTGGCCGTCGAAGCGGCCGCGTAGACCGGAAGGCCGCGCAGACGCGGCTAAGTCAGCATAATTGCTGAGTTGTTTCTGTGGAGAAACTTTCCGCTCAAGGTTGGGTTCTCCTGGGCCGATGGTGTAGGCATGAGCAACACCACCCGGCACATCCCTCAACGTCGGCCGCCCGTGCCGGCGCAGCGCGCGTCAGCTCCCCGGTCGCCGCAGTCGGTCCAAGGCGCGAACCATGGCGCGAACAAGGTGGACACGCTTCGCCGCCTCGTTGCCGCTGGTCAGTATCAGGTCAGCCCCAAGTATCTGGCGATGAAGATCTTCAAGGCCTCGGGCCTGGAGTAGGGTTCGCCGCCGGGCCGTCTCAGTCCTCCGGCTCGGCGAGCTCGACGCGGTTGCGGCCGTTGGCCTTGGCGCGATACATCGCCGAGTCGGCCAAGCGGAGGAAGGTGCTCTCGCGCCGGCGTGCCGTGCCGCCGGGCGCGAGATGGTCGCGATACGAGGCCACGCCGAGCGAGGCCGTGATGCGCGGCAGGATCGTCGCGCCGTGCTCGCCCTCGACGCCCGGCTCGAAGAACACGGCTTCGGCGATGGCTTCCCGCAGGGCCTCGGCGGTCTCCCGGGCGCGCTCGAGGTTCGCGCCCGGCAGGATGACGACGAACTCGTCGCCGCCGTAGCGCGCGAGGAGCGCCGCGGCGGGCGCCTTGCCCGCGAGCACCTGCGCGACCTTCTGAAGGGTCCAGCTCCCCGCGAGGTGGCCGAAGCGATCGTTGACCTCCTTGAAGCGGTCGAGGTCGAGGAAGGCCATCGCGAGATCCGTGCCCTCGCGGTCGGCGCGCGCGATCTCCTCCTCGAGACGCGTATGGAAGTAGCGGCTGTTGGCGAGGCCCGTGAGGTCGTCCACGCGCGCGAGGGCGCGCGCGCGGATGGCGTCGAGCGCGTTCTGGATCGACGACGACATATAAGCGGCGAAGATACGCAGTAGCTCCTTGTCGCGCGGCGAGTAGGGACCGCCCACGCGGCGGTTCGCGAGCACGAGCATGCCGCAGATCGACTCGCCGACGACGATGGGCACGCCCACGACGGAGCGCAGCGGCGTTCCTTCGGGCGCCGTCTCGAGGATGGGGTCGTCAGCGTCGAGGTGATCGGTCTGCGCGGGCCGTCCGGCCCCATAGACGCGGCCCGCGAAGCCCTTGTCGCTGGGGATGCGGCGGCCGATCGATTGCTGCGAGCCGGGTCCGAACGACGCGATGAACGTCAGGCGCGGCGCGGGCGAGCCTGCGAGCTTGGCGCGCGGGTCGTCGAGCAGGATGCCGCCCGACTCGGACGGCACGAAGTCGTTGGCGCGCTCGAGGATCTCGCGCAGGGCCGCGTCGAGGCGGACGTCCCAGTGCTCGGTGTCCTGGTCACGCCGCGCGCGCACGAAGAAGCGCGCGATCTCCTCGGGCGAGAGCGTCACGATGGGCCCCGGCGGGATCACGGGGGTGGGGACGGAGAGCTCCTCCGTGCGCACCCTCTGCGGCACCGCCAGGTTCCGCGTCGATGAATCCTGCTCAGCCACCGACCCTGATCTTATCGCAGTCGGGCCCGAGCGCGCTAAACTACGTCCGCGGCCTCGGGATCGAAGGTCGTGCGGTACGCTGCGCGGAGTCGCACGCGCCGCTCGAGGTCGCGGATGACGATGTCGGCCACGTCCAGGCCGTAAAGCTCGTGGATCGAGTGGATGCCGCCGGGCGTAAAGACGTTGAGCTCGAGGAGCTTGTCGCCCACGATGTCGACGCCCACGAAGTGCAGGCCGTCGGCGAGAAGCTTCGGTCGCAAGATGTCGCAGATGCGCGCCTCGACGGGGCCGAAGTCGCACTTGCCGCGCGCCGGCACGCCTTCGCGCACGCCGCCCGGCCCGAGCGCGGGGCGGCGGCGGTAGATCGCGACGCGGTCGCCCGCGCGGATGGGCTCGGCGTTGAGCAGCAGCAGGCGCTTCTCGCCCTGCTCGCGCTCGGGCAGGTACTCCTGCGCGACGGCGTAGCCGTCCTTCGTGACGGTCGTGATGATCTGGTTGAGGTTCGAGATCTGGCGGCGGCGGACGTAGAAGACGTGCTCGTCGCCCCGCGGCGCGAGCGGCTTGAGCACGGCGGGCGCGTCGAGCGCGCGCACGAAGTCGCGCAGGCGGCGCTTCGAGCGCGAGACGAGCGTGCGCGTGCGGACGTCGGGCGGGAAGTCGGCGAGGTACATGCGGCTGCCCGCGCGTCGCAGCCCCTCCGGGTCGTTGACGACGAGCGTGCCGCCGAGCTTGAGCCGCCAGCCGAAGTCGATGAGCGGCGCGCTCGGGTGGGCCACGCCTTCCCGCACGGGGTTGTAGCGCAGGAACACGACGTCGAACGTGCCCAGCGTGTCCTCCTCGACGACGGCCTCGTCGGAGGCGAGGGCGCGCGCATAGTCGGCGGTCCGCGCGTAGGCGCCCGCGCGCACGCGCGCCGTCATGCCGAGCACGTTGTTGTCGTCGAGGAACGACAGATCGTCGACGGACACGAAGCGCACGTCGTGGCCGCGCCGGTGGGCGGCGAGCGCCAGGTGGATCGTCGCGAAGGTCGGCTGCTGGTCCCGGGCCGAGGCGACGACGAAGCAGACCCGCATGGCTACGCCTTCGTCGAGGTCGACGCGAACGCCTGGCGATAGCGCCGCAGGATGTCCGTGAGGCGATCGAGCGGCAGCGCGGGCGCGACGTGCCCCGTGGGCCCGCGCATCTCGTCGGCCATGCACAGCGCGTTGACGATCGCCTCCTCGGTGCACTCGACGACGGCCTCGTAAAGCGGGTCGCAGGCCTCGTCGAGCAGCACGTCGAGCGTCGCCGTCATGCGCGTCGCGGCGCGCGGCACGATGTTGGCCGTCGAGAACGCCACGACGATCTCGCCCGAGCCGTGTGCCGCGAACGAGCCGATGCGCCCGATGCCGAGCGCGGCGCGCTTGCAGACGCGCACGAGCTGCGGCGAGAGCAGGGGCGCGTCGGTCGCGACGATCGTGATGATCGAGCCAGCGTTGCGCTCACGGCGCGGCTCTTCGAAGAGCGCCTGGAGCACCTCGCCCACGGGCGCGCCGTCGACGCGCAGCGAGCGCATGACGCCGAAGTTCGACTGCACGAGGAGGCCGACCGTATAGACGGTCCCTTCTATAGCGACGCGCCTGGAGGACGTCCCGATGCCGGCCTTGAAGTCGCACGTGATGAGGCCCGTGCCCGCGCCCACCGAGCCCTCGGGCACGGGGCCGCTCGCCGCCTGTTCGATGGCCTTGTAGACGTGCTCCGAGCGGACATGCCGGCCGACGGCATCGTTGAGCCACGAGTCGTCGCACTCGCCGACGAGCGGGATGACGACGTCCTCCTCGTTGCCGATCTTCGGCCACCGCTTCGTCATCCACTTCACGACGGCGTCGGAGACCTTTCCGACCGACATCGTGTTGGTGAGGAGGATCGGGGTCTCGAGCAGCCCCCACTCCTGTACTTGCGTGAGGCCCGAGACCTCGCCCGCGCCGTTCAGCACGAAGCTGCCCGCGACGGTGCGCCGACCGAAGATGTCGGCGTTGGGCAGGACCGCCGTGACGCCCGTGCGAACAGGCCCGTGGCCGACGTCGAGGGGCCCCTCACCCTCGATCAACGTCGTGTGGCCGACGCGCACGCCGTCGACGTCGGTGATGGCGTTCCAGGGCCCGATCGGGAAGCGACCGATCGAGAACCCGAGATCGCGCAGCCGCGCTCTCATTCGGCGTCGCCGGACGGGACGACAGCGCCGAGGCGCGGCAGCTCCGTCTGGCGCGGGTCGACGGAGGGCCTGTCGCCTGGACGGGCCTCGGCGCGGTCACCCGCGCGCTCTTCGGCGCGCTCGGCGGCCTCGCGGGCCTCGCGCCGCTTCTCGCGCAGGCGCTTGAGGCCGCCCTCGAGGATGTCGCCGATGAGCGTGCGGTACTCGATCCCAGCGGCGGTCGCGATGAGACAGAGGTCGGAGTATCCCGGCGTGAGCCCGGGGAGCGGGTTCACCTCGATGACGTAGAATTCGCCCTTCGGCGTGAGGCGCAGGTCGACGCGCGCGACGTCGCGACAGTCGAGCGCCGCGAAGGTCTCGCGGCACACGCGCTCGATGGCCTTGAGCTCGGCGGGCGTCAGGTGCGCGGGACACTCGTAGCGGACGTGCTTCTCCCATTCCTGCTTGATCTGGAAGTCGTAGACGGGCCGCTCGTTGCCCTTGTCCTTGAAGAGGATCTCCATGGGCGGCAGCACGCGCGGGCGCCTGTCGCCGAGGAGGCCGACGGTGAACTCGCGGCCGGGGATGTAGACCTCGATGAGCGCAGGCTGGCGGTAACGCTCGATGAGCTCGCGCACGACGGCGCGAAGGGCCTCCTCGTCATCGACGACCGAGGCCGACGCCGACACGCCCTTCGACGAGCCCTCTTGGTTCGGCTTGACGATGAGCGGGAACTTCAGCTTGGGCGACAGGCGCTCGCGGCCGGTCTCCATGACCTGGAACTCCGCCGTGAGGATGCCGTGCTGCATGAGGACGCGCTTCGACAACGCCTTGTCGAGCGCGATCGACAGCGTCGCGGCGTCCGAGCCCGTATAGGGGATGCCCATGAGCTCGCACAGCGCGGGCACGGCCGCCTCGCGGTTGCGGCCCGCGACGCCCTCGGCGATGTTGAAGACCAGGTCGACGGGCTGCTGCATGAGCTGGCGCGGCAGCTCGGCCGTCGCCTCGAAGGGCAGCACCTGATGGCCGTAGCTCTCGAGCGCGTCGCGGATGGCCTCGATCGTCTCGGGCGCGTCGTACTCGGCCTCGGCGTCGTTGCCGCCCTTCGAGTCGACGCGCTTGACGTTGAACGTGAACCCGATGCGCAGCGGCTCCGCGGGCCGGCGGCGGCGCGCGCCCGGCTTGACGACGAGCCCCTGCCGCCGCGCCGCGCTCTCGACGATCGACAGCAGCGTCTCGTTGTAGCTGAGCGCCTCGCGCCCCGCGGCCGCGAATAAGCTCGCGCCGTGCTCGAGCGAGGGCAGGGCGTTGACCTCGAGGAGATAGATGCGCCCGTCCTCGCCCAGCCGGAAGTCGACGCGCCCGACGTCGCGGATGCCGAGCGTGCGCGTCGCCATCTTCGCGATTGCCTGCAGGCGCGAGGTCACGTCGCGCGGCAGGTCGGGCGGGCAGCGCACGGAGACCTTGTTCGCCTCGGCCGACTTCAGGCGGTAGTCGTAGAGGTTGAAGCGGCTCTTCGCCGACGGGTCGACGAGGTAGTCGACGGGCAGGAGCACGCCCTCGTCGCCTCGGCCCTCGAGAAAAGGCACCGTCACGTCCGTACCAGCGATGAACTCCTCGACGAGCACGCCGTTCGGGTAGGCGCGCAGCGCGCGCGGCAGCGCCTCGGCGAGCGTCTTGGGGTCGCGCACGACGGCCTCGTCGCCAATGCCCTTCGACGAGCCTTCGTAGTTCGGCTTGACGATCACCGGAAGCGCGAGCCCGAGCGTGCCCGGATCCTTCAGGCGTCGAAATTCGTCCGGCGTGATCAGCCGTCCCCGGGGCGTGTCGATTCCCCGCTGCGCGAGCACGAGCTTCGTGAGCCACTTGTCGAGCGTCACGGTGAGCACGTAGGCGTCCGAGCCCGTGTACGGGAAACCCAGCTCCTCGAAGAGCGCGGGGTAGAACGCCTCGCGCGTGCGGCCGCGGCGGCCCTCGGCGTTGTTGAAGATCAGATCGGGACCGAAGCTCTCGAGGCGCGCCGCGAGGTGGGACGCGGGCCCCGTGACCTCGATGGTCTCCACCTCGTGGCCGCCCGCGCGCAGACCGAGCGCGATGGCCTGTACGGTCTCGGCGCTGTCGAACTCGGCCTCTTCCTCGCTGTCGGTGAGGCGCAGGTTGTGCGAAAAGGCGATACGCATGGTGGCCCGTGTGGTGGCAATCAGCCTAACAGGATTCCGCCGCGGCCGCCGAGCGCTTCCGAGACCTTCTCGGCGAGCTTCTTGAGGTCTTCGCTGGGGCGCACGAGGTACGCGTCGACGCCCGTCGCGAAGGCCTCCTTGACCGAGTCGTAAGAGGGATAGGCCGTGTAGAGCACGGACGCGCAGTGCGGGAGCAGGCGCTGCGCGTGCTCGATGACGCGCAGCCCGGACGTGCCGGGCAGGTGCCGGTCGGCGAGCACGAGGTCGAACGACTCGCGCTTGAGGAGCGCGAGCGCCTCGTCGCCGTCCTTGGCGGCCGTGACGTGGTGCCGCTTGCCGAGGTAGTCGGCGATGAGCTGCCGCCGCGCGCCCTCGACCTCGACGACGAGCACGCGCCCGGCGCGATCGTCGCCGCCCGTCTTCGTTGCGATCGGCTTGGGCTTCGGGCGCGCGAGCTGCTCGTCGCGCCGCGAGAGCGCGCGCCTGATTCTGAAGCGCAGATCCTCGACGTCTCGGATGGGCTTTTCGATGTAGTCGTGCGCGCCGATGTCGAGCGCCTCGACGGCTGAATCGTACGACGTGTAGCCCGTGATGAGCACGATCGCGGGCGCCGGCGTGAGCTTGCGCGCCGCGCGCAGCACGTCGAGCCCCGACGCCCCCGGCAGGTTCTTGTCGGTGAGGACGAGGTCGAAGCGCCGCTTGTGCATGAGGTCGATGGCCTCCTCGGCCGACGCCGCCGTCGTCACCCGGTAGCCGCCCCGCCGAAGTGCCTCCCGCAGCACGGTGAGGACGACGGCCTCGTCGTCGACGACGAGCACCTCGTGGCCCGTGGGCACGACGGGCGTGTGCGCGCGCGGCGCGGCCTCGGCGGCGATGAGGCTCACGTCGATGTCGCGGTGGGGCGCTGGCGTGCGTGTGCGCTCGTGGCCCGAGAGGATGCCGTGGCGCGCGAGGACCTCGACGATGCGCACGCCCAGCGCCTCGCCGTGCCGGCGCTGCGCGGCAGAAGCCGCGACGCGCCCCAAGGTCGGGGTCGGCCCGGGCGTCGCTCCGGCGCCGGGCGCGCCGGGCTTGGCCCCTCGCGGCAGGTAGGCGCGCGCACCGCCGTAGAGCGCGGCGCGGAGGCGTTCCGTGGTGGGCGCGTCGTCGACGACGACGATCGCCGCGCCGGCCGCCCGAGCGCGCGCCTCGGCGAGCCGGGCGTCGAGGCCGTCGTGCTCGCCGAACTCCACGACGACGGCGTCCGGCGTCGCGGCCTCCGATGTCGACGGCGATTGCGACCGCGAATCCGACTGCGCACCCGCGGCCCGTCCGAGCTCTTCGTCACCGATCACGACGATCGAGGGCGCCTCGCGCGAGGCCACGAGGAGCTCTTCCAGCGCCGCCGCGAGGCCCGCGTCGATGGCGGCGAGCTCGGCGCGGATGCCCGCGAAGGCATTGAGCACGAGCTGGCCGCGCGTGCGCGACCGCCGGAATCCCACGAGGCGTTTGACGTAGGCGCGCAGCAGCGCCTCGACCTCGGGCAGCGGGCGCGGTAGGACGGCCGCGACCTCGCGTCCGAAGGCGTCGCCGCAGATCGCGGGATCGCTCTCGGCGATGAGCACGACGTCCGTGAAAGGCCGCAGCTCGCGCGACGCCGCGAGCGGGTCGCGGCCCGTGCGTTGCTCGGGCACGTCGAGGACGGCGAGGTCGAAGGACTCGTCGGCGAGCCGCGCGAGCGCCTCGGAGATCGACTCGACCTCTAGTACGAACCCCTCTCCCGCGAGGGCGCTTGCGATGCGCTGGCGCTCGGAGGCATCGGCGAGGCCGACGAGGAACCGCTCCTGCCCCCCGCGCGCCGCGTTCCGCAGGACGTCGATCGGTAGACGCAGACCGTCGCTGCTAGGCATGCAACCGCCACAGCATACCGCAAAAGGCCTCGCGGCCGTCTGCTGGCTGGTGGGTATTCTGCGACGCGGGTGCATGCCGCGCCCGCGCGTGTGAAAATAGCGGTGACACGAAGGAGGCCATGCGCGAGCCGAGCCCGCCCGCCGACACGGGTGAAGAGATCTCTGAATGGGACGGCGCCAGCGCGTCCCATGCGCTCGCCGCACCCACGCGGCGCGGCGGCCTCCGCGAGCTCGGCAAGCGGCTCGACGCGGTGCTGTCACGCGCGCTCGAGCTCTTCGCGCGCCGCGCTCCGGCCGCGACCGGTGACGGCGCTGCCGAGGCCGCGCCTCTCGTGCGCACGGGCGGCTCCCTCGCGCGCTGGGTCTCTTTCCCGCGCGGCGTCCGCCTCGCGACGGCCGCGACCTCGACGGCGGCGGCCACGCTGGCCGCCTGGGGCGTGCTCGCCCTCGCCGGCAACGAGCTCGGCGTCGCCGCGGCGGCCGTGGCGGCCGGCGCCGCGCTCGGAGCGGCGTCGGGCGCGATCGGCGTGAGGCTCGCCAATCGCCTGCACCGCCTCGTCGCGAGCCGGCGCCGCACGCGCATCTCGGAGCTCCGCGCGCTCCCCGATCGCCGCGCCGTCGCCGTGCGCGGGGTCGTCCTGGCGCGACGCACGGCCTCGTCGGCGCTCGACGGGCGGCAGGTCGTCTGGTCACTCGTGCGCTTTCGCAAGAGCGCCTTCTTCGCGACCGACTTCTTCCACGAGGTGGCGTTCGACTTCCTGCTCGACGACGGCACCGACGAGCCCATCTGGGTCGAGGTCGAGGGCGGCATGCTCCTCGATCCGTTCCCGCCCGCCGAGCGCGTCCAGTTCCAGAGCACGACTCTCCTCGAGATAGGGCATCCGTTCCTCACGCGGCTGCGCCTCGACGATCGCGAGGTGCGCGGCGCCGAGCTCACGATCGCCCCCGGCGACGTCGTCGAGGTCGTGGGTCGGCTGTCGCGTCGCCTCGACCCGACGGCGCCGTCGGAGTCGGCCCGCGAGCAGCCGCGCCGGCGCGTGTTGCGCTCGGGAACGCGCGTCCCCGTCATGGTCAAGCGCGTGCTCGCGCCGGACCTCGAGCTCGCGCGCGTGCGACGCCTGCTGCCCAAGGGGCCGCCCAGCGCCTCGCCAGGCGAGCCGCCCGTCCGAAAGTTCTGAGCGGCCACAACGAAGTTGATCGGCATGACGCCAGCGCTACGATCTGTGGGTATTCGCTGGCGTCTGGTTTGCACATCGCCAGGGTCAGGCTCTCGCCGCCGGGCGAATCGACGGAAGGTTGCCCCCATGACTCGGTATGTCGCAGCGTTCACCGTTCTTCTCATTCACACCGGCGCGGCGTCCGCGCAACAGGTCCCCACCGAGCTGGGGCCTTTCGCGTGGGGGCCTGGCGCGCCCCCGCCGACGACGGCCGAGCCCGCCCAGGGCGCGCCGGCGGTGGGTCCGCCCGGGGCCCCGTCCGGTCCTCCCGCGCCGGCGGCCGGTCCGCCTGCGCCCGCGGCGGGCCCTACCCCGGGGGTGCCCCCCGTCGGCACGGCCTCTTCGCAAGACTACCCGCCGGGCTACGCTCCGCCCCCCGGCTACGCTCCGCCCCCCGGCTACGCGGCGCCCAACGGCTACGCGGCGCCCAACGGATACCCTCCGCCCCGAACCTACTACGGCCCGCCGCCGGGCTATGGCCGCCCGCCCGGCTACGGCCCCAGCCCCTACGGGTACGGGGCCGGTCCGGGCTACGGCGCGCGTCCGTATTACTACAATCACTACGCGCTCCAACCGCCGCGGCTCCGCCGCGTGACCGATCGGCCTTTCACGATCGGGGGCGGGATCGGCTTCGGAGGCCTCAAGCTCGCCAACGACGGCGGCAATTCGACGAGCCAGTCCGGGATGGCCTACACGGCACGCCTCGGCTTCGGGTTGCGGCCCGGGCTCATCCTCATGTGGGACATAGAGGGCGCCATCGTCAATCGCGGCAACTCGGTCTTCTCGCAGACGGCCCAGCTCGCCGCGCTCCAGATTTTCATCGGCGATCGCCTGTTCCTCAAGGGCGGCTTCGGGCTCGCGCAGGTCAACCAGGACAACTACAACCACTCGACCTGGGGTGGGGCGCTCATGGGCGGCATCGGCATCGAGCTCATCCAGGGCTGGGACTGGTCGCTCGACATCGAGTCGACGATCACCGCCGCGCGCTATACCGTTCAGGGAGCAGACCAGACCTGGCTCAACTGGTCGCTGCCGACCTTCGCGATTAACTTTTTCTAACGACCGCTTCTTTTACGGCAGGGAGGCCTGCGCGGGGGTCTCGAAGGCCTCCAGGACGGGTTTGCCCTTGAGGCCGGCGGGGGCCGGGTAGCCGAGGGCCCACAGGGCGGTCGCCGCCGTGTCGAGCGTGATGATGGGGCTCTTGATCCGGTGGCCGGGGCGCACGCCAGGGCCCCACGTGATCCACGGGATGAGGCGATCCTCCTCGATGTGACCGTCGTGGTTGCGGCCGTGGCCGCCGTGGTCGGCCGAAAGAATGAAGAGGGTCTCTCCGTCCATGCCGGCGGCGTGCACGGCGTCGATGAGTGTGCCGAGACACTTGTCGGTGTGGCGGACGGCCTCGAGCTGCGGGTTCGACATCCACCCGACGGAGTGCCCGAGGTCGTCAGGGTCGGAGAAGTGGATGAATTCGACCTGCGGTTTCTTGTCGACGAAGTACTGCGCCGCTTGCTCGACGACTTTCTTACAGAAGTAGCCCGGGCGCGAGAACATGTCGACGGAGCCCGGATGCGCGATGTGCTGGAGCTTCTTCTTGCCGACGAAGGCCGCCGACGTGCCGCCCGACGCCTCGGCGGCGTCGAACACCGTGGGGACGTGAATCCACCCGCGCTCGGGCTTCCAAGAGTTCCAGAACAGGCCGTGCTCCTTGACGTCGAAGCCCGACAACATCGCCGCGTGCGAGGGCAGGGTCGAGGCGCGGCGGATCGTGCGCGCCGTGAGCGACCAGGAGCCACGCCGCATGAGCTCCTCGTGGACGGCCGGGTTCACGGAGGTGAGCGCGTCGGGGCGCAGGCCGTCCTCGCTGACGATCACGACGTGCTTGATGGCGGCGCGCCCAAGCTTGCTCGGGAAGGCGAGGGAAGCAGCCGTAGGCGGCGCTGGGGGGACGGCCGCCGTGGCGTCGGGCGTGGCCGCGGGGAGGACGGCGTCGTGCGACGCCGCCTTGTGACGACAGGCCCCCGTCGCGAGGCTCGCGCTCGCCGCGAGGATGCCGAGCGCGAGAGTTCTAACGAAACGCACGAACCTCCACGATACCAGAATGCGCGCGCTCCGTCTCGGCCCGCCACCGAGGTCGGGCCTTGCGTGTTTTCCGATTTGGCCTAACCTTGCCGTCATCAAAAGATCGTTTCTTTCGTGGTTGGCGCCCCGTCGAGCGCGCGCCCCGCAACTTCCGCCTCCCGCTCCCCGGTTCACCGTTTCCCCTTTGGCCCCTCTGGCCCCAACGTCCACATTGGCCACGATGGCCAGAATGGCCATGTTGGCCATCGCGCTCTCGGGCGTCGCCGTCGCGGCGTGCGCGCACCTCGGGAGCACCTGCGGCTCCGATCGCGATTGCAAGCTGGATCGCGTCTGCGAGGCCGGCAGCTGCGTCTGGCCGCAGGGCGCGCGCGCCAGCGCGGCGGCGGGCGCCGCGAACGCGCCGGTCACGCCGCTGCCGCAGTACGCGCTCGAGCCCGCGCAGGCGATGTTTCGTCTGGGCGCCGCGCACCGCGGGCGCTCGCCGTTCAACCTGCCGGCGGGCAAGCCCGAGGTCGCCTGGATGGTCGCCACGGGCGGCGCCGTCGTTTCCTCGCCCGCCGTCGCCGCCGACGGCACCGTGCTCTTCGGCTCGCACGACGGGCGGCTCTATGCCGTGGGTCGCGATGGCGCCATGAAGTGGAGCTACGCCACCGGCGACATCATCTTCGGCTCGCCAGCGATCGCTCACGACGGCACGATCTACATCGGCTCCGACGACGACCATCTCTATGCGGTCATGCCTTCGAGCGCGAAGCCGCGCTGGATCTTCCAGATCGGCGCCTGCCCGCAGCGCATCGGCGTCGGCCCCGAGGCGAGCCGCTGCGACGTCGACGCGGGCCCGACGGTCGGACCCGACGGGATCGTCTACACGGGCGGCGACGGAATCTACGCCATCAACCCCGACGGCACGTTGCGGTGGCGGTTTGCGACCGGCGGGCACGTCGCCTCGGCGCCCGCCGTGCTTTCGGACGGCACGGTCGTCGCCGGCTCGCAGGACGATCTCATTTACGGCATCGGACCCGATGGCGCCAAGCGGTGGGACTTTCGCACGGGGGGCGACGTCGACGCGGCGCCGGCCGTGGGCGACGACGGCACGATCTACGTTGGCTCCGACGACCGCAAGATCTATGCGCTCGGCGCCGACGGGACGCTGCGCTGGGCCTTCACGACGGGGGGGGACGTGCGGGCCTCGGTCGCCGTCGGAAACGGCATGATCTACGTCGGCTCGTTCGACGCGCAGATGTACGCCGTGAGGCTCGACGGGACGTTGGCCTGGACCTTTCGCAGCGGCGATCGCATCATTTCATCGGCGTTGGTCGACGCCAAAGGCGCCATCCTGTTCGGCTCGCAGGATGACCGCCTCTATTGTCTCGAGCCCGACGGTCATCTGCGCTGGTCGGTCGAGCTCGGCGGCGACGTCGACAGCTCGCCGACCCTCGCCGCCGATGGCACCATCTTCGTGGGCTCGGACGATCGGAAGCTCTACGCGCTGCGCGCGCCGAGCGCACCGGCGCCCTGAGCTCGCTTCACATCACCTTTGCACGGCAACTTGCAGAAACGGAACCTTCATTGTCATTCGAGAACTTCAACGAGAGCGATCGCGTCTCGCCCGGCTCGCCCACGCGCAGGCTGACGGGCCGAATCAAGATTCATCCGGCGGGGTACGGCTTCGTCGTCCCCGACGACAAGTCCGAGGACGTCCACGTCTCCGCGCGCAACCGCGGCGCGGCCATGGACGCCGACACCGTCGAGATCGAGGCCTGGCCTGGCGTGCGCGGCATCGAGGGCCGCGTCGCGCGCGTCGTCTCGCGCGGACGCGCCAAGATCACGGGCCAGCTCGCGCGCGCGGGCAAGCACACGATCCTTCAGCCGGACGATCCCCGCATCACGGGCCCCGTGACCCTCGTGGGCCACGTCGCGGCCGGGCTCGTGGGCCAGTCCGTCGTCGCCGAGATCAAGCGCTACCCCGACGTCGCCGACGGGCCGCTCGAGGCCGAGGTGCTCAAGGTCCTCGGCGACCCGGACGACCCGCGCACCGAGGTCGAGAAGGTGCTGGCCTGCGCCGACGTCACCGAGGAGTTCCCCGCGCCCGTCGCGCACCTCGCCGAGGTGCTGCCGCGCGAGGTGCGGCCCGCAGAGCGCGCCGACAGAGCCGATCTCCGCCACGTCGAGTTCACGACGATCGATCCCGAGACGGCGCGCGACTTCGACGACGCCGTCGCCATCGAGAAGTTGCCCAGCGGCGGCACGCGGCTGTGGGTCGCCGTCGCCGACGTCTCGCACTACGTCCGTGAGGGCTCGCCCATCGACGTCGAGGCGCAGCGGCGCGGCGTCAGCATCTACCTGCCGAACCGCGCGATCCCCATGCTGCCGGAGCCGCTCTCGGCGCACATGTGCTCGCTCGTGCCCGAGGAGGACCGCCTCGCCATGGTCGTGCGCATGGATCTCGACCGCCACGCCCACATGGTCGAGCGCGATTTCTGCGCGGCCGTGATCCACTCGCGCGCGCGCCTCGATTACCCGGGCGTCGCGGCGGCGCTCGGGGGCGACACGCGCGGCAAGCGCAAGAAGTACGAGCCTTTCATGCCCGCGCTGCGCCACATGGACTCGCTGGCCCGCCAGATGAAGGCGCAGCGCCAGGCGCGCGGCGCGCTCGACTTGGACCTGCCGGAGCCGAAGGTCGAGCTCGACGACGACGATCCGCGCCTCGTGCGCGCCATCAGCAAGTCTCGCCGCGATCCGGGCGAGCGCGGCGCCTACTCGATGATCGAGCAGTTCATGCTGGCGGCCAACGAGGCCGTGGCGGGCAGCTTCCACGAGCGCAACGAGGACGCCGTCTGGCGCATCCACGACGCGCCGGACCGGGACCGCGTCGAGGCGTTCGTGACGCTGGCCTCGCACTACGGCATCAACGTCGACGTCGACGAGGCGCGCACGCCCAAGGGACTGGCCCGCGTGCTCGAGAAGCTCAAGGGGCACCCGGCCGAGAAGGCGCTCTCCTTCCAGCTCCTCCGTTCGCTCAAGCAGGCCACCTACGACGTCGTCAACGTCGGGCACTTCGGGCTCGCCTCGGCCGACTACCTGCACTTCACGTCGCCCATCCGCCGCTATCCGGATCTCATCGTTCACCGCCTCCTCAAGATCCGCCTGGCCGGCCAGGGCAAGCCCTCGGGCGGGTGGAAGCCGCCCACGGTGACGCCGCCGCCGCGCCGAGAAGAGCTCCAGAAGATGGCGGCCGCTTCGTCCTTCGCCGAGCGCCAGGCCATGGAGGTCGAGCGCGAGGTCACCGATCTCTATCGGGCCTTCTTCCTCCGCGACCGCATCGGGGACGTCTTCGAAGGCACGATCTCGGGCGTGGCGGGCTTCGGTGTGTTCGTCGTCGTCGACGATCCCTTCGTCGAGGGGCTGGTGCGCATCGGCGCGCTCACCGACGACTATTACGAGTTCGACGAGCCGACCTGCCGGCTCGTGGGGCGGCGTTCGGGGCGCGTCTTCGCGCTCGGCGACGTCGTCAAGGTCGAGGTGCAGTCGGTGAGCGTCGTGCGCCGCAAGGTGGACTTTGCGCTCGCGGGCCACGCGGCGCGCGAGCACGCGCGCCCGGAGCGCCGCCAGGACAAGCGGCCGCGGCCCGGGCGCGAAGAGCGGCGCGGCGCCTCCGACCGGCGCCGCACGAAACGCGAGCCCGCCGCCGCCGATAAGAGGGGCCGAAGCGGCGCCAAGCGCAAGGGCAAGCCGCGTAAATGACAGACGGCCGAAGGGCAAGGGCAAGGGGATGGACGACATGATCGACGGGGAAACGATCAGACAGCGGCTCGAGGCTGACGAGGAGCTCGTCTTGTCGCCATTCGCGCAAAAGAGCAGCTCCTCGCGCGGGCGCGCGCGGCCCGAGCCGCCCGACGAGACGCGCCCCATCTTCCAGCACGACCGCGACCGCATCATCCACTCGAAGGCCTTCCGTCGCCTCGCGGGCAAGACGCAGGTCTTCCTCGCGCCCGAGGGCGATCACTACCGCACGCGCATCACCCACACGCTCGAGGTCGCCCAGGTGGCGCGCACGGTGACGCGCGCGCTGCGCCTCAACGAATCGCTCACCGAGGCCATCGTCATGGGCCACGACCTCGGCCA
>DASXOE010000085.1:0-16908 GCA_036494575.1 Polyangia bacterium | reverse complement strand
GCTGTTCGTGAGCGCCGTGCCCTGCCAGAAGTCGATGGTCGGCTCACGCGCGGCCCGCGCGATGTCTGGGTTCGACGCCAGATGGATGACGACGTCGTGGCCGGCGCCGCCCGCGTCGAGCGCCCGCTTGAGCGCCTCCGTGTCCTCGACCTGCCCGCGCACGACCGTGAGGCGCGGGTCGCGCGCGTGGTGCGCGTAGTGCCACTCGCGGCCCGACGAGAAGTTGTCGTAGAGCGTGACGGCGGCCGCGCCGCCCTCGCCCAGCAGGTGGTCGGTGAAGTGGCTGCCGATGAACCCGGCGCCGCCCACGATGAAGAACCGAGCACCGGCGGTAGCTCGCGTCGTCATGACGTCGGGCCCATCAGGCGAGCGTAGCGCGGCCGAGGCCTCGCGAAGCGAGGGGGTGGTGGCAGGGCGTGCAGGAGCCGAGGTGCCGCGCGGAGCGAGGGGGGTGCGGCCGAAGCCGAGCGAAGCGAGCGGGGTGGCGGCAGGGCGTGTAGGGGCTCAGGGTGCGAGCGGTAGCGAGCCACGCTCCCGATCAAATGACCGATTCCCACTTGGTGGCGGCCCGCTTGAGCGCCGGGTGCGTGACGAGGAGGTGCCACACGACGGCGGCCAGGCCCTCGGTGTGTGGCGTGATGCGCTCGGCGTGGACGACCGGGACGAGCACGCAGGCGTCGGCGGTGACCTTCGTCGTGCCGCCGTCCTTGCCGACGACGCCGTAGATCTTGGCGCCCGCCTTCTTGGCGAGCTCGAGCGCGAGCACCAGGTTCATCGAGACGTTCTTCTCGCGGTTACCGCCGCCCACCGAGAACACGAGCACGGCGTCGCGCGCCGTGAGCCGCGAGACCTTGAGCCACTCGGCGAAGCTCGTGTCCCAGCCCTCGTCGTTGACGCGCGCCGTGAGCTCGGAGACGTTGTCCGTGGGCGTGTAGGCCTCGAAGGCGCAGATCTTGCGGAAGTCGTTGACGGCGTGGCTGGCGTGCCCCGCGGAGCCGCCCACGCCCAGAATGAAGAGGCGCCCGCCGGCGTCGCGGACGGCGCCGAGGCCCACGGCCACCGCGTCGATGTCGCTCGCGTCGAGGGCCCCGACGGCCCGCTGGGTCTCGTCGAGGTAGGTGCGCACGAAGGCGGCGTCGGCGCTCACAGCACGTACCCCGCGGCCTTCGCGTCGCGGAAGAACATCTGCACCGTCTCGAGGCTGTAATCGCCGAGGTCCTTGCCGACGAGATCGAGCTTCTTGAGCAGGTCCGGCGTCACCGTGATGATGTCGCAGCCCACCTCGGCCGCCTGGACGATGTTCAGCAGCTCGCGCGGGCTGGCCCACAGAAGCTCGATGCTTTTCCCCGCGCCCCGGCAGATCGACAGGGCGTTCGACATGAGAGGCACGGGGTCGCGACCCGTGTCGGCGATGCGGCCCGCGAAGACCGACACGACGGACGGCGCGCCGCCGGAGAGCGCGCTCGCCGTCGCGCGCACCTGGTCGAGCGTGCAGATGGCCGTGACGTTCAGCTTCACGCCGCTCCGCGCCAGCTCCTCGACGAGCGGGATGGCCGACTCTCGGCGCGTGTTCGTGATCGGGATCTTGACGTAGACGTTGTCGCCCCAGGTCTTGATCTCGAGGGCCTGGCGCTTCATCTCGGAGAACTCGTCGGCGAAGACCTCGAAAGAGATCGGCTGCGTCTTGACGTGCGCCAGCACCTCCTTCGCGAACGCGCGATAGTCGGAGACGCCGTCCTTGCGCATGAGCGTCGGGTTCGTCGTGAACCCGGCGATGCGCGGGTTCTGGGCCGCCGCCACGATCGACGGCACGCTGGCGCCGTCGGCGAATATCTTGATCTTGTCGAGTGAGACTGAGGAGCTATTTGCCACGTGATGTTCCGATCTCTAGCAGATAGGCGGCAAAGTCTCGCAAATCGACGCCGCAAAAGGAAGGCTTGATCGAGCGCGCCGCGAGCGTCGCCAGGTCCTCGGCGGCGGCGCTCGCGCCGGCCTCGCCCAGGAACGCCGTCCGCAGCCCGAAGGCCGCGCCCGCGAGCACGTCCGTCGCGCGATCGCCCACGATCCACGACGCCTCGGGGCGGAAGCGCGGGTGGCGCGCGAAGGCCTCGATGAGCAACCCCGTGGCGGGCTTGCGGCACGCACACCCGTCCTCGGACCGGTGAAAGCAGATGTGCGAGCTCAGGACGACGCCGCCGGCGGCCTGAGCCTGCCGCAGGATCTCGGCGTGCACGGCGTCGAGCGCGGCGCGCGTCGCCTTGCCCTTGGCCACAGCGGGCTGGTTGCTCGCGACGACGAGGCCGAAGCCGGCCGCCGTCAGCTCGCGCAGCACGTCCGGCACCCAGGGGAAGACCTCGGCCTCGCGCTCGGAGAGCGGGCTGTCCGGGCGCGGCTCGGCCGGGTTCGGCACCGTGCGGTTGAGCACGCCGTCGCGATCGAGGACGATCAACGTCTGGCGGCGATCCACGTCTCCAGCTCCTCGAGGCCCTCGGGCGAGCCGATCTCGTGAAAGCGCTCGTGGACCTCGAGGCCCGCGAGCCGGTCGCCGAGCGACAGCGCGGCAAAAAGCTCGGCCAGATCCGCCTTCCCCTCGGGCGGCACCTCCTCCTCGACGACCCTGCGCTCGAGCGCCGACAGTCCATAGTCGATGTACGCGAAGTCGGCGGCCGGTCGGGTCTGGTGTCGTTTGTCGTAGAGTACGACGCGCCCCACGGCGCCCGGGCCGCCGCGCTCGGCCGGCTGAAAGATGACGTTGCTCGCGTCCCAGCGTCCCTCGTTGCGGAACACCGTCATGAGTGCCGGCTTCGCCGAGCCGCGGAAGGCCGCCCACACGGCGCCGAAGTCCACCGGCAGGAACGAATCCCCATAGGTCACGAGGAACGCCTCCTCGAGCACGCCGCGCGCGTGCGCGAGGCGCAGCGCGCCCGCCGTTCCGCGCAGGTCGGCGCCCTCGTCGACGTACGCGACCCGCAGGCCGTGGCGAGCGCCGTCGCCGACGTGCGCGCGCAGCATCTCGCCCCGGTAGCCGATCGAGAGCACGACGTCCGTCACGGCGTGGTGCGCCAACCACTCGAGCTGATGGTCGACGAAAGGCCGCCCCGCCACGGGCAGAAGCGCCTTCGGCTGGGCGTCCGTGAGCGGGCGCATCCGCGTCGCGAGCCCGCCGGCCAGGATTACGCACTGCATGCAGCGTCCGCGCCTTCTGGGCCTCTTGGTCTCGCGGTGGAGGACGCCGCCGTGCCGGTCCCGAACCGAGCATACGACGCGTTCGTCACGCCGGATGTTATATAGGGTTTCGTGTCCAGACGCTCCCCCGCCGGCGCCGGCGCGCTGTCCGGCGCCTTGCTCACGATCGGCACGCTCACGCTGGGCGGCACGCTCACGCTGGGCGGCGCGCTCGCGCTGGGCGGCGCGCTCACGCTGGGCGGCGCGCTCACGCTCGGCTGCCAGCCACCGCCCGACGCGCCGCCGCCGGTCGTCTTTCCGTCGCCCGACGCCGACGCGGAAGCAGCGCCGTCGCCGCTCGACGCCGGCGCGACCGGGCTCGGGGACGCGCTGCCCGGTGGCGCCGACGCTCGCGACGGCGCCGCCGCCGGTCCTGGCAGCACCGTGCTCCACGTGCGCGTGCACGACGCGGCGTCGGGCAAGGCTCTCCCCGCGAAGATCTTCCTGCGCGACGCGGTGACGAACGAGCAGCTTCATTTCGGCAATTTCGTCGAGAACCCGGTGTGCATGGGCATGGCCGCTTCGCTGCGCGAGCTCGGCTCGGGAGGCGCGCTCGCGACCTGGAACGGAGTCGCGATCTGGAACGGCGAGGCCCGCATCCCCATCGGGACGACCTGGGACGTTTCGGGCAACGGCTGCCCCGACGACGCAGGCGTGCCCGCGAGCCGCCAGGGCATCCCGTTCGGGCGCTACTTCGTCGTCGCGGCGCGCGGTCTCGAGTACGAGCTCACGACGGCCGAGGTCGATCTCGGGCCCGGACACGGCGAGGTGTCGATCGACCTTCCGCTCTCTCGCACCGTCGACACGCGCGGCTACTTCGCGGCCGACATGCACATCCACAGCGGCAGCCCCGACGGCACCGGCTCGTGGGACAGCCTGGTCTCCCCCGCGGACCGAGTGAAGACCGAGGCGGTGGCCGGCGTCGAGGTCGTCGTCTCGTCGGACCACGATTACGTGACGGACCTCGGCGCGCCCATCGCGCGTCTTTGGCCTGGAGGCGCGCCGCCGCTCGCGTCGATCGTGGGTGACGAGGCCTCGGCGAGCTTCGGCCACTTCAACGCCATGCCCGTCGCGGTCGATGCCGCGAACCCGGTCACCAACGGCGCGCTCTCGCCCGATCAGGTTCAGCTCCTGTCGCCGAAGCAGCTCTTCGCGCGCCTGCACGCGCTGCCGACCTCGCCCCTCATCCAGCTCAACCACCCGCGCCTGCCCTTCGCCGCCTACTTCAACGACATGAAGGCCTGCGACTGGCACGATCTGAGCCAGCTGCCGCGCTGCTCGCTCGACTTCGAGGCCATCGAGGTCTTGAACGGCTGGTTGGCGTGCGCGGGCAAGGTGCACGAGACCCTCGACGACTGGTACGCGCTCATGGGTTTCGGCGCGACGCTCACGGCGACCGGCAACTCCGACACGCACGGCTCGTCGAACATCGAGGCCGGGTTCCCGCGCTCCTACATCCGCGTCGCCGACGACAGCGTCCCCGCGTTCGACGAGGGCGAGTTCGTGGACGCCGTGCGCGCGCGCCGGGTCGTCGCGACGACGGGACCGTTCCTCACGCTGCGGGTCGGGTCCGAGGCCGAGGGCGGCCTGGTTGCGCTCGGCGACATGACGACGCCCGGCCAGGTGCCCGTGAGCATCCGCCTGCAGGCCGCGAGCTGGGTGAGGGTCGACGTCGTGCGCCTCCTCGTCGATGGGCATGTCGTCAAGAGCTGGAACGTGCCCGTGAGCAACGGCGTGCCGGCATCGCTCTTCGAGATCGACAACGAGCCCGTCGCCATCACGGCGGACGCCGCCATCACCGCCGAGGCGGAGGGCGCGACGCCGCTGCCACCTTGGATGGTCGGACAGTTCCTGCTCGATCCCGGAATGGTCAAGCTGTGCGGAGACCCCGCGCAGCCCGGCATGATCCCGTTCGCCGTGACCAACCCCGTCTTCGTCGACGCCGACGGCGACGGGGTCTTCCGCGCCGGCATGAGCACGGCGCGCGCCGCGGCCGTTCACGACGTCTGGGTACCGCCGCCCGTGGGCCCGAACGACTGCAACCCCCTCGCGGGGCTCCGCCCCCGGCCCTGACCTAGAACAAGTAGGCGAGCCCGAACATGAGCTCGAAGCGCCCGAGCGAATCGAAGAAGTTCTTCGGCTTGGGCACGATCGAGAGAGCCGGCGACATGAACGCGACGAGCCCGGGCGAAAGGTGCACCTGCAGGCCGACCGCGGGCCGCAGCTCGAACGTCGAGATCGTTCCGCTCACGCCCGCGACGTTCGGCGCGAGGACCACCGAGGTCTTCTTGAGGCCGCCGACGGCGAGCAGCCCGATGCCCAGCTCTCCCGTGAGGTAGACGCGGTGATCGGCGAGCCGGATGCGGACGGACGGCTCGGCGAGGAACGACGTGAAAGTGATCTTGTTCGCCGTCGCTCCGGACCCTTCGCCAAGCGAGGTCACGTCGAAGAGCGCGCCCAGGCGGAAGGTCGCCGGGCCCGATACGTCGCCCCCAAACGAGTAGCCACCGCCCAAATCAAACGCGAACTGCGCAGGCGCGTTGCTCGATCCGCCCTTGATGTCGAGCCCCGAGGTCCACTTGTGGAACCCCAGCGCGGCCCCGACGTCCCAGGGCGTGTTCTCTCTGGGCGCGGCGGGAGGGGCCGGCTCGGACATGGGCGCGGGCGGCTCCGGCGCGACGACGCCGGGCAGAGAAGGCGTCGGCGCGGGCGGCGGCGCGACCGGCGCCGGCGCGGAAGCCGGTGGCGGCGCCACGACGCGCGGAGGCGCGCCCGGCGGCGCGGGGGCCGGGGCGGGCGGCGGCGCGGTGGCCGCCGGGGACGCGGACTTGGGCTCGTTCATGTCCTTCTGCAGGGCCGCGATCTTCGCCTCGATGTCGGCGCGGTTCGCCGCCTTGGGCGAATTCCGCAGGTAGCCGCGGTAGAAGAAGATCGCCTTCGCGGGATCGCCTTTGAGGCGGTAGGCCTGCCCGATGTTGTAGAGGAAGCCGGGATCGGGCTTCGCCTTGTAGCCTTCCTGCCAGGCCTCGATGGCCTTGTCGAACTCGCCCACCGTGAAGAGCGTGGTCCCTTGCGTGAAGAGCTCCTTGGCGCGCTGGGTGTCGTCGGCGCGGGCGATTCCGGGACAGAGCGAAAGCCCCAAGACGGCGCAGCCCACGAGGAGGCGCAGCGCTCTCTGCGCGCGCCGCGCTCTCAGGACGAAACACAGGCGACGACAATCAGAGGGATAAGCAACGGGCATCGAAGCGACGCCATCGTATCTCGGAACACGCGCCAGTTCCAATTGCCCACGGCGGGCCGTGCCCGCTCCTCAGGAGCGGCGCATGCGCGGCGCGAGCTCGAGGGCGACCTTGCCGCGGCGGAAGACGCGCACCGAGCCCGAGGTTTGCGACACGACGATGGCGATGGCGTCGCTGTCGCGCGAGATGCCGGCGGCCGCCATGTGCCGCGCGCCCAGACCGAGCGGCACGTCGACCTCCTCGTCCTCGTCGAAGGTCAGGTAGCGACCGGCCGCGACGACGACGCCGTCCTCGCGCACGATGAACGCGCCGTCGAGCACGGCGAACGCGTGCAGCGCGTGCCGAACGTCGGGGTTCATGATGTTCTTCTCGTCCTCGGAGTAGCCCTGGAACGGGTTGAGCGTGAGCTGTCGCGACTTCTCCATGACGGTGTTGGAGTCGCCGACGACGAAGAGCGCGCCCACGGGCCTGCCCTCCCACCCCTCGACGCCGATGCTCACGGCGAGATCGATGAGCGCGTCCATGACGCCGGCCGAGACGCCCTCTGCCTGCAGGAAGCCGAAGGATCCGTCGCCCTCCTCCTGGCCGACGGTGACGAGCAGGATCGAGTCCGGGAAGGCCGCCGGCTTGCGCGCGAGCAACCCGAGCACGACGTCGCCCTCTTTGTAGATGCCGCGCGCGATGCCCGAGACGAGCGCGATCTTGAGCTTCTCGGGGCGGCCGAGATCGTACTCGGGCAGCGGCAGCACGGGGATGCCGCTCTGCTCGATCACCGAGCGCTGGCTCGGGCCCACGACGGCCTGCACGAGCTTCTTGCGCGCCCGCGGCTTGCCGCGGAACATCTCCTCGGGCAGCGGAAGATCTCCGACGTAGAGCAGGTGGTCGATGCTCGGCTTGTTCGCGAGCGCGACGGCGGCACGAATGATCTCGAGCTGAGTTTTTCCCGTCGCTGTCTTCGCCATGGCCCAGGTATTCGCCGGCCCATGGTACGCTGAAATGGAGAGGCCTGATGAAGTTCCGCTCGATCCAGGGCTGGCTCCCCCTCCTCGCGACCCTTCTCACGCTCGGGATCGCGTTCGACGTCCTGACGCGCTCGCGGCTCTCTGCGACGACGACGCTGGCGTGCGACGGCGAGTACTCCGACAGCTTGCAGGCGCAGTCGCCGCGCAACCGCGAGATCGAACAGGGCCCGCGCAGCCAATTCAGCTACCTCGTTCGCAGCTCGGCCAAGTACGAGTGCCCGTTCTTCGGCCCCGACGGCAAGCTGCGCCGTCGGCGCGTGCAGGCGAGCGAGCTCGGCAGCGCCTTCGCCTACGAGCAGTCGGGGGGCGACACCTACCTGCTCACGAACGAGCACGTCGCCGCCTGGCCCGAGGTCACCGACACCGTGCACCGCATCGAGGGCGTGCCCGAGGGCTGCAAGCGCGTCGAGGACAAGCTGCGCATCGTGCGCGACGAGCGCGACGACTTCGAGCCGGGACAGATCGTCCTCGCGCGGGTCGCCGTCGACCCGCTGCTCGACGCGGCGATCCTCAAGACCAACCAGAAGCTCACGATCATCCCCTTTCGCGTCGGCAAGAGCGCGGGCCTGCGCCAGGGCAACATGGTCGAGGTGCGCGGCTTCCCGCTGGGCGTCATGCAGGCGGTCTCGAGCGGCAAGGTGGTCAACCCGTACGACCGTGACCAGGAGCAAGGCTGGGACCACGTGGATTTCGTGATCGACGCCCTGCTCTCCGAGGGCAACTCGGGCAGCCCGGTGCTCGCCGTCTCCTGCAAGTCGCGCCTCATGGAGCTCGTCGGCATCTATCACGCCGGCTACAAGGGCCACGGCGCGCTCAACGTCGTCGTCGGCATCGATCAGCTCGCCGAGTTCATGCACAAGAAGAAGCGGGTGCCGCGCTCGCCCTCTTCAGATGGCGCGCCCGGCGCGCCGTCCGTCGCCGACCGCGCGCGCATCAAAGAGGCGCTCGCCTCGGGCACGCTGCCCCTCTTCGACTTCGGCGGCCTCATCATGCACGCCGAGGTCGCCGAGGACGCCCTCCTCTACCAGGTCTACAGCCGTCAGTTCCCGCTCGACGATCGCCGCGTCGTCGTCATCGAGGACAAGGCCGACGAGAAGGGCACCGGCGCCTTCGGCACGCTCGGCCGCCTGTGGGTCCTTTCGCCCACGGGCTGGCGCGAGTGGCCCCAATCCGAGCTCGGGGCCGATGAGCGCGATCTCCTCGCCCACGTGGCCGACTCCCTGCGCTTGCAGATCGTCCACACCATCGACTACCGCCGCGCCCTCGCCAACCCCAGCTCCGCCGACGAGCGCCGGAAGGGCCGCGATTTGTCCCGCGCCCTCGCGCGCGACGTGCCGATCGCGCGCGACCTCGCGTCCAACCTCCTCGAGACGGCCGAGCGGCTCTCGGTGGGCCACGACACGGGGCCCGGTTCCCCGCCCTCCGTCTCCTCCGATGCGCCGCCGGCGACGGTCGCGCTGCCGACCCGAGGCGCGCCGACGCCGTGAGGCCGCGGCGCTGCGGTGCGCGCTCGCCCGAAGGCCGCCGCCCGAGGCCCGCTACGAGTAACGCTTGCGGATCAGCGCCAGCACGGCATCCTTCGCGCAGTTGTCGCAGTACCCGAAGCGCGTCTTCAGCGCCCCGAGCGTCGTCTGCGCCGCGGCGGCCGCCTCGGGTTGCATCTTCGCCGGGCCGTCGGTCAGCAGGATCAGCAAGTCGTCGTTGATCTTCCGCACCTGCTTCTTGCGGTCGTCGAAGAACGACTCGCGCAGCGCCGCGATGGGGCGCGGGAAGATGGCCTCGTAGTCGGGCCGCTGGCGGGGGTGGTCGATCGACCAGGCGCCGATGCGCGAGATGACTTCGCGGCGGAACTCCTCGCGGCGGTTCGACGTCTCGAGGATGCGCTCGATGCCGCCCATCATCTCCTCGTCGGGATCTTCGTCCCGGCCCGTGATGGGGTTCGGCACCTTCTCGCGCTTGACCCAGTACGAGGCGTGCGTGATGTAGCGCTCGAACTGGTCGATGTAGCGCCGCTCCTCGGCGAGGCCCATCGACGTGCGCACCTCCTCGTCGATGCGATCGATGAGCTTGTCCCTGACCTGGAAGATGAACTTCTTGTTCTCGTGGAAGCCGCCGGGCAGCGGCTCCTGCTTGAGGAAGTCGTACACGGTGACGCCGCGCACGAGGTCCTCGAGCTCGTCGAAGATCGCGAACGGCGACAGGCAGGCGTACTTCGGGCTCTGCGCGGCGTTCATGATGAGCAGCTTCATCTCGCGCGGCGAGGCGCCCGTGCGGCCTTCGTAGTTCGGGTAGCTATCCGATTCGCGCGCGATCTTCTCGATGCCCCCGACGAGCTCGCGATGCTGGTCCGTCGAGAGGCCCTCGGGCGTGACGTTCTCCGCGTACAGGAGCGCCTTTTCGAGCGGCCCGAGGCGCCCCACGATCTCCGTGAGGTTCTTGCCGTACTTCTCGCCGAGCGGCTTCTTCATGCGCGTCAGCACGGCCCACAGCGCCGTGACCCACGCCACGTGCGGCGCGACGTGCTTGCCCGATTCGGCGTGCGCCGCGCGGATCTGCGCGTCGTAGATCTTCCGCTCGACCTTGTAGTCGAGCAGGTACGGGACGCGCACGAGCTCCATGCGGCCCTTGAAGGACTGAAACTCGGGGATCTCCTTGAACGCCGACAGGTACCCCTCGTTCGACGAGCCGATGAAGATCGTGTCGAGCTCCAGGCTCGCGACGTCGAGCGAGACGCGCCCCTGCTCGACCGTGCCGAGCAGGTACTTGTACGACTCGAGCGGTCGCTTGAGCAGATCGGCGAAGTCGATGACGCCGCGGTTCCCGTCGACGAGCTCGCCCTGGTACTCGTAGAGCGTCAGGGATTGCAGCGCGGGCGGCAGCGACGCGAGGGAGCGATCCATCGTGAGCTGGCGGGAGCGCGCGTCGACGGCCAGCTGGGGCTCGACCGTTGCCGCCGCCTGCCGATAGCGGCGCGACACGAAGAAGCGCTCGACCTGGACGTGGCGCAGCACCTTCGCGAGATCGCCGTGATACGAGGAGAGCAGCGCCTCGAAGATCTGGCGGTTGCGATGGGAGAGATCGCCGCGCAGCAGGTAGTCGGCCGGGCGGAAGCCGGCCTTGATCTCGGCGCCGAGCCGCTGCTCGATGAGCTCGCGGCGTTTGCCGCGCGGCACGAGCAAGAGCGGGTGGTCGCGCATCTCGTCGACGATCTTGGCCTCGATGAACTCGTCCTCGAGGTAGGCGTACGTCTCGGGCGCGCCACCCGAGGCCTCGAACCCGCCGCCGCCGAACCCGATGCCGCTCTTCGTGAGCTTCTGCGACGGGAAGATCCAGTTGAAGCGGTAGAGAGCGCCTTCGTCGAGCGTCGAGTAGTGCTCCATGGCGCGTTGGAGCGACGCCACGAACGTCGACTTGGCGCTGCCGTTCGGGCCGTGCAGGAGGATGAGGCGGTTCGTGCGCCCCTCGCGCGCGAAGTTCGACACGAGCCGATACACCGCCGCCTGCACCTCCTCCTGCCCCACGAGCGCGTCCTTACCGGCGTCCCACGGGCAGTCGAAGAGCTTCCAGCGCGTCATCACGCCGCGCGGCGTGCGCACGAGCTCCGTGCCGAAGTGGTCGAAGACGTCCCGCACGTACTGGGCGGCCGAGCGCACCTGGCGGCCGGCGTCGGCGCCGAACAGCGAGAAGTATTCACCGAACGACATGACGCGCCGGTTGCGCGCGAAGCTCTCGCGCAGCTCGCCCGCCGTCTGGGTGAGCCAGGCCTTGGCGTCGAAGTGACCGCCCGCATCACCTCCCGAAGCGGCCACCCCGAGACCCGATCCGCGCGGAGGATCTTCGATCGCCATCAAACTCCACGTTACCACGCGTGTCGCGTCCGATCTACGCGCGGCGGGACGGCGCGCGCCACTGCTGCCGTTGCATCTCTTCCGTTCGGGCCGCGTCCACAGTATGTAAGAGCCACACCTTCTCACTCACCTGGAGCTCCTCCGATGCCGATGTCGCGCTCTTCCGCCAGGATCCTGACGCTGACCTTGTCGCTGACCGCGATGGGCGTCGCGGCGCCCGCGCGCGCGAAGGAGCTGACCAAGGAAGCACCGGCCAAGGACCCGAAGGCGGAGGCAGGGAAGCCGGTCGCCGCCGCGACGCCGCCGCCTGGCAGCCCCATGGCGGACCTCAAGAAGTCGAACGCGCAGCTCGAGAAGGTGCTGCACAAGAACGTCCCGAACTGGACGCCCGAGGCGGAGCTCGAGCGCTCGGAGGTCCGCAAGCTCGTGGGCGGCTTCCTCGATTACGCCGAGCTCGCGCGGCGCTCGCTCGCGCGCCACTGGGACACGCTCACGCCCAAGCAGCACGAGGAGTTCACCGAGACTCTGCGGCAGCTCGTGGAGCGCAGCTATCTGCGGCAGGTCCACGGCAGCGCGAACTACAACATCAAGTTCGAGAAGGAGGAGAAGGCCGGCAACGAGGCCACTGTCGACGCCACCCTCCACACGATCTCGCGCGGCAAGAAGGTCGACATCGCGCTCGAGTACAAGATGCTCGGCAAGGAAGGAAAGTGGGTCGTCTACGACGTGCTCACCGACGAGCAGAGCATGCTCGAGAACTACCGCGCCGAGTTCAACAAGATCATCGCCAAGGACGGATTCGACGCGCTCCTCAAGCGCATGAAGAAGAAGCTCGAAGAAAAAGAGGAGTGAAGGCATGGCGCGCTCGAGCTCATCGACGCTCGTCGCGTCGAGCGCGCTGGCCTGGGCCGCCGTCCTCGCGTTGGCAGCTCCGAGCTCGGGCGGTTGCGGCGAAGACTGCTGCGTCGTCGATCAGGAGCCCATCCCGGTGTCGCGCGCGCCGCTCGGTCAAGGTCCGGCGCCGGGTGCGCTGCTGGCGCGCGCCCAGCCACCTGGCGGCGGCACCGCCTTCTCGATGGTCGTCGACACGGCCTCGCCGGTCACGATCCTCGCGAGCCCAGCGACGACGGGCACGCTCGAGATCATGCAGCGCGGGTTCGACCTGCTCGACGGGCCCGACCCCCCGCCAGCCAACGCCCGCGTGCGTGCCCGCTTCCGCGATCTCGGTCTCTTCACGCTGCCGCTCGGCCCCGTGGGCGGCGCGACGACCCTCCCCGGCGGTGTCGTCGGCGGCGATCTGCTGCGCGCCTTCTCCGTCGAGCTGCGTTTCGCGGGCCCCTGCCCCGACGTGGATGCGGGCGCCGCGGCACCGGGGTGCTCGGCCGTGACCTTCTGGCGGCACCAGGGCGCGACCCTGGATTTCCTCGAGGACGCGGGCTACGCCGTCGTGCGCTTCACGCCGTTTGGCGGCGGCGAGACGACCGCCCAGTCGCCGTCGGACTTCCTGGGACTGCAGGCGCCCGTGACACTCCCGCCCTCGCGCGTCGTCTTCCGGACCTGCGCCGCGCCGCGCGTGTTCTCGCGGACCGAGCCGCGCGAGGCCTGCTGCACGCGTGGCGACGAGATCGCGCGGGCGTCGGGCGCCGATCTCTCGCTCCTGCTCGCGACGGGCGTCGGTCCCATGGTGCTGAGCCGATCGGCGTGGACCCGGGTGTCCGCCCTCCTCCCAACGCCGCCCGCCCTGACGTCGGCGCCGCTGCTCGTCGCGACCTGGCCCACGGCGATCGACGCGATGTGGACGACGATGCCGCGCTACGCGCTCGTCGACGGCTTCGATCCGCCTTCGACCGGCGACGAGGGTCCCTGCGTCGATCTCGGCCGCGCGCGGCGCATCGAGTGGGCCGAGGCGCAGATCGCGGCCACGGGCCAGGCCCAGCCCGCCGTCGGCGCCTGCGTGCAGCCGTGCGACACCGACCCGAGCGAGTCCGGGGAGGCCCTCAACAGCGCCGCCTACATCGAGCTCGGCGGCGCGATCCCCGTGGCCGTCGTCGACGACGCCGAGCCGTTCCTGCAGGCGCTGCGCTTCGACATCCGCCCCGAGGGCCCCGACATCGACGGCCTCGTGGGCGCCGCCGCGCTGGGCGCTGCGCGCGTCGAGCTCGATTACATCAACGACACCCCGCGCGCGATCTTCTCCTGCGAGCCGGCGGCGACCCACGACGCTTGCTACGCAGCGTCCCGCTGCCCCCGCCTGCCCGATCACGACCACAAGCATCTGTGCTTCGGTCTTCCGGCGGCGCCCGAAGCGTCGCCCGGCTTCGGCCTGCCCGCGACCTGCGCGCCCTCCGGGTGCTAGGGGTCGCGACCGGGAGGTCGCGACGTGGAGGGAAGGGCGTGGAGGCCCCCGACGTGAGCCCGTTGCGTTTTTACGCAGACGGGCTCCTAGCGCGAGCGTCGAGCTCTGCGTGTACAATGGCGCCACGCATGCGTACCGCCGTCGCCGTGGGGCTGGCCGCCGTCCTCTCGCTCGCCGCCGCCGGGGCCGAGGCCCGCGTCCGCGTCTCCATCGGCGACTTCGCGATCGCCGGCGGCGACTCGCCGGCGCTCGCGCTCCAGCTCGAGGACGGCTTCGTCCTCGGCCTCGTGCGCGCGGGCGTGCAGGTCATCGATACCGTCGACACCACCAAGAAGCTCGACGGCCACCCCGAGCTGCAGCACTGCGACACCTCGCCCTGTCTCAAGGCCATCGGCCAACTGCTGGACGTCAAGTTCGTCGCGCGCGTCCGCGTCGACGTCGCGGGCAACAGCTACAAGATCGTCGCGCGCGTGTTCTCGACCGAGGGCGCGGCGCCCGCGGCGCTGCCCATCGCGACGAAGTCGAAGACCTGCGACGTCTGCACGGTCGTCGAGGCGCGCGAGAGCATGTTGCGCGTCGCCGACATGCTGCGACCCCAGATCGAGGAGCCGGCCGCGCCGGCGCCCCTGACGCCGCCCGCGGCGCCGCCGCGGCCACCCGGCATCGCGCTGCCCCTCGCGGCCGCCATGGTGGGCCTCGTGGGCGTCGCCGTCGGCTTCGCCATCCTCGGCTCGAACGGCACGTGCACGGGGACGCTCTGCTCCGAGAACCGCACGCGCAGCGCCGTGGGCGGCGGCCTCGTCGGCGCGGGCGCCGTGGCGGCCCTCGCGGGAGCCTACGTCACGATCGTGCGCAGCCGCGGCGGCGATCCCGTCACGGGCTTGGCCGTGGCCTTCCGCTGGTAGTGGGTCGGGGCCCGCGCGGCAGAGGGCCGGGGCCCGCGCGGCAGAGGGCGGCGCGCTCAGACCGTCTCGAGCGTCGCGCCGAGCACGCGCAGCGTGGTGGCGAAGCTCGGGAAGGACGTCGCGATCTCGTCGGCGGGCACGAGCGTCTCGTCAGGCGACGACAGGCCCAGCACGGCGCCTGCCATGGCGATGCGGTGATCGTGCTCAGGCTCGACGCGGCCGCCCCGCGGGGCGTGGCCCCCGAGGCCCTGCACGACGAAGCCGTCCGGACGCTCCTCGACGGCGACGCCCGCGCGGCCGAGCTCGCGCGCGAGCGCCGCGATGCGATCCGACTCCTTGATGCGGAGCTCTTTCAGGTCGGCGAAGGTCGTCGCGCCCTCGGCGAGCGCCGCGGCGACGGCGAGCGCGGGCACCTCGTCGATGGCGCGCAGGGCGAGCGTGCCGTCGATGCGCGTGCCGCGCAGGCGGCGCGCGCGCGCCCGCACGCGCCCCACGGGCTCGCCCATGGCGTCGCCCGTGATCTCGATCGTGAGCTCGGCGCCCATGGCGGCGAGCGCTTCGAGGGCGCCCGTGCGCGTCGGGTTGAGGCCGACGTTCTCGACGACGACGTCGCTGCCTTCGACGGTGAGGGCCGCCACGATCAGGAACATGGCCGACGAAAGATCGCCCGGCACCGTGATGGGCGCGGCGCGTAGGCGCCCGCCCCACCCCGCCGGATCGATCACGATCGCGCGCGTCGCGGGGTCCACGGCGATGGGCGCGCCGAGGTGCCTCAGCATGCGCTCCGTGTGATCGCGCGAGGCGGCCGGCTCACGCAGCTCGGTGCGCCCCCGCGCCTGCAGCCCGGCGAGGACGAGCGCGCTCTTGAGCTGCGCGCTCGCGACGGGCAGATCGTAGCGCAGCCCCGTGAGACCTTCCGCGCCGCCGCGCACGCGCAGCGGCGGGAAGACGTCGCCCGGGCGGGCCGGGTCGACGCGCCCGTCGATGACGGCGCCCATTCGCCGCAGCGGCTCGGCGAGCCTGCCCATGGGCCGCCGCGTGAGGGACGCATCGCCCTCGAGCGTCGTCTCGAACGGCCGCCCCGCGAGCAGCCCCGTCATCATGCGGATGGTCGTGCCCGAGTTGCCGCAGTCGAGCGGGCCCGCGGCCGCGCGCAGGCCCGCGAAGCCCACGCCGCGCACCTCGGCCTCGGTCCGCGCGAGGCTCACGCCAACACCCAGCGCCTCGAGGGCGCGCGCCGTCGACCGGTTGTCGCCGCCCTCGCCGAGGCCGTGGATCTCGACGGCGCCGTCGCACAGCGCGCCGAACAGCAACGCGCGGTGCGAGATGGACTTGTCGCCCGGCACGCGGCAGACTCCCGCGAGCGGACCCGACCGGCGCGCGCGCAGCACGGTCTCGGACGTGGACGGCGGCGCGCTCGACATCAGCCGGCCATTTTTATCACGGTTGCTGCGCGGCCGGCCCGCGCTGGCGCGCCACCGCCTGGAGAAGCAACAGCACGCGCTCGGAAAGCGCCTCCCGCTTGTCCTCGGCGATGCGCAGATGGCCCTGAACGCGGGCCCCCTCGGCCTGCAGCGTGGCGCCGTCGACGAGCGGCGCCAATCCCATCAGGCGCAGCATCCGGTTCCGCGCGAGCTCGCGCAGCTCGTCGCTCCACAGCCGCGCGGCCGCGCCCGCGCGGCTCCCGTCGTCGAAGACCGCTTCGGCAGAGAGCTCGAGGTCGGCGCCGAGATCGAGGCGCGCGGCGACCCGCCGAAGATCCGGCGGGACGTCCGCGATGCCGGCGGCGCGCGCGCGCACGTCATCGGTCACGAGCAGCGCGACCGTCACGGCGGGTCGGCGCGCCTCGGCGTCGACGTCCCTCGCGAGTGCGCCGAGCGGCCCGCCGCGCGCGTCGGGCACGACGCCCCAGGCCGCGTCGACGGCCGCGCGCGCCGTCTCGGGCGTGCCCTGCACGAGCGTGCGGCCCGACGGCAAGACGGCGACCGCGCGCCCCCCGCCCTCCCAGATCGCACACTCGCGCCAGCGCGTCGCGACGCCGCCCGGCGTCGCCGCGAGGAAGGCCCGGCCGACGCGCGCGGCGTCGAACCGCCCCGCAACGACGACCGCCTGGGTCGCGGTGCCCCCCGCCTCGAAGCCCGCGACCACGACGCGATCGGCGTCGTTGAAGACGTCGTAGCCGAAGACGCGCTGGCGCTCCTCGCGATCCTCGACGAAGCCACCCGTGACGAGCGCGCGCGACCAGGGAGACGCGCGCAGCGCGCCGAGGTCGAGATCCGCGAGCGACGACGCCGTCCGCGGCACGAGGTTCCA
>DASXOE010000084.1:0-70838 GCA_036494575.1 Polyangia bacterium | reverse complement strand
ACGGTCCGCTCGGCGCCACGGCTCTCACCGTGACGCTGGACCCTGCTACGGGGCGCTCCGGCGCTTACCCCGGCGGGACTTTCACCCGCTGGTTCGATGCAGCTCGTGAGCCGTCTTGGCCTCACTTCAGGACGCACCATGGCAGACATCATATATGGATATGGATCGGCGCGGCGTGGCCGGTCGTCGCGGCCGTCGCGGCGAACTCGGCGACCCCGCGCGCCGCGGCGGCCGCGGGCGCGGCCTCGCCGCGCGCCCGCACCGCGAAGGCCTCGAGACGGGCCGCGAAGGCCCGCCCGAGCGCGCCGTCCGCGGCGACGTCGCGCGGCCACGCGAGCGCCGGCGCGCGCCGCGCAGCCGCCGCGAGCATGGAAGCGAGCTCGCCGCCCGCGCGCGGAGCGGCGCCGGGGCGGGGCTCGGCCGCGCCCGCCGCGGGCGCCGCGCCGAAGAGGACGTCGAGCCACACGAGGTGCGCGAGGAACTGGAGCGCGAAGGCCACGGCCTCCGGCGTCGCGGGCCGGCCGCCCGGCGGATCCTGGAACGAAGCGAAGCGCAGCAACGCGGCCGCCAGGCCGTCACCGGCGCGCTCGAGCCCCACCTCGAGCATTCGCCCCGCGACGATCCGTCCGAGCGCCGGCGCGCGCAGGACGGGAAGGATCCGGCTCCAGCACAGCGGCGGCTCGAGGCGCAGCGGATCGAGCGCCTCGCCGAGTGGGCTCGCGACGCCTAGCGCGAGCACGGCCTCATGCGCGACGGTCGGCACGCCAATGTCGCGCAGCCAGGACCGCCGCACGACGTCGACGCGCACGCGCCGGAGCGTCGGCAGCGCCGTCACGCGCGGCGGCGGAACACGTCCCACGAACGTCTCGCGGCCGAGCCAGAAGGTCACGGTGCTGTCCGTCCGCGCGATCTCCGCGAGGCGCGCCAGCAGCGAGTGACGGTTGACGGCCTCGACCGCGGACGCCGGCGCGCCCAGCGCCGCCAGGGCCTGCGCCGCGGCGGCGATGCGTGCCTGCCGGCGCGCGACCGTGGGACCGTCGATGGCGGGGTGCACGAGGACGAGCAGATCGTGCACCGTGGCCCCGAGGCGCAGAGTCGCCTCGTCGAGCGGCGGGGCGGCGGCGTCGCGCAAGAACCGCGCGGCGACGGCGCGCCGCGAGGCCGCCAGCGCGGGCGCGGCCTCGTCTTCCGCGACCGAGGAGACGAGCCGCCGGAGGCGCTCGACGGCGCGCGGCCCGAGCGGTCGTCCGACGTGGAGCCGTCCACCCCGGACGAGAGGCAACAGGAACGACGAGACGAACGAGCGCGCCATCCGCCCTCTCAGCCGTCGAGGCCCCAGAGCGGCATGGGCCCGATGGGATCGTTCTCGATCTCGACGGGGGTGCTCGCGGGCGCGCCATTGTCGCGCGGCGCCGCCGGCTCGTATTCGGGCTTCGTGAGCAGCGCGAGCGCGCGCCGGTCGAAAGGCTCGACGAGATCCGGGGCGATGCGAAAGGGCGGCGCCGAGGCGCCCGGGAACACGACGAGCGTGCCGCTCTGCGCGCCCAGGCGCTCCGCGAGCAACTCGGGCGACACGGCGGGTCGCAGGCGCGTCCCGAGGGGCACGAGCACGTCGAGACCGGGCGCCGCCGCCTCGAGCAACGTGCCGAACGGCAGACCCTCGAGCTCGCCGGCCGCGAGCACGAGCACGCCGCGCTCGAGCGCCGCGACGCGATACCCGCGCAGCGCCGTGGCCGGCAATGCGTAGCAGAGCCGCCGGAGCCAGGGGACGCTCGTCCAGGGCACGAGCGCCGCGACGGCGCGCCGGCGCGCGTCCATCGCCGGCTCGAGCCGTAGCGGCACGGCGACGTCGGGGCGCGTGGCCGGGCGTGCCGCGGAGCGCTCGACCTCGCGCGCGGCCGGCGGGCGGATGCGCACGACGTCCTCGATGGCCGTGAAGACGGGCAGCGGCGCGATCTCGACGACGCTGCCCTCGCGCGCGAACAGCGTGAGCCGGTCGGTCGGGAAGGACGAGCGGCACGACTCGAGGGCGATCGGGTGCCGGTGCCCTGCGGCCACGGCGACGTGCTCGGTCACGGGCGCGTAGAGCTCGAGCCCGGGCGTCTCGCTGAGCAGCCCGCGGAGGCGCGCCGGCGCCCCTTCGATGCGGAACAACCAGAAGACCCGCGCGCCGCGAAAGGCGCCGCCCGCCGGCATCTCGCAGACCGCCGCCGCCGCGCGCATGGCCGTCTCGCGCGGGGCCGCGCCGCCGAGCGCGGCGGTCCGCGCGCGGTGGAGGTACTCGGCGACCAGCGGGCCGAGGCCGCGCCGCGCGACCAGCAGCAGCGACGCCACGACCGGCCACGCCGGCCCCTCGACGCGCTGGAGCGACAGGCGCAGGAGGAGCTTCGACAGCGGCAGCTCGGACTCGACGCGGTAGGCGACGTCGTGCTCGATTCCGTAGAGGACGAAGTCGGCGGCCTCCTGCGACGAGGCCGCGGCGTCGTAGCCGAGCGGCGCGCCCGCGTCGCGGAACTGCACGAAGTGCTTGCCGGTGCCCGTGAAGCACTGCCCGCCCGCGAGCCGCGCCGCGCGCGCCACGACCTCTCCGAGCTGCGACGACGACGGGCTCGCCGGCAGGAAGACGACCGCCTCGCGCGTGCCCGCCGCGCCGCGCGCGTAGACGATGCGCAACCCGGGCTGCAGGTCGTCGAGGCTCTGCTCCGCGGCCAGCGCGCGGAAAAAACCGACGAGGCGATCCAGGGCCGCGAAGCGCACGGCGAGCTGCTTGCCGCCCACGACGCCGCGCGCGTCGGCGGTGAGCCCCGGCAAGTTGAACCGCACCTGCCCGAGCGCGACCCGCAGGAGCATCCCTCAGCATACTCCGAAGCGCACCCGAGAGCTTGCGAGCCTGTTAGGATCGAAGGGATGGCGAGCCCCGTCGACGATCTCGCGATCTCTCCCGAGGAGCTCCGGGCCGCCCTCGCCTCGCACGACCTGCCCGCGCTCGTCATGCGCCTCGCGCGCGAGCGGAGCTGGGGGGCGCTCATCCTGCTGTTCGGCCACGCGGCCAGCCCGGAGGGCGCCGCTCGACTCGGATTGGCCGAGCTCGAAGCCGCGGCGCACGCGTTCGAGCTCGCGCTCGACGGCCTGCCAGTGCCCAAGAACGCCCGCGCGGCGCCCGCGGACGAGCTGCGCCCCGCCCGCATCGCCGCGGCCGAGGCGCTGCTCGCGCGAGGCGCCCACCCGCCCCTCACCGAGCTCGAGCGGCGAGCGGCTCGGCGCGCCGCCGTCTTGCTCACGGCGGCCGGCGATCACGCGCGCGCCGCCGGCGCGCACGAGGAGCTCGGTGACGACGCGAGCGCCGCCGCGGCCTGGGGTGCGCTCGGCGAGCTCGACCGCATGGAGGCGGCGCACGCGCGCGATGAGGCGCGCGACCGCGCGCTCCGCGCGACGGCCGACGCGCGCCGGCGCCTCGATGTCCTGCTCGCCAGCGGCGAGCGCCGCGCCGCGCTCGCGCTCGCCCTCGCGCTACCGGCGCGCGACGCGGGCGGGCCTCTGCGCCAGCTCACGGCGCGCCTCGAAACCGAGCTCGTGCGTGCGCGCGGCGTCACGCTGCGCGTGCGCGGGGCCGGCACCTCCCTGCGCGTGGCCGCCGTGCCGGCGCGACTCGGCCGCGATCCGCTCGCCGAGGTGGCGCTGCGGGACCCGGGCGTCTCTCGCCACCACGCCGCGATCGGCGCCGACGCGGCCGGGCTCTTCGCCGGGCTCTACGTGGAGGACGCCGGCTCGAGGGGCGGCGTCCGCATCGCGGGCGCGCGGGCCGCGGGCCCGTTCGCCCTGCGCGGCGAGGGCGAGCTCGGCCTCGGTCCCTCGACCTCGTTTCGCTTTCAGGCGACGGCCGACGGCCGGGCCGTCGTCTTGCAATGTCTCTCCGGCCTCGACCGCGGGCTCGTCGTGCTGGTTGGCCACGACCCCATCGATCTCACGCTCGCCGTCCCCGGCGCGCGTGGCCTCGCGCTCGAGCTCGCCGTGGGCGGTGCGCGACTCGTGCGGCGGCCCGACCTTCCCGTGCGCGTCGGCGGGCACCTCGTGGGCCCCGGCTGCGATCTCTTGCACGGCGATCTCATCGAGGTGCTCGGCGACGCGCCCCTCGCGCTCGAGGTCGCCTGATGGCGGGGCGGCCGCCGCGCGAGACCGACGCTCGGGCCGACGCCGAGCGCGCCGAGCGCGCCGGCGACATGATGGCCGCGGCCACGGCGCTGCGCGCCGTCGTGGCCCGCGAGCCCGCCGATGCCCACGCGCGCCTGCGCTTCGCGCGCGCGCTCGCGGCGGCGGGACAGAGGGAGGCGGCGCGACACGCCCTCGACGGCTTCGACGACCCGACGCGCGCCGTTCCCGCCGAGCTGGCCGCCGACGTCAACCGCGTCTGGGCCGCGCTCGACGAGGCCGACGGCCTGCGCATCGACGCCGCGCTCCGCTGGGAGCGCGTCCTCGCCGACGACATCGACGACGTCGAGGCGCGCGCCCGCCTGCGCGCCTTGCGGCCCGAGACTGAGGCGGTCGCCGCGGGCGCCGCCGAGACGCTGGTCTCGCCCGAGGGCACGGCCGCGCTGCGCTACCGGTTGCGCCGCGAGCTCGGGCGCGGCGCCACGGCTGCCGTCTACCTCGCGACCGACGACTCGCTGGGCATCGACGTCGCGCTCAAGGTCCTGCACCCGCAGCTCGCGAGCGCGGCGCGCGCGGAGGCGCGCCGGCGCTTCTTCGCGGAGGGCCGCGTGGCCGCCGCTCTCCGGCACCCAGGCGTCGTGGCCATCTACGACGTGGACGAGACGACGCGCGTCCTCGCCATGGAGTACGTCCCGGGCGGCACGTTGCGCGCGCGGCTCGCGGGCCATGGCGGCGCGCCGCCCGCCCCCGACGAGCTCGGCGCGACGACCTCGTCGCTGCTCGAGGCGCTCGCGCATGTCCACGAACGGGGGATCACGCACGGCGATCTCAAGCCCTCGAACCTCCTGCTGCGCGCGCCGGGCGTCGTCGTGCTCGCCGATTTCGGCGCCGCCGAGCTGCGCGACGACGCCGGCCGCGCGAGCGACGGCTCGGCCGGGACGCCGCAGTATCTAGCGCCCGAGCGGCTGCGCGGCGCGCGCCCGTCGGCGGCCACCGACCTCTATGCCGCTGGCGCCATCCTGTGGGAAATGGCCGTCGGACGCCCGCTGCGCACGCACGCCGATCTGCTGCGCGGCGCGACCGTGAGCGCGGCGCTGTCCCCCGCGGCCCGCGCTCTGCTCGGGCCGCCGCTGGCCGCCGTCGTGGCCGCGCTCGTCGAGGCCTCGCCCGACGCTCGCCCCGCCTCCGCGCGCGACGCGCTCCGCGCGCTCAGTAGATATTGAACTGAAGGGCGACGTTCACGTCGGCCACGGCCGAGAAGATCGGAAAGCCCGCGAGCCCGTTCAGCTCGGTCACGAAGGAGACGCCGCGCGACATCTCGACGTAGAGGCCCAGTCCCGCGCCCGCGAGGAACGGCCCTCCCCGCACGGTGTCCTTGTAGTCGGTCCGGGCGCGATCGGGATAAAGCACGAACCGAAAGCCCTCGCCGCCGCCCGCCATGAGGCTGCCGAAGAACCGGACCCGCTGTTGCTTCGTGTAGAACAAGGCCCGCGCGAGGACCGACTGCGCGCCGCTCGCCGTGAACTTCGCGTACTTCGAGCCCTGGGGGATCCATTGGTTGCGGCCCTCGACCGAGAGGGCGAAGTCGGGCGTCACCTGGAACCCCACCTCGGGCGCGAGGTGCCCGAGACCGGCCCATCCGAGGCCCGGCGTGAACTTCGACTGCAGGTCAGGGCGCGTCTCGAGGCCGTTGCCCTTGGCGTAGCCGTAGCCCGAGCCGATGCCGATGCCGATCCACCACCGGCGGTTTCCGTAGCGCGTGTCGAGGCCGATCTTCGACTTGTCGACCTTGCCGAGATAGAGGCGCGGCCCCGCGGCCTCGTTGCGATCTTCGAGCGGGTTCTCCTCGACGTCGTCGGCCTGCTTGCGCCCCGAGGCCTCGGCGGCCTCCGCCTCGGCCTCCCGGGCGGCCCCCTCCTCCCTGATGAGGATGAGGTTGGGGCTGTCGGCGCGTCCGTTCGACACCACCGCTTTGCCGCCCGCGTTCCGGGCCTCGAAGTAGAGCTGCACCGACTTGCCCGTGACCGCCTTCTTCGGGAGCTTGCCCTGGTACCACCCCTTGGGCGTGCGCACCATCTCGACCGAGCCGAAGTCCTCGCTCCCGGGCAGCCGATACATGAGGAAGACCTTGGCGACGCCGAGGTTGTCGGCGGCCGCGCAGCGCAGCCTGACGGCCTTGTCGGGCGGGACCTCGTCGGGCGTCGGGCAATCGAGCGCGTCGATGTGGGCCGGCAGGTCCGGCTCGCCCGGCTGGTCGCTCCACACGGCGCCCGGCCCGGGCGGCGGCGTGGTGCTCTCCATGATGGGCCCGCGCCGCTTGGGCGGCGGCGGCGCCGATTCGTCCTCCATGACGGGGGCCTTCGGCTTGGGCGGCGCTGGCACGGCGGGCGCCGGCGTCGGCGCCGCCGCGGTGGCCACGCCGGCGTCGGGGCGCGGCTTGGCCCGCTTCGCCGCCTCGGCGAACGCGGCCTCGAGCTCGGGATCCGTCATCGTCTGCTCGATCTTGATCGTCGGATCGATCTCTATGGAGCGCACGAAGCTCTGCACGCCCTTCTGTCGATCCTTGAGGCCCGTGATGTACACGCACCCGAGGTGCAGGTAGGTGCGGGCCATGACCGGGTGCCCGTCGAGGCCGCCCTTCTTGCCCGCGACGAGCGCCTCGAGCAACGTTCGCTTCGCGGAGTCCCACTCGAGCGTGTCGTAGTCGTCGAGCGCCCTCTTGTTCATCTGGACGATCTTGTCGACGACCGCCTGGGCGGCGGGCGTGAGAGCGGGGACGTCCGACTGAACGTCCGAACGATCTTGGGCGCGCGCCGGCCCGGAGAACAGAAACGACAGGGTCACGCCCAGCGCCACCAGGCCGACGGATGTCACCCCCTGCGAACGCATCAGCTTCTCGGCGCCTCGTTATTGCTGAGTGATGAAGAATTCGACGCGGCGGTTCTTCTCGCGCCCGCCGGCGGTCTTGTTCGTCTCGATGGGCTGATCGGGCCCGTAGCCGCGAGACTCCATCCGGTGCGCATCGACGCCGAGCCCGATGAGGTGTTGGCGAACCGAGTCGGAGCGCGACTGGGAGAGCTTGAGGTTGTGCGGGCGCGAGCCCCTCGAGTCCGTGTGGCCCTCGATCCGCACCGTCATCGTCGGACGCCCGCGCAGCACGCTCGCGATCTCGTCGAGCAGCGAGAAGCTGCGCGGCTGGATCGTGGCCTTGTCGGTGTCGAAGAAGACCTTTTGCTTGAGCTCGATCTTCTCCTGCGTGACGACGATGTGCTCGTACTTCTTGGGGCAGCCGTTGTTGTCGGCCGGACCGGGCTCGTTCGGACACTTGTCGACCGTGTCGAGCACGCCGTCCTTGTCGTTGTCGGGGTCGGGGCAGCCGTCCTCGTCCTCGAAGCCGTCCTTGTCCTCCGCCTCGAGCGGGCACTTGTCGTTGACGTCGGCGATGCCGTCGGCGTCGTTGTCGGGATCGGGGCAGCCGTCGGCGTCCTGGAAGCCGTCCTTGTCCTCGGGCTCGAGCGGACACTTGTCCTTGACGTCGAGGATGCCGTCCTTGTCGTTGTCGGGATCGGGGCAGCCGTCGGCGTCCTCGAAGCCGTCTTTGTCCTCCGGGTCGTTCGGACATTTGTCGACGTTGTCGGGGATGCCGTCGCCGTCCTTGTCGCCCGGCTTGGGCGGCGCCGTGCAGCGGTCGCGCGGCGAGAGCCGGTGGGCGAGGCGGGCGTTCTCGTCGGCGATCTGCAAATGGTCGCGCGCGCGGAAGTAGTCACCTTGGTCGAGCTCGACGGACGCGAACTCGAGGTGCGTCTCGGCGAGCGCGAGCTCGCGCGGCGCGCACCTGTAGGCGCCGTTGTCGCGCGCCTCCTTGGCGATGGCGCGCACCTGGTGAACGTTCTGTGTGAGCTGCAGGCCGGCGCAACCCGCGACGGTGGCCGTCAGCGCGACGACGACCGACGCGGCCCATCGATGACTCTCCCTTCGGGTCACGAGCCGGCTCATCTCGGTGCTTGGTCCTCGGTCCGCGCCCCGGGCGCCGGCGTGCGCGCCTCGGAGGCCGGCGTCGCGGCCGACGACGCGCCCGCGCTCTCCGAGAGCTTCGCGACCGCGATGGCGCGGCCCCTGTTGGCGAGCTCCTCGGCCTTGCGTCCGAACTCGATGGCGTCCTCGTACTCGGCGTACCCGGCCTCCTCGCGCGCCTTGTGCAAGTACTCCTCGGCCGCCGTGTACTCGTAGGGCGCGTACCGGTCGGCCTGCGCGAGCTTGGCCGCCGAGACGGCGCCAGCCGCCTTGACGCCCACCTGATTGATGTACTCGATGGGGCCGCAGCCGGAGACGGTAGCGGTCAGCGACGCCAACAACGCCAACGCGCCGCCAAGCGCCAACGCCCCTGTCGGAAGGTAGCGGTGAGGGCGCAAAGCACGCGGACCGTACCAACTCGCGGCGATGCGGTCAATCACGCGCGCGTCTGCCTCGTCGCGCGGGGTCGCGCGCGAGACTCGATGCTGACCAGCGCCAACGGGCGCCATTTAATCAAGCGTCCTCAAACCTTGCGCCGTGAGTTTATCCGCGATATGAGCAACCCCGTCTTTTTTTCCCAACAGGTCCTTGGAGGTGTCACGGTGAAACAACTTATCGCTTACCTGCTCGATCACGCGATACTTGACTTCTCCGGTGACCTCACGCTCGACATGGTTCGCGATTTCCTGCGGGAAGACGACGGCCCCGAGGGTCGCAAGCTCCTGGCCAAGCTCGTCGAAGACCGCGGCGTGGAGGACATGATTGTCACGCTGGCGGACTGTCTGCAGGACTACTTGCGCACAGGCCTCAGCGACGAGGTCGTGCGCGAACAGATCCGGTTGTACAGCGAGAGCTGAGGGCTCCGTAGCGAGAGCGAAGCGCGCGGACGCCGCCGCGCTGGTTGTCGTGCTCGCGGGCCTCGTCGCCACGGCCTGCAGCGCCCCCGGTGACAGCCAGCCCTACGCGGGCATCTGCGCGCCCTTGCGCGCCCTCGAGTGGACGCCGGTCGCGGGCGCGCAGAGCGTCCCGCGCGACACGACCGTCCGCATCGGCTTCGACGCCTATCCCGATCCCGACACCGTGGACCTGAGCGGGATCATCGTGACGACGGGCGCCTTCTATCATCCCGGCGCGATCCGGGTCGACCTCATCGACAAGGCCGTCACCTACGCCCCCGCCGGAGGCTGGCGCGCCGACCTCGGCTACGACGTGAGCGTGCGCGCCGCGCTCACGTCGCTGCAGGGGTGCGCCGCCGCGCCCGAGCAGCATTCGTTCCGCACGGCGCTCGCGGCGCCCGCGGCGGTCCCTCCCGAGACGCCGACGCCGTACGCGGCGGTGCAACCGATCTTCGCCGCGCGGTGCGCGGGCGCCGGATGCCACCGCGCGACGGCGGACGACGGCGGCGGGTGCCTCGCGAGCCCTGCCTTGGGGCTGTCCCTCTGCGACGCCGACCTCGTCGACGCGGTCCTCGACGTGCCGTCGCGCCAGGTGAGCCGGCTCCACCTCGTCGAGCCTCGCGACGCCGCGCGCAGCTACTTGCTGCGCAAGCTCCTGCCGGGCGACACGCCCGATCGCCCCGCGCCCACGACCCTCGGTCACCGCGATCCGCCGGGCGAGCCGCTGTCAGACCCCGACCTGCGCGCCATCGCGAGCTGGATCGACACGGGCCCCGCGCGCTGAGCGGGTTCGACGGCCCGCGTCGTCTTTCGACCGGTTATTTGCGCACGTTCGCGGCGGTCTTTACGCTCGACGAACCCCCGTGCGCGCTGCTTCGCTCCCCCGGCTCCTCGCTTGCGCCTTCGCGCTGCTCGCCTGCACGCTCCCGCCCGGCACGTCCGCGGCGCGGCGGGGCGGCGGGCGCCGCGGCGCGGCCCGTGTCCGCGCGCCGGCCACGGCCGCCCCCTGCCTCGAGGTGCAGGCCATGGGCGCGCGCGCCGCGGCCGCCACGGACGCGATGCGGGCGCGCATGCGAGAGCACGTGGCCCGCCAGCTGCGCGTGCTCGTCGAAGGGCGCGTCCTCAATTCGCCTCGTGGCTACCTCGTCGACGGCAGCATCGACGCGCTCGAGATCGTCACGAGCGCCGACGCGCTCGAGATCTCCTGCTCGGTGCGCCTCATTTTGAGTGCCCGACAGTCGGGGGCGATGCTCGCCATGACGACCGGTCAGGCGACGTTCAAGAGCGCGCGACGGTCCAGGCCACCCGCCGAGACGCACCTCGAGCTCGAGGTCCTCGACAGCGCCGTGCGCGCCGCCGGCGACGAGCTCATCAGCCACTTCGCGCTTCGAAACGCCACGTAAGTCCCGCTCTTACACCGGCTCACCAGGCGTGTTTGAGCCTGGCCGTGTATGCTAGATGCTCAGCTGACGGCGCTTTGTTGACGATGGGAGACAACAATGGCCCCTGCCGAGACGGCTAGGCCCGCGGGCGCGGGCGAGATGCCGACCACCTACGGCCGCTTCCGCCTCACCGGGCGGATCGGCGTCGGAGGCATGGCCGAAGTGTTCCGCGCCGTCGTCAAGGGTCCGCAGGGCTGGGAGCGCGAGCTCGTCGTCAAGCGCATCCTGCCGCAGCTGTCGGGCAGCGCGGAGTTCACGAAGATGTTCATTCGTGAGGCGAAGATCTCGGCGTTGCTCGTGCACCCCAACATCGTGCAGACCTTCGAGTTCGGCGAGGCAGAGGGGACGTACTTCATCGCCATGGAGGGCGTCGACGGCGTCACGCTGCGCGAGGCGCTCACGAAGCTCAGGAAGGGACAGCGAGCGATGCCGTTCATGGTGATCGCCGACATCGCGAAGCAGGTTTGCGCGGGCCTCGATTACGCGCACACGCTGACAGGTCCCAACAGCGCGGCCCTCGAGATCGTGCACCAGGACGTCTCGCCGACGAACATCATGCTGGCCTTCAACGGCACCGTGAAGATCCTCGACTTCGGCATCGCGCGCGCGGCTTCCTTCGCCGAGGAGGAGGCCAAGAAGGGCCTCATCAAGGGCAAGGTCGCGTACCTCGCGCCCGAGCAGGTCAACATGCAGCCGTTCGATCATCGCATCGACCTCTTCGCGCTGGGCGTCGTCATGCACGAGATGATGACGGGCGTGCGGCTCTTTCAGGCCAAGAACGACGTCGCGAAGATGCGGCAGCTCCTCGCGGCGCCCATCCCCCCGCCCTCGTCGGTCAACGCCGCCGTGCCCCGGGAGCTCGACCGCATCGTCATGAAGGCGCTCGAGGTCGATCCCACGCAACGCTATCAATCGGCGACGGCCATGGCCAACGACCTCGAGCGCACGATGATCGCCGCGCGCCACTCGAGCCGCGATCTCGCGAAGCTCTTGCGCGGCCTTTTCAAGGACGAAGGCGACGAGCCGCTCGTCGTCGTCGACGGAATCGCGCCGTCCGCGCCGATCGCGACCGGGCCGCTCACGGGCTCGATGTCGTCGGTTCGCTCTTCGACGCAGGAGATCTCCAACTCGGACCGCACGCGCTCTTCGCGCAGCATCCTCACGAGCGGCGCTCTCGACGGCGCCGTGCGCGCCGAGCAGTCGCGCCTCCTCCAACAAAAGCAGAAAGGCCGAGCCAGGACCGTCATCGCGCTCATCGTCCTCGCGGCCGTCGCGGGCGCGGGCGCCAAGGCCTGGCGGCCCTATGTCCGACCTTACGTCGAGCCCTTCGTGGAGCCCTTCGTGCACGCGCTCTTCGCGAAGACCGAGCCGCCGCCGCCCTCCGCCGGACCGCCGGCACCCGCCGCCGAGCCGGCGCCGGCCGCCCTGGCCCCGGCGGCCCCCGTCGCCAAGCCCGCGCCCAAGAAGCGCGCCGGCAGACACGCCAAGTCCGGCGCGTCGTTCGACGAGCCCGTGCGGCCGCGGGGCGGCGCCGACGACGTCATCCCTCCGTCGCAGTAGCGTCGTCTCCGTTCATTCCTTCTTCTTGGGCCCGAACCGCATGAGGGCCGCCTCGAGCCGGTCGACGGCGGCGTTGAGCTCGGCCAGGCGCGCGCGATCCTTGTCGAGCACCTCGAGCGGCGCGCGCTCGACGAACTTGGCGTTCGAGAGCTTCTTCGTGAGGTAGTCGCGGTCGGTCTTGACCTTGCCGAGCTCCTTGTCGAGCTTGTCGCGCTCGGCCTCGGCGTCGACGAGGCCGTCGAGGGGCACCATGACCTCGACGTCGCCCGCCATGAGCATCGCCGTGTTGTCGAGCGAGAACTCGCCCGAGAAGCTGGCGCCCGAGCGCCGCACCCGCACCTCGCTGCAGCGCGCCTGCTCGGCGATGATCTGCTTGTACCCCTCGAGGATGGTCTTCTTGTAGTCGTCCGTCACGGCGAGCAGCGCCGTGATCTTCGCGGGGCCCGGGATGTTCTTCTCGCCGCGGATCGCGCGGATCGCGACGATGACCTTCTGCACGAGCGCCATCGACGACTCCGAGGCGTCGTCGTAAAAGCGCACGTCGCGCACGGGATAGAGCGTGATCATGATACTCTGCGGCGCGCCCGAGCTCTTGGGGAGCTGCTGCCAGATCTCCTCGGTGATGAACGGCATGAACGGATGCAGGAGGCGCATGGCGGTCTCGAGCGCCGTGACGAGCGCGCCCTGGATCTTGAGGCGCGCCTCGGTGCCGGGCGCCGCCCGCTGAAGCCCCGTCTTCGCGAGCTCGATGTACCAGTCGCACAGCTCGTTCCACACGAAGTGGTAGGCGGCCTGCGCGGCGTCGGCGATGCGGTACTCCTCGAGCGCCGTGTCGACCTCCTCGGCGGCGCGCTGCACGCGCGAGAGGATCCACCGCTCCGGCAGATCGAGCTCGGCGCGATCGGGACCGTCCGCCACCTGGTCGGCGAACCGGTCGGCGTCGTAGCCCTCGAGGTTCATCTGGACGAAGCGCGCGGAGTTCCAGATCTTGTTGGCGAAGCGGCGCGCGTCCTCGACGTTCGAGATCGAGAACTTGATGTTCTTGCCCTGGGCCGCCGGCGTCGTGAGCCAGGCCAGCGCGAAGCGCAGCGCGTCCGCGCCGTGCTGCTGGATGACGTCGACGGGGTCTATGGTGTTGCCCTTGACCTTCGACATCTTCTCACCCTTGTCGTCGGTGACCATCGTGTGCAGGTACACCGTGCGGAAGGGGACCTTCTTCATGAAGTGCAGGCCCGCCATCATCATGCGGGCCACCCAGAAGAAGAGGATGTCGTAGCCGGTGTCGAGGACCGTCGTCGGGTAGAAAGTCTTGAGCTCGCGCGTCTCGTTCGGCCAGCCGAGCGTCGCGAAGGGCCACAGCCACGACGAGAACCAGGTGTCGAGCACGTCCTCATCTTGCACGAGGGCGTCGGCGCCGGCGCCGCAGTGGCCGCAGAAGTTCGGCGCCGCGCGCGCGACCGTCATCTCCTTGCACTTGCCGCAGTACCACACGGGGATGCGGTGGCCCCACCACAGCTGCCGCGAGATGCACCAGTCGCGGATGTTGTACATCCAGTGGAAGAAGGTCTTCGACCAGCTCTCGGGGACGAACTTCGTCTTGCCCTGCTCGACGGCCTCGATGGCGGGTTTGGCGAGCGGCTCCATCTTGACGAACCACTGCGTCGAGAGCATGGGCTCGACGACGGTCTCGCAGCGCTGGCAGTGCCCCACGGCGTGCAGGTGCAGCTTCGAGCCGCGCTCGAGCCGGAGCTCCTTGAGGCGCGCCTTGACGGCCTTGCGCGCCTTGAAGCGGTCGAGCCCCGCGAACTCGCCGCCCTCGGCGTTCACGACGCCCCCGTCGTCGAAGATCGAGATCATGGGCAGCTTGTGCCGCTGGCCGGTCTCGAAGTCGTTGAGGTCGTGCGCGGGCGTCACCTTGACGGCGCCCGTACCGAACTTCGGGTCGACGAGGATGGCGTCGGCGATCACGGGGATGTCGCGGTCGACGAACGGGTGCTCGAGCATCTTGCCGATCTTCGACTGGTGGCGCGGATCGTCCGGGTGCACGGCCACGGCCGTGTCGCCCAGCATCGTCTCGGGCCGCGTCGTCGCGACGACGATCTCGCCCGAGCCGTCGGCGAGCGGGTAGGCGAACTCGTAGAGCTCGCCCTGCACGCCCTCGTCGTAGTCGACCTCGAGGTCGGAGAGCGCCGTGCGGCACGAGGGGCACCAGTTGATGAGCCGCTTGGCACGGTAGATGAGGCCCTCCTCGTGCAGGCGCACGAAGGCCTCGATGACGGCCGCCGAGTACGGCGGATCCATCGTGAACGTCGTGCGCTGCCAGTCGAGCGAGCAGCCGAGCGTCTTGAGCTGGTCGAGGATGCGGTCGCCCATGCGCCCGCGCCAGTCCCAGATGCGCTTGCCGAATTCGACGCGCCCGAGGTCGTGGCGGCTCTTGCCCTCCTTGGCCTTGAGCTCGCGCTCGACCACCATCTGCGTCGCGATGCCGGCGTGGTCGGTGCCGGGCAGCCACATGGCGTTGTAGGCGGCCATGCGCCGCCAGCGCGTGAAGATGTCCTCGATCGTCTGGCCGAGGGCGTGGCCCATGTGCAGCGAGCCCGTGACGTTCGGCGGCGGGATGACGATCGCGAACGGGGCCTTGGGCGCCGAGGCGTCCGCGTGAAAGTAACCGCGCGCCATCCACTCGGCGTACCAGCGCGGCTCGATGGCCGACGGTTCGTAGGTCTTGGGGAGCTCGGCCATGGGGACCGCACTATTTAGCCGGTTATCCGACGGGATTCCAGTGGGCCACCCGTTCGCGTCGCGGCGCCGCTGAAGGCCGCGTAGAGACCAGACCTGTCTTCACTTCTCTGACTTTTTTGGTCTGCTTCCCTTTGGCTGCAGCCGAGACCCTCCGGCATCGAAAGGTGTATGAACTCGTCGAACGTCGGAACGGTGAACGCTGTGTCGCCGTGCTGCGGACTGAACACCATGGCCTTCTTGATCAGGTCGCTCCGTAGCGAGACGCGCTACTGGTTCGAGTACTCGGGTAGCGCGACGATCACCTTCGTGTCGCCGGTGTCCGGGACCACCGTGAGATCGGCCGCCGGGCCGAATGATGGATCCTGAGGACCGTCAGCGTCTCTTCCTCGCGGCTGTAGTAGATCCGGTACGGACGAACGGGCCAGCTGTGGACGCGCTCGCCCGTGGTGCGAAGCTCGCGCGCCGGTCCATCGAACTCATGAGCAGCCAACTTGTCGATAGCACCGAAGACCGCGTCCGCCGTCGTAGCGGCTGCGCGCGGATTGCGCTCAAGCCGATACACCACCGCGGCGGCGAGGTCTTCGACCGCCTCGGGGGCGAACGCGATCTTCACCTGCCCAGTATCCGGTCAACCCGCGCCTTCGCCGATTCCACGCTGACGCCCTTCCCAGCCCGCACCGATTCGATCGCCGCATGGATCCCTGCTTCCTCTTCGTCGGTCAGTTCGGGTACGTCGTCCACGGGTTCGAGAACGTATCGTCCGCTGGGCAGCTCACGCAGCTCCTCCGGCATCTGGGCGCGCACTCCTTCCGGGATGTCCTGGCCGTTCCAGTTGAGGACGATCGACATGGAGCAAGTCTAGCGCGGATCGGCATGCCGGGGACGGCCGGTACCCCGGACGTGGTCTCACCTTTGCCACGTGCCTACGACGACGCCAGGGAAAGCCGGGGTTGGCGGCGGGCCAACGCCCCTCAACCCGGAACGACCGAACCCGCCGACATCACATATGAAACTGCGCAAGGCCGCGCGATTCCTGGGTTTTTCGCGAATGCCTGTCGGCCACTTCGAATCCCGCTTGGGACGTTAACCCGCGCGCATTCGTCGTAGACGGATCGGCGGCCGCACTGCCGGCTCGTCGCGCTCCGCATGGAGGCGTGCCGCGACCACGAGATCATGCCGCGGCGCCTTGTCACATGCGGGATCCGTCGCGCGCGCGTCGCCGACCAGCGCGAAGGCCTGGCAGCGGCAGCCGCCGAAGTCTCGGGCGCGCTCGTCGCACGAGCGGCATGGCTCGGGCATCCAGGCTTCGCCTCGGAAGGCGCGGAAGGCCGGCGAGTCGGTCCAGATGTCGCCGAGCGCGCGCTCGCGGACGTTCTCGAACGCGAGCGTCGTGATCGACGCCGCCTGGTGGCAGGGCAGCGCCGTGCCGTCGGGCGTGACGACGAGGTAGCGCCGCGCCCAGCCGTCCATGCACGCGCGCGGGCGGCCGACGTCGTAGTCGGGACGCACGAAGAGGATCTCGATCTTGCCGCGCAGGCGCTCGCGCGCCGCGAGGGCGACGGCGCGGGCTTCCGCAAGGGCGGCGCGCGACGGCAGGAGCGCCTCGCGGTTGAGGAGCGCCCAGCCGAGGTACTGCGTGTTCGCCAACTCGAGCCGTTCGGCGCCCACGCGTTCGGCGAGCGCGACGAACTCCGCCACGCGCGCGATGTTGCCGCGGTGGATGACGACGTTGAGCGTGAGCGGCAGCCCGAGCGCGCGCGCCGCCGCCGCGACCTCGAGCTTGGCGGACAGACAGTCGCGCCCCGCGATCCAGCGCCCGCCCTCGCCGTCGGTGTCTTGCACGGATAGCTGCAAGCTGTCGACGCCAGCGGCCGCGAGGCGCGCGAGGCGCGCGGCGCCGAGCGGCACGCCGCTCGTGATGAGGTTGACGTAGAGAGAGAGCGTGCGCGCCGCGGCGACGAGCTCCTCGAGGTCGTCGCGCACGAGCGGCTCGCCCCCCGTGAGGTTGACCTGCAAGACGCCGAGGGCCGCCGCTTCGCCGAGCACGCGCTTCCACGCCGCCGTGTCCAGCTCGCGAGTGTGCTTGTCGAGGTCGAGCGGGTTCGAGCAGTACCCGCACGCGAGCGGGCAGCGGTAGCTGAGCTCGGCCACGAGCGTGTAAGGGCGCGGCGCCTCGGTCTCCGCCTCCTGACTCACGCGCCGCCGTCCTCGCCCGCGAAGACGAGCAGCCCGCGCTCGTCGAGCGAGCGCAGGAACGTCAGCACCTCGTCCTCGATGCGCGCCCGCTCGGCGTCTGCATAGGCCGACGCGAGCTTCTCGACGATGGCCGCCACCGTGAGCCCCTGGCCGCAGAGCGCGGCGATGCGCGCGGCCGTCTCCGTGAGCTCGAGGCCGCGCTCGGGATAGAGCAGCACGTGCTTGCCAGAGCGGGGATCGACGCGCAGCCGCGCCTTGCTCGCGAGGCGCGGGCGGCTGCCCGCGCCGATCACGGCGTCCCCCGCGCCGCGCCCGTCACCGTCGCGGCATGCACGCAGTCGAGCAGGTGCCACAGGATCTCCGTCTTGCGCACGAGCGCCGCGACGCACGCCTCCTGCAGCGCGCGCGAGGTGGCGTTCGCGACGACGTATGCCAGGCCCTCGTCGCCGTCGGCGCGCGCGCGCGTCACGCGGACCTTGAAGTACCCGAGCGCCTCGGCGCCCACCCACGGGTAGTGTTGCTCCCAGGCCGCGATGCGCTTCGACATGATGTCGGGCGCGAACATCTCCGTGAGTGACGAGGCCACGGCGACGACGAGCGCACTTTCGCGCACGAGCCCGACGTAGGCGTCGCAGGCGAAGCGCACGCCCGGCAGCACCGAACGGCAGCTCGCGACCTCTCGCGGATCGAGGCCCACGGCCTCGGCGAGCCGCAGCCACAGCGCGAGCCCGCCCGAGCGCGCGCCATCGCCGCCCTCGCCGACACCGTCACGATCCTGGTCGGCGCCGTCATGATCCTGGATGCGGTGAATCCAGAGCCGACGAAACGCCGGATCCTCGGACTTCGCGACGATGAGCGCGTCCTTGATGGGGATGCGCGTCTGATAGTAGTAGCGGTTCAGCACCCACGCCTGGAGCTGCGCTCGCGTGAGCGCGCCCGCGTGCATGAGCTCGTGGAACGGGTGCTGGTCGTGATACCGGCGCACGCCCTCCTCGCGCAGGCGCGCCACGAACGCGTCGGGCGCGAGCAGCGGCGCCGGCGCCGCAGCCGTCACAGCTCGACCTCCAGGCCGTCGAACGCCACCTCGACGCCGTGGCGCGCGAGCTCGGCACGCTCGGGCCCGTCCTCGCGCAGCATGGGGTTCGTGTTGTTGACGTGGATGAAGATGCGCCGCCGCGCGGGCAGGCGCGACAGGAACGCCAGGCTGCCGCCCGGCCCGCTCAGAGGCCAGTGCGACATGTCCTCGGCGCGCCGCGTGCCGAGGCCGGCCGCGGGCAGCTCGTCGCTCGTCCAAAACGTGCCGTCGAAGAACACGACGTCCGCGCCCGCGACGGCGCGCTCGAGCTCCGGCGACGGCCCCGCGACGCCCGACAGGTACGCGAGCCGCCCGCCCGTCCGCTCGTCGCGGATGACGTAGCCGACGTTGTCCTCGGGCGAAGGCGCGCGCAGCGTCTTGAGGTGAAGGGGCAGGTTCCCCGCGATGGGCAGCGCCGTCACGCGCAGCTTCGTGGCCTCGCCGCCGAGCGCCTGCTCCTCGCCGAGCGTCACGACCCGCCAGTCGATCTGCCCAGCGAACCGCTCGAGCGTCCGGTTGAGGACGTTCCCTTGCCGGAACCCGTCGCGCATGGCGGCCGTCGCGTGCACGACGAGCGGATGCGACTCGCGCAGCGACAGCAGCCCCAGGCAGTGGTCGAGATCGCCGTTCGAGAAGAGAATTCCCGCGATGGGCGAGTGCCGCTTGGCGCGCGGCCACAGGTCAGGGAACGCCTCGATCTGCGCGCGGATCTCCGGGGAGGCGTTGAGGAGGAACCAGGCCTCGCCGTCCCCGCTGACGGCGATCGATTCCTGCGTCCGGGCCCGCAAGCCGGGCGCGCCAGCGCGCACCGCGCGGCAGTTGTCGCAGCCACAATTCCACTGCGGGAACCCGCCACCGGCGGCGGATCCCAGGACTCTCACGCGCACGATGGCGCCGAGACGCTACTTGGCGAGCGTCGACGAATCGGCGTCCGAGACAGCCACATGCAGGTCGAGGACCGGCTCCATGGGATCACGGTCTCCGAAATCGCTCTGATAGCCACCGATCTCGGCGCTCATGTTGATCTCGACGAAGCTCGGAGTTTCCCACTTCATGGCACACACCTTTCGATGGCGTTCATTCTTGTCTCGGCACTGGCCCGAGTCAAGGGTATCTATACTTGCCACCATGTCGAGAGCCAGAACCGTTCATTTTCGCAGCCTTTGGCCCGCCCTCACGGCGTTTACGGGCCTGCTCACCGCCACGACCGGGGTGGTCCCGGCCCGCGCGGCGGCCGCCGGGTCGCTCGTCTACGTCAGCACCGAGGAGGGCGGCGCGGTGGTCGCCATCGACCCCGCCTCGGCCGCGGTCGTGGCCCGCATCCCCGTGGGCAAGCGTCCCCGCGGCCTGAAGCTGTCGCCTGACGGCAAGCTCCTCTATGTCGCGCTCTCGGGCTCGCCGCGCGCCGCCCCTGGCGTCGACGAGTCGAAGCTGCCGCCTGCCGACCGCGCCGCCGACGGCGTGGGCGTCGTCGACCTGCGCACGCACAAGCTCGTGCGCACGCTGCCGAGCGGCCAGGATCCCGAGTCCTTCGACGTCTCGCGCGACGGCAAGACCCTCTACGTGTCGAACGAGGAGACCGCCGAGATGACGGTCCTCGATCTCGCGTCAGGCAAGGTCGAGGGCAAGGTCGGGGTGGGCCATGAGCCCGAGGGCGTGACCTTGCGCCCCGACGGCAAGGTGGTCTATGTCACCTCCGAGCAGGACAACATCGTCGTCGCCGTCGCCACGGGGACGCTCAAGGTCCTGGAGCAAATGCCCACGGGCCCGCGCCCGCGCTCGGTGACGTTCACGCGCGACGGCGCCACGGCCTTCGTGACCTCCGAGAACGGCGCGCAGGTGACGGTGCTCGACGCCGCGCGCGGCAAGCCCGCCGGCAGCGTAAAGATCGAGGCCGTCGCGAAGACGCCGCTCGGACCCCGCCCCATGGGCTCGGCGCTGTCGCCCGACGGCAAGACGCTCTACGTGTCGTGCGGCCGCGGCGAGTCCGTCGCGGTCATCGACGTCGCGAGGCGCAAGGTCGTGCGCATGCTCGACGGCGTGGGCGCGCGGCCCTGGGGCATCGGCGTCAGCCACGACGGCGCGCGGCTCTTCACGGCCAACGGCCCCTCGAACGACGTCTCGATCATCGACGCCGCGACCGGCAAGGTCACGGCGCGCGTGAAGGTGGGCGGCCTGCCCTGGGGCGTGGCCGTCGCGCCTACGGGGGGCAAGCCTTGACCGACGTGATCCAGTCGCTGATGACGCCGAGACCCAGGTCGTCGAGCACGTAGGTCGCGAGCTGCGGCATGCGTGTCCTGTCGCCCATGTAGGCCGCGTGCATGCGCAACCACATCGAGGACATCATGGGCTGGCCGGGGCTGAGGACGAGCGCGCCCGAGACGCCGACGTCTCCCTTCGCGGGCGTGACGCCGCAAGCCCCCATGTTCTTGAACGTCGTGTCGACGCGAAAGTCCATATTGGAGAAATCACCGTCGGGCCGGTGGCAATAGGCGCAGTTCGCGTGCAGGTACGAGCGCGCCCGCACCTCGAGGGTCGCCGCGCCCTTGGGCGCCGTGCCGAGCTGCCCGTCGTACGGCAGCACGAGCGCCGCCTGGTACGGCGTGGGCGGGCCCGCGTTCTCGAAGAGGCCCATGGTCTTCCACGCGTCGATCTGGTTCGGGTTCGTCGCGACGTTGCCGAGCTTGCGGTTCATCTGCCGCGTCTCGGGGCCGAGCGTGCCGCCCGCCGATTTCGTGTGGCAGCCGGTGCAGTCGAAGCGGTAGGGAAAGATCCAGGAGACGGTGCGCTGACCGGTGTTGAACATGACGTGCGCGCGCATGTTATTGAGGGACGCATCGTCGTCGGCGGGGACCACCGTCGCCTCGGTCTGCGCTTCGTTCCACTGATAGCTGTAGCCGTTCCAGGTGTTTTCGTCGGCGCGCATGAGCAGGCGCGTCTCGACGAGCTTGCCGTCGAAGCTGAAGCTCTTCACCATCACGGTGCCCACCGGCATGACCCACTTGCCGGTGTCCTGCGGGCCCTGCGTGCACTCGGCGGAGGCAGTCGCGCAGTCCTTGACGTGAATCTTCGAGCCCTTCGGGATCACGAAGCCGCGCTCCTTGTTCGCGTTGTCGGACCAGAGCGGGCTGTTCACCTCATAAGGGACGACGAAAGGCGCGAGCTTCGTCGGGTTCTTCGGATCCATGCAGCCGGTGTCCGCGAGCTTCGCGATCGGCTGATCGGCCTTCGCGAACACCGTGCACGGGCCCGAGGCCAGCGCGTTCCCGCCGCCATCGCTGGGCGCGCCGCCCTGCCCCCCGGCGCCGCTCGCATCAACCGACGTCCCGGCCGCGGCGTCGTTGCCCACGCCGGCGCCGCCCATGCTGCCCGAGCCTCCTCCCGCGGCCGAGCCGCCCGTCCCAGATGTGCCGGACTGGCCCGCGCTGCCCGCTTTCCCGCCGCTGCCCGCCTGCCCGGACGTGCTCGGTAAGGACTTGCTGCAACCGAAGATGAATGAGACCGCGAGCGCCGCGGCGGCGAATCCCGTGAAAGCTCTGGTGCGCGTCATGACGTCCTTATTGAAGCCACTGTGGGTAAAGTGAAGCAATCAGCGATTCCGGGTCACCCAAAACGACGTGTCCGGCCACTCACGGCCAGATGGCCCCTATAGCGAGCCACCAACCAGACGACATGATGCAGCGAATCCCGCCCACGAGCACCGCAGCGTGAGCCGGTTGACGTTCCGAGCCGTCTCTAGATACGGTTTTGAGATACGGTTTTGTCCGAGCGATTTGCCCAGAGCGGTATAAGCTAACCAATCTGCTAACTTGGAGCGCTGTTCCAGCGCTGTTCCAAGCGCTGTTACAAAACGATGAGCGTCTTATCCCCCCTCGAGAGGCGGTCAGCCCAATGAGCCCACGCATGCACTCTCCGTTGCGTTTTCTATACCTCGTCGGCACCGCGCTGTTGACGCTAAATTGTTCGTCGCCATCGACGAAGCAGCCCACGGGCGCCGCCGGATCACAGGCGACGGGTTCCGCGGGCGCGAGCGGCAGTGCGGGCTCGGCGGGCAGCGGGGGCGGGGGCGTGACCGGGGCGGCCGGGGCGGGAGCTGCAGGCACAACGGGGACCGCCGGCGTGACGGGCGCCGCCGGCGTGACGGGCGCCGCTGGTGCGACGGGCGCCGCTGGTGCGACGGGCGGCGCTGGCGTGACGGGCGCCGCGGGCGCGACGGGCGCCGCCGGTACGGCTGGAGACTCGGCGCAGTCCGTGCTCACGCGCAACAAGCATGAGACGCGCGACGGCTTCTTCCTCCAGCCCACGCTCACGAAGGCCTTGGCCGCCAAGATGGCGCCGGATGCGGCCTTCATGGCGAAGTTCAGCGGCTCGATGTGGGCCTCGCCGCTCTACGCGGAGAACGGTCCCGGCGGCAAGGGCGCCTTCTTCGCGGCCACCACCAACAACAACGTCTACGCCCTCGACGAGACGACGGGCGCGATCCTGTGGATGCACAACATCGGAAGCGCGCCGCAAGCGAGCGGCGCCGGCTGCGGCAGCATTCACCCCATCGGGATCATCAGCACGCCCGTGATCGACGTCGCGAGCCGCACGATCTACGTCGCGGGCGGCATCGGCACCAACAGCATCGACCGTCACGAGATCCACGCGCTCGATATCGACAAGATGGGCATGGAAAAGGCCGGATGGCCCATCAACGTCTCGGCCATGAAAGATCCGGGCGGCCTGGCGTTCAACACCCAGCCGCAGAACCAGCGCAGCGCGCTCTCGCTCGTGAACGGGATCCTCTACGTCGCGTACGGCGGCCACGTCGGCGACTGTGGCAACTATCACGGCTGGGTGATCGCCGTTAATACGGCGGATCCGACCAAGACCGGGGCCTGGGCCACGGGCGGCAGCGGCGAAGCGATCTGGGCCTCGGGCGGCATGGCATCCGACGGCACGGGCGTGTTCGCAATCACCGGCAACCGCAACGGCGGCGGCGGCGCTCACCAGGACAGCGAAGAGGTGGTCAAGCTCACCGGCATGGCCCAGCTCAATCGCGCGACAGGCACCTACTACCCGTCGAACTGGCAGCAGATGGATCAGTCCGACGCCGACTTCGGCTCGAGCAGCCCGGTCGTGCTCTCCGTTCCCGGCTCGACGCCGTCGAGCATCGTGGCGGCGGCCTCCAAGGACGGCCACCTGTACCTCCTCAACCCGGCGAACCTCGGCGGCATGGCGGGACACCTCCGGGACGTGAACGTCGCGGTCGGCGGCGCCATGAACATCCGCGCGGCGCTCGCGTCGTACGTCTCGGCGAGCGGCGTCCACGTGATCCTCAATACGCTGGGCGGCGCGTCGTGCGGTAAGGGCATCGTCTCGGTCGCCGTCACGCCCGGCAGCCCGCCCACCGCGAAGCAGTCGTGGTGCGTGAGCACGGGCGGCAGCTCGTCGCCAATCGCGACGTCCGACGGCAACAACGACGTGGTGGTTTGGTTCATGAACGGGAACAAGCTCAACGGCGTCGAAAGCGAGATGGGCATGTCCGTGTTCGGGGGCGGGACGGGGACCTGCAACGGCGTACAGCCCTGGACCTCGCCCATCGCCGTCAAGGGTCGCATCATCGCCGGCGCCGACGGCCAGCTCTGCTCCTGGTCGTCGCAGTAGTCGCGGCGCCAGGCCCCCGCCGACGAGCAAGCCGAGCAAGCCGAAAGCCTGAGGGCGGGCAGCCGCCCTCAGCGCCAGTGCGGCGGGTACGTGCGCTCGTATCCGGGGAGCGCCTCGATCCGCCGCATCCAGCGCGCGAGCGATCGATACCGGTCCGCCACGGGGACGAAGCCCAGGCCGAAGGCGTCGGCGCCCGGCTTTCCGGCGGCGCGCTCGACGGACTTCAACATGGGATAGATGACGACGTCGGCCGCCGTGATGCCATTGCCGACGAGCCAGGTGCGGTCGCGCAGCGTGGAGTCGAGACGGGCGAGCTCGGCGCGCAGCGCGGGCACGGCGGCGCGGATCTTGGCGGCCTCCTCAATGGCGCGGCCGAAATAGATCGGCACGATGTAATCCTCGGTCGGGCGATCGAGATCGCCCACGGCCTCGAGCGCGGTCTGCCACACACGCGCGGCCTCGGCGGGCGTCGCGCCGAAGAGCGGCGTCGTCGGGTATTTGCGATCGAGGTACGCGAGGATGGCGAGCGAGTCGCACACGACGGTCTCCCCGTCGCGCAGCGCGGGTACGCGGCCGCGCGGATTGATCGCTAAAAATGCCGGCGCCTTCTGCTCGTCCTTCGAGACCTGAAGGACGCGCGTCTCGTAAGGCAGCCCCTTGAGCTCGAGCGCGAGCAAGACCCGCCAGGCGAACGGGCTGCCGCTGATCATGAAGACCTCGATCGCCATGGCCTCTCCTTCGCCCAAGCGCTGCTAGGCCGTGCCGCGCTTGGCGACGTGCTCGCGAATGATGGCGTCGGCGAGCTCGGGAACGATCTCCCAGACGATCTGCTCGATCACCTCTCGCGAGAGCTTCGCGAGGGCCTCATACTCGGGGCCCCTCGCCGCCATCGCGGCGACCTTCTGATCGACCAGGCTGCCCACGGCCGAGGACAGCGCGGGCGAAGCGGCCGAACGCGCGGCCATCGGCTCAGGCGCGTAGGTCGGAGACGGCGCGTGCGCGGCAGCCGGTGCGTGCACCGGAGCCGGCGCGTGCGCGGGAGCCGGCGCGTGCGCGACGGCCGCGGGCGCGGGGCGCGGCGCGCCCGGGAACGGCATGCTGGCGGCCGGCAGACCGAAGAGCGTGCGGCCCATGGGCGCGGCGCTGGCCGGGCGCGGCGGGACCGACGGACCGATGGGCGTCGTGCCGCCGAGGGTGCGCGACGGCGAGGTACCGGGACGCGAGGGCGGCATCGCGCCGGGGCGCACGCCCGGGATCAACGACGGACGCAGGCCGCCCGCCGGCATGCTCGACGGTGCGGCGGGCCGCGTGGCCGGTTGCGCGGGCGCCGCCGGCGCCATCGGCTGAACGTGCTGCACGGGCGCGGTCATGCGCGCGGGCGCTGTGTCGCGGACGACCACGTCGACGGAGTAGTCGGCCTCGACCGCCGCCGTGGGCAGCGCGCTCGCCGGCCGCGACGCGGGCGCCGCGGCCGCCGGCGGACGCGCCGCGCCCGCCGCGAGGCCCGTCGCGCCCTTCAGCTTCTCGATGAGCCCGCCCGTCTCCCAAGGCTTGACGAGGTTCCCGTCGGCGCCGACCTGCTGGCCCTTGGCCTCGTCGTAAGGCCGGTGCGTCGACGACAAGATATAGACGGGGATGCCGCGCAGGGCGGCGTCAGCCTTGAGCGCCGCGCAGAGCTCGTAGCCCGAGCGGCCCGGCATCGCCGCATCGGCGATCACGAGGTCGGGCCGAGTCTGGCGCGCCAGCGTGAGGCCTTCGTCGGCCGAGCGCGCGGCCGTGACGGCGAAGTCCTCGCCAACGAGCGTCATCACGAAAGCTTTCTGGATCGTCACGCTGTCGTCGGCGATCAAGATGCGCTTTCCCATGACGTTCTGAGATATCACCATCGCTCTAGGTGGTCAATTCAGGGAGATGGTAGAACGCCGTCGAGAACGCTGCATTTCGGCAGGTTCGACCATCCCTTGCGACCACCGAAAAACACACCGCGGCGCGTGTTCCCGTGAGCGCCTCCGAGACCATGCTCGTCGTCAACGCGGACGACTTCGGGTGCTCTCCCGGCGTCTCGCGTGGCATCTTGCGCGCGCACCGCGAGGGCGTCGTCACGAGCACTTCCGTGCTGGGCAACTGCGACGACCTGGGCGGCGTGTGCACGCTGCTGAGCGAGGCGCCCGACCTCGGCGTGGGCGTTCACCTCACCCTCGTCGGCGGCCGACCCGTGAGCGCTTCCGCGAGCCTACCGAGCTTGACGAACGCCGACGGCGGGTTCCCGACGCGGGCCCAGGACTTCTTCAAGTCTTGGGTGATGGGTCAAGTAGATATATCTGAAATTGAACGAGAGTTCGACGCGCAGATTTCGCGACTGTGCGACGCCGGCGTGCGCCCGGACCACGTCGACACGCACCGTCACCTCGGCTTCTTACCCGCCGTGGGGCGCGCCATGGAGACGGTGGCGCGCAAGCACGGCATCGCCGGCATCCGCAGCGCGGTCGAGCGCCCGACGCTCGCATGGCTCACCGACCCGACGCGCGGCCTCGAAGCGGGGCTGCTCACGGGGCTCGCGTGGCTCACGCGCCGCCAGATGGGCGCGCTCCGCCACGGCCCGCAGAGCTGGGGCTTCGTCGAGGTCGGCCGGCTCGACGAGGTGCGCATCCTCGAGATCCTTGGGCGCATGGGCCCGGGCGCCCACGAGCTCATCTGCCACCCCGGCGAGGAGGACGACACCGAGTCCGAGCCGGGCGAGGCGCCGCACCTGCGCGCGCACGAGCTCGTCGCGCTGACCTCCCACAAGGTCCGCCGCGCCTTCGAGCGCCGCGGCGTGAAGCTCTGCCGCTGGAAGGATCTCTTCTGACAGACCGGCCGGCGGGTGTGTTTTTCCTCGCAAGATTTCCGATCGGTGTATCTTCCGCGCCAAGGAGAAACCCAACCATGACCAAGCTCGCCTCGCTCGTGATCACCGGAACGCTGTTCTCGGGGGCCATCGCCCTCTCCGCCCACGCCGCCGACAAGGCGCCCGCGCCCGCAGCGGCGCCCGCCGCGGCCGCCGCCCCCGCCGCGCCTGCCGGTCCGCCGAAGCCCGCCCCCGAAGTGGACGCTCTCTTCAAGGCCTACGAAGGCAGCTACAAGTGCGACTCGACCTACCCGGCGGGCGCCATGGGCCCCGGCTCGCCCGAGAGCAAGGGCAAGTCCACCGTGAAGATCAAGAAGGAGGCCGGCGGCTTCTGGTATCGGGGCGACTACAAGATGGGCAAGACGAAGACGATGCCGGCCATCGAGGCGACCTTCCTGCTCGGTTACGACGGCGCCGCCAAGGCCCCGGTGAGCGTCAGCTACGACAACCTGGGCAGCTACTGGCTCGAGCACGCGCCCGGCGCCACGGCGGACAAGATCGTGTTCGTGGGCGACGGCTCGATGATGAGCATGAAGATGAAGGTCCGCGAGACCATGACGATGAAGGACGCCAAGACGGTCGAGCACACGTTCGAGGTCGACATGGGCAAGGGCTTCCAGCCCTTCGGCACCGACGTCTGTAAGAAGTAGCTAGTCGCGGTTGGCGACACCGGCGCTCGCGAACGTCGCCATCTCGCTCTGCAGGCGCACGGAGGCCCGCAGGAGATTGATGGCGAGCGCGGCGCCGGTGCCCTCTCCGAGCCTCATGCCGAGGTCGAAGAGGGGCCGGGCGTCGAGCGCGTCACACACGACGCGGTGACCGCGCTCGGCCGACAGGTGCGAGAAGCACAGAAAGTCGCGCACGCCCGGCTCGAGCCGCGCGGCGACGAGCGCCGCCGCGCCGCTGATGAACCCGTCGACGACGACGGGCACGCGCTGCTGCGCACCGCCGAGCATGAGCCCGGCCATGGCCGCGATCTCGAGCCCGCCCACGGCCGCGAGCGCGCCGAGCACGTCGCGGCGATCGGGCGCGTGGAGGGCCAGCGACGCGCGCACGACCTCGATCTTGCGCGCGAGCCCCGCGTCATCGACGCCCGTCCCTCGCCCGACGACGACCTCTGGCGCCGCGCCCGTCAGCGCCGCCACGATGGCCGCGGCCGCCGTCGTGTTCCCGATGCCCATCTCCCCCGCGCCGAGCACCTCGACGCCCTCCCCGGCCGCCTCGGCCGCGAGCCGCGCGCCGACACCGAGCGCGAGCTCCGCCTCGGCCCGCGACATGGCCGGCTCGCGGAGAAAGCTCGCCGTGCCCTGGCGCACGGGAAACGAGAGCAGCTCCGCGACCTGCCCGTCGCCCGCCGCCGGAATCGGCGACGCGACGCCGACGTCGACGACGCGCAGCTCGATGTCGCTCGCGCGCGTGAGCACGCTGATGGCCGCGCCCCCCGCGAGAAAGTTAGCGACCATCGCCGCCGTGACCGACGACGGGTACGGGCTCACGCCCTCGGCGGCGACGCCGTGGTCGGCCGCGAAGACGTAGATGCGCGCCTTCGCGGGCGCCGCGACCGGGAACCGCCCCCGCGCGCCCGCGTAGAAGATCGCGAGCTCCTCGAGCCGCCCCAGGCTGCCCGGCGGCTTCGTGAGCTGCGCCTGGTGCGCCCGAGCGCGCGCCGCGGCATCGACGTCGAATTGCGGAGGGGAACTCATTTGCGCGGCCAGGAAGATTCGAACTTCCGACCCCCGGCTTCGTAGGCCGATGCTCTATCCAGCTGAGCTATGGCCGCGTGTGGGCAACACGTATGCCGCGACCGTGCGCTGGCGTCAAGCTGTTCGGTCTGTCGAGGAGGGGGGGGGATTCGAACCCCCGGGCGCTCTCGCGCCGACGGTTTTCAAGACCGTTGCCTTAAACCACTCGGCCACCCCTCCGGGTGTTCTACTTCGCTAGTAACGCGCGCCCGCGCGCCTTCGTCAATTGGAGCGTGGCACGGCATAACTGCAAACGCCGGCTGGACCGGAACGGGAGTGGCCGTGCTCCCTCCAGATTCATGTGGGTGTCGCCGTGAACCGTATAGACCACGCCGATCCAGAGGAGTGGTCGGCCGCGCGTCACTTAGGGCAGCACGGTGAAATTTCCATACTGGCGGAAGTGCTTGTCGAACGAAGCCGCACACGTAATTCTGAGGCGCTCCATCACTGCAAAGCTCAGGGCATCGCGGAGAGAGAAGTCCTTGTCTCTGTATTTGTCGATGATGACGCGCGCCGCACGGTGGTCTTCTTCGGTCACAGGAATCACGGTGGCCAGTCCCGCGTCGATCGACTCAAGGAACTTCTGAGAGGCCGGCCGCATGTCAGCCGCCGGCCTGGCTCGAGAAACCTTGAGCATCATGGCGTGTGTCTCGAAGATGACCTCTCTCGTCGTGACGAGCTGTTCCGTGGTCATCGTCTGGAAGAATGTCTCGGCGGCGACCTGACGAAGGTCTTGGCGAGCCAGGCGAGCGTAGAACACGCTCGTGTCGACGAAGATCATGCTTCGTTGTCGTGCTTCAGAACGGCGTACTTGTCGCTCGACGCGTTCGGGTCGGTGCCGGCGACGGTCGGGATCGCCAGGAAGCCGAGGATGGCCTTGCGCTGGCGCGCCATGTCCTCTTTCGTGAACACGATCGGCTTAGCCAACTCCTCAGCGAGCTCCGCCCGCTCAGCCGGGGTGAGCTCAGCTGCTTCCTCGAGGATCTGTTGGACGCGCGCAGTACGGGGCATGGCTACCCCACAAGTGTAGCTCGATCGGCCGGGCTAGTAATCGAAAGTAAATGAAATTCCGATCGAACCGGACGAGCGTTCAAGGGGCCGGCGCCCAATCAGCGGGAAAAGCCCTCATGCGTCATGATCGACCCGTGCGTGTTCTCGTCACGGGCGCAACCGGCAGCGTGGGCAGCGCGGTCACCGAGCGGTTCACGCGCGACGGCTACCGCGTCCGAGCGCTCGTGCGCGCGGGAACGGCGCCAGCCGGCGCCGAGCCGATTGAAGGCGACATCACCGATCGGGCCGTGCTGCGCGAGGCCGTGCGCGGTGTCGACCTCGCCGTCCACTGCGCCGCCGCGGTCTCCGATCTCGAGACGTGCCTGCGCGTGAACGTCGACGGCACGCGTTGTCTCATCGAGGCGCTCGCGGCCGCGGGACGTCGCGCTCGGCTCGTGCACATCTCGACGGTGTCGGTGTACGACGACGCCGCGGGCCCGGACTACGACGAGGAGAGCGCGCTCTGGACGACGACCGAGGGCGCCTACGGCTTCTCGAAGGCCGAGGCCGAACGGCTGCTCCATACGGGCACGGGCCGCGACGTCGCGTCGATCGTCCTGCGGCCGCCGCTCATCCTCTCGACGCACCCGCGCTCGCGCTGGGGCCCCCTCGCGATCGCGCGTGCGCGCACCGAAGAGGGCTGTCTGCTTCCGTTCCCCGAGCTTCCGTATGTCCACGTCGACAATCTCGTCGACGCCATCGTCCTCGCGGCGCACGCGCCCGTCGCCGACGGCCGCGCCTACAACGTCGTGGAGGGCATCGCCGACACGCGCGAGTATCTCGAGGTGATCTACGGCGCCGCTGGTCGCGCCGCGCCTCCCATCCCCGACGACGCGCCTCGCCTTCGCTTCGCCGCCGATCGCATCCGGCGCGAGCTCGGCTGGGCGCCCCGCGACCGGTGGCGGGAGCTCATCGACGAGCTGCGCCGGTCCGCGGATTAGGGATCGGTCAGCCGGGCACGTTCACGAACGCGTAGAGCGTCTTGATCTTGTCGCCGTCGAGGATCGCGAAGTCCATGCCATCCACGGCGGCCGGCTTCTCGGGCGGCCCGAAGGTCCAATACGTGCGGAGGGCGTCGCCGAGCACCTCGGGCGGACGCGCCAGCCGGAACCGGGCCGTCGGGAACCGGCGCTGAAGAGAGTCACTGAAGGTCTCGAGCGCGGCGTGCCCCGCCATGGCGCCGTCGCGATCGAAGAACCGCGCGTCGGGGCGGAAGTGCGCCTCGATGGTCGCGCGCCGCGCCGCTACGTCGCGCTCCACCCACATCGCGAAGAGCTCGGTCATGAAACGCGTCGGGTCGTCCATGTCCCGAGCGTGGCCACGACCCCGGGGCGCGTCAAGGTGGACGAGCCTTGCACCTCGCCCGTCGGTGCTCTATGGTCGGCCGGCACCTTTGGAGAGGTGGCCGAGTGGCCGAAGGCGGCGGTTTGCTAAATCGTTATAGGGTCAAAAGCCCTATCGAGGGTTCGAATCCCTCCCTCTCCTCCAGTCAGTCCTCGCGAGCGCCCGGCAACGGCAGCGGGTCGATGACGGTCGTCGGCACGGGGCGCTCCTCGCGCGCCGACGGCGGCGGCACGGCGCTCGCGACCGGGTAGCGCGACGAGTCCTCGCGGCGGTCGCGCGGGGTCTCACGGCGCTCGGCGGGGACGCGCCAATCGACCGAGACCGACGGCTCCTGCAGGAAGCTGAGCGGGTCGGGCAGCACGAGCGCGTTGCGCAGCACGTCGTCCATGTGGTCGACGGGCACGACGCGCAGGGCCTTGAGGACGCGCTTCGGGATGTCGCGCAGGTCCTTGGCGTTCTCCTTGGGCATGATGACCGTCTTGATGCCCGAGCGGTGCGCCGCGAGGATCTTCTCCTTGAGGCCGCCGATGGGAAGCACGCGGCCGCGCAGCGTGATCTCGCCCGTCATGGCGACATCCTTGCGCACGGGCACGCGCAGCAGCGCCGACACGAGGCCCGTGCACATCGTGATGCCCGCCGAGGGGCCGTCCTTGGGGATGGCCCCCTCGGGGAAGTGCACGTGGATGTCGGCGCGGCTGTAGAAGTCGCGCTCGAGGCCGAGCGACGGCGCGCGCGAGCGCACGTAGCTGATGACCGCCTGCGCCGACTCCTGCATGACGTCGCCGAGCTTGCCCGTGAGCACGAGCTTGCCCTTGCCCGCGACGATCGAGACCTCCACGGCGAGCAGGTCGCCGCCGTGCATCGTCACGGCCAGGCCGTTGACGAGGCCGATCTCGTCGCCGCCCTCCTGGCGGCCGTAGCGGTAGCGGTGCGGGCCGAGGTAGCGCGGCAGGCGCTTGGGCGTGATGCGCCAGCCCGGCGTCGCCACGCCGGCCTCGGCGATCTGCACGGGCGCCCGCTTCGCTACGACGTCACGCGCGATCTTGCGGCACACAGTGGCGAACTCGCGCTCGAGGTGCCGGACGCCCGCCTCCTTCGTGTAGTAGTGGATGACGTCGCGGATCGTCTCCTCGGGGAAGGCCACGGCGACGTCGCCGATGCCGTTGTCGCGCTTCTGCTTGGGGATGAGGTAACGCTCGGCGATCGAGACCTTCTCGAACTCCGTGTAGCCCGGGAGCTGGATGACCTCCATGCGGTCCTGCAGCGGGATGGGGATGCCCTGCAGGTAGTTCGCCGTCGTTATGAACATGACGTCCGAGAGGTCGTAGTCGAGATCGAGGTAGTGGTCGTTGAACGTGCCGTTCTGCTCCGGGTCGAGCACCTCGAGGAGCGCCGACGACGGATCGCCGCGGAAGTCCGTCGACATCTTGTCGATCTCGTCGAGGAGGAAGACCGGGTTCTGCGTGCCGGCCTTCTTGATCGACTGGATGATCTTGCCGGGCAGCGCGCCGATGTACGTGCGCCGGTGGCCGCGGATCTCCGCCTCGTCGCGCACGCCGCCCAGCGACAGGCGCACGAAGTTCCGGCCCGTGGCCTTCGCGATCGAGCGCGCGAGCGACGTCTTGCCGACGCCGGGCGGGCCCACGAGGCACAGGATGGGCCCCTTGAGCTTCTTGACGAGCGCCTGCACCGCCAGGTACTCGAGGATGCGCTCCTTGACCTTCTTGAGGCCGTAGTGGTCTTCGTCGAGGATGCGCTCGGCCTCGACGACGTCGAGCTTGTCCTCGGTGCGCTCGCCCCACGGCAGGCCGATGACCCAGTCGAGGTAGTTGCGCACGACGGCCGCCTCCGCCGACATCGGGGCCATCATGCGCAGCTTCTTCATCTCCTTGGCGACCTTGAGCCGCGCCTCTTTCGTGAGGTTCTTCTGCTTGGCGCGCTCCTCGAGCTCGCCGAGCTCGTTCTTGAACTCGTCGCGGTCGCCGAGCTCCTTCTGAATGGCCTGCATCTGCTCATTCAGGTAGTACTCCTTCTGCGTCTTCTCCATCTGCTTCTTGACGCGCGTGCGGATCTTGCGCTCGACCTGCAGGATCTCGATCTCCGCCTTCATGAGCTCGTAGAGGCGGGAGAGGCGCTTCGAGGGCGCGTCCATCTCGAGGATGGCCTGCTTGTCGGGGAGCTTGAGCTGGAGCTGACCCACCATCGTGTCGGCGAGCTGGCTCGGCTCCTCGATCGTCTGCACCGAGATCAGGATCTCGGGCGCGATGCGCTTGTTGAGCTTGACGTAGGTCTCGAAGGTCCCGTGCACCTCGCGCACGAGCGCGTCCAGCTCGACGGAGCGCTCGACCAGCTCGGGCAGCTCCTGGATCTCGACCGTGAAGAAGCCGTCGGTCTGCGTGAAGCGCCGGATGGCGGCCCGCCGCTTGCCCTCGACGAGCACCTTGACCGTGCCGTCGGGCAGGCGCAGGAGCTGGATGATCGTGCCCACGGTGCCCACCGTGAAGATGTCCTCGGGCACGGGCTCGTTGGTCTTGGCCTTGCGTTGCGCCGAGAGGAAGATCTCCTTCGAACCACCCTTGGCCATCGCCTCTTCGAGCGCACTGATGGACTTCTCGCGGCCCACGAAGAGCGGCACGACCATGTGCGGAAACACGACGATGTCCCGCAGCGGCAAGAGCGGAACCAAGCGGGGCGCGCGGCTGTTTTCCGGATGGTCAGGGGTCGACATGCTCCTTCGATCGTATCAAGCGCCGCATTCCTCGGCCAATTTTGCCTACATTCCCCGCCCGAGCGCCCTCAGCGGGGGCAGGCGCGGGGGGCGCACGTCACGGGCGCGGAGGGGGCCCTCTGCCAGTACCCGTCCGTGCACCGGAAGCTCCCGCCGGCCGAAACGCCGCAGAACGCACCGTAGGCGCAGAGCTGTCCGGGCGGGTCGCAGGCGGTGCCGCCGAGCACGGGGGCGTTCGGGCAGCCGTCGCCGCCCGAGGCCCACTTGCGACAGGACCAGACGGCGCCGGGCGCGCCGTCGTCCGAGCGGCAGCCCAAGCACCCGCAGCGCGCCTCGTCGTAGTCACATTGGAGGAGGCCCTTCAGGGCCGGGCAGGCCGCGCCCTCGGGGAGCGAGTCGAAGGCGCCCGGACAGGGCGCCGGGTGGGTCCCGCACGTGTCGGCGGGTGGAATGGAGACCCAATCGTCCATCGGAATGTTCAAGTCGCACAGCTCGATCGTCGTGCACCGTCCGGGGGCGCCGCTCCCCGCGTAGTCGCACTCGAGGTTCTGCTCGCAGTTCATGGGGAGGTGGCTCGGGTCGTCCGGACAGCCTCGGTAGCGAAAAGGCTTCTCCGAGGCGACATCGCCGTCCACGTCGGCTCCCGCCCCGTCTGTCGCCCCGTCCGGCGAGCCGACGGCGTCGCCATCGGCGGGCGCGGCGGTCGAGCCGCACGCGAACGGCGCGGCGGCGAGCAGGAGGAGCGCGACCGCGCGCGCCGCGACGCTCACGACGAGCCCGAGCGAGCGCGGCTTCGCCGCGCGGAGCGAGCGCCGGGGGGCACGCGGACCCTCCCAGGGTCCCCGATCAAAAGGACGCGGCTTCGCCGCGCGGAGCGAGCGCCGGGCGGCACGGGGACCCTTCCAGGGTCCCCGATCAAAACGACGTCGCGCCGGGGCCGGGCGTGACCGTGACTTGGGTGTCGTCGGCGGGCTGGGCGAACCCGGCGGCGCCCGCGTTGTCGTTGACGTCCTCGGGCTCCACCGACTCCTCGAGGTGGACGACGATTGGCGTTGTGCCGTCGCCGCCTTCGAGCGTCGCGGGCGCGCCGGTCTCGGACGCGGGGGCGACGCCGAGCGTGGAGTCCGTCGAGATGGACAGCGCGCTGGCCGCCATGAGCGACATCCCGCCGAGGCCGATCGCCACCGACCAGTAGAGGAGCGAGCCCACCATGAGCACGGGCAGAAGGACGAGCCAGCGGAACGTCGTGCCGACGGTGCGGCGGGTCTGGGCTGATGGGGTGAACGACATGGAGAACCTCCGTCTCAAGACGCCTTCTCGGTCACGGCCGCGTTGCCCTTCTGGTACATGAGGATCGGCTGCTGGCCCTTCTGGATCGTCTCTTCGTTGATGACGACCTCGCGGATGGCGCTCCCCGAGGTGGGCACGTCGAACATGATGTCGAGCATGGCGAGCTCGAGAATGGCGCGCAAGCCGCGCGCGCCCGACTTGTGCTTCTGCGCATCGGCGGCGATGGCCGACATCGCGCCCTTCGTGAAGCGCAGCTTGACGCCGTCCATCTCGAACAGCTTCTGGTACTGCTTGACGAGGGCGTTCTTCGGCTTCGTGAGGATGTCGATGAGCGCCGGCTCGTCGAGCTCGTGCAGCGGCGCGATGACGGGCAGGCGCCCGACGAACTCCGGGATCATGCCGTACTTCAGCAGGTCCTCGGGCTGGACCTCGCGCAGGAGGTCCCACACCCGTCGTTCCTTCTTCGAGGTGATCTTGGCGCCGAATCCAATCTGCTTTTGCCCGACCCGCTGCTCGATGATGTCCTCGAGGCCGACGAACGCCCCCCCACAGATGAAGAGGATGTTCGAGGTGTCGACCTGCAGGAACTCCTGCTGCGGGTGCTTGCGCCCGCCCTTCGGCGGCACGTTGCAGATCGTCCCCTCGAGGATCTTGAGCAGGGCCTGCTGCACGCCCTCGCCCGAGACGTCGCGCGTGATGCTGGGGTTTTCACCCTTGCGCGCGATCTTGTCGATCTCGTCGATGTAGACGATCCCGCGCTGCGCCTTCTCGATGTCGTGCTCGGCGTTCTGCAGGAGGTTGACGATGATGTTCTCGACGTCCTCGCCGACGTATCCCGCCTCAGTCAGATTCGTGGCGTCCGCGATGGCGAACGGCACGTTGAGGATCTTCGCGAGCGTCTGCGCGAGCAACGTCTTGCCGCAGCCCGTGGGACCGAGCAGGAGGATGTTCGACTTGCCGAGCTCGACGTCGTCGGCGCCCACCTTGGCGTCGATGCGCTTGTAGTGGTTGTGGATGGCGACGGCGAGGATCTTCTTGGCCCGCTCCTGTCCGATGACGTAGTCGTCGAGCACGGCCTTGATCTCGACCGGCTTCGGCACGGGCGCGAGGCCGAAGTTGTCCGACTCCTTCTCGATCTCCTCGGCAATGATGTCGTTGCAGAGGCCGATGCACTCGTCGCAGATATAGACCGTCGGCCCCGCGATGAGCTTCTTCACTTCCTTTTGGGACTTGCCGCAAAAGGAGCAGGAGAGGTTCCCGTGTTCGTCGCGCTTTCGCTCGGTCGGCACTGTCTAAAAGCGTAGCACAAGGTCGCGGCCGTGTGCGCGCGACCTCGCGGTGGCTAGTCGCGGCTACTTGCCGGCGACCTTTTGCACGAGCACCTCGTCGATGAGCCCGTACTCCTTCGACTCCGCGGCGCTCATGAAGTAGTCGCGCTCCGTGTCCGACTTGATGCGGTCGATCGTCTGGCCCGTGTGCTTGACGAGCAGCTCGTTCAGCTTGTCGCGCGTGCGCAGGATCTCCTTGGCGTGAATGTCGATGTCCGTCGCCTGACCCGAGAAGCCGCCGAGAGGCTGATGGATGAGGATGCGGGCGTGGGGCAGCGAGTAACGCTTGCCCTTGGCGCCCGCGGCGAGCAGGAACGCGCCCATCGAGGCCGCCTGGCCCATGCAGAACGTCGCGACGTCGGGCCGCACGTACTGCATCGTATCGTAGATCGCCATACCGGCTGTGACCATGCCGCCCGGCGAGTTGATGTAGAGCATGATGTCTTTGTCCGGGTCCTCGCTCTCGAGGAACAAAAGCTGCGCGATGATGATGTTCGCGATCTGATCGTCGACGACCGTGCCGAGGAAGACGATGCGGTCCTTGAGCAGGCGCGAGAAGATGTCCCAGCCGCGCTCGCCCCGGTGGGTCTGCTCGATGACCGTCGGAATGATGAAGTTGCTGATGGGAAGCGACGGCGCGCCCGAGTCCGAGGACTTGCTCATGGGGTGGGTTCCTTTTTCTTCGGCGGCGTCTTCGGCTTGGCGGCGGACTTCGTCTTTGGCTCGGCCTTGGCTTCCGCTTTCGTCGTGGTCGTGTTTTCGTCGGCTTTCGCGTCGTCGGCTTTCGCGTCGTCGGCCTTCGCGGTCGTCTCGTCGGCCGTCGCCGGATCGGCGTCCGTGATCTTAGCCTGCGAGATCAGCATATCAAGCGTCTTCTGTTCGCGAATCTGCGCCTCGAATTGCGGCATGGCCTGCTCGCGCTCGAGATCGGCGCGCAGCTTCTTCGGGGCCTCGTTGCGCGCCGCCGCGAGCTCGGCGATGCGTTTCTGGACGTCGGCGTCGGAGGCCGTGACGCCCTCGCGCTCGGCGATGGCCTGCACGAGGATGGCGCCGCGCGCCTCCTGCTCCGCGCTGCCGCGGAAGTCGGCGAGCATGCGCCGCTCGTCCATGGCCTCGGGGTCGAGGCCCGCGGCCTGGAACTGGCGCTTGGCGCGCGCGACCATGGCCTGCGCGTGCCGGTCGACGAGCGAGGGCGCGATGGGAAACTCGTTGCGCTTGATGAGCTCCTTGACGAGCTGCTGGGCGAGCTCGGCGCGCACGTGCTGCGCGTCGGTCTCGAGCAGGCGCTCGCGCACCTTGGCGCGCAGGCCCTCGAGCGTCTCGGCCTCGCCGGTGTCCTTGGCCAGCTCGTCGTCGAGCGCGGGCACCTTCTTCTGCCTCGCCTCCTTGACGATGACGCGCAGGTCGACGGGCTTGCCCGCGAGCTCCTTTTGCGTGGCGTCCTCGGCGATCGTGTACTTCACCTCGACGGGCTCGGTCCCGATGGGGATGCCGCGCAGCCGCGAGGCCAGGCCTGGCAGCGGACCGGCTTCCTCCTCGTCGAGGTCGACGGCCGCCGTGCGGTGTTTGAGCTTGTGCTCGCCGACGCGCCCCGAGACGTCGACGAGGATGACGTCGCCCGCGGCCGTGACGGCGCGGCCCTCGACGGGCCGATACTCCGTCAGGCGGCGACGGTGGCCCTCGAGCTCGGCGTCGACCTCGGCGTCGCTGACCTTGGCCGGGCGGCGCTTGAGCGGAACGCCGCTGTAGTCCTTGGGCGTGACCTGCGAGCGCACCTCGACGCGCGCCGAGAAACGAAACGGCGCGCCCGCCTTGAGCTCGAGCTTGTCGACGGTGGGCGGCGCCACGGGCTCGAGCTGGTTCTCCTGGATGGCCTGACCGAGCGAGGTCTCGACCAGCGTGCGCGCCACCTCCTCCTCGACCTGCTGCCGGTACATCTTCTCGAGGATGCCGCGCGGGACCTTCCCGGGACGGAAGCCAGCGACGCGCACGTCCCGCCGGAGCGCGCCATAAGCCTTGTCGAGCTTGGGGGCCACGTCGGTCCAGGGGAGCTCGAGCTCGACGCGTTTCTCGACGGGAGAGATGTCTTCGATCGTGATCTGCATGGGGAAGGTGCGCCTTGTCTACCCTCCCCCCCTGCCTTTATCAAGACGGGGGGAACATTGGCACTTGCCCAAACGGGGGGGTTGCGGTCAGCATAAGGACCCTCGGTCGTTCCATGGGCTCTCTCGGATTCACGCTCGCCGATCGTCTCGGCGCCAAATCTCTCCCCTGTTCGGTGCCGGGGTGCGCCCGCACGTGGATCTCCATGGCGGGTGCCGGCGGCAACAAGAACGGCAAGGGCCTCACGAGCCTCAAGCTGGGCGGCCGCGGGGCGGCCTCGCCCGACGATCCGGCGTCATCGATGTGCGACCCGTGCCGCGACAAGCTCGCGAAGACGCGCGACCAAGAGCGCGCCTGCGACCGCCCAGGCTGCACGCGCACGTGGACCTGGCCCGTCGCCGCCCAGCTGGAGGCCTTCGCGAACAAGCGCCCCGCGCCGCAGGGCCTGTGCGGCGACTGCGAGCAGAAGCTGGCGGCTCTCGAGGACAAGCCCGTGCCCTGCTCGGTCCCTGGCTGCGCGCGCGTCTCGGTGTTCACGCGGCGCGCCCAGCTGCTGGCGGGCGCGCCGGACGTCGAGGTCACGGCGACCGCCACGATGTGCGGGCCATGCGACGGCGTCTTCCAGAAGCTCAAGGACCGCCAGGTCGGCTGCGGCATCAACGGCTGCAAGAACAAGTGGCCCTGGTCGAAGGACGAGCAGATTCAGGCGTACGCCCAGGGGCTCAACAACGAGCCGCCGCGCCGCATGTGCGAGGAGTGCCGCATCGCCTTCGGCGGCATCTCCGACCGCGAGGTGCGCTGCCGCGCCTCGGGGTGCAAGAACACCTGGGTCTGGTCGCGCAGCGACCAGCTGGACGCTTGCCTCGCGGGCAAGCCGACTCCCAAGGCGCCGCACCGCATGTGCGAGCGGTGCCACGGCATCTATCAAACGCTCAAGGACGTCGAGCGCGCGTGCCGCCGCGCCGGCTGCAAGGGGACCTGGCTCGACAAGCGCGGCGGCCAGCTCGCGCGCGCCGTGCGCGGCAAGACCGGGGAGCCCTACCCGCAGTACTGCGAGAATTGCGAGAAGGAGCTGGGTGATCTCGAGGATCGTCAGATCGCCTGCAAGACCGACAACTGCACCGGCACCTGGACGTGGACGAAGGCCGCCCAGCTCGCGGCGGGCGTGAGGCTCGCGCCAAAGGAAACGGCACAGGCGGAGGGTGCTCCGCAGCCGTCCGAACAGCCGAACGCCCTGCCGTCGGCCGAGGGCGAGGGCGAGGGCCAAGGCCACGGAAATGAGGCGCCAGCCGCCGCCTCGGCGCCGACGCCTCCCCCTCAGAAGCGACGCAACAAGCGACGCAAGGAGATCAAGCCACCCGAGCGCCGTTGCGCGACGTGCCTCGAGTTCCTGGCCGATCGAAAGACGATCGAGATCGCCTGCCAGGGCTGCCAGACGCCCATCTACTGGCCGCCCGAGAGCCAGCTCCAGACGCACCTCGGCGCCTGGGCGGCGCCGGGGCTCTGCGGCGCCTGCAAGCGCGACCTCACGGAGGCCCAGCGCGCCGCCCAGCGCGAGGCCCTGCGCCACCCTCAGCTCGAGGTTCCCGCCGCGTCCGAGGGCGACGCGCCCGCCATGGCTGCGCCCGCCATGGCTGCGCCCGCCGAGGCGCCCCCGCCCGAGCAGCCGGCCCCCGAAGCCCCCGAAGCCTCCTCGTAGAGAGCGGGCTAGCGCTCGCCGGCTGCGAGCTTTTTGGCGAGTGGGTAGTCGGCCGGGAGGAGCTCGAGCGTCGGCAGGCGCGCGGCCTCGACCCAGGCCACCTCGGCGACGTCGACCGCGCGCGGCGTGCCGCTCGTGAGCGTGCAGGCGTAGACGAGCATGACGAGATCGAAGGCCGGGTACGCGTGGAAGACGACTTCGTGGATGCGGCCGACTTCGACGGCGCAACCGAGCTCCTCGCGCACCTCGCGCGCGAGCGCGAGGGCGGGATCTTCGCCGGGCTCGACCTTGCCGCCTGGGAACTCCCAGAGCAGCGGCATGGGCTGGTCCGCGCGGCGGCGCGACATGAGCACGCGGTCCCCGTCGCGCACGAGCGCGGCGACGACGAGCTTGCGCGCGCGCGCGTCTGCGCCCGCCACGGACGTCAGCTCGGCAGCTCGGCTAGGTCGGTCGCCGCGTCGCTCTCGACCGACGAGGTGGCGACGCCCTCGCGCGCCTTGCGCTCGATGAGCGAGAGGAGATCCTCGACGCGAAACGGCTTCTGGATGACGGCGCAGACCGATTCCTCGATGAAGCGCTTGGCATCGGGCGAGAAGGCGCCGCCCGTAACGAACACGAAGCGATCGGCGAGCGTGGGCCAGCGCGCGCGCACGGCCTCGTGCAGGCCCATGCCCGACATTTCCGGCATCTGGAGGTCGCACAATATGACGTCGTAGGACGCGTCGCGCTCGAGGGCGCGCAGGGCCTCGAGGCCGCCGAGCGCCGTATCGATGCCGTGAATGTCCGACAGCATGCGGCGGTAGGCCTTGAGCAGGAGCGGCTCGTCGTCGACGGCCAGCACGCGGCGCTTGACGAACTCGCGCGGGGCCGGCGTGACGTCCGACGGCGGCGTCAGCGTCGACGGCACGGCGGGGACGGCGGGCAGGCGCACGCGGAAGGTCGCGCCCTCGCCGGGGCGGCTGTCGACCGTGAGCTCGCCGCCCAGCGAGCGGATGATGCCGAGCGAGATGGGCAGGCCGAGACCCGTGCCGATGCCGCGCGGCTTGGTCGTGAAGAAGGAGTCGAAGATGCGGGGCGCGACCTCGGACGGGATGCCCGGTCCGTTGTCCTCGACCTCGACGACGACGAACGCGCCTTCGTCGAAGCTGCGCACGCGCACGACGTTGCGCTTCGACGCCGTCTCGTCGAGGGCCTGCGCCGCGTTGAGGATGATGTTGAGGAAGACTTGGCCGAGCCGCGCCTGGTTGGCGCGCACGGCCTGCGTCGAGCGAAGGTCGCGCTCGATGCGCGCGCGGTATTTGATCTCGTTTCGCAGCATCGTGAGGGCCGACTCGACGGCGGCGTTGATGTCGAGCGTGGCCGCGCCGTCGTCGTCGACGTGTGAGAACGACCCGAGGTCGCGCACGATGCGGTGGATGCGCGCCATGCCCTCCTTCGATTCCTGGAGGATGGCCGTGGCCTCGAAGAGCACGTCGGGCAGGCCCAGGCCCGCGATGACGGCCTCCGGGAGCTCGCGCACCTTCTCCTGCAGGAGGCGCAGGTGCCCCGTGAGCGCCTCGATGTTGGCGAGCACGAAGGCCGTGGGGTTGTTGATCTCGTGCGCGACGCCCGCTGCGAGCATGCCGATCGACGCGAGCTTCTCGGCCTGCAGGCGCCGCACCTCGTCCTCGCGCTCGTCGGTCGTGTCGCGCAGCGACAGGACAGCTCGCTGGCCCGAGAGCGGGTAGGCGCGCAGCGCGTAGGTGCGACCCGCGAGCGAGAGGCTGCGGTCGAGCGCCGCGCCGCCGTCGATCGTCTCGCGCGCAGCCGCCGTGAGCTCATCGCGGAGCGCCGTCGCGAACAGCCGCCCGCCCGACGCGTTCGAGACCTCGAGCGCGCCCGCGGCCCCGACGACGCACAGACCCTCCGCGAAGGTGTCGAACGTCTCGCGCAGGATGTCGCGCTCCGAGCGCACCTTGATGGGTCCGCTGACCCCTTCGTTGAAACGCTCCCGCGGGCGACGCTCGTCGTCACCCCCCCCTGGAGTCTTTTCGTCCCGGCGCGACTTCACTGACTGTCCTTCTGAGCCGCCCGCCCCGATGGTGCGCGTCCGTTCGGCGCCCCGGCTATCGGCGGCGCGCTGAACAGGCTTGAGCGTCGTGAGGAGTGGACCATGCGACGGGCTGATTCGGTGGCCGGGCCTCATCATCGCTCGTGGGGCGGCGCCGAATCAAGGCCCTGCCGCGTCGCGCACTCAGACGTAAACGTTTATACACTGATGTCCCGACAAGGCCGCCGGATCCGGCGGCCGGGAGGTCAAGCTTCGTCCCCGGCCGCCGATGAAAGGCCCATGGCGGCGTCCGCGGCGGCCTCTCGCGTGCTCTACGTCGACGACGAGCCGGTGCTCTGCCGCGCCTTCGCGCGCCTCTTCCACGAGCGCGGCGACGTCCAGGTCGTGACGGCCGGCTCGCCCGAGGACGCGCTCGGGCTGCTCGAGCGCGAGCGCTTCGACGTCGTCGTGTCGGATCTGCGTATGCCCGGGATGAGCGGCCTCGAGCTGCTCGCGGCGGCGCGCCGGCGCGCGCCCGAGACGCGCCGCCTGCTCGTGAGCGGATACGCGGACTTCGAGACGGCGCTCGACGCCATCAACGAGGTGGGCATCGATCGGCTGCTGACGAAGCCGTGGCAGAACGAGGAGGTTCGGGCCGCGGTCGACGGCGCGCTCCAAGTGGCGCGCCTGCAGCACGAAAACGTGCGCGTCACCCACGAGCTGCGGCGGCGCACCGAGGAGCTCGAGCGCATCAATCAGCGGCTCGACGCGCTCGTCGAGGAGCGCACGTCGAACCTGCTCGACGGCCTCGTCTCGGCGCTCGACCTGCGCGACTCGGAAACGCAGTGGCATTCGCGCCGGGTGGGCCGGTACGCGCGGCGCCTCGCGCGCGAGCTCGGCATCGAGGGCCGCGAGCTCGACGACATCGAGCGCGGCGCGACGCTGCACGACATCGGCAAGATCGGCGTGCGTGACGCCGTGCTCCTCAAGCCCGGGCCGCTCGACGACGAGGAGTGGGTCGAGATGCGGCGGCACCCTGCCCTCGGCTACGACATCTTGAAGGGCATCGGCTTCCTCGAGCGCGCGCGCCTCATCCCCCTCCACCATCAAGAGAGATTCGACGGCACGGGCTATCCCCAAGGGCTGCGCGGCGAAGAGATCTGCATCGGCGCCCGCGTCTTCGCCGTCGTCGACACCTACGACGCCATCACGAGCGACCGCCCCTACCGCAAGTGCCGGACCTACGAGGTCGCGCGCCGCGAGATCGAGACCTGCGCCGGCACCCAGCTCGATCCGACCGTCGTCGCGCAGTGGCTCCGCATCACCCAGGCCGAATGGGACGCCATCCGCGAAGAGCTCGAAGGCGCCGGCGCGCCGCAGGCGTCCGGCCGCAAGGGCTCGGCGACCTTCAACGCGCCGGCATAGACGCGCCGCCCCTAGACGAGGTCGCGGAGGGCGGGCTCGAGCAAGGGGTGCTGGTACTTGTAGCCGCTGCCGAGCGTGCGGACGGGCATGGCGCGCTGGCTCGCGAGGAGCAGCTCCTCGGCCATCTCGCCGCCGAGCGCGAGGCGCAGCGCGAAGGCCGGCGCGGCCATGACGGTCGGGCGATGGAGCGCCCGCCCGAGGACGGTCGTGAGCTCGGCGTTCGTCACGGGCTCGGGCGCGACGGCGTTGAGCACACCGCTCACGGAATCGTTCGCCATGGCGTGGCGGATGATGCCGACCTCGTCCTCGACGTGGATCCAGGGCAGCCATTGCTTGCCCGTGCCGACGTGACCGCCCAGGCCCAGGCGGAAGGGCTTCAAGATCGTCGCGAGGAAACCGCCGGCGCGCGAGAGCACGAGCCCGTTGCGCAGAATGACGACGCGCAGGCCGAGCTCCGACGCCTTCTCCGCCTCCGCCTCCCACTCGCGCGCGAGCTCGGAGAGGAACCCGGTGCCGGGCGCCGAGGCCTCCGTGAGGAGGTCGTCGCCGCGGTTGCCGTAAAACCCGGTGCCCGACGCTTGGATGAGCGCGCGGGGCCGCTTGCCGCGCTCGCGCAGCGCATCGACGAGCATCCGCGTCGCCAGCACGCGGCTGTCGCGGAGGCGCTGCTTCTGCACGGTCGTCCACCGTCCGCCGCCGATGGGCTCGCCCACGAGGTTGACGACCACGTCGACGCCGTCGAAGGCGTCCGGCGGCGGCGGTCCCTTCGTGCCGTCCCATGCGTGGAGCGTCGCGCCGGGCAGTCGCGCGCCGGCGCGGCCCATCGTGGACGGGCGCACGAGCGCGGCCACGGTCAGACCGTCGCGCGCGCACGACGCCGTCAGGGCCGTGCCGATGAGCCCGGTGGCGCCCGCGATGAGGACCTTCTCGGGCATCAGGCGCCGCCGCCAAGCGCTTCGAGCGCGTCGATCTTCGCGGCGAGGATGAAGTCGTTCTCCGAGAGGCCTCCAGCGGCGTGCGTCCAGAGCGTGACGTCGACCTGATTGTAGTGAACACAGAAGTCCGGGTGATGGCCCTCGGCCTCGGCGACGATGGCCATTTCATCGACGAGCGCCATCGCGTCCACGAAGTCCTTGAACCGGTACTGCTTCGTGATGCGCGCGCCGCCCTTGGGGCCGTCGGCCTGGACGCGCCGCCATCCCGCGAGCTGCGCGAGGAGCTTCGTGGCCGCGGCGTCGTCGAGCGGAGGGGTCCCCCTCTCGCAGGGCACGCAGTGCTTCTCAGTCAACTGGGTCATGTCTCACCGTCCTCGCGAGGGCGAGCTTGAATGATTCGCCCGCTTTTGGCAGGTTGTCCAGCAAGGTCGTCGTAAGGTCGTCATGTCGAGCGCGCTCACGCAAGGAATTCTCGTCACCGTGCGGAGCGAATACATCCCCGAGCGATCCTCGGTGTCGTCGCGACAGTTCGCCTTCGCCTATACCGTCCACATCGAGAACCAGGGCGACGCGCCCGCCCAGCTGCGAAGCCGTCACTGGATCATCGCGGACGCGAACGGAAACGTCCAAGAGGTGCGCGGCGACGGCGTCGTGGGCGAGCAGCCGCTGCTGCACCCGGGGCAGCAATTCGAGTACACGAGCTGGTGCGTGATCGCGACCGCCTCCGGAACGATGCGCGGGACCTATCAGATGGTGCGGCCCGACGGGGCGGCCTTCGACGCGCAGATCGCGCCGTTCCGCCTGGGATTGCCGCAAAACCTCAACTGACCGCGCCGTCCGGCACTGGCGCCGGCGGCGGCCAGACCTCATGCTACCTTCGGAGGCGCGGATGACCACGAGCCTGATCGAGCGCGACAAGACCGAGGCCAAGAAGAAGGGCACCTACGCCGCGGTCGCCTGGGGAGGCACGGCGCTGCTGGGCGTCGGCCTCGGCACCGTCTTGTGGGTCCCGGCCGCGGTCGGCGCCGGCTACCTCACTTACAGGTGGTTCATGTTCCGCGCCAAGCGCGGCATGCGGTTTTAGGGCAGCGGCAGGCGGCGCAGGCGGCGTTCCAGCGCGAACATCGTCTCGGCCTCGGCCTTCTTCTTGTGGTCGTGGCCGAAGAGGTGACAGAGGCCGTGGACGGCGAGGCGCTCGAGCTCGGACACGAGGCGCTTTCCGCGAGCGCGGCGGCGCGCCGTCTCGACCGAGATCACGATGTCGCCGAGCTCGACGCCGGCGCCGGCGGGGTCGGACTCGCCCGCGAGCTCCTGCAGGTGAAACGACAGCACGTCGGTCGCGCGGTCGTGCTTGCGGAAGTCGCGGTTGAGCGCGCGGATCTCGTCGTCGTCCGTGAAGACGAGCGTGGCGGCGCACCGCGACCGGCCGAGCGCGCGGAGCGCGAGCCGCATGCGGGCGGCCACGCGGCGCCGCGTCTCGCCGGGGACGGCGCCGCGCGCGCGACCCCGGACTAAGACACTGACACTCAAGGAGACGCACCTGACCCAGGCGAGCGCAGCGCGGCTTTGCCGCGCGGAGCGAGGGGGACCGGGGTATGCGAGCGGCAGCGAGCCATACCCCGTCTTATAGAACCTTCTTGTAAACCTCGGCCTCGACGAAGACGCGGAAGAGGTCGGCGTCGCAGCGGCCCGACTTGACCTCGCTCTCGATGATGCCGAGCGCGCGATCGATGGGCACGGCCTTCTTGTAGGGGCGATCCGAGGCCGTGAGCGCGTCGAAGATGTCGGCGATGGTCATGATGCGTGACTCGACGGGGATGTCCGCCGCGGGCAGGTGGCGCGGGTAGCCGCCGCCGTTCAGGTACTCGTGGTGGGCGCCCGCGATGCGCGGTACGTCGGCGAAGCGCTTCCCCCACGGGATCTTCTTGAGGAAGTTGTAGGTGTGAACGACGTGGCTCTCGATCTCGACGCGCTCGACGTCCGTGAGGCTGCCGCGCCGCACCTGCAGCGCCGCGATCTCCTCGCGTTCGATGTAGGGCCGCGGCTCGCCGTCGGGGTCCATGTAGACGAGCTGGCCGATCTCGACGAGCCGCTCGAGGCCGCCCTCCTCGAGCACCGTCGGCTCGTTGGCCTTCGTGATAAAGGCCCAGGCGCTCGCGAGCTCGGCGAGCTTGCGAGCGAGGTCCGCGTCGGCGTCCGAGAAGCGCGACGGGAGCTCGTCGCGCCCGAGCTCCATCGCGAGGCGCAGCTTGCGCTCGGCGTGGTCGGCCTCGAGCGCCTTGCGGATGTAGGCGAAACGCAGGCGGATGGCCTGGCGATCCTCGTCGTAGAGCTTCTTGGCCTTGACGAGGACCTTCTCGCGCACGCCGACCTTGCCGAAGTCGTGCAGCACGCCGGCGTACTCGAGCTGCTTGAGGGACGTCGGCGAGAAGCGCACGTCGCGCAGGGGTCCGTCGCCCACGGCGTCGACCCGCCCGGCGAGCTCCACGGAGAGCGTGGCGACGCGGCGCGAGTGACCAGACGTCGTGGGATCGCGCGACTCGATGGCCTGCACCGAGGCCTCGACGAAGCCCTCGAACATGTCCTTGATCTCCTCGTAGAGCATGGCGTTCTCGAGCGAGAGCCCGGCCTGCGACGCGAGCGCGAGCGCGAACTCCTCGGAGCGCTCGTCGAAGGGGATGACCTGCTCGTCGAAGTCCTCGGGGCTCGTGAGCGCGCGCGCGGCGTCGCGCTTCTTGTTGATGAGCTGGATGACGCCGATGACCTCGCTCTCGGCGGAGAGCATGGGCACGGTGAGCATCGAGCGGGCGCGGTAACCGGTCTTGTCGTCGAAGCTGCGGTTGTGCTGGAAGCCCCACGGGTTGTGGGCCGGGTCGGACAGCTTGTAGAGATCGGGGATGTTGATGGGCTTGGCCGTGAGCACGGCCTTGCCGACGATCGACTTCCCGTCGACGCCCAGCGTGAACTCCTTGAAGTCGATCTTGAGCGAATCGTTCTGCGACATCATGAAGTGAAGTCGCTTGTCGGGCGCGCGCGCGCTGAGCGTCGCCGCGGGATCCTCCTCGAGCACGTACACGCTGCCGGCGTCCGCGGCGGTGACCTGGCGGGTCTTTTCGAGGATGAGCGCGAGCAGCTTGCGTATGTCGCGCTCCGACGACAGAGCCCGCGACGTCGCGACGAGCTCCGCCACCTCGTAGCGGAACCGGTCGGCTATCTTCCGGAGCTCGTCCCCCTCCACGCGTAAGGAGCTTAACTCAACTGCCGCGCTTCCCGTTACTTGGCGCGGTCGCGCTCGATCTTGGCGGCCTCGTAGGCCTTGATGATCTTCTGCACGAGCGGGTGGCGCACGACGTCGACGTCGGTGAAGTAACGAAAGGCGATGCCGTCGACGTTCGACAGCAGTGCGATCGCCTCGTTGAGCCCCGAGCGCCGGTTCTCCGGCAGATCGATCTGGGTGACGTCTCCCGTGATGACGGCCTTCGAGTCGAAGCCGAGCCGCGTGAGGAACATCTTCATCTGCTCGCTCGTCGTGTTCTGAGCCTCGTCGAGGATGACGAACGCGTCGTTGAGCGTGCGGCCGCGCATGAAGGCAATGGGCGCCACCTCGATGAGGCCCCGCGCGAGAAGTTGGTCGGCCTTCTCGAAGTCCATCATGTCGTGGAGCGCGTCGTAGAGCGGCCGCAGGTACGGCGAGACCTTCTCCTCCATGCTGCCGGGCAGGAAGCCCAGGCGCTCGCCCGCCTCGACGGCCGGTCGCGCGAGGATGACGCGCTTGACCTGCTTCTCGAGCAGCGCGCGGACGGCGAGCGCCATCGCGAGGTAGGTCTTGCCCGTGCCCGCGGGACCGACGCCGAAGACGAGATCGTGCGTGCGGATGGCGTCGACGTAGCGCTTCTGCGCGAGACCCTTGGGGGCGATGGGGCGGGCCCGCCCCGCCACGAGAATCGTGTCGTTGAAGACCGTGCGCAGGTCGACGCCCGCGTCGGACCGCAGCGCGACGGCGGCGCGGCCGATGTCCTCGGGACTGATGGGCGTTCCGCCGCGCGCCATGCCGTAGAGCTGCTCGACGAGGCGGCGCGCCACGGCGACGGCGTCGGGCGCGCCCACGAAGGTGAGCTCGTTGCCGCGCGCGTGGACCTCCGTGCCCGTCTCGCGCTCGACGAGCTTGAGGTTGCCGTTGCGCTCGCCGTAAAGAGCGAGCGCGACGCGGTTGTCGTCGAGCGTCACGCGCTCCGTGACGACGCCCGCGCTCAAGCCAGAAGTTGTCAACTCAAGAGCCAGATAGCACGCGGGCCCCCGAGGTTCAACGTGTACACTTCGCGCGTGTCCGACGCGCCGAAGACCGTACCTGGCTCCCCTTCCCTGCCCGACTTGACGCCGCTGCCCGGCAAGCAGACGGGCGCCGAGGTCACGAAGCTCGTGGGCCTCATGCAGCGGCTGCTCGCGCCCGACGGCTGCCCTTGGGATCGCGAGCAGACGCTCGAGACGCTCGTGCCTTACCTCGTCGAGGAGACCTACGAGGTCGTCGACGCGCTCGCCTCGGGCGACGCCGACGACCACCGCGAGGAGCTCGGCGACCTGCTGCTGCAGATCGCCTTTCAATCCGAGGTGCGCTTCGCCGAGGGCAAGTTCGGCATCGACGACGTCGCGCGCGGCATTGTCACGAAGCTCGTGCGGCGCCACCCTCACGTCTTCGGGGACGTCGTCGCCAAGGACGCCGGCGCCGTGCTGACCAACTGGGCCAAGCTCAAGGCGGTCGAGAAGGCGGAGAAGGCCGCGAAGCGAAAGACTGAAAGGACCGGCGCGCTGGACGGCATCCCCAAGAGCGCGCCCGCCCTCCTGCGCGCCACGCGCGCCGGCGAGAAGGCCTCGGCCGTGGGCTTCGACTGGCCCGACGCCAAGGGGCCGCGCGAGAAAGTCGCCGAGGAGCTGCGCGAATTCGACGAGGCGTGGGCGCGCGGCGATCGGGCCGAGATGCAGCGCGAGCTTGGCGACGCCCTGCAGGCCGTCGTCAACCTCGCGCGCAAGCTCGACCTCGACGCCGAGCAGGCCCTGCGAGACTCGACGGACCGCTTCGCGCGCCGCTTCCGCCACATCGAGCGCGCGCTCGAGGCCCAAGGCCGCGGCGTCGCCGACGCCGACGCCGACGAGCAAGACCGGTTGTGGAACGAAGCGAAGAAGGCAGAAACGCAAAAAGAGTCCGGCCCAAGATAGCCCCTCACGGCGACGCGGAGGTGAAAGCGAGCTAGTGGGCGCGGGCGAAGGACGATACAGTGTCGCCGATGGCCGAGCCGTTCGACTGGATGCTGGCGAAGCGCAACCCCGAGGTGGCGCGGGCGCAGAAGGCGCGGCGCGAGGCCATGTATCGCACCGAGCTCGAGGATCGGGCCGGGCTGCTGAGCCGGCTCGGCTACTCGAAGGAGAACGCGCGGACGAGGCTACAGGCGAACGTGCGCTGGGACTTCGAGGGGGGCAAGGCTCCCGTGGCTGCGGGCGACGTCGACGCGATCATCGATCGCGCGTTTGGCGGCAACGGTCCGGCGGGAAAGCCGGCCGGCCGCCCGAAGGCAGGCTCACGATGACCACGATGACCACGATGACCACGATGAAAGGACCGGCGCGATGAGAGGAATGAAGCTCCTTTTCGCAACACTGCTGTGCCTCGGCATGGGAGCGGGCGCCGCCTGCGGCGTCGACGAGAACGTCTACAACGCGGCCGTCAAGGATCGCGACGAGAAGAACGCCGCGCTCCTGAAAACGCAGGCGGACCTCGCGCAAGAGAAGTCTGCGCACAAGAAGGACGCGGAGCGCGGCGCCATGCTCGCGACGAAGCTGACCGCGCTCGGCCAGGACGTCTCGCGCCTCGAGACCGAGCGCACGGGCTTGGGCGGCGAGCTCGAGCAGGCCAACAAGCGCATGGAGGAGCTCAAGAAGGCGCAAGCGCAGGCCGAGGCGCGCGCCGCGCAGTTTCGCAAGCTCGTCACGCAGTTCAAGACGCTCACCGACGCCGGCAAGCTGCAGGTCGAAATCCGCGAGAACCGCATGATCGTGCGCCTCGGCGACAAGATCCTCTTCGACCCGGGCAAGACCGACCTCAAGCCCGAGGGCAAGGACGCGCTCACGCAGGTGACGGCCGTCCTCAAGGGTCTCCAGAACCGCAACTTCCAGGTCGCCGGCCACACCGACAACATCCCGATCAAATCAGCGAAGTTCCGCTCGAACTGGGACCTGTCGACGGCGCGCGCCGTCGAGGTCGTAAACTTCATGATCGTGGCCGGCATGGAGCCGAAGCGTCTCTCGGCGGCCGGCTACGCCGCCGAATCGCCGGTCGCGCCCAACGACACGCCGGAGAACAAGGCCAAGAACCGGCGCATCGAGATCACGCTCGTGCCGAACCTCGACGACCTGCCACCCATCGACGAGGCGCTCAAAGACGCGCCCGCGGCCTCGACGCCGGCGGCGACGCCCGACAAGACCTGACGCGCGCAACGCCCGAACTGCGCTCATCTACGCGATGTGAAACGCGGGGCTTGTCTGCGAACCGCACTCCAGATCGCGAGAGCAAGAGCACCCCTCAGCTTGAATAGCTCCCGAGCAGAAGCTCGATGCTCAGCCCACCAATTCGCCGCCTGAGCCGCTTGCGAGTCGGCCCTCTCCGTGGTCCGGACACGGGGCAAGGCGACCGCTCAACAGAGCTTGTTCAGAAGGTCTTCGGCAGAAAGAGTTTCACCACGGCGTGCCTGATCCCAAGATTCCGCCAGTGCGTCGTGTAAGAGAAAGCGCTCTGCCTCGTCGAGCTCGTCGCCCGCGTCAACAACGGCAAGCTCGCAACGTGTTTCGGTTCAGACCGGCTGAAGGGATCACATCCAACGGCTCGGCCCCGGACGCCACGACCGAGCCGACGCCGAATCTCCGCCGTCGCCCGCAAAGAGAGGCTTCAGGAGAGAGACAAGAACCTCGACCACCTCGCGTAGCCCAGGCGCTATTCCTACCGGACGCGTCCTTCCGATAAACGCCCGCCACTGCGCCCCCTTGGCCGGGTCCTCCGCGAACGTGCTCGTCAGCGCGACAGGAGTCTCTTTCGGCAGCGTGGTTTGGCGCCGAACGAAGGTCGCCCGAATCGCTGCGCCGAGGGTCGCCTCGTCAAACTCGAAGGTCCGCGCGAGATACCAGATGTCGAAGAAGTCCTTCATCCGGCTGTTCCCGAACCCAAGCGTGACCATCGCCTCGACCTTCTCGGCGATCGCGGTCTCGCGTGCGTAGACGCGGAGGCGCGGGTTGGGCATGTCGGCGAGGAGCACAGGGTAGGACGTCTCTACAGGAGACGGCGTGACGGCGTCGCCGAATCCGACGTCCACTTGCAGTGGCATCCGCGCCACACCGAGGCGGCCCTCCAACGTGATCCGAATGCCGTCGTAAATCGCTTCCTCGCGGATCGCGACGCCGGCCACGGTGTCGGGAAGGAAGCGGACGCCGTCGTCGGCATCGGCCGCTGCCACTTCGCGAAAGATCTCGACGAAGCGCGTGATGTCGGGTGGACCTGACCCAAGGAGGTCCATGTCCTTCGTGGCACGGTGAGGACTCCCCGACCAAAGCGGAAAGAGCATCGCCCCCTTGAGAACGAAGGTCCCGGCGTAGCTGGACTGCCCGAGCCGGAAGAGCAACCGCTCGAGGCCGTAGCGGAGAAGGACGAAGTTGAACTCATCGCCACGCTCCTTCGCGAGGTTGAGAAGGCGCTGCCGGACCGACGCCGCTCGATCGCGAGGCGGCTTGGACTTCACGCGAGGACCGATTCGAGGTAGGGGCGCATGACGTTGGTGACGCGGACGACTTGAGCCGCGCGGGTCAGGTCGTCAATCGGTCGACGCGCTCGCCGATACTCGCGCAGCGCTTCCAGCGCGACGTCGAGTCCGATCTTGTTCCGGTACTTGAAACAGTCGACCACCGTCCGAGCGGGCGTCGTCACCCTCACCTTCACACCCTCAATGGATCGGGTCTCGATCCCTTCGCGGAGCGCGCGTTCTGAGAAGCGCACGATTCTAAGGGGAGGATCCGCAACCGTCGGCTTGCGCGCCTTGGTCCCGATAGCGAGCCACACCTCGAAGGGCGCCTGTGTCCCCAGGTGATGGTACTGAAGAGCCGACAGAAGGCACACGACGCCGCCAGGAACCCGGGCGGCGGCAGCGGCCAGCCCGTGGTGCTCGGTAGCCTCGAGGCCGACTGGAGCATAGAGGCCGCGCGCGATCTGCCGGAGCTGTCCGGCGCCCACCATCCGACGAATGGCGAGGCGCGACGCACCGGTGGCCTCGAGGTCGCGCGTCCGCGCGAGTCCTCGGGGAAGGCCGTGCGTGGGAGCCTGCGTGGGCTTAGATCGCATGTTACGTTTCGTCGGCATTTATATTTAACTACCGACGTATTGTTACACAGCGATTCGGCCATTTCCAGGGCGTTTTATCGGTGCACGGTAGGGACCCTTAAGGCCATGCAGGCTCGGGACCTTCGGCATTGCCCGGCACCGCCGTCACGATCACTCCGCCTTCAGACAGGCCCTCCGAGAAGTGTCGCGCCGCGCGGGATCGGGCTGATCGCCGAGCCGGCGGAGGGCATCCCAAAGCATGTCGGCGAATTCCTCCCGACGGACGTAGTCGTTCTCGATGCCCTGGACCCGCTTCGTCACCTCTTCGAGAACCGGCCGGACCCGATCGAACTTCCACTTGTTCCAAGCCCAGCCCCTCGGGTGTGCCAGGACGTCGCGCTTGGAGGGCATGGGCAAGTCGAGGGTACGGCGCAACAGCTCTCGACGACAAGGGCCAGACCTTCGCGTTGGTGCGCCCGTACTGGGCCCAAGGATTGTATTGTCGCCCAAGGCCCTTCTTCCGACGTGACGACACTCGGAAAAGCTCCCCTCGGCCGACCTACCGGGCCGTGTTTCAGACTCGGCCGTCGGCCTTCAACTCAGTCTAGAACGGCCGGAGACTCTACGCGTCGACCGCCACCGCCATGCCGGAAACGGCCCCACCTCCGTACGAGCCGGGGCCCGTTGCGTTGAGAAATGATGCGGGGGGCATCCACACTCACGCCTCTCCGAGCATGCGGCGGACCTCGGGCGTGAAGCGCTCGGGGCCGTCGACGTGAACGACGAGCGGCGGCTCGACGACGAGCGGCGCGCGTCCGCCGCGCTCGGCCTCGAGGAGCACGCGCGACGCCGGCTCGTCGGCGCGCGGGTGAACGAAGCGCATCCGCACGGGCGCGAGGTCGCGCGCCCGCAGCGAGGCGCCGAGCTCGAGGGCGCGCGCGGCGGGGAAGACGGCCGCGACGCGACCGCCCGGGCGGACGACGCGCGCCGCGACGTCCGCCCAATCGCCGAGCGTGAGCGCGACCTCGTGGCTCGACAGGGCGCGCGACTCGTCGGGCGAGGGGCGACTCGCCGCGACGCGACGGAAGGGGGGGTTCGTCGCGACGAGATCGAAGCGCCCCGCGCCCAGGCCCGTGACGAGCGTCCGGACGTCACCGGCGCGGATGTCGAGGCGCGCCCCGAGGCCGTTGCGCACGCGTCCCTCCTCGGCGAGCTTGACGAGCGGCGCCTGCAGCTCGACGGCAACGCCCGTCGCGCCGGCGTCGCGCGCGAGCAGCAGGAACGACAGCGCGCCCGTTCCGCAGCCGATGTCGAGGAAGCGGCCGAAGGGAGGCCCGACGAAGGCCGAGAGCAGCACGGGATCGAGGCTCGCGCGGAATCCGCGCGCGGGCTGCAGCAGCGTCACGCGGCCGCCTAAGAGCGTGTCGACCGTGAACGCCTCGTCAGCCACATTTCACATTCCGCGTTCCATGCTCCCCGAGCCGCGGCGCGCGCCTCAGCGCTGCGGGGTGAGCGTGTCGCGCTCGACGGCGTACATGACGAGGCCCGTCGCGAGCTTGGGCTGGAAGTAGGTCGACTTCTGCGGCAGCACGTGGCCCTGCTCGCAGGCCTCGAGCACCTGCCCGACCGACGTCGCGCTCATGAGAAAGGCCGCCTGCACCTCGCCGGCGTCGACGCGCGCGAGCGCCTCCGACGTGTCGTGGGTGTAGGCGAGGTGGGTCTGCTTCGCCATGGCCGCGGCGTCGATGCCGAGCAGCGGCCCGAGCAGGACGCCGTGGAGCACGGTGACGTCGAGCGAGCGCAGCGCGGGCGGTCCCAGCGCCGAGAGATCGACGATGGGCTTGAGCACGAGCCAGGTCGGGCCGTGCATGCCGGCGGCCCGGATGCCGAACGCGACGCGCGGCTGGCCGTCCTCGCCCACGGAGAGCTGCGCGAGGCGCGCCTCGACCGCCTGGGCCGTCGTCTCCTCGCCCGGAATGACGTCGAAGGCGGCGCCCGCGCCCGACAGGAACGCCTGGAGGCTGAAGTCCTCGAGGCCCTTGACGAGCCGGTGCGTCGGCAGCACGAGCAGCCCCGGGTCCTCGGCGCGCGCCAGATACATAGCGCCGTAGTCGGCTGGCTCGCGCGCGCCCGCGCCGCCCGCGCCGCGCAGCTCGCCGCGCAACGAGAGCATCGTCTCGTAGCGGTGGTGGCCGTCGGCGATGAGGATCTGCTTGTCGCGCAGCACGCCCGCGAGGCGATTGAGGCGCGCCGCCTCGCTGATGACCCACAGGCGGTGCCGCGTGCCGTCCGACGTCGTGGCGTCGAGGGCGGGCGCCGCCGCCGCCACCGCCGCGAGCTCGCCCAGGGCGGCGCCGTCTGCGTCGCGGTAGAGGCCGAACACCTGCGAGATCTGCGTGCGCGTCGCCACGAGCAGCTTTCGGCGGTCCTCCTTGGGCCCCGTGAGCGTGTGCTCGTGCGGCAGCACGACGCGCTTGTCGAAAGGCTCGAGGCGCACGCCCGCGATGAAGCCCTGGCGCGTGTAGCTCTTGCCGGCCCACGAGAACTGCTGCTCGTAGAGGTACATCGAGGGCGTCGCCTCGCGGCGCAGCACGCCCTCGACGCGCCACGCGGCGAGCAGGTTCGCCGCGGCGCCGTAGCGCGCGTTGCCCTCTCCGCGCGGCAGCTCGAGGCGCACGACGTTGTGGGGGTGACGCGCCTCCAGCTCGGCCCGCTCGGCCTCGCCGATGACGTCGTAGGGCGGCGCGAGGACGCGCGCGGCATCGTCGACGCGCGCCAGGTCGTAGCGCAGTCCGGCGAACGGAACGATCTCGGCCATCGGGTCCTCCTTTCAGGCGAGGAGCTCGGGCGCCAAGATGACCGCGCCCTCCCTCAACACCTCGATACGATTACCACGAACTCGCGCGAGCGTGCTCGGGGCCCCTCCCGGCGTCTTGCCGCCCGGCAGCACCACGCAGCGCCCGCCCAGCGCCGCCTCGACCTCGGCGGGCGTCGTCGCCGGCGGCGCGCCTGGCAAGTTGGCGCTCGTCGCCGTGATGGGTCCCCGGAAGGCGCGCACGAGGGCGCGCGCGAGGGGGTGCGGCGACTCGCGCACGGCGACGCAGCCATCGGCGACCAGCGCCGCGGGGACGTTCAGCCGCGCCGGCAGCGCCAGCGTGAGCGCGCCTGGCCAGTAGCGCTCTATGAGAGCGCGCGCCCGCGGGGACGGCGGCTCGCAGAGGAGCTGGAGCATCTCGGCCCCGACGACGAGCACGGAGAAGGCCTTCTCGCCGCGCCCCTTGAGCTCGCGCAGGCGCGCGAGCGCGAGCTCGTCGCGCGCGTCGACGGCGAGGCCATAGAACGTCTCCGTGGGATACGCGACGATCTCGCCGCGCCGGAGGGCCACGACGGCGACCGCGAGCTCCTCGGCTGGCGTGCGGGGCACGGCGCCGCTCTCAGCCCTTCTTGCCGAACTGCGAGGAAACCTCGGTGTCGCTCTCGAGGACCTTCCTGCGCCGCCCTTCGCGTTCGGCCTCGAGCTTCCTGCCGAGGGCGGCGTCGCCGACTGCCACGATCTGCGCCGCGAGCAGGCCGGCGTTCTCGGCGCCGCCCACGGCGACCGTCGCCACGGGCATGCCGGGCGGCATCTGCACCGTCGCGAGGAGCGCGTCCATGCCCGCGAGCGGGCCGTTCGCGATGGGCACGCCGATCACGGGGCGCGTCGTGTGCGCCGCCACGGCGCCCGCGAGGTGGGCCGCGCCGCCCGCGCCACAGATGAAAGCCTTGGCGCCGCGCCGGCTCGCGTCCTCGACGTATGCCGCCGTCTGTTCCGGCGTGCGGTGCGCCGAGAGCACGCGCACCTCGACGGCGAGCCCCAACGCCTCCAGCACCTTGGCGGCGGGCCGCATCGTCTCCAGGTCCGACTTCGAGCCCATCATGATCGCTACGTCCACTGGTTGATCGGTCATGTCATCCCTCATTTGCTCGCGGGCTCGCTTGCCCGTTGCTCTCGTTCACCGGCCGCCCGGCCCTGGCGCCGCGGCCGCGCCCCGCATCCCGATGTCGCGCCGGAAGTGGATGCCGTCGAAGCGGATGGCGGCGACCGTCGCGTAGGCGCGCGCGCGCGCCTCGTCGAACGTCTTCGCGCGCGCCGTGACTCCGAGGACGCGGCCGCCTGCCGTCACGAGGCGGCCCTCGGCGTCGAGCCGCGTGCCCGAGTGGAACGGCAGGACGTCCTGGTGGTCGTCGACGGGCGGCAACCCCGTGATGACGTCGCCCGCGCGCGGCTTGCCGGGGTAGCCCGCGGCCGCGAGCACGACGCACACGGCGGCGCCCTCGTGCCAGCGCGGCGCGCCCGGCGGCAGGGCCCCGCGCGCGGCACCCTCGAGCCAGGGATAAAGGTCGTCCTCCATGCGCACGAGCACCGCCTGCGTCTCCGGATCGCCAAAGCGGCAGTTCCACTCGATGACCATCGGGCCGCGATCGGGCGTCAGCATGAGGCCACCATAGAGCAGGCCTCTGAACGGCCGCCCGTCGGCCGCGAGGGCGCGCACCGTGGGCGCGAAGATCGTCTCGAGGATGCGCTGCTCGAGCGCCGCGTCGACGAGCGGCGACGGCGAGTACGTCCCCATGCCGCCCGTGTTGGGCCCGACGTCGCCGTCGCCCACGGCCTTGTGGTCCTCCGACGTCGCGAGGAGCGCCAGGCGCTCGCCGTCGCAGAGCGCCATCATGGACACCTCGCGGCCCACGAGGCGCTCCTCGACGACGACGCGAGCGCCCGCCTCGCCGAACGTGCGGTCCGCCAACATCGAGCGCGCCGCGGCCCTGGCTTCTTCCTTCGACGACGCGACGACGACGCCCTTGCCCGCCGCGAGGCCGTCCGCCTTCACGACGACGGCGCCGGGCTGCGCGTCGATGAACGCGAACGCCGCGGGCAGGTCCGCGAAGCTGCCGAAGGCCGCCGTTGGCACGCCCGCGCCCGCCATGAGCGCTTTGGCGTAGGTCTTCGAGCCCTCGATCTCGGCCGCGGCCGCCGACGGACCGAAGAAGGCCATTCCGGCCGCGCGCACGGCGTCGCCCAGGCCCGCGACGAGCGCCGTCTCGGGGCCGCACACGACGAGGTCCGCCTTCTCGGCGACGGCGGCGGCCACGAGCTCGGGGATGGCCTCGACGCCGATCGGCACGCAGCGCACCTTGGGCAGGGTCGCGATCCCGGGGTTGCCCGGCGCGACGACGATGAGCTCGACGAGGCGGCTCGCCGCGAGCTTCCAGGCGAGAGCGTGCTCCCGCCCGCCCGAACCGACCAAAAGGATGCGTGACCCCATCGTGGACGCTGGGCTAGTGCCGGAAGTGCCGCTCGCCAGTGAGCACGAGCGCCATGCCGTGCTCGTCGGCGGCGGCGATGGCCTCGTCGTCGCGCACGGAGCCGCCCGGCTGGATGACCGCGACGGCGCCCGCCTTCGCCGACTCGTCGACGCCGTCCCGGAAGGGAAAGAACGCGTCCGAGGCGACGACGGTCCCCTTGAGTGAAGCGCGCGCCTTCGACACGGCGATGCGCACCGAATCGACGCGCGACATCTGGCCCGCGCCCACGCCAACGGTGCGGCCGCCGGCGGCGAACACGATGGCGTTCGACTTGACGTGCTTGCAGACGCGCCAGGCGAAGTCGAGGTCGGCGAGCTCCTCGGGCGTGGGCGCGCGCTTCGAGACGACCTTGGCCGCGGCCGCCGACGAGGTCGTCGTGTCGCGCGTCTGCACGAGCAAGCCGCCCGCGACGCTGCGATATTCGAGCGCGCCCGCGGCGTCTCCCGAGAAGTCGTACGCGAGCAGGCGCAGGTTCTTCTTCGTGGCGAGGGTCTGCAACGCCTCGGGCGCGTACGACGGCGCGATGACGCACTCGAGGAAGGTCTCGCTCATCTCGCGCGCGAGCGCGGCGTCGACTTGGCGGTTGAGGGCGACGATGCCGCCGAAGGCCGACACAGGATCGGTCTCGCGCGCGCGGCGGTAGGCCTCGGCGACGCCCTCTGACGCGACGGCGGCGCCGCAGGGGTTGTTGTGCTTGATGATGGCGGCCGCCGGCAGCGCGAACTCGGCGCAGAGGCGCATGGCCGCGTCGAGATCGAGGATGTTGTTGTAGCTGAGCTCCTTGCCCTGTAGAACCTCGGCCTTCGCGAGCGACGGGCCGCCAGCGCCCAGACCAGTCGGTCCACTGTCGAGCGCGTAGAACGCTGCCTTCTGGTGCGGGTTCTCGCCGTAGCGCAGCGCGCGCGCGAGCGACGCCGACAGGTGCAGCGTCTCGGGGAAGTCGGCGAGCGGCGCCTCGGGCGTCGCGAGGCGGCCGAGGTGCGACGCGATGGCGCCGTCGTACGCCGCCGTGTGCGCGAAGCCCTTGCGCGCGAGCGCGTAGCGCGTGGCCGCCGAGACCTCGCCGCCGCTCTGGATCTCGGCGAGCACCTTGCCGTAGTCGCCCGGGTCGACGACGACGGCGACGCGCTCGTGGTTCTTCGCCGCGGACCTGATCATGGCCGGCCCGCCGATGTCGATGTTCTCGATGACCTCCTCGAACGGCGCGCCGCGCGCCACGGTCTCGCGAAAAGGATAGAGGTTCACGACGACGAGATCGATGGGGACGAAGCCCGCCTGCTGCATCTCCTTGCGGTGCTTCTCCGTGGGCCGGCCCAAGATGCCGCCGTGCACGCGCGGGTGCAGCGTCTTGACGCGCCCATCGAGCACCTCGGCCGCGCCCGTGAAGTCGCTCACCTCGCGAACGGGCACGCCCGCCTCGGCGAGCGCCTTGGCCGTGCCGCCCGTCGAGAGGATCTCGAGCCCTGCCGCCGAGAGGCCGCGCGCGAAGTCGACCAGCCCCGCCTTGTTCGAGACCGAGACCAGCGCCCGCGTCAGCTTCGACAGATTAGCCACGCGCCCGTTTTATCACCGCCGCGCGTCCGCGTTGCGCTGAAAATGGCCTAAAGGCCGGCGCGCTTGCGGAGGTCGGCGACCTCGGCCTTCGACAGGTCGCGCCATCCGCCCATGGCGAGGCCTTCGAACGACAGGCCGCCGAAGCGCACGCGAGAGATCTTGAGCAGCGAATGCTTGACCCACTCGCAGCCACCCTTGAGGGCGCGCGGGCGCGTCTCGTCGACCACCATCTCGATCCAGGTGTTCTTCTCGGTCGTCGCGATGGGGGCCACGCTCGCTGGTTTGACCGCACGGCCCTCCCAGCGCCAGCCGCGCAGCAACCGCCCGATGTCCTCGTCTTTGACCAGGCCCTGGAGCTTGAGGTGATAGGTCATGGCGACGTGCCCGGGCTTGCCCTTCGTGATGGCCTGCGCGAGCTCGCCGTCGGTCGTGAGCAGGACGACGCCCTCGGCCGGAAAGTCGAGCGGCGCGACGACCTGCAGGCCCGGCTCGGCGTCGCGCAGGTACTGGGCCAGCGTGGGCCGGGCACCCGTCTTGGTGAGCGTCGAGAGGCACGCGCGCGGCTTGAGCATGAGGCGGTAGATCGGCGCCTCGGGCATGACGCGGCGGCCGTTCACCGAGACGCGATCCTTGGCGCCCACCGTGCTTCCGAGGGTGTTCACGACGACGCCGTTGACGCTCACGGCACCCGTCGCGATCAAATGCTCCGCCTGGCGGCGCGAGGAGACGCCCGCCTGCGCGAGGTAACGCTGTAACCGCACCGTCAGCTCTGGGCTTCCGGCGCGTCGGGCGCCGCGGCGTCGGCGCCTTGCCCCGGGGGCGGACCCGCGGCGCGGGCCGCCGCGAGGGTGGCGCCGTCGAGCTCCTCGAGCAGCTCGTCCTCCTCGTCCTTATCGACGGGCGCGAGGTCGATGGGCGCGGGCGCGAACGGCGAGCGCTCTGGGACGGCGTCGGTCGCCGGCGCGCCCTCGGGCAGCGGCGCCTGCGCGTCGACGCTGGCCATCTGTTGCTCCGACAGCTCGTGGAACTCGCGCAGCGTCGGCAGCTCCGAGAGATCGCGGAGGCTGAACGTGCGCAGGAAGTCCGGCGTCGTGCCGTAGAGCATGGGACGACCGACGTCCTCCTTCTTGCCGAGGATGCGCACGAAGCCGCGATCGAGCAACGTCTTCAAGACAGGCCCGCAGTCGACGCCGCGGATCTCGTCGATCTCGGGGCGCGTGATGGGCTGGCGATAGGCCACGATCGCGAGCGCCTCGAGCATGGCGCGCGAGAGGCGCTGCGGCCTCCCGGCGACGAGCTTGGCGACCCACGGCCCGTTGTCCGGGTGGGTGCGGAACTGCCAGCCACCCGCGAGGCTCGCGAGCTGGATGCCCGTCTCGGCGTGCCGCTCGCGCAGCGCCTCGAGCGCCATCGTGACCTTCGTGCCGTCTCGCTCGTTGACGAGGCGCTTGAGCTCGGGCACGTTGAGCGGGCGATCCGCGGCGTAGAGCAAGCTCTCGAGGATGCTCTCGAGACGGCTCGCCGAGTCGACGAGGGGCTCAGGAAGGTCCGTCAGCTCCTCCGCCGCGGCCGCGGCGTCGAGCGATTCGCCTTCGGGCGATTCGCCTTCGGGCGATTCGCCTTCGGGCCCTTCGCCTTCGGGCCCTTCGCCTTCGGGCGATTCGCCTTCGGGCGATTCGCCTTCGGGCGATTCGCCTTCGGGCCCTTCGCCTTCGGGTCCAGCCGCGTCGGCGGCTGTCGCGAGGGCGTCCTCCGACGTCGACTCGGCGTCGAGACGCACGGACTCGGCCGCGAGGTCGGCGAGCTCGCTCTCCTCGCCCGCGCGCGTCGGGCCGTCCCAATCCGCTTCGGTCCCAACCGCCGGCGTGACGTCCTCCGCCTCCGACCTCGGCTCGGGCCCCGGCGCGCCGCTTCCGTCCTTCTTTTTTCGCTTCATTCCTCTCCTCGCTCCTCGAGCTCGGCCGCATCTCCTCGCTCTTCGAGCTCGGCCGCGTCTGAATGTGGTTGCGCGCCTGCGGGCGCCAGCTCGACGAGCGTCGCCTCCGCCGCGGACTCGTCGAACCGCCCTTCGTCGTCGGTATCGTCGCCCTCTACGAGATCCCCGTCGCCCGCCGCGTCCGGTTCCTGGGTCGACGTGACGTGCACGCGACGCGCGAGCTCGAGATCGCTGCCCGCGACGTGCGTCACGAAGAGCGTCTCCGCGTCGTCGGCCTGCAGGACGCGCACGAGCTTGAGGCGCGCCAGCTCGAGGATCGCGAGCAGCGTCACGACGACCTGGTGGCGCAGCTCGGGCTCGGGCAGCTCGAGGTCGAAGCAGCTCTCGAAGCGGAAGGACCCGCCGCCCGTCTGCAGGCGATCGACGATTTGGCTGATGCGGTCCCCGATCGAGACCCGGTCGACGACGACGTCGTGGGTCGATAGCGGTCCCGTCTTGGCCTTCTCGAGGATGCGGCCGAAGGCCTCGATGAGCTTCCACACCGACTCGTCGGCCACGCGCGCGGAGCCAATGTGGGTGTGAACGAGGTCGGGGTCGACCTCCGCGCCGCGCCCGAACACATTGCGGCCCTCGATGGGCCTCCCGCCGAGCTTCTCCGCGGCGTCCTTGTACTTTTGGTATTCGAGCAGGCGCCGGATGAGCTCCTCGCGCGGGTCGAGGCCGTCCTCGTCCTCCCCGTCGGCGACCGCCTCGAGCGGCTCGGGCGCGGGCACGAGCTCGCGCGACTTGAGGTAGGCAAGCGTGGCCGCCATCACGAGGTAGTCGGCCGCCACGTCGACCGGCATCGTCTGCATGATCTCGAGGTACTCGAGGTACTTCGTCGTGATGAACGCGATCGGGAGGTTGACCACCTCGATCTCGTGCGTCTTGCAAAGGTGTAGCAACAGATCGAGCGGGCCCTCGAAGTCGGGCAGCGCCACGCGGTACGCCGTCGTGCTCGTGTCGGTGTTCATGCGGGCACGTGCTCGAGGACGGCGTCAGCCCAGGCGGCGGCGAAATGGAAAGCGGGCTTCATCACAAAGCTGAACACGCCCGAGAGGTACAAAACGAGGAACAGGAGTGTACCGTAGCGCCGCAGCGTCTGGGGAACGATCTGCAGCTTCTCGGGCAGGAAACCCGCGAGCACGTTCGCGCCGTCGAGCGGCGGCAGCGGGATGAGGTTGAAGAACATGAGCACGAGATTCAAGAAGACGACGTATCGCACGAGGGCCGTCGCGAGCGGAAGCCGGATCGCGCCGGCCTTCGCGAGCGCCAGCACGACGACACTGATCAAGACCGCGAGCAGGAGGTTCATGGCCGGCCCCATGAGCGCGACGAGCATGTGCGCGACGCGCCGGGGCAGCCGCTTCGTGTAGCCGTCGGGGTTGGTCTGGACGGGGCGGCCCCAGGCGAGCATGGGCAGGCCGGGGTTGAAGGCCGCAAGCAGCGGCAAGATGATCGTCCCCACGAGGTCGGCGTGCGCGAAGGGCGACAGCGTGAGGCGCCCCTGCGTGCGCGGCAGGCGGTCGCCCAGACGATCGGCCATGAAGGCGTGCCCGAACTCGTGCACCGAGACCGAGACGACGAACGCGACCAGCGACAGGAGCGCGACGCGGACTTGATCGGCCGATATGTCCATGGTGGCGCTACCCTAGCATCACGCTCGGGGGAAGAACCGGTCGTAGAGCGCGCGCAGGTGGCCGCGCGACAGGTGCGTGTAGATCTCGGTCGTGCCGATGTCGGCGTGGCCCAGCATGGCCTGCACGGCGCGCAGATCGGCGCCGCGCTCGACGAGGTGGGTCGCGAACGAGTGCCGCAGCTTGTGCGGCGAGATGCGCTTGCGGATGGCCGCGACGATGGCGTACCGCCCGAGCAGCTTCCAGAACCCCTGGCGCGTCATCGAGCCGCCGTGGTGCGTGAGGAAGAGCGCGTCCTCGGCGCGTCCTCCCGAGAAGACGTGGCGCGAGCCCTCGACGTACGAGCGCAGCGAGCCGAGCGCCGACTCGCCGACGGGCACGAGGCGCTCCTTGCGTCCCTTGCCGAAGGCCATGAGGTAGCCGGCGTCGAAGTTCACGTCGCGCAGGCGGAGCTTGACGAGCTCCGAGACGCGCAGCCCCGTCGCATAGAGCGTCTCGAGCATGGCGGCGTCGCGCGCGCCCCGCGGCGTCGCGCGGTCGGGCGCCGCGAGCAGGCGGTCGACCTCCTCGACGGTGAGGAACTCGGGCAGCTTGCGCCCGTAGCGCGGCAGGTCGACGTCCTCGGTCGGGTCGTTCGGACAGTGACGCTCGGCCTTGAGAAACTTGAAGAGCTGCCGGAGCGCGATGAGGCGGCGCGCCTGCGAGCGCGGCGCGAGCTTGCGGTCGGTCAGGAAGGCCAGGTAGTCGAGCACGTCGATCGAGCGCACCTCGGCGCCGCCCTTCACCTTGCGGTCGGCGGCGAAGCGCGCGAAGAGCGTCAGATCGCGCCCGTAGGCCTCCAGCGTCGCGGGCGTCAGCTCGCGCTCGACCCGGAGGTGGTCGAGGAACTGCTGAATCTCCTCGTCGAGACGGACCCCCACGCCGCCATGTTCGGGCCGCGGCGCGCGAGGTGCAACTTTTCGTCCGACGCTTCGTCCGACGCTTCGTCCGAGTCTTCGCGCGACTCTTCGCGCGACTCTTCCCCGATCTTCAGGGTTTCGGCCGCGGCGCGCGGCCGAGCGGCGCGCGCGGCGCGGGTCGCGGAACCGGGGCGACGGCCCGCACCGTGCGCAGGCGCAGCACCTCGCCGAGCTCCTTTTGGACGGCCGCCGGCGCGATCACGGCCAGCTCGTCGACGACGCTCGGCGTGGCGTCGAGCTCCTGCAACAGGAGGTCGAGCGCGCGACGCGAGGTCAGCGCGGCAGCGGCGCCTGTGACGGCACGCTCGCCATCGCGCCCCGGCAGCGCGAACGCCATGCGGCGCGCCCCGAGCCCGCGCGCGGCGTCGAAGGCGCGGCGCACGGACGCCTGGAAGCGGCGCTCGGAGAAGTCGCGCCGCGGCCCGGCGCCCAGCGCCAGCACGAGCCGCCAAGGCAGGCGGTGCGCGCTCGGGAAGAGCGTCTGCTCGCCCTCGGCCGCCGTCACCTTGCCGGAGGCCAGCATGCCCGACAGTCGTCCGCACATGCGCCAGTCGAGCAGCCCCGCGGCGCCGCGCAGCGGGCGCACGTCCGTCCACACGGGCACGCAGAGCGCGTCACCCGGAGGGGCCTGGTCCCAGCGCTGCAGGTCAATGGGCAGGAGCGAAACGGGCAAACATCACCGCCGTATCTCGAGCTCGGTGACGGCGCGGTCGAGCAGCCCGTTGACGAAGGCCGCGCCCTCGGTCGAGCCGAAGCGCTTCGCGAGCTCGATGGCCTCGTTGATGACGACGTTGACGGGCACGGCGGGCGCGTGCAGGAGCTCCCAGAGGGCGAGCCGGATGATGTTGCGATCGACGACGGCCATGCGCTCGATGCGCCAGTTGCGCGACAGCTTCGCGAGGATCTCATCGAGCTCGGCCTGCCGCGCGCCCACGCCGCGCACGAGCTCCTCGACGAGCGTCCGGTCCGGCCGCGCGGCCACGGCGTCTCCGCTCTCGAAGGCGTCGTCCTCCTCGACGAGGCCCCGCTCCGTCATGAGGTGCTCGAACGTGCGCGACATCGCCGCGTCGGCCCCGAGCTCGGGGCTGACGTCCATGACGTGGAGGACCTGGAGCGCGATCTCACGCGCTCTGCGCCGCGGGCCGATCATGGCCTTATTTCGAGCGGCGCGGCAGGTCTTGCCGGAGGCTCGCCTTGGCGCCGCCCGCGTCGCCCTGCTCGGCGTCGAGGCGCGCGTAGAGATCAGCCATCTCGATGGCCACCATGGCGGCGTCGAAGCCGCGGTTGCCGGCCTTCGTGCCGGCGCGCTCGATGGCCTGCTCGATCGTGTCGCAGGCGAGCACGCCGTAGCCGACGGCGCACCCCGTCTCGGCCGCGAGCGCGCCGATGCCGCGCGTCGCCTCGCCCACGACGAGATCGAAGTGCGGCGTCGCGCCGCGGATGACGGCCCCGAGGACGATGAGCCCCTCGAAGCGGCCCGTGGCGAGCGCGCGGCGGGCCAGGCCCGGCAGCTCCATGGCGCCGGGGCACCGGAACAGCTCGACGCGCGCCGCATCGGCGCCCGTGCGGCGCAGGGCGTCGCGCGCCCCGTCGACGAGCTTGTCGACGATGAAGTCGTTGAAGCGCGAGGCCACGATGGCGAACCCCCGGCCCGCCGCCGACAGGCCGCCCTCGTGGATCTCGAGGGCCGCCCAGGCGCCGGCGCCCGCTTTCGTGTCGCTGTCGATGCCGTCGCTCATGCCTTCGCTCTCATCTCGGCTCAACCTTCTCGCTCGCGCAGCCTTACCACTTTCGCCGGGGCGCCGATAGGGAGGCACTCGACGATCTCGAGCCCGTAGCCGGCGACGCCCACGATGCGGCGCGGGTGGTTCGTGAGCAGGCGGATGCGTTGGACGCCGAGGTGCGCGAGCACCTGCGCCCCGAGGCCGAAGTCGCGCAGCCGTGACTCGCCCGTGCCCGCCGGCGCGGTGCCGGCCGCCTCGCCCGCGTCGCCTTGCAGCCCCTGGAACTCGGTGAGGACGCTGGCGCGCCCGCGCGGGAAGACGTAGAGCATGACGCCCTTGCCCGCCTCTTCGATGAGGCGCAGCGGCACGCCGGGCGCCTGGGCGTCGTCGGCCGTCGCGGCCGCGAAGACGTCGCGCAGCACGCTCGCAGTCTGAACGCGCACGAGCACCGGCTCGTCCGGGTGGATGTCGCCCAGCACGAGCGCGAGGTACTCGGTGTCCTCGACGTCGGTCGTGTACACGTAGGCGCGGAACTCGGCGCGCACGCCGCTCGCGCGCGGGCGCACGACCGACTCGGCGGCGCGACGCACGAGCATCTCGCGCGAGAGGCGGTACTCGATGAGATCGGCGATCTTGACGACGGCGAGGCCGTGCTCGGCCGCGAAGGCCGCGAGGTCCGGCATGCGCGCCATCTCGCCGTCCTCGCGCATGATCTCGCAGATGACGGCCGCGGGCTCTCGCCCCGCGAGGCGCGCCAGATCGACGGAGCCCTCGGTGTGTCCCGAGCGGACGAGCACGCCACCGCGCCGCGCGCGCAGCGGGAAGATGTGCCCGGGTGTCACGAGGTCGTCGGGGACGGTGTCGCGGGCGACGGCGACGCGAATCGTCTCGGCCCGCTCGCGCGCCGAGATGCCCGTCGTCGTCCCGCGGCGCGCGTCGATGCTCACAGTGAAGTTCGTCTGGCGCGGAGAGCGGTTGTCCGCCGACATCATGGGGAGGGCGAGGGTCGCGACGCGCTCCTCGGTGAGCGACAGACAGATGAGGCCGCGGCCGTGGCGCGCCATGAAGTTGATGGCCTCGGGCGTCGCGAGGTCGGCGGCCAGCACGAGGTCGCCCTCGTTCTCGCGATCCTCGTCGTCGACGAGGATCACCATGCGCCCCGCGCGAACGTCGTCGATGGCGCGCCGGACGGCGTCCATGCGCTCGGGAGAGACGGGACCCTTGGCGTCAGCGGACATTCGCGCGCTTCCTTTCGGCCGCGTCCCGCCCGGCCGCGTCCCGCGCGGATGCCTCCGCGTCGCGCTCGAGGCGCGCCGTGACGAGCCGGTCGACGTGCTTGGCGATGAGATCGCCCTCGAGGTTGACGGCGGCGCCGATCGCCAACGCGCCCAGGGCCGTCACGGCGAGAGTGTGCGGTATCAGCGTCACGGAGAACCGCTCGTCCGTGACGCCGTTGATCGTGAGGCTCGCGCCGCCGACGGTGATCGAGCCCTTCGGGACGAGCGTCGCGACCACGGTCGCAGGAGCCGCGATCTCGAGCTCGAGCGAGGTCCCTGCCTGGCGGCGGCCCACGACCGTGCCGACGCCGTCGACGTGGCCCGAGACGAGGTGGCCCCCGAGCGCGTCCCCGAGGCGCAGCGGCCGCTCGAGGTGAACGCGCTCGCCGGGCCGGAGCGCGCCGAGCGTCGTGCGCGCGAGCGTCTCGGGCCCGAGGTCGGCCGCGAAGCGCCCCGCGGCCCGCTCGACGACGGTGAGACAAACGCCGTCGACGGCGATGCTGGCGCCGAGGGGCAGGGCCCCGACGTCGAGATCGGTCGCAACGGTGAGGCGCACCCCGCCCTCGCGCCTCTCGAGCGCGGCGACGGTCCCGGTCGCTTCGACAATCCCCGTGAACATGGAAAAAGCTCGCGGGCACGTGATTTTGCCCGACGAACGCCGGCGATTATATCACCAGCCCTCCGAGCCCGCCCGCGCCGTGACGAGCAGGTCCGGGCCCAAACGGCGGAATTCGACGTCGGCGAGGTCCAGGGCGGCGCCGAGGGCGCGCCCCGTCCCCGCGGCGATCGGCACACCGCCGCCCAGCAGACGCGGCGCGACGAAGAGCGCCAGGGCGTCGACGAGGCCTGCCGAGATGAACGCGCCGTGCACAGCCGCGCCGCCCTCGACGAGCACGGACTGGATGTCGCGCGCCGCCAGCGCGCGCAGCGCGGCGGCGAGCGGCACGCGCCCGCGCGATGGCGACAGCTCGACCACCTCGGCGCCGGCGGCGCGCAGCGCGCGCGCGCGCGCGCGCGAGGCGCCGCGCCTCGTAAAGACGATCGTGGGCGGGCCGCCGCCGAGCAGCCGCGCGTCGGGCGGCGTGCGCAGCCGGCCGTCGAGCACGACGCGCACGGGGGTCGCCCGCGCCCGCGCCGCTCCCGGCAGGCGGACCGTGAGGCGCGGATCGTCGGCGAGCACCGTGCCCGAGCCCACGAGCACGGCGTCGTGCGCGGCGCGCAGCTCGTGGGCCGCGCGGCGCGCGCGCGGGCCCGTGAGCCAGGCGGGCGCGCGGCGCGCGCGCGGCCGGCCGTCGGCGATGAAGCCGTCGAGCGACGCGGCCGCCTTGAGCGTCACGAGGGGCCGGCGCGCGTGGGCCCAGATCGAGAACGCCCGGTTGGCGGCGCGGCTCTCGGCCTCGAGGCATCCCACGTCGACGCGCACGCCGGCGCGCCGCAGGCGCGCGACGCCGCGCCCGTCGACGAGCGGGTTCGGATCGAGACAACCGACGACGACGCGCGCGAGGCCCGCCGCGAGGATCGCGTCGGTGCAGGGACCGGTGCGGCCCGTGTGGCAGCACGGCTCGAGGTTGACGTAGAGGGTCGCGCCGCGCGCACCGCCGCGCGGCAGGCGCGCGAGCGCGTTCACCTCCGCGTGCGGCAGCCCGGCGCGGCTGTGGAAGCCCTCGGCGAGCACGCGCCCGCCACGCGCGACGACGGCGCCCACGACCGGGTTCGGCCGCGTCGTGCCCCGCCCGCGCGCGGCGAGGACGAGCGCGCGCCGCATGAACCGCTCGTCGGCGGCCGAGAAGGCCCCCGCGCGCCCGCGCGCAGCGCTCACCTTCGCCCCCGCGCCTCGACCAGGCTCTTGAGCTCCGCCATGAGCTCGTTGACGTCGCGAAACGATCGATACACCGACGCGAAGCGCACGTAGGCGACGTCGTCGATGTCGCGCAGCGCCGCCATGCCGGCGTCGCCGATGCGCGTCGACGGGATCTCCTTCTCGCCCGCCTCCTCGAGCTCTCGCTCGATGCGGTCGACGGCCTTCTCGAGCACCTCGACGGGCACGGGCCGCTTCGAGCACGCCTTCTTGAGGCCGCTCAGGATCTTGGCGCGGTCGAACGGCTCGCGCCGCCCGTCCTTCTTGATGACCATGGGCAGGATCTCGTCGACGCGCTCGTAGGTCGTGAAGCGCCGCCCGCAGCCGACGCACTCGCGGCGCCGGCGAATGACCTGGTCGTTGTCGGACGGACGGGTGTCCACGACCTTGTCCTCGACCGCTGAGCAGAACGGACACCTCATCGGGTATGCTTCGTACCACTCATGAACGACCTTCGCATCACCGTCAACGGCGAGCCGCGAACGACGCCGTCTGGCACGACCGTCGCCGCCCTCGTCGCCGCCCTCGGAATGGACGCCGCGCGCGTCGCCGTCGAGCGCAATCAGGACGTCGTTCCGCGCCGCACCTGGACCGAGGCGCAGCTCGTCGAGGGGGACCACGTGGAGATCGTGGCCTTTGTGGGGGGCGGCGCGGCCGACGCCGACGATCCCCTCGTCATAGCCGGGCGGACCTTCAGGTCGCGGCTCCTCGTCGGAACCGGCAAGTACGCATCGATCGACCAGGGCCGCGAGGCCATCTTGCGCTCGGGCGCCGAGATCGTCACGGTCGCGCTCCGGCGCGTCGACATGACGCCGGGCAAAGCCAACGTCCTCGACACGATCGACCGCAAGCGCCACACGCTGCTGCCCAACACGGCGGGCTGCTACACGGCCGACGAGGCCATTCGCACCTGCCGCCTCGCGCGCGAGCTCGGCATGGCCGACATGGTCAAGCTCGAGGTCATCGGCGACGCGCGCACGCTCTTCCCGGACGGCGCCGCGACCCTCGAGGCCGCGCGCGTCCTCGTCAAGGATGGCTTCACCGTCCTCCCTTACTGCATGGACGACCCGGTGCTCGCCAAGAAGCTCGCCGACGTGGGCTGCGCGGCCGTCATGCCGCTCGCGGCCCCCATCGGCTCGGGCCTCGGCATCCGCAATCCCTACAACCTCCGCATCATCCTGGAGTTGCTCGAGTCGGCCAAGGTGCCCGTCATCGTCGACGCCGGCGTGGGGACGGCCAGCGACGCCGCGGTCGCCCTCGAGCTCGGCTGCGACGGCGTGCTCATGAACACCGCCATCGCGGGCGCGCGCGATCCGCTCATGATGGCCGAGGCCATGCGCGACGCCGTCGTCGCGGGCCGCAAGGCGTTCCGCGCCGGCCGCATCCCGCGCAAGCTCTACGCGTCCGCCTCGTCACCCCTCGACGGCCTCATCGAATAGAGCGCCGTCTGTGCCCGGCGCCGTCCCCCGGCTCTATCTCGTCACGGACCGCCACGCGACGGCGGGGCGTCCGCTGCCCGACGTCGTGCGGGCGGCGCTCGCGGGCGTGCCTCTCGAGGCCCGCGGCGCGGTGGCCGTGCAGCTGCGCGAGAAGGATCTCCCAGGGCGCGCGCTCTTCGAGCTCGCCACGGCGCTGCGCGAGGTCACGCGCGCCGCGGGCGCCGCCCTCTTCGTCAACGATCGCGTCGACATCGCCCTGGCCGTGGGCGCGGACGGCGTCCACCTCGCCGGCCGGTCGCTCACGCCCCTCGACGTCGCGCGCGTCGCGCCCGGCCTCGCGCTCGCCGCGTCGACGCACACGCGCGCCGAGGTCGAGGCGGCGGCGCGCGCGCGCGGCCTCGGCGCCGACGTGCGCTTCGCGGTCTTCGGTCCC
>DASXOE010000083.1:0-82125 GCA_036494575.1 Polyangia bacterium | reverse complement strand
GAATCCGAGCACCGGCCAGCAATACATCGTCTCCATGTGGGACGCGGGTTCGTCGAGCGGCGTCTCGTTCGGCATGAACGCCGGCCAGTTTCAGGCCTGGGCCTGGGGCCCGCGCCCGCTGGTCTCGACGTCGACGACGCCTTCGCTCGGTGTCTGGCACCACGTCGCCTACACCTACGACGGAACGACGCACAAGCTCTACATCGATGGCGCCGTCGTCAGCACCAGCACGGCCGCTCCGAACGTCCACGCTGTCACGAGGGCGCAGCTCGGCTCTTACAACAGTGGCGGGTCCTTCAACGGCGGCCTCGACGACATCCGCATCTACAACGTCGCCCTGAACGCGACGCAGGTTGCGGCCCTGGCGGCGGGGAACGCCTCGGATGGCACCACGTCTCCGCCGCCGCCGCCGCCCACCGGGGCCTGTTCCGGCGTCCCCGCGTACAGCCTGGGAACGACCTATGCGGGTGGCGCGCGCGCACAGAACGGCGGCAACCTGTATCAATGCCAGCCTTACCCCAACTCGGGGTGGTGCGGTGTCGCCAGCGCCTACGCGCCCGGGACGGGGTCCGCGTGGACGAGCGCGTGGACTCTCGTGAGCTCATGCAACTAGTCCGCTAGCACGACAGCCTGTGTCCCAAGCGGGGCGTCCTTCGGGACGCCCCGCTTTTTTGTGTGTGCCCGGTCACCGCCGTCCGGAAGGCGTGCGCCGTGCGGCCTCGGGAAATCGCGATGGCGAGCTCGGCAACGATTTAGCAATTGCGTTCCCGACCGAACGCTTCAACACTTCATTCTTGTTCCATCATCTGAGGACGGCCCGGTCTTCGAGGCATGTCGGAGCGCTCGTCTTCCTCGCGTCGCTCTGCCTCGCGCCGACCCAAGCGGCCTTGTTGCAGGGGTGCGTGCGTGTGCCCGCCAAGAAGCCAGCCGGCGCTGCCGGCGTTGGCGGCGGCTCGGTCGCCGGCACCGCTGGAGGTGGTGGCGCCGGAGCCGGCGCCGGCGGCACGTTGGACACAGGGGGAAACGCCGGCGCGGCGCGAGATGGCGGCGCCGCTGGTGAATCGCCCGATGCTCCTCCTCCGACGAGCCCTGTGATCGATTGCAACGCCGAGCCTGAACGTTGTGCGTTGTGTAGTGGGAACTACGCGACCATCCCGTTGAACCTCACGGCGTCGGTCCGTGGCGGGTGGCAATACAATCCGGGCGGGCCCTACGTGGACTTGCCCGTGTCTGGGTATCCGTGCGCGGCCTTTCTCTATGATGGCGCAGTGCAGCCCAAACCCGACGACAACCATTGGGTCGCCGCGCCGGACGGCGAGTCCATCGGCTTCAGCATGCTGTCGTCGATGTTGGAGTCGGGTTACAGGAAGGCTCAGTTTCGTTATTTCCGCACGCTCGTCTTCATCCCCTCGACCGTCGCCGTCGACAGCTTTCAAGTCACGGCGGCAGGCGTGGACGACAGCCTCCACATCGTCCTTTACAACTCGAAACACCCCGACGGAGTGAGCCCGACGGACGCCGGTCCGTCGGATCCCGCCGTCGGCGCTTGCGCGGGCAATGGAACCTCGACCTGGGACTTCAAGAGCTACATCCTGCCGGGCGAGGTCAACGTCGTCCTCGTCGTCCATGCGGACATGAGCCCTGCAATCTCCAGCCTCCAGAGCGTCCAGATCGCGCTCAACGGCGCCCCGATCCCGCTCTTTGATTGCTCGCACTGAGCGGGCTCGCGTGCTCGCGCCGACCGGGGTTCGTTCGCGCAGCCGAACGGGAACGATCTTTGGCGGTTGCGCGTCGAGATCGACGACCTAGCTTTGCTCGGCATACAGGCGAATACCAGCCCGGGGCATAGCCCCTTCAGAAGGAGACTTCATGCGAATGCGTTGGCTTGCGTGTCTATTTGCGAGCGTGATCATCGGCGGCTGCAGCAGCAGCAACAACAAACCTGCGGACGCTGGAAAAGACGGCGCTCAGGACATGGCGGCAACCGACACGCCGACCGACATGGCCCCGGGCGACACGGCCGCCGGTGACACGACGGCGTCGAACGACGTGGTGTCCGGCGACGCTCCCGATGGCGGCCTCGACGTGGCCCCGGGGAGCACGCCGCAAAAGCTCTCGATGACGATCATCGTGACCGATCAGATCGGAGGAGACGGCGGGCTCGAGGTGGCACCCTCGGATGCCGGAGCCGGCGATGCAGACGGTGGCGTAGACGGCGGAGAGGCGGGGGTGACCACGCCGAGCGTGGACCCGAACCTCGTCAATCCATGGGGGCTCGCGATCAATCCAACCGGACCCATCTGGGTGGCGGACAATCACACCGGATTGTCCACTGTCTACAACGCAGCGGGGCAGGTCATGTCTCTGGTCGTCACCGTGCCGGTCGGCGACGGGGGAACGGCACCTTCGGCTCCGACGGGCCTCGTCTTCAACGCGACGACGGGCTTTCAAGGCGATCACTTCGTTTTCTCGACCGAGGACGGCACCGTCTCGGGATGGCAATCGGGTACGGCGGCGCTCCTGCGCGTCGACAACACGTCGGCGAGCTCCGTCTACAAAGGTCTCGCGCTCATGACGCAGAACGCGGTGTCGCGGATCTACGCGACCGACTTCCACAACGGCAAGGTGGACGTCTTCGACCAGAGCTACGCGAAGATTACGGCCGCGGGCGGATTCACCGACGCGACCCTCCCGGCGGGCTTCGCGCCCTTCGGGATCCAGGCCATCGGGTCGACGATCTACGTGACCTACGCGAAGCAGGACGACATGAAGATGGACGACATGGCGGGCGCGGGGAACGGCTACGTCGATGCCTTCGACTTCGACGGGCACCTCACGAAGCGCGTGATCTCGCAGGGCGCGCTCAATTCGCCCTGGGCGGTGGCTTTGGCGCCGGCTGACTTCGGCGCCTTCTCGGGCGCGCTGCTCGTGGGGAACTTCGGCGACGGACACATCGGCGCGTACAACGCCTCGACGGGGGTTTTCCTGGGCGCGGCGCTGACCACCACCGGGGCGCCGCTCGCCATCGAAGGTCTGTGGGCGCTCGTCTTCGGAAACGACACGGCTGGCGCGGCGCACAACCGGCTCTTCTTCACGGCCGGCCCGCACGACGAAAGCCACGGCCTGCTCGGCCATCTCGATCTGCCGTGACGGCGCGGGGCGAGTTGACGCCCCGCCGAAGACGCTGAGAGTATCCAATCCAGCGTGAGCGATCGGCCGCCGTGGTCCTCTGGGACCGTCGAAGCGGCCGATCGTCTCGCAGATTGGATGCTTGATGACTATTGCCCCGCGCACCCTCATCGGTCCTTGTCTCGCGGCCGCCCTGCTCGTCTCGATGGCACGCGCGGCGGCGGTGGCCGAGACCGTCGTCCAGATCCCCGTGGGCTCGCTCATCGACGGGCGAAGCGTGTCGACGGTGGCGGGTGGGACCGTGACGCCCTGGACGCCGGGACAGGGCGTGGACGGGAACGGCGGCGGCGACGGCTTCGTGACCAACGCCGTCGAAGCCATCCTCGCGACGCAGGGCAAGACGACGAACGGCCAGGTCGGCGTCGCATTGCCAAACGACGGGATGTTCGCGGCCGACGCGCGGCATCCGGCGGTCGTCCTCCATTTCTCGAACACCGACCCGATCGCGAGCCCGCAGACCCATCAGGTCTATCAGGCCAAGGGGGCTCAAAGCTTCCAGGTCGCGATTCCCGCGGCGACCTATTCGAAGATGTTCCTCTTCATCACGTGCTCGGAGGGTGCGGCGGCGCTCACGATCACTTTGAACTACGCCGGCGGGACGCCCATGGTCACCAAGCTCACGCTGCCGGACTACGGCATCGGCGGCGCCAGCGCCAACGATCCGGTCTTCTTCAACCTGATCTCCCGCATGCGGAAGTGGACGACGACCGATATGGAGACGGACACGACGAGCCACACGATCACCGGCATCGAGCTCAATCCGACGGCGACCGCCACGCTGACGAGCATCGACGTCGCGAAGACGAACCAAGCCCACGTCGTCTTCTGGGGCGCGACGGGAATCGCGACAAGCGCGGTGGCGATCGGCGCTGATGGAGGCGGGACCGACGGCGGCGCGGGCGGCGCCAGCGACGGTGGCTCGGACGACGGGCGCGGCGGCGGCGGGGGCGCGGGAGGAGCTGGCGGTGGCGGCGGGGTCGGAGACGCCGCGGCGACCGGCGGGACCGGCGGCTCGCCCACGGGCGCCGGTGGGACCGCGGGCGGTTCGACGGCCAGTGGCCCCGCGGGCTCGGGCGCGAACGCGGCCGGCGCCGCGGGCACGGGCGCGAGCGCGGCCGGCGCCGCGGGCACGGCGCCCAAGACCAGCGGAGGCTCCAGCGGATGCTCGGTCTCGGGTTCCGCTCCTCCCGGCGGCGCGTCGGGGCGCGCCCTTCTCGGCATGGGTCTCGGCTTCGCTCTCGGCGTTGGTCTCATCTTCGGCGCCCTCGTCTTCCGCCCGCGCAGGCGGGCGTGATGCGCGGCGCGCCGAGCCGTCAGCTTCCGAGCGTCGTCGTCGAACAGACCGCGGCCGGCGCGGGCATGCCACGCCGGCCGGGTTGACGTTGCGCCCGACTTTCACTGCGTGAGCGTCCGGCTCTCCTTGTCCTTCGTCGTTGACGCCGTGGTCTCGTTCGCGCCGCCCGCCGCTCCCGGCACGAGCTTGATCTCGGGCTCGGCCTTCGCCGTGCGAATGACGGACCCCATCCGACCTACGCGCCTCCGAGCGGGATGCGAAACGTAGACCTCGCTCTACGAATCGCCGCGGCGGCAGCCGGGCGCGCGCCCGGTCACATCTCGCCCTGGATGACCTTGAGCAGCGAGTGGTCGTCGAAGGTGTCTTCGGTCAGCTCCCAGATCATGATGCCGCCGAAGCCCTTCGAATAATCGGCGATCTGCTTCATCGTCGCCATGCCCTCGTAGTGCACGGTCGTCCCGCCGACGGTCGCCGTGTCCTTGTTCCAGGCCATGGAGTCGGCCTTCAGGATGTCGGCGTAGGCGTACTCGTTGTTGCCGCCGTCGCCGAAGAACCCGGCGCCCAGCACGACGATCTCCTTGGGCACCTTCTTCGTGTTCACGTAGTAGGTCGCATCCTTCATGGTCTGGCTGAGGCTCGAGTAGATCATGACGTTGATGAAGTCGAACGCGTGCAACGTCGCGTCCGACATGCTGTCCTGGAGGTACTGCGCGACGGCCGCCGTGACGAGCTTGCCCTCGGGGTGCAGCTTCGCGACGACCTTGTCGACGAACGTCGAAAAGGTCGGGCCCAGGTTCCCCGGGCTCTCGATGTCGATGTCGGCGCCGTCGAGGTTGTGCGCCGTGAGGAACGTGTCGAGGTTGTCGACGAGCGGCCCCACGCTGCTCGCGTTGTTGTACTGTTTGAGGACCGTCTGATCGCCGCCGCCGCCGCCGAGCGATGCGAGGACCTTGACCCCAGCGGCGTGCGCCGCGTCGACGATCGCTTTGACGTCGGCGTCCGAGGCCCCCATGTTCCACTGGTTCGACGTGTTCGCGAGCGCAAAGGCGAGGCAGAGGTGAGTCATCTTCGAGAAGCTCAGCTTCTTGGCCCAGGTCGCGTAGCTGCCGTTGTAGTTGGGCAGGTACCCGACGACATGCATGCCGCCCGGTGCGGAGCCGTCGACGGTCGCGCCGGCGGCGCCCCGCGCGCCGGCCGAGCCGTCGGGCGAACCGCCCGCGTCCATGCCCCCCGCGCCACCGTTCGCCGCGCCATCCAGCTCGCTCGAACCGGCGGCGCCCGTGGTCGCGACACCGCCCGCGCCGGCAGAAGACGGGCCCATGTTGCCCGCGCCCGACACGCCACCGCCGCTGCCGGCGCCCGCGCTGCCACCGAGGGGACCGGTCCCGCGCGGTTGGCCTCCCGCGGTGCAGGCAGCCCCGCCCAGCGCGCACAAGAGCACGATCACACGGGACCATGGGACGGTCGATTCGACGACGCGGTCTGGCAAGAGCGACCTCCTCGGTCCTGATGTAGTTGCCTCGAGCGGGCGAAATCGATCACGCCACGGGCAGCTTTCGGCGGCCTTGCTGATCGACTGCGACCGCGGTAAGCAACTAGATCTTTGGTGCGTGCTCCCTCGACTTGGACCGTTCTCCTCGGCGCGCTGGCCCTCGCCGGGGCCGCCTGCTCGAGCCCGCGCGGCGGGCCGGCAGCGGGTAGCGGTCTCGCGGGAACGCGCGGCGGGGGCGGAGAATCGACGGCGACCGGTGGGGCCGGTGGGGCCGGCGCGACTGGTGCCGCGGGCACGGGCGCGAGCGCGGGCAGCACCGGAGCAGGCGGCGTGACTTTCGATGCCGCGGCCGGCGCCGGCTCGGGCGGCACCTCCGCCACCGGCGCGGCCGGCGCCGATGCCTCGAGCGGAGACGGCGGGCACGCCACCGACGCCGGGGCCGACGCCAAACCGGCCTCGACCGATGGCGGCGCCGACGTCGGCTCGGGCTCGGCGCCCGGCAAGCAAGTCCTCGTCTGGGTTTGGCAGAGCTACGCGACCACGCTGGCCGCCGTCGCCGCGCACGCCAAGAGCTTCACGGACGTCAGCCCCGCCCTTTACCAGATCAACTACGCGTACCAGTCGGGGGTCGCCAAGCTCGTCAACGCCAACGACAACTTCGATGGCCTCACCTCGAAGCAGGTCACGGAGAAGATCCACGCCGCCGGGCTCAAGAGCGTGCCGCTGATGTACGGCGGCGCGGGAAATTTCGGAACTGACCAGGGCATCCAGAACGTGCTCGATGACGCTCCGGCGGGCGCGCGCCAAGCCTTCATCGACGCGATGGTCGGGGAGGCCGTCGCGAAAGGTCACGACGGCTACAACCTCGACTGGGAGGTGGGCAACATCGGCTACGCCGCTTATGGCGCCAAGCTCATTTCGTTTCTCGCCGCGTTTCGCGGCGCGCTCAACGCCAAGGGCATGACCGTCTCCCTCGACCTCGGCGGCTGGTACGTGCGGCAGTGTACGGGCGCGGGCTCCGACGGGCTCGTCGATCTCGCCCAGATGGGCCGCAGTGTCGATCTCGCCATCATCGAGGACTACTCCGGCTCTCTCGGCAACCAGGCGGGCACCTGCCCGGCCAGCAATCCGAAGCAGCAGAGCTGCGACGGGAGCTTCCTCACGCAGCTCGGGATCATGTGCAACCTGCCCCGTGACGTCGCGAGCATCGGCGTCATCTCGCCCGGCACGAACCCGTTCGCCGCCGACGCGCTCTCGGCGGTCTCACGCTTCGGCTTCACGCGGGTGGCCGTGTGGCCGGACGCCTCGCAGTTCCTCGACGCGAGCAACATGCCGGCGGGCGCGACGTGGTACTCCGTGCTCGCCGACTGGCTCGCCAAATAGGGCAAATAGAGAGGCAACGACGCGCGCGCCTCAGGCCTTGCGCGCGACGAGCTCGGCCTCGATCTCGATGGCGACCTCGTCGCCGACGACGACGCCGCCGGCCTCGACTGCGAGGTTCCAGCGCAGGCCCCAATCCTTGCGATCGATGCGCGCGCGGGCGGTGACGCCGCGGCGCGAGTTGCCCCACGGATCCTTGATCGCCGGCGGCAAGGCCTCGACCTCGAGCGTCACTGGGCGCGAGACGCCCCGAATCGTGAGGTCGCCCGTGACGCGCAAATCACCCCTCGGACCGGATGGAGCCTCGACGCGCGTCGAGCGGAAGGTGACGCTCGGATGATTGGCGACGTCGAGGAAGTCCGCGCTGCGGAGGTGCTCGTCCCGCTTGGCGTCGCGCGAGTCGATGGCGCGGGCGTCGATGGTCACGTCGACCTTCGAGCGCGTGAGATCCTGCTCGTCGATGACCAGGGTCCCCGTGACGGGGCCGAGGTGCCCGCGCACGTGCGAGACCATGAGGTGGCGAACCTTGAAGCCGGCGTTCGCGTGCGACGTGTCGACGTCCCACGTCGTGACGGCGGGGGCGGCCACGAAAGACCCAGGGAGAGCGGCGGAGACGGTTTCGGTGGTGGTGTTCATATTGGAATGTCCTTTCACTTACCACTTTGGGCACGCCGCATCTATTTGACAAATGGATGCTTCATATGCGCTATATTCGTTCCATGAATATAGCGGGTTTGAACTTGAACCTCCTGCCCGTGCTCGACGCGCTCCTCACCGAGCGCAGCGTCAGCCGCGCGGGCACTCGGCTCGGGCTCTCGCAACCCGCCGTCAGCAACGCGCTTGCCCAGCTCCGCGAGCTGCTGCACGATCCCCTCTTCGTGCGCAAGAGCGGCGGCATGGCGCCCACCGAGCGCGCCCTCGCCCTCGCCGGTCCGCTGCGCGCGGCGCTGCTGGCCCTCGAGCAGGGGCTCGAGCCGTCAGCGAGCTTCGATCCCGCGACCGCCGAGCGCGACTTCACGATCGTGACGAACGACTTCGTGGCCTTCGCGATGCTGCCCGGACTGCTGGCGCGCCTCCAGCGCGAGGCGCCGCGCGTGCGCCTGCAGGTCCGGGCCTGGCAGGAGCACGTCGTGCCGCCCGACCTCGCGCGCGGCGACGCGGACCTCGTGCTCGGCTTCAACCGCGGGCTGCCGCCCGGTCACCACGCCGCGCCCCTCTTCCAGGACCGCTTCATCTTCGTCGCGCGAAAAGGGCATCCCGTCGTGCGTGGCAAGATCACGCTCGCGACGTACACGAAGCTCGCGCACGTGCTCGTCTCCCAGGAGCCGAACGCCCGCGGCGTCGTCGACGACGTCCTCGCGGAGCGCGGGCTCACGCGCAACGTCGCGCTCCGCGTGTCGCATTTTCTCCTGGTCCCGCCCATCGTCGCGGCGACGGACTACGTCGCCGCGCTCAGTGAGATCGTCGCGCGCGCATTGGTGACGAGGCTGCCACTGCAACTCCTCAAGATGCCGCTCGACGTGCCCGGCGCCACCGTCCAGATGATGTGGCACGGACGCACCGACGCGTCGGAGGCGCACCATTGGTTGCGAGGCCTCGTCGAGGAGGTCGGCCGCGGGATAGAAAGCTCCTGCAAGAAGGTGCCGAAGACCACCTGAGCTCAACCGGCGGCGCGCGCGCCCGCCGCCAACATGCGCGTCAACGCGCGCGGATTCTTCGCGCCGCGCTCGCTCATCCAGCGCAGAGCTTCCGCGGCGGCAGCGGCGTCCGCGGAGAGCTCGGCGGCCGCCAGCTCTGCGGCCGCACCGAAAAGGGACAAACCCTCCTGGCGCGCGGCTGCCGCGGCGCGCCGATAGGAGGCCAGCGCCTTCGCGTCGTCGCGGGCGAGGCTCGCGGCGGCGCCCTCGACGAGGCCGGCGAAGACCCGGCTCCACCCGCCGCGAGAGCGCGCGAGGTGCTCGCCGCATCGACGCGCGAGCTTGAGCCGCGCGGCCGTGACCGGCGCGCCTTCGCCCTGCGCCGCCGCCGCGAGCGCAGCGCGGGCCCGCAGGTGAACGGCGACGAGGCGCGTGTGCTCGATCATGAGGAGATGCGACCGCCGGAGGAGCGGCCACGCGCCCTCGACGAGGGCGTGCGCCGCCGCGCCGTCGCCCTCGTAGAGCGCGATCTGCGTCTCGGCGAACAGCGAATACCAGTGCTGGATGTGATAGCCGCGCGACGACCAGCCGCTCTTCGCCTCCGCGACCTCGTGACGCGCGCGCGCCGGCTCGTCGTCGAGCAGCCACGCGGCGTTGGCGAGACCCGTGCGCAGCGTCGTCGTCGCGTACACCGAGCCGCGATCGTTGGCCTCGCGCAACCCCTCGGCCGCTGAGATGCGAAAGCGCGGCAGCTCGCCGAGGTAGTAGAGGCACTCGAGTGAGAACTGCCGCGCGGCGTTCAGCTCCCAGACGGTGCCCACGCAGCGCTCGCGGAACAGGCGCGACGCCGCGTCGAGGTGCTCGATGCCCTGCGCGAAGCGGCCGAGCAGGTGGCCGGCGAGGCCGCTCATGAGCGAGACGATGCCCGTGGCGTGCGGGTTGTCGAGATCCGCGACGATCCGGCTCGCCTCGTCGAGCAAGGCGCGCGCGCGTGCCGCCTGGCCCTGCGCGGCGGCGTAGGCCGCCTCGCCCGCGACGCCGCGGGCGACGCGGTACGGCTCGCCCGCGCGCAGCGCGAGCAGGAGGCTCCGCACCTGAAAGTGCGCGCCCTGCACGGGATCCATGAGGCCGAGGCCTGACGAGAGCGACCAGCACAGGTCGACACGCGCCAGCTCGCGCGGCGCGATCTCCTCGATGGCGCGGCGCCGGAAGCGGCGACCGCGGACGCGCAGGAGCGCGCGTTGCCCGAGGAGCGCGCGCAGCGGCGAGCGCGCGAAGCCGAGGCCCGCGTCGGCGAGCGCGGCCGCGGCCACGGCGCGGCCCTCGTCGAGACGGCCGCTGCGAATCAGCTCCTCGGTGCCCCGCCGCCGCAGCTCGAGCGCCTTGACGGGGCCGGCGCCGCGCGCCGCCGCGAGATAGTGCCCCGCCGAAGCGGCGCCGCGGCCCGCGTTTGCGAGCGCGTCCGCGAGACCCACCTCGAGCTCGCGCAGGCGTTCGGCCGGCCACGTCCCGAGCTCGAGCGCCGTCTCGTAGAGCGCCACGGCGCGATCGAAGGCGAGCGCCTCGGCGGCGCGCGCGGCGGCGTCGGCGAAGCGCTGCGCGGCTCGCTCCGGATGACCGGCCTCGCGCCAGTGGCCGGCGGCACGCAACGGATCGATCCCGAGCTCGAACGTCGTCGCGAGACGCTCGTGCAGCTCGGCCGCCTCCTCGGGCGAGATCGAGGCGCGCGCCACCTGGCGCACGCGGTCGTGCGCGATGTCGACGAGATCGTCGACGCTGCCGGAGGTCGCGTGGACGAGCTTGGCGGCGCGCAGCTCGTCGAGCACCGCGCCTCCCGCGCCCGACGCGGCCGCCCCGCCCTCCCCCGCGACGACGGCGATGAGCGCGCGCAAGGGAGTGGGCGCTCCCGCGATGGCCAGCGCGTGCAGCGCCCGAATCGCCAGCGGCGAGAACGTCGCGAGGCGCGCGCGCAGCACGCCGTCGAGCGTGAGCGGCGCCTCGTCGCTCGTGCGCAGGTGCACCGTGCGCGCGAGCTCGCGCAGGAAGAGCGGGTGTCCGGCCGACTCGCGCGCCACGAGGTCCGCCAAGGATCCGGCGCGCCCGGGCGCGGTCGCGCGGAGCAGGTCGCGCGCGAGCTCGCGCGCCGCCGCGCCCTCGAGGTTGCGCAGGGGCAGGTGACGCTCGGGAGCCTCGGGCCCGAAGAGACGCGCCTCGCTCTCGACGTCGTGAGCTTGCGTGCGCAGCGTGCCGACGAGGAGCATGCGCGGCGCCCCGGGTCCCCGCAGCAGCTCGGTGAGCAGCGCGAGTGAGTCCGCGTCTGCCCACTGGAGGTCATCGATGACGGCCACGATGGGGCGCTCCTCGCCGAGGCGCCGCAGGAGCGCCCGGAAGGCGGCGAACATCGCGGCGCGCACCTCGCGCGCGTCCATGCCCTCGGAGAGCTGCGCGGCGCGCGCGAGCACGTCGACGCGACCAAGCACGGGGAACGCGTGCAGGAGAATGGCCGCGCGCGGCGGCAAGAGCGCCTCGACGAAGGCCGAGTCACGCTTGCGCAAGACCCCGGCGAGCGCGTCGACGAGGCCGTCGACGGCCTTGAACGGCACGAGCTCGCGCTCATGGCAACGTCCGGCGAGCGCGAGCGCCCCATCGCCCTGCGCTTCGAGGAAGGCGCGCACGAGCGTCGACTTGCCGACGCCGGACTCCCCGCGCACGACGAGAGCCCGCGCGCCGTCGGCCTCGCGAACCTCCCGCAGGGCTGCCTCGAGCACGCCGAGCTCCTCCTCGCGTCCCACGAACGATGCGCGGCCGAAGTCGGGCCCTGCGTCGGCCGCCGCCGCCGATCCCCGCGGGCGAGGCGCCGCGCCGCTGCCCGACGGCAGGCACGCGAGCACGGCGGCAGCGTCCGGGCGGGCCGCCGGCTCCGTCGCGAGCAGCCCGTCACACAGCGCCGCGAGATCGGCGGGCGCGTCCCGCATCAGCTCGGCCACGCGTGGCGGCCGCTCACGCGTCTTGCGGTACATGATCTCGTGGCGGGGCCCCTCGAAAGGCAGCCGGCCCGTGAGGGTCTCGAAGATGATCGTTCCGAAGGCGTACCAATCGGCCGCCGCGCTCACGCCCTCCTCGAGGATCTGCTCGGGCGCCATGTACTCGGGCGTGCCCGCGCCCGCCAGCGTCGATTCGCCCGTGAGCGTCGTCGTGAGGCCGAAGTCGAGCAACACGGGCCGCCCGTCGGCCGTCACGAGGACGTTCGTGGGCTTGACGTCGCGGTGCACGCACCCGGAGGCGTGCAGCGCCGCGAGGGCCCCGGCGAGCGGCCCGATCGTCGCGCGCAGCCGCTCCTCGCTGTAGACGAGCGGCGTGGCGCGCGGGCGGCGGCCCTTCGCGCCACCCGGCATCGTGACCGAGGTCGCGAGCGGCAGCGGGCCGATCGACGTCGGCGCCGACCGGACGTTCTCGCCGTGGATGTAGCTCGCGAGATCGATCCCGTTGACGAGCTCCATCGTGAAGAACCACTGCGCGCCTTCGGCGACGAGCTCGCCAAGGCGGACGAGGTTGGGGTGATGAACGTCGGCGATGGCCCGAAACTCTCGCTTGAATCGGCTGAGCGAGTCCGGGCTCACGAAGGGCAGCAGCTTGAGCGCGACGGGCGCTCCATGGCTCTCGTCGAAGGCCTCGTAGACGAGACCCATGCCTCCCTGCCCGAGGAAGCGCACCAAACGAAATCGCGCCGTCCCGCGGAACGCGACCGCCCCCAACTCCATCGTTACGCCGTTTCTATCGCGCCCGCTCGGCGCCGTAAAGCAAGGGCCCGCTCAATGGCTGCGCTCCTTGCCATTCCAGAACGATCCCGTCGTGCTGGCCTTCTTGCGCCTCTTCTTTCCGGAGGCCGTCGTGACCAAGACGTCCTGGCAGGCTTGGTGGTCGCTGCCGTCGTACAGCTGGTGGGGTCGCGTGAAGAGCCCGGAGAGCGCAAAGTCTGAGGGGCTGGTCCCATCGACGCCCGCCTTGGCGTTGACGTCGAGGCCTTCGTTCTTGTAGCAGTACGAGACGAACTGCGAGCAAAAGAGCGTGCTCGGCCGCAGGTGCGAGAACTTCCGGTAGACGGACAGGCCGAGCATGATTCGGATGCCCAGCCACAGCAGGCTCAGGTAGCCATACTTGATGCCGATGAGCGTGAGGGCCCGATCGAGGAAGTCACGCTTGTTGAACGCATGACGATGCGCCTCGTCGAGGCGCCACCACTCGACGTTCCCCTCGTAGCGACAGACCAGCATGCTCGCCGGGATGACCTCGACGCCGCGCAGGTCCGCTTGCATCGCGATGATGCGGCCCTCCCACCGCGTGAGAAACGCCACGTGCGAGTAGCGCGAGTGAGAGATGCCTTCGATGACATGCGAGAGCCAGCGCCTCCCGCTGAACAGGAGGATGTCGCCCGTCTGGATCTGCTCACGGATCTCCTGGTATCGCGTCGCGGCGACGACCGTGGGATAGCGCTCGGAACTCCCCGGGGCGGCATTCACTGCCGCACTCTATCAGCGCCCTTCCGAGCGCGGACATCGTCGTGCAACAGACGTCTCCGGCGAGACAACAGATTGTGCGCTGCTGTATCATCACGGCCCCAAAGGACTGGCGCGAACATGGTAGGCGAGACCCTCGGCAGCTATCGGATCCTCAAGCAACTCGGAGCGGGGGCCATGGGCCAGGTCTACCTGGCCGAGCACCGCCACCTCAAGCGCCAAGCGGCGCTCAAGCTGCTCGCGCGTGAGCTCGTCGACCGACCGGATCTCCTCGAGCGTTTCTTCAACGAAGCCCGCGCCACGTCGGCCATCGCGCACCCGGGCATCGTGCAAATCTTCGACTGCGAGATCGACGCCAATGGTCGGCCTTACATCGTCATGGAGCTACTCACGGGCGAGACGCTCGCGGGGTTGCTCGCGCGGCAGGGCGCGCTGCCGCCGCTCGTCGTGGCGCGCCTCATGCGCTCGCTCGCCGAGGCGCTCGAGGCGGCGCACGCCAAAGGGATCGTCCACCGCGATCTCAAACCGGAGAACATGTTCGTACAGGCGACGCCGCCGGACTCCGTCAAGGTGGTCGACTTCGGCATCGCGAAGCTCGCGGGCGACCTGCAGGCCGGCCAGGTGCACAGGACGCGCAGCGGGGCCGTCATGGGCACGCCGCTCTACATGTCGCCCGAACAGTGTCGCGACTCGGCCGCGCTCGACTTCCGCACCGACCTCTACTCGCTCGGATGCGTCATGCACGAGATGCTGACGGGCCGTCCGCCGTTCTCGCGCGACAACTTCGGCGAGCTCATGGTGGCGCACCTGACGCAGCCCGCGCCTGACGCGCGGACCGCCAATCCCGCCATACCCGCCCCGCTCGCCGAGCTCACGGCCGAGCTCCTGCGCAAGGACCCCACGCAACGCCCCGCCAGCATGCGCGCCGTCGCCGATCGGCTCATGACCTACGTCGCGCGGATGACCACCGTTCCGGGCGCGGCGGCATCCGCCCCGACTGACCTCGGCCCCTCCGCCGCAGCCGCGTCGGTCTCGCTTCCCGAAGCCGCGCGAGGCGGCCCCTCGACGGAGGCGGGAGTCGTCAGAACGACCTTCGGAGCGTCCGCGTCCGAAGTCGCGGCGCCGCGCGACGGGGTGTCGCGCTCTCCGCGGCGCTCGGCGATGGTGGGCGCGGCGGTCGCGCTCGTGGCAGGCGTCGCCGTCGCCGGCTCGCTCTTCCTCAGGCGCGCGCCGGAGACGGCTGCCGTCTCGTCCAGCGCGGCGCCTCCCGCCGCCGCCGCGGCGACGACGGCGCTGCCCGCCGTGGCGCCGGCGGCGGCCGGCCCGGGGCCCGCGTCGCCAGCCGCCGCGACGGTCCAGGCCGGCGCCCGAACGACAGCCACGAAGCGTGACGAAGAAACGACCGAGCCCCAGGCGGCCGAGACCAAGACGAAGAAGGGCACGCATCGCGCGGGCCCAATCGCAGGCGTGCCTCCCGCCGAAGCGCCGGCCGTTCCCGTCCTCCAGGCGGCAGCCCCGCAGGCCGCCCCCCTGAGTTTGGCCGGAACCTGGGAGGGACCCTGGAGCGACCACGCGCACGACCAACTTGGACGGCTGTACCTTCAGGTCGGCCAAAACGGCTCCGTCGCGGGCTGGATGTACAACACGTCGGCGAAGCAGAGCTACCGCATGTACGGGGCGTTCACGCCGACGGGCGCGCTCGAGCTCACGTGCCAGTGTCCGCCAGGACGACAGTTCGTGGCGCGCGGCGGCCTCCACGCCGCCGCAGATGGCGAGCTCAAGGGTGAGCTCTCGCTGGCGTCGCCCTCCGGCGTGTTCGGCCAGCAGCGCGTGACCTTGCGCCGCTCCACCGCGGCTCGCTGAACGCCGGGGCGTCGCGGTTTACGCGCGCCCCCGGGATGCCCTACACTGGCGCCACCATGACCATCAGACGCCTTCGCCTCGCTCGCTCCTTCCCCGTCGCGTGTGCCGTCACGCTGTGCGCGTTCGCGGGTTGCGCGAGCTCGACGGTGCTGCAGACGCAACCGCCGGGCGCGCGCGTGTCGATCAATGGCGCCGTCGTCGGAAACACGCCTTACACGCTCACCGACACGAAGATCGTGGGCTCGTCGACGCCCATCCACTTCGAGTACCCCGGCTACGCGCCGCTCGACGTGACGATATCGCGCAACGAGGAAGTCGACATCCTCCCGCTCATCGCCGGGATCATCGTCTTGGTCCCTCTCTTGTGGCTCATGAAGTATCAGTCCACGCACGTTTATCAGCTGCAACCGCCGGGCGCCGGATACGCCCCGGCGCCGACCGGCTGGGCCCCGCCCGCCCAAGGCAATGCGCCGGCCGCCCAGGGCTATCCGCCACCTGCCGCGGGCCCCGCGGGATATCCACCGCCTCCCCCGGGGTACCCGCCTGCCGCGCAGTAGCGCGACGGTCGGCGGCGACAAGCGAGCTCAGCTGAGGGCGCGCGCGATGAAGTCCGGGTGCAGGCCGAGCCCCAGAAAGCCCGCCGTTCCGAGCACGAGACCGAAGGCGGCGAACACCAGCGAGACATAGAGGAGGCGGCGCTTCTGAGTCAGCGCCGTCACCGCGAAGAGCGCGATCGCGATCGAGGTCGACGCCTCGGCCATGTCGAACTGATCGTCGTGAAGGTTGAGGCGGTCGTAGTCGGCCTGGAAGCCCTCCGCGGTCTTCTTGAGCTGGGTCTTCTCGCTCTCGTAGTGTCCGATCTTCTGCTCGTAGTCGGCGATGGTCTTCTCGACGAGCGCGCGCGCCTCGGGCGTCGCGGTGGGCGTGAGCTTCTGTTGCAAGCGCAGGCCGTCGAGCGCCGATTCGGCGATGTTGAGCTTCGTGCCCTTGGCCTGGTAGTCGGCCCAGGTGTCGATGGCGCCCGCCTGCGCCTGCTGCATCGACTGGCAGATGTTGCCGTCCTTGACGTTGCATACGGCGATGAACGTCGCCGTGATGGCCGCGCTGATCGCGACGATCGTGTTGAGGTTGAAGCGTCCGCCGCCCGCCTCGCGCGCGCGCTCGACAGCCTCGTTCACCGTGTCGGCGAGATCTCCCATTGCGTCGAAAGACGACTATCGGGCCGGATCCGCCGAGGTGTCAACGCGCCGCACGGACGACGATCGAGATTGCCTAATCATTTCACCATATATGACCACGTCGCGCCTCGTCACGAAGTGACGTCGGCCCTGTTCGGCGCCGGCGCCGCCCGGTTACTATGGAGCGATGCGAAGTTTCCGTCTCGTGTCCAGGACGTTTCCGGCGTCGCTGTTCTTGGCCTGTCTCGGCGCTTGCGAGGGAAGCATCTCGCGCGACTCGCAGCCGTCGGGCGGCGCGGGCTCGAGCACGGGAGAGGCTGGAACGGCTGGCGCCGCGGGCCGGACGGGCACGGGCGGTACGCCGGCGGGCGCCGCCGGCGACGGCGACGAGACGGGTGCTGCGGGGAGCGCGGGCGAGCCGGGCGCGGACGCGGCCGCCGGGACGACGGACGCGGCGGGCGCGACGGGCGCCGCTGGCGCGAGCGTTCCGTCGTCGTTTCCCACGCGTTTCGTCGCGCCCTACGTCGAGACGTGGAACAACGCCTCGCTCACCGACCTCGCGACGGCGACGGGCAACAAGTTCTATACGCTCGCGTTCGTCATCGGGAGCAACGGCTGCACGCCGGCGTGGAACGGCAGCAAGTCAGTCGCGGGCGATACGTACTGGGCGAACCAGATCTCGAACCTGCGCAAGGCAGGCGGCGACGTCCTCGTCTCGTTCGGCGGCGAGGCCGGCGTGGAGCTCGGCGATGCCTGCAAGACCGTCGAGACCGCTCAAGCCGCGTATCAGTCCGTCATCACGAAGTACAAGCTGACGTGGATCGATCTCGACATCGAGAGCGGCGCCGAGAAGAACACCACGGACATCGATCGGCGCAACAAGGCGCTCAAGAACCTGCAGACCGTGAACCCCGGGCTCAGGATCTCCTACACGCTGGCCGTCGCGCCGTCGGGGCTCCCGACCGCCGACCGGAACCTGCTCGCCAACGCGAAGACCAACGGCGTGCGCGTCGACACCGTCAACATCATGGCGATGGACTACGGCTCGTGCAACATCGACATGGGCAACGCGGCCATCATGGCGGCCACGGCTACGCATGGGCAGATCCAAACGCTCGGCATGACCTCGCTCGTCGGCGTGACGCCCATGATCGGCGTCAACGACACCTCCTGCGAGAACTTCACGACCGCGAACGCCTCGGCGCTCATGACCTTCGCGCAGGACAACGCCTTCATCAATCTACTCGCGTTCTGGGCCATCAGCGCCGACAGGAACCACAGCTACCTGAACATCTTCAAGGCGCTGCACTGAGCGTCCTCACAGCGACCTCACGTAATCGAGCAACGCCGCGCGATCCGGCGGCGACAGATCGAGGCCGAAGGCGTGGCCGCTCACGGGGCCCGCGCCGCGCGCTCCGCCCGCGTAGACGGCGTCGAGACGCTGCGGGTCGAGCAGCGCATCGAGATCAGGCAGCGTCCCGTCGTGGAACAACGTCGGCCGGCCTCCGACGCCGCGCAGGGAGGGCACGCGGTAAAAGCCCGTGCCTCGATCCGGTGACAGGCCGAGCCTGGGATCCGTTCCGACCTGAGCGAGCGGACGCGGCACGCTCGTGAAGCCGTCGCCCGCGTGGCACCCGGAGCAGCGCGCCGCGAAGAGCGCGCGGCCCGGCGTCTCGGCCGCCGGCGGCGCGGACAGCCCGTCGGCGAGGCTCCACAGGTACTGCGCGATGGCGAGGGCGACGATGCGCGGCGGCCGCTTGGCCTGCCCGTGCGACGTGATGAGGAGCGTCTCGACCCTTATCGCGAGCGACACGACGTCGAGCTGGCGCACCGTCGCGTCGTATTGAAGGTGAGAGAGGAACCGCAGGGGGCGAAGATCGGAGACGCGCTCGGGCAACGACGCATCGCTCGTCGTGACGTCGTTGCGGCCCGGTCCCCAGGCGAGGAGGTTCGAGCTGGTCACGTCGTCGGTCGCGGCGCTGTCGACGATCATGCGGCCCAAGTCGAGGTGGGCGCTCGGCAGCCCGGGCACGAGGCGGCCCCCCACGACGTCCGCGTGGCAGGACGAGCACGACAGCGCGAGCGCGGTGCCCCCCGCGACCTCGACGGCGACGACGCCGCCGACGCCGCGCGTCCCGTCGAGCCAGAGGCCGTAGCGTTGGGCGGCGTCGCGCGTGACTGGCGTGAGGGCCGGCGGCGCGAGCTGCGCGGGGTAGCGGAAGAACGCCTCCTCGCCGAGCGCGACGAGCGACGTCGATCCATCCCAGGTCGCGTCGTCGGGCAGCTCGAGGGCGCGCGCGTCGGCGGGCAACGCGAGCGGCGTCGGCGGCGCGGCGTCGAGCGCGACGGGCGCGACGGGCGCGACGAGCGGATTCCAAGCGTCGAGGCGCTCCCAGTCGTCGGCCGCGCCGGTCGCGTAGCGCGCGAGGCGCAGCTCAGAGTAGCCATTGGCGGGATTGACGAGCGAGTCGACGAGCGCGCGGCGGCGGCTCGCGGCGTCGCGCAAGTAGGCGACCTGCGGATCCCCGCCGCCGGCGGGGGCGTTCTCGCCGCACGCGCCCGCCGCCAACGCGAGCACGCACGCGGCCCGCGCGACCACGGGGTGTGGCGCGCGCGGCGCGCTCACCCTGCACACTGCGAAGTGGCGCACGCCCACGAATTGCCCGCGAGGTCGTAGCGGCAGTCGCCGGCACCGCCCCGAACCTGGCAATCCGAGTCGTCCACGCACGTGTCTTTCGCCGTGTGGCAGTAATAGCCGACGACGCCGCCGTAGTTGCCGCAGTTCCCGAGGGACGGCGAGCAGTAACCGCCCGGGCCGCAGTCGTGGTCGACGCGGCACTTGCCGGCCTTGCAGACGTTCGCCGTCGTCGTCGTCGGCGGCGCGACGATCCCTTGCGCGGTGGACCGGCACTCGCAGGGGCCGCCCATCTGCGCGCAGTCGGCGTCCGTCGAGCACGTGTCGTAGGTGCACTGGCAGCCGGCCAATCGTCCACCCGACGAGCACCGACCGTTGGTGCCCGCGGTGCAGTCCTGGTCCTTCGCGCAGCCGAAGCCCGCATCTACGTTCGGGGCGGTGCACAGGCCCGCCGGACGATCGGTGGGGCACGCGACGGCGGCCGCTCGATGCTTCTGCGGCACGCGCCCGCTCATCCCGCCGGCGCCACCCGACCCACCCGTCCCGTTCGTCCCCGCCCCGCCGGTCGTCCCCGCCCCGCCCGTCGTCCCCGCCCCGCCCGTCATCTGTCCGCCGCCGCCCGATCCCCCGGCACCTGGGCCCGATGGCGCGACCGACCCACAAGCGCCGCCAAGGAGAAGTGAAGCGAGCGCCAACAATGGCGCGGAACCACGGTTTGCTTTCATGGCCAGTTGGGAGAGCAATTCGCGCACCACCGAGGCTCAGGGCGCAGAAACCAGCGTTCGCATCCCACGCCGTCGTCGTGGCGCGCCGGCAAAAGCCTGATATTACGGCCCGACTTCCAACGGAGGGCGCTGCGCGAAATCAGTCGGCGGGTGGCACGGCCCCATCCGTTCATCGGAAATCTGTGGCGGTGAAGGACTTGCGTGACTGGAGGCCGTCGGCGGCCCCGCGCCGAGCGCGATCAGTTCACGGCGGAAGGGCGCGGGCGCGATCCCCAGATGGCGTCCCATCCGCGGCGGTATTCGTCGGTGGCGACCTGCGGCGGCCCGGCGAACGACGCCGCCGTGGCCGTCGAGAGCTCCTCGTCGGTCACGCAGTCGAACAGGAACGGCGCCTCGCGGCGCGGCTCGAGGTGGACGACCTCGCCCGTGATGGCGCGCCCCTCCTGGAGTGGGCGCAGCGTCCCGGCCTCGACGCCCATCGACCCGGCCCGCCGACGGAGCACGCTCAACCCCTGACCGTCCAGCGAGGGCCCGAAGACCATCGCCAGGTCCTTCTCACGAGCTGCGCGCTTGTCGCCGCGCGTTCGGCGCCGTTCCGCCATGACGACTCTAGCCTAGCAGACCGTGACCGCCCCCGTAACTTCTTCGCGCCAGGTCCCGTAGTATCCCCCAAAAAGGAGCCGACTTTGACGAACCAGACCACCCTCATCGGAGACCTCCGCGAACGCCTGCTGACCGTCGCGCGGCGTCTCGAGCCCATCGGGCCCGCGTTGGCGCGGCTCACCGTCGGCTTGGTCTTCATCGGCACGGGCTGGGGCAAGCTGCACACGCTGCCGGACGTCACCGAATACTTCAGGGGCCTCGGCATCCCCGCGCCCGGGCTGAACGCCCACGTGGCCGCCGCCACGGAATTCTTCGGCGGCATCCTCGTGCTCGTGGGCCTCGGCACGCGCCTCGCCGTGCTGCCCATGGCCTTCACGATGATCATCGCGATCCTAACGGCCAAGCGCGCCGACATCCACGGCCTCACCGATCTCGTCGGCTTCGAGGAGTGGAGCTACCTGGTCTTCTTCCTGTGGCTGGCCGTCGCGGGCGCAGGGCCGCTGTCGCTCGATCGCCTCGTCGCGCCCAGGCTCGAGCGCCTCCTCGGAAAAAAGAACGCGGCCGGCGAAACCGTCACCGCGTGAATCGTGTACAAGGAACGAACGTCACAATCGCACCCCCCGAACCCCCACCATCACATCGGAGAATACCAATGAGCACCAAGGGAGCACTCATCGCCGCCATGGCCGCCGGACTCTTCAGCGCCAGCGCCCCGCTCGTCGCGAGCGCGGCCGACGCGGCCAAGGTCCACTGCGCGGGCGTCAACAGCTGCGCGGGCAAGGGGAGCTGTCACAGCGCCTCGAACTCCTGCGCCGGGAAGAACGGCTGCCACGGCAAGGGCTGGATGGAGATGAGCGAGAAGGAGTGCAAGGACAAGGGTGGCAAGGTCACGGCCGCCGGAAAGTAACGCCCACGCTCAGGAGAGCGGCTCGCACGCCCTCGATGAATCGAGACGCCGCGCGAGCCGCTTCTTTCACATGATCTCGGTCCCAGCGCTCGGACACGGCATCGGCCTCCGCACGGAGCACTACGCGGAGGTGCTGGAGACGAATCCGCCCGTGGATTGGTTCGAGGTCATCTCGGACAACTTCATGGAGCCGGGCGGCAACCCGCGGCGCGTGCTGCGCGCCGTGCGTGAGCGCTGGCCGGTCGTCCTGCACGGCGTGTCGTTGTCGCTCGGCTCCACGGACCCGCTCGACGCGCGTTATCTCGACGAGCTCGCCGCCCTCGCGCGCGAGATCGAGCCCGCCATCGTCTCGGACCACCTGTGCTGGGGCAGCCACGGCGGCGCCTACGCGCACGACCTGCTGCCGCTGCCGTTCACCGAGGAGGCGCTCGCCCACGTGGCCGAGCGCGTGTTGCGCGTTCAGGATCGCTTGCGGCGGCAGATCCTCGTCGAGAACGTCTCGAGCTACGTGTCCTTCACGCAGTCGACGATGGCGGAGTGGCAATTTCTCGCCGCCCTCGCGGCGCGCACGGACTGCGGCCTCCTGCTCGACGTCAACAACGTCTTCGTGAGCGCGCACAACCACGGCTTCGACGCGCGCGCCTTCATCGACGCGATCCCCGTGGGGCGTGTCGGCCAGCTTCACCTCGCGGGCCACAGCCGACTGGGCGAGCTCCTGCTCGACACGCACGACCACCCCGTGCGCGAAGAGGTGTGGGAGCTCTATCGCCACGCCGTCACGCGCTTCGGCGCCGTGCCCACGCTCATCGAGTGGGACGACAAGCTGCCGCCGCTCGCCCGCCTCGTCGAGGAGTCGCTGCGCGCCAAGGCCGTCGCCGCCGAGGCAGGGCCCGACGCGCCGGAGGCGCGCCCCGGCGCCGAGACCGCGGAGCGCCCGCGTGCCTGACGGGCCCGCGCTCGCCGAGCTACAACGGCGTTTCTTCGAGCTCGTCACGGGTCCGCAAGGCATCGCCGACGAGCTCGTGAGGCGCGGGATTCCCGAGCGCGAGCTCGCCGCGATCATCGCGGGCGACGCGCGCGCGTCGGCCGTCGAGCGGCTCGACGTGTACGCCAACATGTACTTCTTCCGCATCCTCGAGGTCCTGCGCGCCGACTATTCGAAGCTCGCGGCCGTCGTGGGCGCGGAGACGTTCCACGACCTCGCGACGGACTACCTGCAGGCGCACCCGTCGCGGCACCCGTCCCTGCGCTTCGCGGGCGCGGCGCTGCCTGGCTTCCTCGCGCGCCACGCGCTGGGCGCGACGCGCCCCTGGCTCACCGAGCTCGCCGCGCTCGAGTGGGCGCGCGTCGACGTGTTCGATCGCGCCGACGCCGAGGTCCTCGGGCAGGCGGCGCTCTCCGCGCTCGCGCCCGAGGCGTTCGCCGCGCTCGCGCTCGCGCCCGTGCCCGCGTGCGCCCTCGTGCCCGCGGCGTGGACCGTCGAGGACGTCTGGCGCGCCATCGAAGGCGGAGGCGAGCCTGCGGCGCCCACGGTGGCTGAGCCCGAACACGCCATCCTGGTTTGGCGCCGAGGCGTAACGGTCCATCACCGGACTGTCGGGGCACGCGAGCGACGCGCGCTCGAGTCGTTGCTTCCCGGGACGACGTTCGGCGCGCTCTGCACGGCGCTCGGTGACGAGCTCGACTCCGCGGAGGCGGCGGCGCGACTCGCCGCGGATTGTCTCGGGCGCTGGCTCGCCGACGACCTTCTCGCTCGCCTCTGAAGCTAGAATCAGCCCGATGTCGAAGGGATCGCGCCTCGCCGCTTGCGCCGCTCTCTGCCTCGCGGCGTGCGCCCCGCGCAAGCACGACCTCGGCGTCACCACCGACGCGGCCATCTTGCCCCGCGTGACCGAGGACGCCGCCCCGCCGATCGATCTGGGGCCGCCGCCGTGCGTCCCGGGCGGAACCAGCGCGGACGAGCCCGCCACCGTTGGCTGTACGCCAGCGCGGCCGGGACGCATCGTCGTGAGCGGCGACCACATCTACTGGACCCTCCAAGGCTCGGGCGCCGTCCTCGCGCGCGCGCCCCTCACGGGCGGCGGTCCCGAGCCGCTCGTCTTCGACGACTCCGGTACGTTCGGTCTCGTCGTCGACGGGACCTTCGCGACTTATGCCGTGCCGGGGCTCGGCCGCATCATGCGCGTGCCGGTCGCGGGCGGCACGCCCGTCGCGCTCGCGACCGGCCTCGACCAGCCGCGCTCCCTCGCGACGGACGGCGCCAGCCTGTTTTGGACGCAGGGCGTGGGTCAAGGGAAGATCATGAAGCTCGATCTCACGCCGGGCGCGAAGCCGATCGCGCTCTGCGACGGGCTCGCGCAACCGCGCGCCATCGCCGTCCAGGGCGGCGTCGTCTACTGGACCGACATCACGGACGGAACGATCCTGAGCACGCCCGACCACCTCACGGTCTCCGCCGACGCTGGCTCCGCCGATGCCGCGGACGCGGGCGCCGATGCCGCGGACGCGGGCGCCGACGCCGCGGCCGACGCCCACGCGACCGCCGAGGCCAAGGCAGCGGCCGACACCGACGCGATTGCCGACGCCCACGCCGACGCGGCCGACGCCGACGCGCGCTCGAACCTGCCTCCGCCCACCGTCCTCGCGAGCGGCCTCAAGATTCCCACGGATCTCCTCCTCGTCGGCGGCTTCGCCTACGCGCCGGATCAAAACGGCCACATCCGGCGCGTCCCTCTCGCGGGCGGCCCGCTCGAGACGGTCGCAGACGTCGACGGCGCTCCTTATGGCGTCGCCACGGACGGCACGCTGATTTACTGGACCAAGATCGGCACCGACGGCGGCCTCTTCTCGGCACCCCTCGGCGGCGGCGCCATCACGCCGATCGTCGGCGGACAGATCGATCCGCACTTCATTGCCGTCACGCCGGAGCAAATCTACTGGGGCACTTGGGGCACCTATCCGGCCATCCACCGCCTCACGCGCTGACCGTCCTAGGAGCCCGTCTGCGTAAACGCAACCGGCTCACGTCGCGGACGGGCAGCCACCCTGCCACCCCCCCCGCCTACGGCGGGACCGCTAGCCGGCGCGGAACTGGAAGTCGCGCTCGCGCACGACGCACTTCTCCTCGAGATCGACGAGGAACGCGCGGCCCTCGCCCACCATGCCATTGAAGGTCAGCAGGTACCAGACGTCGACGCCCCAGCGGACGTGGCCGCTCTCGCACGGCGGCGACCACTCCGCGGGCTCGAGATCGCCGAGCCCGGGCGCGCGCACCTTGGCCTGCGAGCGCAGCTCGCGAAACGGCTCCGAGGCGCGCACGATCTCGATGGCGCTCGTCGCGGGCAAGGGCTGGATCTCGCGGCGCCAATCGCTCACGAGCCGCATGCGCGCCGGGCTCCCGCTCAGATCGAGGTCCGCCTCGTAAGTTTCGTCGGCCGGCAGCCCAATGAAATCGGAGACGTCGAACTCGGGGAAGAGATCCTCCTTCGCCATCTCGGCGATGCGCGTCGCGTACGCCGTGTCGAACTGCCGCCGGCGATCGCTCGAGTAACAAGCGTAGAGACGCAGCACGGCCTGTCGCGACGGCAGACGGTGATCCCAGTCGACGATCCAAACGCCGCTCGCGTAGTCGGCGCCTCCGAACGGGACGAGCGGCGGCAACGCGGCAGCGATCCGCGCCGCCTCGGCGGCGCCGGCGAAGAGCTTTTGTTGCGCGACGCGGGGGTGCGCGCGCATCTCCGCCCGGAGGAGATCGCGCAGGTCCAGGCTCATGGTGGCGGAATCATAGAAGGTTGACGCGGCCACCGCGAGGCCCGTCGGACCTTCTCGACGCACCGTCCCAACGCGGCCGCGCTACGCTGAGCGCGTGCCGCACGATTTTTCGAGCCGCCTGCCCTGGGATCGCCCCGAAAATGCCCTCGCGGCGCTCGAACGCGCGCGACGCGCCCGCGGCGAGGAGATCCTCGACCTGACGGTGTCGAACCCGACGCAGGTCGGGCTCTCCGAACTCGGGCCGCTCGTGAGCGAGGCCTTGGCGTCGAGCGCTGGTGGTGAGTATGAGCCGGCGCCCGCGGGGCAGCCCGCGGCGCGCGCCGCGGTCGCCGCGGAGCTGGCGGCCGAGGGTGCGCCCCTTTCGCCCGACCGCCTGCTGCTCACGGCGAGCTCGAGCGAATCGTACGCGTTCCTCTTCAAGCTGCTCTGCGATCCGGGCGACGCCGTGCTCGTCCCCGAGCCGAGCTACCCGCTGTTCGAGTACCTCGCGCGCCTCGAGGGCGTGACGCCCGTGCCCTACCGGCTCGCCTACGACGGCGCCTGGCACGTGGACTTCGCGAGCGTCGATGAAGCCCTCACCCAGGTCCGAGGCCGCGCGCGCGCGCTGATCGTCGTCAATCCGAACAATCCCACGGGGTCGTTCTTGAAGCGCTTCGAGCTGCCGGCGCTCGCGGCCCGCTGCACCGCGCATGGCCTCGCCGTGATCGCCGACGAGGTCTTTGCCCTCTACGCGGCCGGGGACGACGCGGAGCAAGTGCGCGCGCTCGCCGCCGAGCCCGCGTTCACCGAGCGGGTGCTGACGTTCGCGCTCGGCGGGCTCTCGAAGGCCTGCGGTCTGCCGCAGCTCAAGCTCGGGTGGATGGCAGTGGCTGGTCCCGCGGCGCAAGCCGACGAAGCCACGGCGCGCCTCACGTTGATAGCCGACACGTATCTGTCCGTCGGCGCGCCCGTGCAGGCCGCCGCCACGCGGCTCCTGGCGATTGGACGCGAGGCGCGGCGCTCGATCGCGGCGCGCGTCGCCTCGAATCGCGCCCAGCTGGGCGCCTCGCTGCCGGCATCGTCGCGCTGCACGCTGCTGCCCAGCGAGGGCGGTTGGTCCGCGCTCGTGCGTGTCCCCGCCACGCGCAGCGACGAAGCCTGGGCCTCTGCGCTCCTCGCCGACGACGGCGTCCTCGTTCACCCCGGTTACTTCTTCGACCTGCGCGGCGGCACGTTCCTCGTGCTCTCTCTTCTGCCGTCCCCAGAGGTCTTCGCGGAGGGCACGCGGCGGCTCGTCGCGCGCTGCGACTCATAGTCGGTGATAATGAGCCCGTGCTCGCGGCCCTGTCGACCGTGCTCCTCTCCGCGCTCGGCGCGGCCGCGCCCGCGACGGCGCCAACGGCGGCCAACACGCCAGCGTCGGAGTGCCCATCGCCCGCGCAGCTCGGCGCGGCCCTGAACGCGCTCGGCGCGGGGATCGTTCCCCCCGCGCCGACGGCGACGCCGCTCTCGCTCGCGGGCGGGCTGCGCCTCGACGTCGGCAGCTCGTCCGAAGGCGAGGTGCGCGTCGACCTCGTCGACGGCCGCGGCGAGACCGTGCTGCACCGAGCGCTGCCGGCGCCGCCGCGTGGCCGTGCGCCCGACTGTGCCGCGCTCGCCGACACGATCGCGCTCATCGTCGATCGCTATCTTCACGATGTGGGCTACGAGGCGCCGTCCCTACCGCCGCCCGCGCCCGAGCCCCCGCCCACCCCGGCGCCGGCGGTCACGCTCCAGCCGACGGGAGCTGCTGTCGCGCCATCCAGCGCCCCGCGCGCGCACGCCGTCTGGCGCGTCGGCCTGTCCGGCAGCGCCCGCCGCGGCGAAGTGGGAGGCTTCGATGACGACGGTGACCTCGCGATCGGCGTCGAGAGCGCACGCGAAGGCGCGCACGCGGGTGCCCGCCTCAGCCTCGGATACGCGCCGCCGGCGGACGCGCGCTGGTCGAGCGCGACGGCGACGCTGCGCCGCTTCCCGTTCCGCCTGGGCGTCTACTTGAGCTTGGCTGCGGGGCCGGGAAGGCTCGAGCCCGGTGTTGGCGCCGACGCTGACCTTTTGCTCGTATCGGCCGACGGCGCCGGCATGGCCCGCGGCGCCCACGTCGCTCCCGCGGGCGACCTGGCCTTGGGTTATGCCGTCTCATTGGCTGGCCGGCTCTATGTGCGGCTCCTCTTGCGCGGCGCGTTAGCGGTTCCTTATGATTTCAAGACCTCGACCGGCGCCCAAGTGTGGGGAACGCCACGCTTCTACGGCGACGGTGGCGTAGAATTGGGTTGGGCCTTTCGGTGACGAACGAACCGTCGACACGCCACTAATCTCTTCGAGCGTATCGTGAACAACACGCCTAGCCTCATTCGCCCCGTCGTTCCGCGCAGCTCGGTCCCCACCGACACGGAGCTCGTGGCGCGCTGCCGCCGCGGCGACCACGGCGCGTGGCGCATGCTCCACGACCGGCACGCGCCCACGGTGTACCGCTTCCTGTCGGCGTTCGGCGTCCCGCCCGAGGAGCGTGAGGACGCGTGCCAGGACGTCTTCGTCGCCGTGTACCGCAGCTTGGATCGGTTCCGGGGCGCGGCGCGGCTGTCCACCTGGATCTACCGCATCGCAGCCCGTGGCGCAGGACGCGCCATGCGCCGCCGCCGCATGCACGCCCTGCTGGGGACTCTGCTGCTGCGCGAGCCGCCGCCTCCTCCCGATCCGGACCCGTCTGAGCGCAGCGCCCGCCTCGCCGCCCTCGACGGCCTGCTGCGACGACTGTCACCCAAGAAGCGCCTCGTGCTCGTGCTGTTCGAGATCGAAGAGCTGTCCGTCGACGAGATCGCGAAGATCGCGGGCTGCCCGGAGAACACGGTCTGGTCGCGCCTGCACCACGCGCGCTCGGAGCTCGCCGAGATGGCGCGCAAGACCTCCGCGAGGTCGTCATGAGCGAGACGAACCACCCGGCCCGGGGCGAGGGCGACGACGCCATGACGCGCGAGCTCGAGAGTGCCCTCGGTGATGCCCGCGGGCGCGTCGCTGACGACGTGACGCTGCGGCGCATGTGGGCACGCGTTTCCTTTTTGAGCACCGAGGCGGATCTCGACGCGAACGCAGAGACCTCGACGGCCGATCTGGTGCGCGTGCGCGCGACCCGGATGCCGCGTTGGCCGTGGTTCGCGGGCGGCGTCGCCAGCACCGCGGCGCTCGCCTTCGCGTTCGTGGCCTGGATGTGGCCGCGCCACCAGCTCGCCCCCACGTTCGTCGCACACGCGACGCCGGCGCCGGCGGTCGAGACGCGACTCCTCCCCGCGGCCGAAGGCACGATCCGCACGGGCGCCGGCGAGCGCCTGGAGCTGACGCTCGTGGGCGGCGCCGAGGCGCGCCTGGAATCGTCGTCGGTCATGACCGTCGATCGCGCCGGTCGCACCAAGGTCGACGGCGGCGAGGTCGCCTTCAAGGTTCCTCGCCCGTCCGCGGGTCATTCGTTCGTCGTGCTCGCGGGTCCCTACCGCGTCGTCGTTCTCGGCACGCGCTTCAAGCTGCGAATGGACGGCGCCCGCCGCGTGTACGTCGACGACCAGGACGGCATCGTCGAGGTTTGGGACCACGCACGCCTGGCGCGCCTCGCGACCGGCGAGACGTGGGCCAGCCCCGACCTGCCGTCGGCCGACGCGGCGGCGCGGACGAATTCGCACGCGCGCGCCCTCGCGCTCACGAGACCAGGCACGGCGACGTCCGCCGACGCCGACGTCGAGGCCAGCGCGCGCGCGGCGCTCGCCTCGGGAGACACGACGCGCGCGCTCGGTCTTTACCGCGGGCTCGTTCAGCGCGGCGGCGCGGCCGGCGAAAATGCCGCCTACGAAGTCGGGAAGATCCTGCGCGACCGCCTGGGCCAGCCAGCCAACGCGGTGGCGGCGTGGCGCCGCTACCGGTCCGATCACCCAGACGGCGTGCTGCGCGTCGAGACGGACGTCTCGATCATCGAGACCCTCGTCCACGCCGGCGACGCGCCGGGCGCGCTCGCCGAGGCCAACGACTTCATCCGCAATCACCCCGACAGTGAGCGCCGCGCCGAGATAGCTCGGGTCGCGGGAGACCTCTACCGCTCGCGCGCTGACTACAAGCGTGCCGTCACCGCGTATCAGATCGCGCTCTCGTCGCCGCTCGTGCGCGAGGCCGCGGAGCCGGCCACCTTCCATCGCGCCGAGTGCCTCATGCAGCTCGGCGATCCGACCGGTCCAGACGCGACGAGGGCCTATCTGCGTCGCTGGCCAAGCGGCCGATTCCGGGTGGATGCGGAGCGGTTGCTGGGGAGCGGCGAAGGTGTGGGAGCGGCGCGCCTCTGAGCGCGCCTGCGCGCGCTCGACGCTCACGCCGACTCGACGGGGCTCGGCGTTCGGCACCGTGCTCACGCTCGCGACCGCGACCCTGGGCGCGCTGGGCGCCTGTCGGCAGACGGTCGTCCTCGATCCTTCGGATCGCGCCTCGGGGGACGCGACCGGCACGGGTGGAGCGGGTCCAGTCATCGACGCGCGCAACGACAGCGGCGGCGGTGGCGGCGCCGGCAGCTCTCACTTCGACGGCGGTCGCGTGGACGGCATCGGGATTTGCTTCGGCGGGCAGATTCAGTTCGTCCCGAACATGCTGCGCGTCCCAGACATCATCCTCAGCGTCGACCGCTCCGCGAGCATGCAGTCGTGGTTCGGCTCGGGTTCGCGGCTGGACGTGATCCATCAGCAGGTCCGCGCGCTCATCTCGAAGTACAAGAGAGTGCGCTTTGGCTACGAAGAATTCCCGGCGGCCGTGTCGATGTGCAGCAACGGTCAGGGCTGCTGCGCGGGAGACGTCGCGCAACCGATCACCGACAACCTGAAGGCCATCGACCGGATCATCTCGGGCTGCGACAACGGCGGGCCCGGCTGCGACCAGCCGCAGCGCCCGGTCGCCGACGCCCTCGCGAAGTGCAACAGCACCTACGCGGCGCTGTTCTCGGCGGGCGACCCGGGACACCGTTACGTGTTGCTCCTCACGAGCGGCGATCCCACCTGCGGCACGGGCCCGGATTCGACGAGCTCTTCCTGCGACGACGCCCAAACGCAGGTGACGAAGCTGAGCCGCGCGAACATCAACACGGGGGTGTTCGGGATCGGCGACGGGGCGGTCGGTAGCGCCTGCCTCGATCAGCTCGCGACGTACGGCGGCATAGACACCGGAAGCACACCGCTTTACCACCTCGCGAGGACGCCGACGGAGCTCTCGGGCGCGCTCGAGGCGGTCGTCGAGACGATCGCCGAGGAGGCTTGCAAGATCGACCTCCGCTCGGCGCCGCCGGACCCGAACGTCGTCGAGCTTCGATTCGATGGCATGCGCGTCCCTCAGGACGGCGTCGATGGCTGGACGTTCGACCAAGACGGCAGCCTGACGTTGACCGTCCACGGATCGTACTGTCACGCGCTCATCCAGAACACGCAGCAGGTGACCCTGGTCACGGGGTGCCGCTGAGAGCCACATAAGCCGCTGTATTCACGAATCTTATTTTCGGCGCCGAGGTTTCGCGCGAATCTTTTGCTTGGGTGGATACAAGATTCTGGGTACTCTAGAGCGGCAATTATTCCCAACTAACCTGGAGGCTCTCCCCATGACCCGGACGACTACTTGGCTCTCGACGTTCTCGTGCGCGGTGATCCTCGCCGCGATCGGGGGCTGCGGCAGCAGCAGCCCGGCCAACAGCGGCAAAGGCGGCAGCGGTGGCTCCCACGACGGAGCGGCCGGCTCAGGTGGCAACGCCGGTTCGACTTCGGACGCCTCGGGCCAAGCCGGTAGCAGCGACGACGCGGCCGCCGGCTCGGGCGGCGCCACCGCTGGCTCGGGCGGCTCCACGGCTGGCTCGGGCGGCGCCACGGCCGACGGCGGCACCGCCGGCGCGGGCGGCACCAAGGTCGACGGCGGCACCGCTGGCGCGGGCGGCGCGAAGGCCGACTCCGGCACGGACACCGGGACTGACGCGACGCCGACGCCTTGCGTGCTTGGTGGGACCTGTTCGCAGGACTTCACCTGCACGATGACCAGATCATGCCGGCGCAACGAGGAGCAGTTCTGTTTCTGCGATCCCAACAACAAGATCGCCTGCGAAGCCTGTGACACCATCGACGCCGGAACCGATGGCGGCGGCGCGGACGCTGGGGTCGACAGCGGGACCGACGCAGGCGCGGGAATTCCGATGTGCCCTGCAAACGTGATGAACCGCAATACGACGTGCACGACATTCAACGAGCGCTGCGCCGTGAATGCCTGCACGAATCGCCGTCAAGAGCAGTGCCTGTGCGCCCCATTCGGGAACACGGGCCGTTGGTTCTGCAATCAGGCCGCGTGTCGGTAGCGCTCGACGTCACAGTCCCTGACTAAAAAAGATGGCCGGCCGCTCGATTGCGGCCGGCCATTTTCATTGCAGGCGCCACTTCTGCTCGAGATACAGCTCGGCGTCCTTCGTCACTGACGGGTCTTCGGCGTCGTATATGAGTACTTCTGCGAGATCAGCAGGAAGTCCGACTGACGCGCCCAGATAGTTCGCGTCCCTGTACGTGACCGGAGGTACTGAACACGGGCCCATGCCGGCGCGGTTACCGTTGATGAGAGTCTCGCAAGCCACCCGCTGTCCCGGGGAGCCGCTGCCTTGAATCACTTCCAGAAGTTGCCAGCGATCGAGCTCCAAGCCTGACGAAATGAAGTCGTCGCCGACGCCATAATCGAACTCTGGCATTCCTGAAGCATCGGCCGCTTTCGAGATATCGATCTGAAAGTCCAGCCCGGCATTAGTCACCGTCTGACTAGAAAGATTGAGGATGGCGAAGATCGGCTCCGGCATCAGCTCAGCATTTGAAGAAGCACGGGCGACAGCCAAGATGACGAGGCCCTTGGTCAAATCTGAGAAACCGGCGGGCAAGCCCAGTATCTCATTGTTGGAAAATCTAAGGACCGGCTGGCCGACGAGCGCCGCCGTCAGCAGTGAAGGACGCGCCGTCGGCGCGTCCTGATACGCATCGAGGCCGTGTCCAGACTGATCGCGCCAGCTCGCAACCAAGCCGTTCTCCAGGACGACTCCGCGATCCGCCGCGAGCCAAAGGGCAAGGTTCTCGGAAGGCGGTCCGTTTGCTGAACCGTCCATCGAGTCGTTGTGTTCCGAATTCGCATCGCCGAAACCGTCCGCATCGGACCCGGTTTGCGCGTCTCGGGGAGAGTCTCCGACGACCTCCGCGTCCCGGATATCCACAGCGCCTGCTACCTCCGGAGTGCCCTCCGGCTCATCGGCGGCTCGATCAGATCCCGAGCCGCTTTCCCACATATCAGCCTCACCATCACCAAAGGGATGTTCGGCACCTCCATCCGGGACCGGTCCTAGGAACGGCGTGCATCCGAGACCCAACAGCCCCGCGAGCACCGCTGCCGATGAAACCTTGGAAATAGAGCGCATCTGACCCTCCCCCCGCTTATCGCCGCCTTCCGCCTCGAGTTTCGGACGCCTTGAGAGCTTGTTCGAGGTCGGCGATCAGGTCGTCGACGTGCTCGATGCCGACGGAGAGGCGGATGAGGCCGTCGCTGATGCCGAGGGCACGGCGGCGGTCGGCGGGGATCGAGGCGTGGGTCATGAGCGCCGGGTGCTCGGCGAGCGATTCGACGCCGCCAAGAGACTCGGCGCAGGTGAAGACGCGCAGGGCCTCGAGAAAGGCGCGGGCGCGGGCCAGCGTGGGGCTGCGGCGCGCGTCGCGCAGCACGAAGCTCACCATGCCGCCGAAGCCGGACATCTGGCGGCGCGCGAGGGCGTGCTGGGGGTGTGAGCGCAAGCCCGGGTAGAACACGCGGTCGACTTCGGGGCGCGCCTCGAGCCAGCGCGCGACGGCGAGCGCGTTCTCTTGGTGGCGCTCCATGCGGACCGGCAGCGTCTTCGTGCCGCGCATGACGAGGAAGCTGTCGAAGGCAGTCTGGCTGCCACCCATGGCGTTTTGGAGGAACGCGAGGCGCTCGCGCAGCGCCGGGTCCGTGCCGACGATGGCGCCCCCGACGACGTCGGAGTGGCCGTTGAGGTACTTCGTCGTCGAGTGGACGACGAGGTCGGCGCCGAGGTCGAGCGGGCGCTGGAAGTAGGGGGTCATGAAGGTGTTGTCGACGGCGACGAGGACGCCGCGCGCGCGACAGGCCCGCGCGATGGCGGCGACGTCGAAGAGGCGCAGGAGCGGGTTCGTGGGCGTCTCGACCCACGCGAGGCGCGTGCGCGGGCCGATGGCGGCGGCGACGGCGCGCGCGTCCCGTGCGTCGACGTATGAGAACGTCAGCCCGAGACGGCGGAAGACCTTGTCGAAGAGGCGAAAGGAGCCGCCGTAGAGATCGTCACCCGCGACGACGTGATCTCCCGCGGAGAGGAGGGACAGGACCGCCGTGGACGCCGCGAGGCCGGCGTTGAACGCCAGTCCCCAGCCGCCGCCCTCGAGCGCCGCGAGGTTCGCCTCGAGGGCGAAGCGCGTCGGGTTCTGCGTGCGCGAGTACTCGAAGCCGGTGTGCTCGCCGGGACCGCGCTGCGCGTAGGTCGACGTGAGGTAGATGGGCGTCATGACGGCCCCCGTCCGTGGCTCGGCGGGCTGGCCGGCATGAATGGCGAGCGTCTCGATGTGGAGATCGGGACGACGCGCCCGGTGCGCGCGCGGCGGTTTCTTCACGGTCGCGTCCGCTCAGGACTTGAAGTGATCCTTCTTGCCCGGCGCCGTGCGGAAGTGATCGATGACGCTCTCCTCGAGGAGATCCTGCATCGTCTGGCCGCCGTAGCGCGCCGCGATGCGGTCGTCGTACTCGTCCGCGATGATGGCGACGTCGCGAATCGTCGTCGTGAGCTCCACGGGGTCGAGCGTCTCGCCGCCCAGCAGCGTGTGCGAGAAGATGACGACGTCGCCCGCGGGGACGTAGGCGAAGGCTCCGAAGCGCATGAGCGCGTTCATCTCGAGGAGCTGCAGCGCGAGCGGCACCTCCATCGTGACGCCCTTGACGAGCTGTGCGACGCAGCGGACGACGGCACGGTCGGCGTTCCACGCGAGGACGTTGATCATGACGATCGACGAACCCTGTTTGACGACGAAGAGACCCTCGTCGATCTTTTTGAACGCCGGGCTCTTCCCGAGCGTCTTTTCGATGATCTGGCAGCTGGTCTTCGCGGCAGCGTTCATGACAAATCGGTAGCACGATTGCGCTAGACTGACCACCGCCATGCACGTGTGCCGGCATTGTTCCCACCCGAATGCCGATCACCTCGCTTACTGCTCGAAGTGCGGCAAGCGCCGCGCGGGCGCGACGCTCTTGCCCGAGCTCCGCGGCTCGATGCGCGGGCAGATGGCCGCGCTGTCGCCCGCGGCCGCCATGTCACGCACGATGCTCGCGACCCCCGGGAACGGCGTCACGGGCCCGCGAACGGTCGCCATGACGCCCGGGTCCATCACGCGCGCGGGCGGCGCCGCCTCGACGTCCCGAATCATCTGGGCCGGTCAATCCATCGCGTACATCTATGTCTTCATGCGCGGCAAGATCGCCGCGGGCGAGCGGCGCAAGCGCCTCGAGGAAGAGCGCGACGGCGCCGAGAAGTTGCTCGCGGGCGCCGTCCGTGATCTCGGCGCGACCGTGCTGCGCGAGGGCGTGCAGCACCCGGATCTCACCGGGCTGCTCGAGGCGATCGGGCGCGCCGAGGCGCGCCGCGAAGGCGCCATCGCGGATCTCGCGGCGTCCGAGCACCAGAGGGTCGTCGAGGAAGGACGGCTCGCAGAGCGCGAGACGGCGCTCGAGGCAGAGTGGAAGGCCGCCGACGGCGCGAGCCGCCACGCGGACGAGCTCCTGCGCGCCGCGACGACCGAACAAGCGACGGCGCTCGCGCGTCTGCGGCGCGTGCGCGACGAACGCGCGCGGTTCGAGCGGGAGGCCGAGACCGCCGCCGTCACGCCGGGGGGCGAGGCGCGCGTCGCGCACCTCCAGCACGAGTGTGACGGCCTCGCGGCCGAGGCGCGCCCGCTCGAGGAGCAGACCGCGCGCCTCGACAAACAGCTGGCGGACCTGCGCGACAAGTCCGCGGGGCTGCGCGACGCGGCGGGCGCGACCCGCTCGAAGCTCGACGAAGCCATCGCGTCGCGCCGCCAGACCGCCGCCGCAATGGCCGCCAGCGTCGCGAGCCACGTGCGCGAACGCGCGACGGCCGAGCGCGAAGGGGCCGAGCTCACGGAGCAGCTCGGCCGCGCCGCGCTGCAAGCCCGCCCCGCCGTCTCGTCGCTGCTGTCGGTGTTCCAGCGCATCGACCGTCTGCACGAGACGATCATCGACCGCACGCGCGAGCTGGTCGCCCTCGAGCGCGCCGCCGCCCACTACGATCAGCGAAAGCTCTTCACGGGCGTGGGTCTCGTGACGATGCTCCTGGCCGCCGGCGTCGCGACGCTCTGGCTGACGCTGCGCCGATAGCGCCCGCGCGGTACGCAAAATCGCCCGGGGGTCTTGGCCGAGTGGGGCGGCGGACCTATTCATTCGGGTGGACCTACGAGGAGCACGGAACATGACCCATGGCACGTTGACAATCGGGCTCGGCACCTTGGGGATCGCGGCGAGCTTCCTGCTGGCTTCGATGCACGACGCGCGCGCGCACGAGGACCTCGACGCCGAGTTTCAGAAGATGGATCGGAACGGCGACGGAAAAGTCTCCGCCGACGAGCACGCCGGCTATGCGAAGGAGAAGTTCGCGAAGATGGACACGAACGGCGACGGGAAGGTCACCCCGTCCGAGATGGAGGCCGCATTCGAGAGGCGCGACAACAGGCTCATCGGCAGGGAAGACAAAGCCAGCGCCAATATCGAGATGTCGGCGGCCGACAAGTTCAAGATGATGGACACCAACAACGACGGCGTTCTCACGGCCGACGAGCACGCCGCCGCCGCCCGAGCCATGTTCGAAAAGATGGACGCCGATCACGACGGCGCGCTCACGAAGACCGAGTTCAAGTCCGGACACGTGAAGCTCACGAAGATGACGTCGAGCCAGAAGCCCTGACGGGGCTCGGAACGGGGCGCCGCCGGCGATCGCGCCGATCTAGCGGTTGATCGCGAGCGTGACCCAACCGGCCATCAGCAGGAGGCCGCCGATGGGCGCGACCGCGCCGAGCGTCGTGACGCCAGTGAGGGCGAGCGCGTAGAGGCTGCCCGAGAACACGACGATGCCCGCGGCCCAGAGGGTGGCCACGGCGCGCGGGCGCGGCAGCCGTTCGGCGCCCAGCGCCACGGCGAGCAGGGCGACGGCGTGGAGGAGGTGGTAGAGGACGCCCGTCTTGTAGACGTCGAGCATCCCCGGGGCGAGTCGGTCGCGGAGACCGTGCGCCCCAAAGGCGCCGAGCGCGACGCCCAGGAATCCGAGCGTGCCCGCGAGTCGGATCACGGCTCCCTCTGGCCGTTCTGGCCGGCCGACGCGTCGGGCGTCGCCGGCCCATCGCCTCCGGCCGAGCCGTTGCCACCGGCGGCGGCTTCGCGCCCGAGGCCGAGCGCGCGCATCTTCTTGTGCAGATTCGTGCGTTCGATGCCGAGCAGGTTGGCCGTGCGCGAGATATTCCAGCCGTTCTCGTCGAGCTTGAGGCGGATGTACTCGCGCTCCATGTGGTCGCGGAACTCGCGCAGCGGCAGCGCGCGCGCCTCGGGCGGTAGCTCGAGCCGCGGCAGCACCGGGTGCCCCGAAGAGGCTGTCGCCGCCGCGCGCCGCGCGCGAGCCGCCTCGTCGACGATCTCCTCGGGCAGATCGCCCATGCCGATGCTCTCGTCCGAGAGGATGACGAGCCGCTCGATGACGTTGCGCAGCTCGCGCACGTTGCCGGGCCACGGGTAGGTCGCCAGCACGGCGACCGCCTCGTCGGAGATCGCCTTGGGCTTCATGCCGTTCTCGCGACAGGCCTGCTCGATGAACGTCGCGCAGAGGAGCGGCACGTCGTCGGCCCGGTCGCGCAGCGGCGGCGCCCGCAGCGGCACGACGGCGAGACGAAAGTAGAGGTCCTCGCGGAACGCGCCCGCGGCGACCCCCGCCTGCAAGTCGCGGTTCGTCGCCGCGACGACGCGCACGTCGATCTTGAGCGTCTGCTCGCCGCCCACGCGCGTGAACTCCCCCGACTGCAGCACGCGCAGGACCTTCGCCTGCGCGGACGCGATCATGTCGCCGATCTCGTCGAGGAAGATCGTGCCTCCGTCGGCCATCTCGAACAGACCGCGCTTGCGCGCCGTCGCACCCGTGAAGGCGCCGCGCTCGTGCCCGAACAGCTCCGACTCGATGAGCTCCGGCGGGATGGCGGCGCAGTTGACCTTGATGAAGGGTTTGTCCGCGAGGGCGCTCGCGCGGTGCACCGCGCGAGCGACGAGCTCCTTGCCCGTGCCCGACTCGCCCGTGATGAGGACGCGGGTGCGCGTGGGCGCGACCTTCGCGATCTGCGCGTGGAGCGCGGCCATGGGCGCGCTGCGCCCGACCATCTCGGAGCGCTCGTCGCTGAGCGCGCGCAAGCCCGCCACCTCGCGCGCGAGCCCGCGGCGCTCGAGGGCGTTTCGCAACGCCACCATGAGGCGCTCGCGATCGAGCGGCTTCTCGATGAGGTCGTAGGCACCGGCCTTGACGGCGCGCACGGCGTCGGCGAGCGTCGCGTGCCCGGAGATCATGATCACCGTCGGGAGCGGGTCGGGCGCCTTCAACTTGGAGACGCGCTCGATGGTCTCGAGGCCAGAGATGCCGGGCAGCTGAACGTCGAGGAGCATGACGTCGGCGCCGACGTCGGGCAGACGCGCGAGGGCTTCCTCGCCGCTCGAGGCCTCCTCGACCGTGAAGCCCTCGCCCTCGAGGACCATGCGCACTGTGCGGCGGATGTTCTTCTCGTCGTCGACGATGAGGATCGTGGAAGGCATCGAGGATTCAGGCTCGGGCGGGCAGTGGAAGGACGGCCGCCTCATCGCCGGGCGCCAGCTTCAGCGCCGCTGCGACCTCGACGGACAGCGAGAGCGTAGCACCGTTGGTGGGCGTCGGCGCGTCGATGCGCGCCGCAAGGAAGAACGGTGCCTCCGCGCCCTGCCGCGCCACGAGGAACGACTGCTGCGCGGTCCCGGGCCCGAGCGACGGCGCGAGCGAGACGCGCGCGGCCCGGACGTCTCGCACGAGGCTGATGTTTTCGGTGCGTGCGTGGAAGTGAGGGCCGCCGTCGAAGGGATCGATGCGGTGCGCGTACTCGAAGCCGATGGCTCGCAGCATGCGCTCGACGCCCTTGGTCTCGGGACCGACCTCCCCGATGAGCGCTTGGACGTCGGGCGGCAAGAGCGTCGCGTAGAGCGGATCCTGCGGGAAGAGCGCGCGAATGAACTCCTTGTTTTGCCGCGAGAGCGAGTCGGCCTCCTGGTACGTCAGGCCCGTGAAGCGGCGCCCGAGCGACTCCCACAGCAGGCTCGTGCCGTCCGGCTCGAGAGGCGGCATGAGCTCGGAGACGACCTCGTCGCAGAAGACCTCGCGGTGCAGGCCCATGTAGAGGAAGCGCACGTACGCGAGCAGGCGCCCGAGCTGCTGCGCGTGGCCGCGGTACTCCGGCCGCAACACGAGACCGCCGATCTCGGTGAGGCCCTTGTAGTTGTAGCCGATGCGCAGGATTCGATGCGAGAAGTGCCGATCCAGCGTCTCGCTGTAGCGCTCCTCCTCGATGACGTCGAAGTAGACGTGGGGTGACCGACGCGAACCGTGCTGCGCGAAGATCATCGACGTGCCGACGACGCGCCCGAGCGCCTCGTCGCGCACGACGAAAACGAAGCAACGATCGGCCTTCGGCAACTGCCCCGAGAACGACTGTACGGAGCGGTCGATGATGCGCGCGAGCGCTTCCCGATCATTCGGCAGGTTGACCGAGTCGAGGTGGATCGCCGTCTCGTGGAGGTCGGGAAGGTCGTCCGGCGCGACGTCGCGCAGAACGAAGGGCGGGCCAGCCGGCGGCGTCAGCGCCACAAGCGCGCCAGAGGGGCGCCCACTTCGGCCACGAGATCGCGCACGACGCGCTCGACGCCGCTCGCGGCCACGGGGCGGCGCGGAACGAGGACGCCGTAGTCGATGATCGTCACGGGAGGCTTGCCCTCGTCGACGGCGCGCGCGTTCTCGCGCGCGAGCCAATCGAGGAAATGCGGCAGGGCGCGCACGGACGCCAGGTGCGTGTCGTGCAGCAGCAGGATACCGCGGCCGTGCATGCGCGAGACCTTCCCCACGAGGTAGTTGAAGACGTCTTCCTCGCGATGGTTCTTCCAGTCTTGCGGATCGAGGTTCCAGCCGACGTCGGGCACCTCGCGCGCCGTGAGCGCGGCCTCGAGCGACGGGCAGAAGCCGCCGTACGGGGCCCGAAACAGGAGCGGCTTGATGCCCGTCGTGGCCTCGATGAGCGCCGCGTTGCTGTCGATCTCGGCATCTCTCTCATCAGGGTTCCGACAGAGATCATGGTGCGTGAAGGTGTGGTTGGCGATCAGATGCCCATGGGCGGCGATCTTCCGGACGAGATCGCGGCGCGCGAGGTCCTCGGGCCGCTGACCCGCGAAGCGCCAGCCCGTCACGAAGAAGACGGCCTTGAGCCCGCGGCGATCGAGCTCCTCGAGGATGAGCGGCGTGCCCTTCAGGTCGGGCCCGTCATCGAACGAGAGCAGGAGCTCGCGCGGTCCCGATGCGGGCTGGAACTTCGTGTGCGGACCGTGGCCGGGCGACCAAAGCGACACCGGCGCCTCCGGAGCACGGGGCTCCGCCCCGCCGAGCTCGGACCTGGCCGCGCCCGCGTCGCGCAGGCGCCGCGGCTGAGAGGCATCGCTCTCCCCGCCCCCGCCCAGCGTGGGCAGAAGCAGCACGAATAGTCCCCCTAGGGGCGCGAGCGAGCGACGAGACACTTCTCTCGATCATATCGGACGGTCGGGCCTCGCGATACACCGCGGCCCTAACCCATTGAAATATCACTAGTTACTGAGGCCGGCACGCAGGCACCGACAGCCAGGCGCCCCCGCGGCGACCGCTCGGTCAGCCGCCGTCGGACGCCGCGTCGACGCTCTCGGTGTCACCAGTCGCAGGTGTGTCACCACCGGCCTCGGGCACCGCCGCGTCGCCACCGTCGATTGTCCCGGTCGTGTCGGCGCCGCCATCCGGGGGCTGGGGGATCGACGTCGTGAAGGGCAGGGTCGAGTTGATGTAGAGCCCGTCAGCCGAGGTGTTGGACGTGATCGTGTAGACGACGGCCGGCAACGTCGGCAGCAACGTCGCGTAGGAGAGCCCCGCGCGTGCCTGGACGACCGTGCCTTGCGCCGGCAGCGCCCCATTCTGCAACTTCGCGTAGCGCAACGTGGCCTCGTTGACGGCCGGGTCGGCGGAGAGCGTGTCGAGGTACACCAGGCCCTCGTCGCCGATGGGTGTCCATCCGAAGACGTCGCTCGCGAACTTGGTCGTGGCGCAGCCGGCGAGGGCCGTCGAGACGCCCTCGACCTCCTGCGTGGTGGCGTTGAGCCGGCCCCAGACCAGCAGGCCGTCTCCCCCGAAGAAGTTCGGCGGCAGCACCGCGAGCGGCGAGGACGCGAGCGCACAGGGCGTCGGCCCACCGCCGCTGTTCACGAAGAGATCGAACACCGGAATGGTCTGCGCGGCGTCCAGAAATTGGAGCCTCTTCGTGTAGGTGGCGTTCTTGCCGTCCTTCGTGACCCCGAAAACGAAGATCACGCCCTTGTCGACCATCGACACGGTGGCCGGCATGTCGCGATCGGGCACGAGCATGAGGTTACCGAGGCCTTGCGCGACGCTCGCGCGGAACAACACGCCCGTCGGCCCCGCCTCCTTGAAGTCGCCGACGGCCGCGGCGACGGTCACCGGCGCCGCGCCGGTCGGGTAGGTCGCGCTCTGCAACGTGCCCGAGGGCGCGTTCCCCGTGCCGTCGAAGTTGAAGGTCTTGAGCCAGAACCACTTCTTCGAGTCGGCCGACACCGTCCACTGATCGACGTCTGAGGCCACGCTGATGCGGCTCGTGTCGTCGCCCAGCTTTTGGACCTTCAAGTCCTCGGTGCCCGTGTCGGTGGCGCGCGTCGACCAGGCGATCGACTGGCCGTCGGGCGTGAGGCTCGCGCTCCACTTCGTGACGCCCATGGCGTCGTCCTTGGTTTGAAGGATGATCTTGTCGACGAGCGGCAGGTGCATGTCTTGGTCAGCGAGCATGCCGGCGTGAAGCTCGACCGACTGGAAGAACATGCCCGTGGGATCGGTCACCGGGTTCTCGAGACAGATCGCGCCTCGCGACAACGCGTGACCGTTGCACGCGAGGCCCATGGCCCCGGTCAGCCCGTGGGGCTTGGTCCAACCTGGTCGCCAGACGAAGTTCGAGCTCGCGCCTGACAAAGGCATCTCGGAGTACGCCAGCGTGTCGCCGTCGAAGCCATGGATTCGAAATCCGTTCGTCGGGTCGGAGACGAGACCGCCCGAGAGGCGTAGGCAGTTGGGGTCGCCCGTCGGGGCGTCGCAGTTGATCGCGGTGCCCGCGGCGGCCTGCGTGACGTTGATGACCCAGAGCTCGTTGGCGCCCAGGATGGCCGACGGCCGGGCGAACCCGCACCACCTGTCGCCGCTGGGCGGAACCTGATTGGTGCACGTGTCCGGACCGCTGCCGATGAGGTCGATGGCGCCTTTGACGAGCACCTTGTCGCCGGGGCCAATCGTGGGAGGCGCAATGACGTCGGCCGATGCGTCCGGCGTCGCCGTCGATCCGCCGCTGCCGTCCGGCTGCGCGTCCAGGTCGACCTTCGCGTCGGGATAGCTCTTGCCGCCTCCACAGCCGATCGTGCCGGCGATCAGAGGAGCGGACAAGGCGACCAAGGCGAGTCTACGTGCCTTCGGGTTCATGCAACCTCCGGGAGGAGCCGAGGGATCGGTGAGGGAACCTAAGAATAGTCGACGGCCGATGCCAAACACAGGCCGACTTCAGCAATTGCAGCAATTGACCGACGCTCGACCTCAAGCTCCCCGGCGCGGAGCCGGTCGCTCTAGAATGGAATGTCGTCGTCGCCGCCGGGAGGCGGGCCACCGCCGCCGCCCATCTCCACGTCGTCGCCGCCGCCTTCGCTGGTCCGGCCTCCGCCGCCACCGCCGCCACCGCCCCCACCACCTCGGCGCGCGCCACCCTCGGCGCCGCCGCCACCGCCACCGCCAAGAAAGACCACGCGGTCCGCGACGACGTCCGTCGCGTAGTGTTTCTGGCCTTCTTTTTCGTAGCTCCGCGTCTGGAGCTTGCCCTCGACGTAGACGCTGCGGCCCTTAGCCAGGTACTTCGAGCAGTTCTCGGCTTGGTCGCCCCACACGGTGACACGATGCCACTCCGTGCGTTCCTGCTTCTGCCCCGACTTGTCTTTGAAGACTTCCGTCGTGGCGATGCGCAAGTTGCAGAGCGCGCGGCTCGACGGCGTGTACTTCAGCTCCGGGTCGGCGCCCAGGTTTCCGATCAAGATGACCTTGTTGATGCTTCCCATCGCGGCTCTCCTTTTACACCCATTGGCACCGGCGTGAACAGGGCGCCGGCGGTCTTCCGGGTCATCGGCGCCTCCGCGCTTCGGTTGTGCCCGGGCTGGTGCTAGCCTGGGCGCGTGCGGCGCGCGCTCCTGCTCGCGGTCTTGCTCTCGCCGCTCCCCGCGAGCGCCGCCACCCCGGCTGCGTCACCTGCCTTGGGAACCAGTGCCCAAGCGCCCCTCTCCGACCTGGCGCGTGGCTACGAGGCCTATCGCGCCGGCGACTACGGGGCGGCGACCCGCGCGCTGTCTGCCGCCGCGGGGCACGGGCTGCGCGTCGACGATTGGGCGCTCTTCTTCCTCGGCGAGAGCGAATTTTACGAGGGCGCCACCCAGACGGCGCGCGGGCACTTCGAGCGCGTCGCACGTGGGAAGGGGCGTCCAGCGGCGCTGGCGCGGGCGCGCGTCGCCGACTGCCTGTGGCAAGAGGGCGCGCGCGCCACGGCGGCGCGCGCCTACGCCGCCGTCGTCAAAGCCGCCGCAAAACAAGCGGATGCGTTCGTCGACGTCGGCGTGGCGCGCTTCCACGTCGCCGAATTCGCCGCGGAGCGTGACCCCGCCGCAGGCCGGCGGCAATTCCTGGCGCTCGCCAAGGAGCAGCCCGCGCACCCGCTCGCCGATGAAGCCCTGCGGCGGGCCGCGCCCCCCTTCGGCCCACCTCCCCCCTCGGGCCCGAGCGGCGCGACGGCCGGCGCGTCGGCGGGCGCGCTCACGCCCGAGGATCGCCTGCGCCGCGCCGAGACGCTCACGCGCGACCGCCACTGGGACGAGGCCCTCGCCGAGCTGGCCGCGCTGCCCGCGGACGTGTCCCCCGCCGTCGCGACGGAGCGCGACTTCCAGATCGGCATGACGAAGTTCCACATGCGCCGCGACTACGCGCGCGCGGGCGAGCTGCTCCTCGGCGTCGTTCCCAAGCTCACCGGCGAGAAGGCGGCCGAGGCGGCGTTCCACGGCGCGCGGGCGCTCTCACGCGTCGATCGCGACGACGAGGCCATCGCGGGCTACAAGAAGGTCGTCGAGCACTTTCCGCGCTCGCGCTGGGCGGCCGAGGCGCAGTACCTCTCCGGGTGGCTCGACTACAACCGGGGCCGCTTCCGCGAGAGCCTCCCCGGCTTGCAAGCGACGCTCGACCAATTCGGCAAGAGCGCGTTCGCCGACGACGCCGCCTGGTGCCTCGCCTTCGCGCACCTCCTGCTGGGCGACGCCGACGCGGCGTTCGCGGGCCTCGCGCGCTACGCCAAGATGCCCGCGACGGGCATGACGAGCGACGAGCGCGCCGCGCAGGTGGCGTACTGGCACGCGCGGCTGTGCGAGAAGATCGGTCGCAAGGACGAGGCGCGGGCGGGATACCGCGCTCTCGCGCACGATCGACCGCTCTCGTTCTACGGTCTGCTCGCGACGGCGCGACTGCGCGACGCCAAGGACCAAGCCAACGCCGAAGATGCAAAGCTCGAGCTGCCCACGCGTGAGTTCCCCGCGGTGGCGCCCGCGCACGCCGAGCGCGATCCGGCGCTCGCGCGCGTCCTCGAGCTGCTCGACGCCGGCATGAACGTGGAGGCGAGCGACGAGCTGCGCCGGAGCGAGAAGGACATCCTCGCGCGCGCGGGGGGCGAGAACGCGCTGCCGTGGCTGCTCGGCCTCTATCGGCGCGCCGAGGACTTCCACCGCGCGTACCAGCTCGCCGAGTCGCACGGCGCCGCGGCGCTCGCGTCGGCGCCCACGGACGGCGCCCGCGCGTTCTGGGAGGCGGCTTACCCGCGCGCCTTCGCCGCCCTCATCGAGAAGTACGGCCCTCCGGCGGGCAACCCCGACGTGCTGCTCTACGCGATCATGCGCAAGGAATCGGGCTTCAACCCGCTCGACGTCTCCTACGCCGACGCGCGCGGGCTCCTGCAGATGATCCCGCCGACGAGCGCGCGCGTCGCCGCGGCCGCCAAGTTGCCGTTCGCGCCCGACGAGCTCTACGAGCCCGAGACCAACGTGCGCCTGGGTGCGAGCTACATCGGCGCGCTCTACGGCAAGTTCGGCGGCCAGATCCCGCTGGCGGCGGGCGCCTACAACGCCGGGCCGCGCGCCATGACGAAGTGGTGCGAACAGCACGCCCGGCACCCCACCGACGAGTTCGTGGAGCTCATCGCCTTCGCGCAAACGCGCGAGTACGCCAAGCGCGTGACGGCGCTCTACGCGCACTACCGTTTCCTCTACGGGCCGGCGCCCTACCAGATCCCGCTCACGCTCGACCTGAAGGTGAACGCCAAGGGTCCCGATTACTGACCGCGCACCTCCGGGCGCGGGCGCGTCTATACTTCGGGCATGGCCAAGTACCGCGGCACGATGAGGAGGAGCGATCTCGAGGGTGGACACTGGCAGCTCGAGTCCGACGACGGCACGACCTACGTGCTCGACGACGCGCCCGCCGCCGTCGCGCAGGACGGCGCCAGCGTCGAGATCGAGGGCGCGGTCGACGAGGGCGTCATGGGGTTCGCCATGACGGGGCCGACGCTGAAGGTGAAGTCCGCCAAGCGCGTCTAGGGGTTCGATCACCGGTGCAGGACTTCGATGCGCACCGGCACGACGCCGGCGTTCAGCATGTGCAGGTGCTGGGCGGCGGCCTGCGAAAGGTCGACGACGCGGCCGTGAGTGCAGCCGCAACGATCGTTGACGCGCACGTCGATCGAGGGGCCGTCGCTGCCGCCGGAGGTGCGCGTCACGCGGATCCACGTGCCGAGGGGCAGCGACTTGTGCGCGGCCGTGAGCTTGCGCGGATCGTAGCGCTCGCCCGAGGCGGTGCGACGGCCGTTGAACTTCGTGCCGTAGTAGCTGGCGTGGCCCGTCTCGACGTCGGCCGCGCCGCGCGCACGGCCCGCGTCCGAGGCGCGCGCGGGGCGCCGCGCCTCGGCGTGACCTGCGCAGCCGAGGAACACGCCGCCCGCGACGACGGCGGCCGCGAGCCCGAGCGCGAGCGCCGGAACCCGCGCGAGCTCAACGCGGCTTCGAGCCACCGGCCTCCCGGCCGCCACCGCCGGCCGCCGGCCCGTCGCCGAGGAGCGTTTCGGGATCCGACTCGGGTTGGCCCGCACCGGGAGCGGCGCCGCCCTTGTCCCCGCGAGACTCACGGCCGTCGCGAGACTCTATCGTCCCGATCCCGTACTTCTCGAGCTTGTAATAGAGGGCGCTCGTCTTGATGCCGAGCAGCCGCGCGCACTCGGTCTTGACGCCGCCGCTCTTTTCATACGCCCGCAGGATGAGCTGGCGCTCGAGGTCCTCGAGGATGTCGGGGAGCGACATCTCGCCCGTCGGCACGGCGAGCGTGTTCTCGGCGGCGCCGCCGCGCACGCCCGCGGGCAACGCGCCGAGATCGATCTGCGTACCCTCGGCGAAGACCAAAGACTGCTCGATGACGTTCTCGAGCTCGCGCACGTTGCCGGGCCAGTTGTGGGTCATGAGGCGGGCCAGCGCGGCGTCGGTGAGGCCCGTGACGGCCGGGTTCGTGCGCGGGCCCAGCTTGGTGATGAAGTGCGCGACGAGGCGCGGGATGTCGTCCTTGCGCTCGCGCAGCGGCGGCACATGGCAAGGCACGACATGGAGCCGGTAGAAGAGATCCTCGCGGAAGCGGCCCGCGGCCACCTCGGCTTGAATGTCGCGGTGGGTGGCCGAGACGACGCGCACGTCGACCTTGATCGTCTCCTCGCCGCCGACGCGCTCGAACTCGCGCTCTTGCAGCACGCGCAGGAGCTTGAGCTGCAGGCCCGGCGTGACGTCGCCAATCTCGTCGAGGAACAGCGTGCCCTTGTCGGCGAGCTCGAAGCGCCCGAGCTTGCGCTTGATGGCGCCCGTGAACGCGCCCTTCTCGTGGCCGAAGAGCTCGCTCTCGAGCAGGGTCTCGGTGAGCGCGCCGCAGTTCACCTTGACGAACGGGCCGTCGGCGCGCTTCGAGCGCGTGTGGATGGCGCGCGCGACGAGCTCCTTGCCCGTGCCCGACTCGCCGTGGATGTAGACCGAGGCGTCCGTGGGCGCCACCTTCTCGATCGACTGGAACACGGCGCGCATGACCGGCGTCTCGCCGACGATCTCATCAAAACGATACGGCAACGCCGCGTCGGCGCGCAGCGCCGCCGATTCGGCCTCGGCGCGCTCGCGCGCACGCTTTTCGCGCCGCAGCTCGAGCGCGCGCTCCACCTTGAGCCGAACGACCTCGGGAGCGAACGGCTTCTGCAAGAACTCGAAGGCGCCCGTGCGCATGGCCTCGACGGCGGTCTCGACCGTGCCGAAGGCGGTGACGATCATCACCGGGCAGTCGGGATCGCGTTCGCGCACGCCCTTGACGACGTCGAGGCCGCTCGTTCCCTCCATCTTGAGATCCGTGATGACGAAGTCGGGGCGCGCCTTGTCGAAGGCCGCGAGCCCGGCGGCGCCCGACGCGGCGAGCACGGCCTCGTGGCCCATGCGGCGCACGGTCGCGCCCAGGCCCTCGCGCATGGTCTCGTTGTCGTCGATGATGAGGATGCGGGCCATCGCTTGGGCTCCCCCTCGCGGAACGAGGGCACTCAGGATAGCCTATCGCGCGTGTCAGGTGGAAAGACCGACGCCGACAGGGCCCTCGCCCTCGTTCGCCCCGCGATCCGCGCCATGCGCGGCTACACGCCCGGTGAGCAGATCCCCGACGCCATCAAGCTCAACACGAACGAGGGCGCTTACCCGCCGTCGCCGCGCGTGATGGCGGCGCTCGCAAGCGTCGCCGACGATTCGGTGCGCCTCTACCCCGACCCGGCCGCGCTCCGGCTGCGCGAGGCCGCCGCCGCGCGCTACGGCGTCAACGTCGAGCAGGTCCTGGCCGGCAACGGCTCCGACGACTGCCTCACGATCCTGTACCGCACGTTTCTGGACCGGGGCCAGCGCGTCGCCTGCCCGTGGCCGACCTACGGCCTCTATGAGCAGCTCGCCGCCATCCAGGACGCGAAGCTCGTCACGGTGCCGTTCCGGCAGACGGGCACGCGCTGGGAGCTGCCGCACGAGCTCGCCAAGCAGCGCGCGAAGATGATCATCCTCGCGAACCCCAACAACCCGTCGGCGACGCTGGTTCCCGTCGACGAGCTGCGAAAGCTGGCCGACGCCGCCGCCAAATCGATCGTCGTCGTCGACGAGGCCTACATCGATTTCGCGCTCGCGGACGGGCTCGACGCGAGCCTGCTGCCTTACCTCGGCGAGCACGCGAACGTCGTCGTGCTGCGCACGTTCTCGAAGAGCTACAGCCTGGCGGGCGCGCGGCTCGGGCTCACGTTCGCGGCCGCGCCCCTCATCGCCGAGATGATGAAGGTCAAGGACAGCTATAACGTCAATGCGCTCACGCAGACGCTCGGCACGGCGGCGCTCGAAGACCGCAAGGCCCACGAAGACGCCATGCGCGGCACGCTCGACGAGCGCGCGCGGCTCGAGCACGAGCTCTCGACGCTGGGCCTGACCTGGCCGGAGTCGCGCGCCAACTTCTTGCTCGTCGAATTCGGCGACCGCGCCGAGGCCACCTACGGCGCGCTCAAGGATGCCAGCCTCCTCGTGCGCTGGTGGTCCTCGCCCGAGCTGCGGACGAAGCTGCGGATCACCGTGGGCCGGCCCGACCAGAACAACCGGCTGCTCGCGGCGCTGCGACCGATCCTCCTGCCGGCCTGACGCGTTCACCAGTAGTAGGAGAACCCGAGCGCGAGCGCGTTTACGCGCGTGTACTCGGTGAGCTGCCCGAACGGCGAGCGGCCCACGATCCAATCGAGGGACACACCCACGGCGTTGGAGGAGGAGCGCTCAGTGTCGAGGTTGTAAAACGCCATGACCGAGGCATGCTGGATGGGCCACCAGGAGTTCGTGGCCACGAACGTCGCGGGGCCGGGCTCGGCGCCGACGTGATCGTACCTCCGCTTGCAGAGGAGCTCGTACGCAGCCTCGGCGGCGAAGGCCCCGCGGCGCCGGCGAAACCGGCTCGCGCGATTCTTGGCGGCTTCGTCGGCGCTGTCGCCGGGGTGCAGGCCGGTCGAACGCCGGCGCAGGCTCGCGATGGCGCGCGTGGGCAGCGAGGCCCCCTCGGGCGCGTGGACATTGGCGTTCGAGCCGTCGATGGTCGTCCAGCGCAGCTCGGCGCCGGCGCGCCACTCCGAAGGAAACGCGCCGTTCGGAAGGGCGCTAAAGAAGTACGCCGAGGCGCCGCCATAGAGCCGGCCCGAGAGGGACGTGACGCCGAGAGGCAGATCGACGCTCGCGGTGACGGGGAGCGCCTCGTAAGACGGGTTGGCGCGATAGGGCAGCGCTGGATTGGCCGCCGGCGCTGTCGTTTGGCCCTGGATCGTGGCCGCTGAGAGGACGTATTCGTCGCCGAGGTGCGTGCTCTCGTGGAAGAACCCCGCCGAGAGCGACAGGTGCTCCCAGCCGTCCCACCACGGACGGAAGTCGACCGAGGTGCCGAGGCGGAAGTCGGTGTCGATGACGCCCGAGGACTGGCTGTCGAAGTCGAGGAGCATGAAGGCGCCCGCGTCCAGGTTCACCTGCACGCCGCGCGCGTAGCGGGCGCGCTGCGGGTTCACGTCGTACCAGGTGAAGACGGGCATCCGCTCGCCGAAGGCGACGTCCCAGAAGGTGTGCTTTCCGTCGGGCGCCGCCGCGCGCGCGTCGGAGCCGGGCGCGTCGGGATTCGAGACTTCGTGCAGCGCGCCGGGGACGCCGTCGTCGCGATAGAGCCGCATCCCGAAGTGGGGATCGCGCAGGCCGGCGCGCGTGTGCTCGAAGACCGTCTCGCCCGTGGCGCCGAGCTCCCAGCCCGAGTAGGGGCGCGGCGCGAGCGGCGTCTCCGGCGCGACGGGGGCTGTCTCGGCGAAAGCGGGCTCCGAGCCGACGAGCGCCGCAGCCGCGCCGAGCCACATCCATCGTGTCATCGTCGTCGTCTCACGAGGGCGAGGCGCAACGTACCACCGCGCGATCGTCTCCACCACGCAATCGAGCCTCGCCGGCGCGGCGACTCGAAGACTCAGGCGCGCAGCCGCTTCTCCATGCGAACGACGGAGATAGGGACGCCCTCCGACGCGGACATGAGGCGCTCCTCGCCGCCCAAGGCGCGGAAGCCGGCGCGCGCGTAGAACGCGACGGCGTTCAGCGACATCGCGCCGTGCAGGCGCGCGCAGCCGCGCCGCGCGGCGCGCGCCTCGACGTCGGCCAGCAAGGCGCGCCCCACGCCGTGGCCCTGGCACTCGGCGTCGACGAACAAGGCGCGCAGCCGGCTGGTCGCGGCGTCTAGCTGCGCGTACGCGACGATCCGGCCTTCGACCTCGGCGACGACCGCCTCGTACGGCCCGAGCGCCTCGACGAACAGCACGCTCGCATAGCTCGCGAAGACGGCGGCCCTCTGCGCGGCGTCGTAGTGATCGCGGCATCCGAGCGCGATGGCCCGGCCGACGACCCGCAGGATCTCCGCCACGTCCTCGAAGCGCACCGCGCGTGGCTCGAGGAAGGGCGGACGCCTCGTCGGGGCCTCGGGTGTGCTCTTCATCGCGCCCCAGTATCCCAGACCACGCGCGCCCGCGCCGCCCCGCTGCCGCGGCGCCACGAACGAGCTAACATGCTGACCATGAAGCGGACGTGGCCCGTTTGCGTCGCGGCATCGATGATGGCGTCACTCCTCGGCTGCGGCGGACGGCAGAATCTGTTGTTGCCGCCCGACGGCTCCGACGCGGGCGGAGCAACCGCGGCCACGTTCGGGCCGATCGATCTCACGCAGGCGCCCGCCGAGCTCGCCATGACCTGCGACGACGGAATTGGCACGCTCGCCTTCGACAACCCGTGCCTCGTTGGTCAGAACCTCGGAGGCGGGGGTTCTGGCATTGGAGGCCACGAGGTCGAGTGCACGCTGGCGACAGCCGGCCATCCCATCACCTGGTCCTTCCTCCTGCCGCTCTCCCAGGTCATCGCGCAACCGACCGAGCCGATCTCGTTTCCGCTGCCGCCAGGAGCGATCGCGGGCCGACCGATCAGCGTGGCTGGGATGAGCGCGAGCGTGTCGGGTTTCGTCGGCGCCATCACCTTCTCTCGCGTCGATACGACGAACCGCGCCTTCATCGCCCAACTGAAGGGGACGATGACCTGGACGGAGCAGTCGGGCTCGAGGTTCTCGTGCCAGATCGACAGCCCGTTCTGGGGCGCGCCCGGCGCGTTCGAATGAGAGGCTCGGGAGCGCTACGGCTTGCCGCCGCGGAAGAAATAATATTCGGCCGCGTACGGCACGCGCGTCTCGGCGTTCACGGTGTCGGGGCCGCAGCCCGAACCGGGCGCCTTGCCGCCGCTCGTGGCGACTCGTTGAATGTAGGTCACGCCAGAGAAGACGCCCGCGCCGGTCGTGGATACGGCGCCGACGAGCAACCAGGGAATGGCGTCGCCCGCGGGCGCGTCGGCCTGCGCGAGCTTCTTGCCCACGACGGAGCTGCCGTCGGTCGACGTCCAGCTCGGCCCGGCGCCATGCGTGCCGGCGGCGTGGCCGTCGTCGCCTGACAGCGTCGCGTCCGGCTTCTTCAAAGTCCAGGCGTAGGCGGGCTCGCCTCCGGCGGGGCCGGCGCCGCACGCGTAGACCTGCGCGCCCACGGCATGAAAACGCGCCGTCACCTGGGCCGTCTCCGGAACCATGATCGCGGGCGGCACGGAAGGCGGCGCCTGCGCCGCGACCGCCGGCGACGCCGCGCTCGAGGCGACGCCGGCCCCAGGAGGCGCGGGCGCCGCTGTCGACGCGGCGCCCGTGCTCGCGCACCCCGCCGCTCCCGCCGCCAGCACGCCAGCCACCAACGTCCCTTCGCAGATCATCCGCGCGCGGCACGTCATGCGGCGGAGCATACCCGTCCCGGGCGCGCGCCGCGCGCTAGAGTGAAGCCCGCATGCCCCCGCCCCACCCCATTCCGCCGCCGCCGCCGCCCTCCGTCGGCGTCGTCGCGCGCCTGCGCGCGAGCTTCTCGCAGTCGCGCCAGACGCTCGGGCTCGTGTGGCGCTCGTCGCCCGGCGGCACGGCGGCGCTCGGCGTGCTCACGGTGCTGGCGGCCGCGTTGCCTCCGGCCGTGGTCTACGTCGGCAAGCTCATCATCGACGCCGTGATCGCGGCGCACGCCGCCGCGCCCGGCGTGGCGCGCGACGCCGCCGTCGCGCGCACGGTGCGCCTCGTGCTGCTCGAGCTCCTCGCCGTGGGCGGCAGTGCGCTGCTCGAGCGGGCGCTCGGCCTCGTGCGCCAGCTGGTGGGCTCGCGCCTCGGCATCGACGTCAACGTCGCGATCCTCGAGAAGGCGCTGCAGCTCGACCTCCGTCACTTCGAGGACCCGGAGTTCTACGACAAGCTCACGCGCGCGCGCCGCGAGGCCTCGTCGCGCCCGCTCTCTCTCATCCAAGGCAACTTCCAGCTCCTCCGCAACGCGCTCACGCTCGCCGGCTACGTCGCGCTGCTCGTGCGCTTCTCGGGCTGGATGGTGGTGGCGCTGCTCGCGGCGACCGTGCCGGCCTTCATCGCCGAGGCGCGTTTTTCGGGCGCGGCCTTCCGCCTGCGCAACTGGCGCTCGCCCGACGCCCGCCGCCTCAACTACCTCGAGTACGTCATGGCCAACGACGAGCACGCCAAAGAGGTGAAGCTCTTCGGCCTCGGCCCGCTCCTGCTCGCGCGCTACCGCGACCTGGCCGAGCGCTTCTACGACGAGGACAAGAGCCTCGCCACGCGCCGCGCGGTCTGGGCCTACTTGCTCTCGCTCGTGAGCACGCTGGTCTTCTATGGCTGCTACGCGCTCATCGTCGTCGCGGCGGCGCGCGCCGCGCTCTCGCTCGGCGACATGACGCTCTACCTCGCGGCCTTTCGCCAGGGGCAGCAGGCGTTCCAGTCGATCCTCACGGCTGTGGGCGGCATGTACGAGGACACGCTCTACATGTCGAACCTGTTCGAGTTCCTCGCCATCCCCACGCCGCGCGCGGCGCCGACCGACCGCGGCCCCGGCGCGGCGGCGCCCGCGACGGCGGTGCTCGGCGAGGAGGGCATCCGCTTCGAGGGCGTGGGGTTCCGTTATCCCGACGCGGACGGCTGGGCCTTGCGCGGCATCGACCTGTTTCTGCCGAAGGGGCAGAGCCTCGCGCTCGTCGGCGAGAACGGGGCCGGCAAGACGACGTTCATCAAGCTCCTCGCCGGCCTCTACCGGCCCACCGAGGGCCGCGTGCGCCTCGACGGCCGAGACCTGCGCGACTGGAACGAGGAGGACCTGCGCCGCCGCATCGGCGTCATCTTCCAGGACTTCAACCAGTACCAGCTGCTCGCGCGCGAGAACGTCGCCTTCGGCAGCGTCGAGCACCTCGCCGACGATCTGCGCGTACAGCGGGCCGTCGAGCAGGGCGGCGCGCGCGAGCTCGTGAGCGGCCTGACCCAGGGCCTCGACACGCAGCTCGGCCGCTGGTTCAAGGGCGGCGCCGAGCTCTCGGGCGGCCAATGGCAAAAGGTCGCCCTCGCGCGCGCGTTCATGCGCGACGAAGCGGACATCTTGATCCTCGACGAGCCGACAGCGGCCCTGGACGCCGAAGCCGAGCACGCCGTCTTCGAGCGCTTCCGCCAGCTCACGAAAGGCCGCACGGCGATCCTGATCTCGCACCGTTTCCCAACCGTGCGCATGGCCGACCGCATCCTCGTGCTCGAGCACGGCCGCGTCATCGAAGACGGCTCGCACGCCGACCTTCTGGCGGCGGGCGCGCGCTACGCGCAGCTTTTCAAGTTGCAGGCGGCCGGGTATCGATAGGTTGACCATCCGGCGGGCTCCGTCGAGGCCTTCCGCTCTTCCGTGCTCAGGCGGTACGCCACGTTGCGGTCACTACCGGAGCCGACGGCCCGTCGACACGGCGCACGCTCACCGATCGATCTTCTTGGCCAGCTTGTGCTTGAGATCACCCACCACCTTGCGCGCGGCGCCCGTCGCGCGTTCGGAAGCGCCTTGGGACTCTTTGTCCGAGTTGCCGCTGAGGACACCCGCGGCCTGCTTGACGCGGCCCTTGACGTTCTGCGCGGCCCCGGACGTTTGATCTTTGTTCATCCCCCAAAAGTGGGGGCGCGCGCCGCACCGTCAAGTGTCGACCTGTCGACTCGACTCGGTCGCGGGCCGCGTTTATGGCTTGAAGAACGGCTTGAGCGCCGCAAGGAAGCGATCCGCCACCTTCTGCGAGCCCGATAGGTTCAGGTGAACCCCGTCCGTTTGGTCGGAGGGAAGGATGCCGGTGTAGAGGTCGACCGCGATCACGGGAGACTGCGCCGTGGTGTTCTGCGTGGCCCACTTCGCGATGTCGGCGTTGAGCGTGAGGACCGCGTCCTTGCCCTCGGGCGTGTGCTGCGCGATGAGGAGGACGGCGTTCGGGTTCGCTTTGCGCAATTCCCCGAGCAGCGTCGTGTAGGCCGTCATGACCCCGTCGACGGGCATGTTGGCCAGCAGGTCGGCTCCGCCGAAGTGCATGAGCGCGATCTGCGGCGTGTTCGCCTTGAACCAGCCCGCGTAGGTGCTGGCCGGCAGGCCGGTGATGATGATGCCGTCCTGCGGAGCCTGCACGTCCTTGTCGTACGTCGTGACGCCGGCGCAGCTCGGGCCGATGTTCTGCTCGCCGACGAAGTCGAAGTTGGTGATGTTGTTCATCTGCAGATCGCGCTGCAGGTACGCGCGCCAGCAGGTGCCACGCTCGTTCGAGGATCCGAGGACCATGAGCTTCACGGTGCCGCTGAGGGGCGTGACGTCCGAGCCTGTGCCTGTGTCCGCGGACCCGTCGGCGGCGGGTGTTCCGGCCGCGCCCGTCGCGCCGGCCGCGCCAGTCGTACCCGCCTCGCCCGTGCCCGCGCCGCCACTGATTCCGGCGCTCCCGGTCGCGCCGGCATCACCGGTCGTGCCCGCGCCGCCGGTCGAGCCCGCCGCACCCGCGGCGCCAGCCGCCGCTCCGGCGGCGCCCGTCATGCCGGCGGCGCCGGAGGTCCGTCCGCTCGAGGCACCGCCCGAGCAAGCGCCGAGCTCGACCACCGCCACCAGCGACAAAAGAAGCGTGGGTGCTGCGCTTCGCTTCATCTTCATCGTTTCCTCCTCGATCGGTGGGCGAAAATTCAGGCTAACACGCCCGCTCAAAGCCGCACACACAGACGAATCCCCGACGGGATCGGCTCAAAACCCGACGCAGCGCACTGCGCCGGGGCCCAAATGGATGGACCGAAATGGATTGCGCCGATCTGTCGGCCCGTCCCCGGCGTACAGCGAACATGGCCCTTGTCGCGTCCGCGCCCGCGCTGCTAGGTTGGGCGCCGATGTTGGGGGAAGAGCGGCGGGCCCGGGTGGGGCGGACCGACGGCGCGAGGGCCGAGCCGGACGCCGAGCTCGTCGCGGCCGTGGCGAGCGGCGACCGGGCGGCGCTGGGCGCCCTTTACGACCTGCACGCGCCCATCGTCTTGGGCGTCGCCAAGCGCATGCTGCGCGAGCAAGCGGCCGCCGAGGATCTCGTGCACGACGTGTTCATCGAGGTGTGGCAACACGCCGCCTCGTTCAGCCCCGAGCGCGGGACGGTGCGCGCTTGGCTGCTCGTGCGGACGCGCTCGCGGGCGCTCGATCGCTTGGGCCGGTCCGCGCGCGACGCGCGCGCCATGGATGAGATCGCCCTCGACGTCGAGCTCGACGAGTCCATGGCGACGCCCGGCATCCAGGCCACCGTCGACGGCGCTCGCGTGCAGGGTCTCCTCGCAGAGCTGCCGGGCGATCTGCGTGCCGTGCTGGACTCCGCCTACTTCGAGGGCCTGTCGGCCACGGAGTGCGCCCAGCTTCTCGGCGTTCCCGTCGGGACCGTCAAATCGCGCCTGGCACGCGCCCTCCACACCCTGCGGCGGGCCATCGCCCTCCCGAGCGAGCGTGACTCATGAAGACCCCGGATGAAGCCGCGCTCTTCTCCGCGTGGGTCGAGGCCACGGTCGACGTCGTGGCGCCGCCGCCGGCGCTGCGCCGGCGTTTGCTCGACGATCTCGCAGGACCGGCCAGGTTCGGTCTGCTCGCGGGGGCGCTTGGACGGGTCGCCGATCTCGGCGCCGAGGCCGCCTGGGCCCTGCTGCGCAAGGTCGACGAGCTCGCGGCCTGGAGCGACGCCCCTTTCCCGGGCGTGCGGTACTTCCACTTCGAAGCCGGCGCGGGCGCGGGCGCCGTCGAGGCCGGCTTCGTGCGCGTGCAGCCCGGCGCGCGGTTCCCGCGCCACCGGCACGTCGGCCGCGAGGTGACCTTCGTGGTCGACGGCCTCCTTCACGATCGTGGGAAGGTCTACGGCCCGGGCAGCGTCGTCGAGTCGGCACCGGGAACCGACCACGACTACACCGCTGGTCCGGGCCGCGATCTCGTCCTCGTCTCGTTGCACGGCGGCATCGAATACCTCGCCTGAAGCGCTCTGGCGCCGGAAATCCATTCGACGGGGGTCGCTGTCGTGGCGAGCAGCGCGGGTTTCTCTCGAACGGCCGCGGGCCAGCAAGGACGAGACGCCGTCGAGGCGCGCGTCGCGAATTCCATACGCCTACCTGCCGATGCCGGCGAAGCGAGCACGACCGCCAAGAAGTAGCGCGGCCCCTGGCGCTCCCCGCAACGGGACTTATGTTCCTCGCGGGGAAGAATTCCCCCTAGTTGCGGCGACGAGCGAGCCCGCCGCAGGCCGAGGGATGAGCACCGCCAACCGTGTTCGAGAGACGCGAGGTTTGTCGGGCGACGACGCCTGGCACACGCTTGCAGCCACGGGCTGGCTGCGCCTCCTGCGCGATGCCGCCGTCAGGCTGCGCGCCGCCGACGGGTTCAGCCACGCGCGCTCCCTGGCCTTCGCGATGTCTCTGGTCTTCGTGCAGGGCCTCATCGCGCTCGTCGGCTTGGCCGTGGCCTGCGGGCAGTCGGAGTTCAGCCGCACGATCTTCAGCGCGGTCGCGAAGACCGTGCCGGGACCGGCCGGGCATGTCCTCGCGCGGGCGGTCGCGCAGGCGCAGAAGGTCGGCCTCGAGCATCGCTTCCTGCCGCTCCTCGTCGGGCTCGGTGGGACGCTCGTGACGGCCTCGACGGCCACGGGCCAGCTCATGCGCGGCATCAACCGTCTTTACGGCATCGAGAAGGATCCGCCGTTCCTGCGCAAATACGGGCGCGCGGCCGTCCTCGCGCTCGTCATCCTCGCCGCCTTCGTCGGAGCCGGCGCGGCCCTCACGGCCGGTCGCGAGCTCTCGTCCGCTGCGAGCGACAGCGCCGAGCACGCCTGGCGCATCGGACGGTGGCCCGTCGCGCTCGGCCTGGCCGCAGCGTCCTTCGGGGCGATCATGCGCTGGGCGCCGCGCCGCCGGCAGCCGCAATGGTCGTGGCTGGCGTTCGGCGGCGCGATCGGCGTCCTCGGCTGGACGCTCGTCACCGTCGCGTTCAGCGTGGCCTTCCGCACGAGCTCGGCTTTCGGCGTCGTCTACGGGCCCCTCGCGGGCATCGTCGCGCTCCAGCTTTGGACCTTTTGCTCGGCCGTCGCGATCTTTTTCGGCGTCGCCATCGCCGCCGAGCTCGAGGCCGTGCGATCCGGAACGGATGCGCGCACGGGCGACCTTACCAGCGGGCGCGGACGGCGAGCCCGAGACCGTCACGCTCGATGAGGGGGAGGACGGCGATGTCGAGAGGCGGACCGAGCTCGCGCTCGAGCAGCCAGGACTTGACGGGCGCCGTGAGAGCCGATGCGACGCTCGCGGCGAAGCCGACGCCGAAGGAGACCCAGGCGGTGGACCAGGCGTGGCGCCCGAGGCCGAGGTACAGCAACCCGATGCTGTTGACGGCGAGGCCGCCGACCACGCTCGTGAGCAGGGCGCGGCGTTCGCGGCGCGCCGCCTCCGAAAGCATGCCCCGGCGGCTCGCCTCGAGGACCCAGCCCGATGCGGAGGCGTCGTGGTCGCACGGGCCAGCGGCGTCGACACGGAGCGGATCGACGAGCTTGTCGAGCAGGCCGACCGACGCCTTGGCAGCCGTCACGTAGAGCGCCGCGCGGCGATGCTCCTCGAGGTGCTCGGGCGGAGCGAAGGTCGCGAAGCCGGCGCTGGCGACCGCCGTGACACCGTAGATCGCTGCCCAGGCACGGTTCCACGTCCGCGCGCGGGCAGCGTCCGCGCACACGGCGTCGTCGATGCGCCGCTGCTCCAGCAAGCGGCGATCCGGGAGCGACGCGGCATCCGCGTGAACGCTCATGAGCACGAGGCCGAGCGCAACCGCAGCAGCACCCCTGGGGCCCATCATGCCAACGCGCGCTTCGAGATCACGCCTGCCAATGATGGGTCGGCGCGCGCAAGAAGGCAGTGGCGATCGACGATGGGGCCTGACCGGCACGCGGCTTGCTATTTTCGGCCGCCATGGAAGCGCGCCCAGTGGACCAAGGATTTCCACGCAGACGACGGGCGTCCGCCGCAATGAGCGCCGGGATCATCTGCGGATGGATCGCGGCCCCAGGCCACGTCGCCCATGCCTACACGATCTCGTCGGTCGTGAGCGCGGGTTGCCACGAGAAGGTCACGACGGACGCGCTGCGCGCCGTGCGGCTCGAGCTCGCGGCGGCGGCGCCAATCGCGGCCGACCGTAACGACCGCGCGCTCATCGGCGATCTCCAGTTCGCGCCGGCGGACGACATGACCGATCTCGGCGCCGCCACGCTGCTGGTCGGCGTGCGCGACAACGACCTCCAGGGGCACGACGCCCTCGACGCGAGCCAGCTTGCCCTCGTCCATGGCAACCCGAGCACGCAGATGCAGCATTGCCTGCGCGGCGCGCACCAGGAGGGCAGCGACGGAGCGCAGGCCGCCCTCGACGCGTGCCGAGCCTTCATTCTCGAACGCGTCGGTCAGGCCCTGGAGGGGCTCGACGAGACCGGCGCGCCCGACCCGGGCAAGCGCACGTCGCTGCGCGTTTACCTCGCGATTCGCCACGGCGTGAACGCGCCGCTGCCGACCTACTACGTGCGCATGGGGCAGGCGCTGCACGCCGTCGAGGACAGCTTCAGCCACACGTTTCGCACGCCCGACGGGATGGCGATCACGACCCTCCTCGATTGGGTGGACGTCGTGGACCGCGACTTCACCGAGGCAAATGACGGGCCGCCGCACTCGACGGAGCTCGACCGGTGCGACGATCCCGACGACCTGCGGCGGCGCCGGCGCGAGCTGGCCACCGAGGCAGCGACTGCGGTGTTGCGCGCGACGCTCGCCCCCGGCCAGACGCACGACCAAAAGATGGCGGGCGTGCAGGCGGCCCTCGACACCTACCTCGGATATTCGCCCGGATGCACCTTCGACAACGGGTGGTGCGACGCGCCCGAGCACGCGTACGGTAATGGGTCCGCGCTCGGCTGCGCCGTGGGCGGAGCCGGGTCCGGCGGCGCGGTCCCGACTTGGTGCGGCGTCGCGCTGGCCGCGCTCACGGCGCTCTTCGCGAGCGGGCGGCGGCGCCGCCGCGGCGTTCTGCTCGCGCTCGGCATCGCTTGGCTCGCCGTCTTGGCCTCCCCCCGCGCGTTCGCGCAGACGCCCGTCCCCGAACCAGGCCGTCCGGACCCGACGCAGACCGCGTTCGGCGCCTACGTCGGAGGCTCGGGATCGATCAGCGACGAGGCGTTCGCGGGCGCGGTGGGCGCGCGCCTGCGCCTCACCAAACACTGGACCTTCGGCGTCGATGGCGAGTGGAACCCTTTCATTGCCGTCAACGGCGCGAGCACGGTGCGCGCCGGGGCCTTCAACTTGTACGGCACGGTGATCTTTCGGCTGCCGCTGGCGTACCAGAAGTTCAATCTGCGGATCACGGGCAACGCCGGAATGTCGCGCCTGCTGATCGATCTGTACGGCGCGCCCAAGGGCAGCACTGGCATCTACGTCGGGCTCGCGCCGCTCGGGCTCGAGTGGAAGGTGTCGCGTCTCTTCTACCTCATCGTCAACCCGCTCAATGTAGCGGTGCCGGTTCCGCAGCTGCGGGGGGTGCCGTTCTCGTACCCGCAGTATCGCGCCTCGGTCGGGCTCGAGCTCTACTTCCGCTGAGCGCTGGGCTTACCTTCGCCCGCGCACGAGGCACGCACAGGCTGATCGCAGCGGGCTTGACGCGAAACTCGAGGCGCTTCACCGCGCCGCGGCCTCCCCCGTCGAGCTCGTAGGGCGATTTGCGGCCCAGCTCGACGACGATCTTCTTGCCTCGCGTGCGCTGGACATGCGGCGATTGCTCGAGGCTCTTGGCCGCCACGCGGGAAAAGACGCTGAGCCACTCCAGCGTGCCGTGCGCGGTGACGACGCCGACGTCGAGCAGCCCGTCCGACGGAGAGGCGCTCGGGAACACCTCCAGGCCGCCCGTGACCGTGCCGACGTTGGCGACGAGTACGGCGCTGGCCTTGCCTTCGAACCAAACGGAGCCATCGACGGTGACCGCCGCGCGAACGAGGGGCGCGCGCATGGCCTGAAAGCCGCTGCGAAAATAGGCCAGGCGCCCCGTTCGCCGCTTCTCGGCCGGGCTGACGCCGCCGATCATGCGCGCGTCGAACCCGACGCCGGCCATGACGGCGAAGCGTTCGCCGTTGACCTTGCCGACGTCGAGCTTTCGCCGGGTCCCACGCAGCCCGATCTCGACGGCCTGGGCGATGTCGGCCGGGACGCCCAGGTTGCCGGCCAGGAGATTGGCCGTACCGGCCGGAACGATCGCGAGCTCGACGTCCTTGCTGCCACCGACGGCGTCGACGCAACGCTGAACCATGCCGTCGCCGCCCCACACGAAGATCAACCGAGCGCCCTTCTCGATCGCGCGGCGGACCGCCTTGGGCGCCTCGCGGCTCGTCGAGACCTCTCTCCAGAGCGGCGATGGCTGACCGGCCGCAGCGAGCACGCGGCGCAGCTCGTCGAGACCCTGCCCGAGCGTCTTGCCAGTGTGGGCGACGACGGCCACGACCCTCTTCTCCTTTTTCTTCTTCTTTTTTGCCATCGCGAGCGAACCTAATACCGACCGACGGCCCTGGCTGCGCGTTTGCAGCCTTCGGCGTCCGATCATGCCCGTCGAGCTGCACCGCGCAGTACTGTCACGAAACGGTGACCCGGACGGTCTGGCGTGGCACGCGACGGTGACTCCCGAGCGCGCGACGACGGTTTTTTTCTGCGCGCTCCTCTCCGCCGCGACGTCGGCGCAGCAGCTGGCCCATGCCGAGCCAGCCGCCCCGGCCGTCCCGGCGGCGGTCGCGCCACCCGCTCTGACGGCGCCATCCATCGCGCCGCCCGCGCCGGGCGCCGCTCCAGACGACGTCGACGAGGCGAAGAAGAAGGCCGCGGCCGCGGCGCTCCATCCGCTCGTACCGAGCCCGGCCAACCCGCTCAAGCCCGCGTTTCAGCTTTACGCCGAGGTCGATCTGCCGCTGCTCGGCATAGGGCTCGTCTTCGCGGGGGGGCGCCTCATCCGTACGCAGAAAGCCTCCTGCGCGCCGCTCTGTCCGCGCAGCGATCTCAACGTGATCGATCGGACGACGGCCGGTTACTGGAGCCCGGGCTGGCAGAGCGTCTCGAACTACGGCCTGATCGGGATCAGCGTGGGCGCGGCGGCCGTGCTGTTCGCCGATGAGGGATTTCTACCCGGCCTCAACGACGCCGCCGTCGTCGCCGAATCGGCGCTCTCCGCCACGGGCGTCGCGACCGTGCTGACGCTCGCGGCGGGACGGCCGCGTCCCTTCCTCTACGGAGAGAAGGCGCCGCTCGCGACGCGCAACGGGCCGGACGCCGACCTGTCCTACTTGAGCAGCCACGCCGCCGTGAGCTTCGCCGTCGTGACTTCGACGCTCGTGACCATGCGGCGACTCCACCCCCGTTCGAGCGCGCCGTGGATCGTGCTCGGCGTCGGCGGCGCGTTCGCCTCGCTGGTCGCGGCTGCGCGCGTGCTCGGCGGCATGCACTTCATCACGGACTCCGTCGGAGGCGCGGTGGTAGGCACCTCCTTCGGCGTACTCGTTCCCTCGCTGCACGGCTCGCCCGTCGCGGTCGTACCCGTCATGGGCGAAGGGACCCACGGGCTCGCGCTCTGCGCGCGCTTCTGATCGAAAGGGCAGGTGAACGTGTTTCAACCGCGCTCCTTCGTCGCCGCCCTCACCGCCCTCGCGGCCGTCGCCCTCGTCGAAACTGCGTCTCCCCTCGCCGCGTATGCGTCCGAGGCGCGCCCGGCTTACCAGCTCTCGCTCGACCTCGACGTCCCCATGCTGCTGCTCGGTGGCTCGCTCTCCGTGAGCTACCTCCTCATGTCGGAGACCGACGCGCCCGGCTGCGCGCCGCGCTGCAACCGCGCGAACGTCAACCCCTTCGACCGGCCGTTCGCCGGTTACTACAGCGCCCGCTGGCAAACGGCGGGAGACCTCACCACGGCCGCAGTGCTCGTCCTCGTGCCGGCGGCGCTGATCTTCGAAGAGGGCGCGCGCTCGGCCTGGACCGACGTCCTCGTCGTGGGCGAGTCCGTCCTCATGACGGTCGCGGTCCAGGCGCCGGTCAGCTACGCCGTCGGGCGCCCGCGCCCGCGCCTCTACGGAGACAGCGCGCCCCTCAGCGAGAGGGAGGGCGCGAACGCCGGCCGATCGTTCTTCAGCGGCCACGTGGCGAACTGCGTCGCCGCCTCGATCGCCACGACGCGCGCGCTGCGCCGCCTTGGTCGGTCCGGGCTTGCCAGGACCACGCTGGCGGTCGGACTCGCCGGCTCGGCGCTCGTCGGCCTCGCGCGCGTCGAGGCCGGCAGCCACTTCCCGAGCGACGTCCTCGTGGGCGCCGCCGTGGGAACCAGCTTCGGGCTCGCCGTGCCCGCGTTGCACACGCTCGACCTGCAGGCGATGCCCCTGGCCGGCCCACAGACGAGCGGGCTGGCCGTGACGGGCGCCTTCTGACGGCTCACTTCTTCGTGTCGCGGTTGATACGACGAACGAGCATGACCGCGGCAGACAGACCGCCGTTGAAAAACGTTCGCCGGCGATGTCGGAATCGACATTCGCTTGTAAGACCTGGGCGCGGAGTTGCACTCACTACTCCGATCGGACATACTGGTATAGTGACTGTCAAGACTTCGCAGCTCGTGACCCTGAAACTACCTCGCGCCCTCGCGGGGCGCCTGCGGGCATTGTCACGCAAGAACGGGAGGCCGCAGGCTGAGTTACTCCGTGAAGGACTGGCGCTCAGACTAAAGGCCGAGTCCTCCCGGGGTGTCGGTTCCGTCCTCGATCTGATAGACGACCTCGTGGGATCGCTCGAAGGTCCGAGCGATCTCGGGAGCAATCCGAAGCACCTGCGCGGCTTCGGGAAGTGATGGAGCCCGCAACCATCCTCGACACCGGCCCTCTCGTGGCGCTTCTCAACAGGCGCGAGAAGAACCATGAGTGGGTCAAGGCGCGGCTCCGTGAGGTCCGAGCACCGCTGCTGACCTGCGAACCCGTGATGACGGAAGCCGCCTTCCTCTTGCGACGCATCGATGGAGCAGGCCGCGCGCTCATGGCCCTGCTCGCCCGGCGTGCGCTTCGGATTGCTTTTCGTCTTGAAGAGGAGCACGAGAACGTCGCGCTCATGATGGCGAAGTACGCCGACGTGCCCATGTCTCTCGCTGACGCGTGTCTGGTCCGCATGTCCGAAACGATTCGAGCCGCGCGCATCATGACTTTCGACGCAGACTTTCGCGTGTATCGGCGGTCGAGCCGGCAGGTCGTGCCGGTCACGATGCCCGTACGTTGAGGGGCGACTCACGCGTGCCCAAAATGGACTTCGCCTCCGCCCGGCCCGGTTGGTGGATTCGGGGGCCGCACCTGCAGACGCTGTGGGCGCGGCTCGCGCGCTCGCGGCGCCTCGTCGGCTTCGAGCGGGAGGTGCTCGCGACGCCCGATTGCGACGAGCTCGTGCTCGACCACGCGGCCGGACCGCCGGGCTCGCCGCGCGTGATCCTGCTGCACGGAACGGAGGGCAGCGCGTATTCGCTGCACTCGCAGGGCTTGGCCCTGCTGGTCGCGCGCGCGGGGTGGCGGGGGACCGTGCTCAACTTCCGCTCGTGCGCGCGCGACCCGCGCGACATTCGAAGGCGGCTGCGCAACCTCCGGCCGCGGCTCTATCACGCCGCCGACACCGCGGACCTCGATCTCGTCGTGCGCACCCTGCACGCGCGCGAGCCGGACGTACCGCTGTTCGCCATCGGCTTTTCGCTGGGCGGCGGCGTTCTGCTGAAGTGGCTCGGCGAAAAGGGAGGCGACTCGTCGCTTGCGGCGGCGGCGACGATCTCCGTGCCCTACGACCTCGGGGCGTCGGTCCGGTTTCTCGAGCGGCCCGCGGCGCGCCTCTACGTCTACAACTTCTTGAGGCGGGTTCGGCCCAAGGCGCTCGACGTGCTCGAGCGCTTCCCGGCCGAGACGGCCCACGTCGATCGCGAACGAGTGCGCCGCGCGCGCACGATCCGCGAGTTCGACGACTGCGCGACGGCGCCGCTGCACGGCTTCGCGGGCGCCGACGACTACTACGCGCGCGCGAGCGCGCTGCCCGGGCTGCCTCGCATCCGCGTCCCCGCGCTGTGCATCAGCGGGGAGGACGATCCTTTCTATCCCGTGCACGCCATCGCTCCCGCGCGCGCGGCGGCGTCGGATCGCGTGACGTTCGCCGTGACGTCATGGGGCGGCCATACGGGCTTCGTGAGCGGCCGGTGGCCGTGGCGCCCCGTGTACTGGGCCGAAGAGGCGGCGATCGCGTGGCTCGCTGCGCACGGGGCGGTCACGGATTCGACGACACTTCGAAGCTGAATCGTTCCCGAGCCGTCGCCGAACAGACGTCGCGAAGGGCGCATGCTGAAGCCGCTGCAATGGCTCTCGAGTGGAACGGGTCGCCCTGGATGGACTGCTATCGGGCCGCGCTCCGGCGACGGCGCCCGCGCCTCTGGCGTCGCCTCGCCGAGCTCGCCGACGCGCTGCGGGAGCCGTTCGACACGGCGCTGGTCGTCGGGATCATCTTGGGGGCGGCCATCCTCCTCGCGTGCGCGTTTCCCGTCTGAGGCGCGCGACGACGACGAACAGGACGCCGGACATCGAGAAGGCGAACATGCCGCCCACGAGCGCGGTCGCGAGCGGCGCGCCCACGTGACCCCTGAGCAGATCGGAGGCGCGGCCGTCACGAGCGCCGCCGGCGCGTTGCGCATAACGTGACGACGAGCAGGAAGTTGGCCTGCAACGTCGTCGCATAGGCGGCGCGAGCCCGATGCGCGCAGGCTGGCGCGCGACCAGGGGCGAGGCGGCGAGGCCGAGCTCCTGACTCAACCGGCCGTCCCGGCGCGTACGCGTGGCGCGCGGATGAGCGAGAGGCTGATCCACACGCCGGCGCTGAAGTAGAGCGACATCCAGGGCACCTCGTCCTTCCAGTCCTCCCAACGGCGCGTCATGACGCGGCGGCGCGCGGAGTCGGCGATGCCCTGCCCGACGGTGAGGTAGGTCTTGCCGCTCGCGGTGTCGGCGCGGACGCGGGAGGCGTACATCGGGACGTCGACCGTGCACATGAACATGACGTAGGCGGCGTTGAGGACGATGGCCGCGCCCAGGAACGGCCGCCGCACCTCGCGGCGGCGCCACCACAGGGCGACGAGCGTCAACGTCATGAGCGCCGAGCTGACAGCCCAGGTCGACTCCTCGATGACGCTGCCGCGGAAGTTCGTCGTGAGCGTCGTGTACCAGGAGCAGCACTCGGCGAAGAAGATGAGGGGCAGCAACGAGCGCGAGACGGCGTAGCCGACGCGCGAGCGGAGGCCCTTCGTCCACTGGCCCAGGAACAGCGTCCACTGCGCCACGAGCGATAGCTCCGCGATCGTCGCGACGGCGCGGCTCAGGATCGCGCTCGACCACCACGAGTCGACGAGGCAGATGCGCTGACCTTCGGCGCGCGGCAGGAACGAGCGGAACGCGCAGCCGAAGACGAACGCCGCCGAAAGCCAGACCTGCCAGAGGCGCTCGCGCCGCAGCGAGGGATCCTCGTCGGCGTCCTCGCGGCGCGCGATGAGCAGCCACGCGAGCACGTTGGCGACGCTGATGGCGCTGATGGCGCTCCACCACAGCATGACGGCGGTCGATTGCTCGCTGGCGTTCGGCATCGAGGGAGCTCGGGCGTCGTCATTGCATCGTCGGCAACGGCTGAGCCGGCGTCAAAAGAACACGTTTTCAACGAAACGCGGCGCCAAATTGGGCCTTCTTTCGTTTTGGCACGTGCACGCCTTCGTTTTGAAACTGGATTGTTGCAGCGCAAACACTCGAGACGGCGGGCGGCGGTGATACGGTGGTTTCGCATCCACAACGGGAGGCACCACAACGGGAGGCAGAACGATGACTTTCTTCGAGTCGCTCAAAGAACAACGCTGGGACGACCACCGCTTCTATCACCACAGCCGCATCAACCAGTCGCTCCACCTCGTGAGCGCCATGAGCTTCGTCGTGACGTACGCGCTGCTCTTCACGCATCCCGTGGCGGCCGCGCTCTTTGGCTGGACGTTCGCGATGTGCATCCGTCAGGTCGGGCATTTCTTCTTCGAGCCCAAGGGCTACGATGAAATGAACCAGGCCACGCACGAATACAAAGAGAAGGTGAAGGTGGGCTTCAACCTGCGCCGCAAGATCATCCTGCACTCGGCGTGGGCGCTCGTGCCCGTCGTGCTGTACCTCCAACCGTCGATGTTCGGCCTGTTCACGCCGCACGGCGACTGGCACGGCTATTTCCTGCACTTGTCGAAGCTCTGGCTCGGCCTCGCGGCGGTGGCGCTGCTCGGCCGAACGATCCAGCTCTTCTTCATCCGCGACGTCCAGACCGGCCTCGTGTGGTTCACGAAGATCCTCACCGATCCCTTTCACGACATCATGCTGTATTGGCGCTCGCCGCTGTATCTGATGAAGGGTGAGTTGATCGAGCCGGCCCACGGTCGCGCCGCGTGAGCCGCCTGCGCCACCGAAGAAGGTAGACCAGCAGCATCTCCTTGACGATGCGGCGCTTGATGGCCTTGTTCGTGAGCGCCGCGTCCGACCACCAGAAGCCGTCCTGCTCCATGGCGCGCGCCGCGGCCACGAGCTTGTCGGCGACGGCGGCGAAGTCCGCGTCGGAGTAATTGAGACTGAAGATGAACCTCCCCGTGCCCACCCAGCTCAGCGCCAGACCTTCGGCGCGCAAATAATATTGCAACATCCAGTTGTAGCGCGACGGCCGCGCGTAGGTGACGGTCCAAATGGACGAAAGGTTGGCGACGCGCACGGGCAGCTCCGCGCGCGCGAGCCGCTCGTTGAGAGCCGCGGCGCGCATGTCCCAGACCCGATCCGCCGTCGCGTAGAGCTCGGCGATCTCCGGCCGCTCGATGCGCTCGAGGAACTCGTGCGTGGACGCCATGACGTAGGGGTGCGAGTTGAAGGTTCCGCGCGCGAAGCAGATGTCGGACGGCCGGTCGTCGCGGAAACGCCGCATGAGGTCCTTGCGGCCGCAGAGCGCGCCGATGGGCAGACCGCCGCCGAGCGTCTTGCCGTACGTGACGAGGTCGGCCTTGACGCCGAAGTACTCCTGCGCGCCGCCGCGCGCGAGGCGAAACCCCACGAACACCTCGTCGAAGATGAGCACGATGCCTCGCTCGGTGCAGACGGCGCGCAGCTTCTCGAGCCAGGCTGTGTAGGCGGCGCGGTCGTACCGGGCGGCGCGGCCGCTGTCGACAAGCGTGGCGTCGCTGGGCGCCCCGGCGTTCGGGTGCAGCGCCTGCAGCGGATTGACGAGCACGCAGGCGATGTCACGCCGCGTACGCAGGACGCGGAGCGTGTCCTCGTCCAGTTCCGCGAGCGTGTAGGTCTCGTGCGCGGGCGACGGATTGCCGACGCCGGGCTGCACGTCGCCCCACCAACCGTGGTACGCGCCGCAGAAGCGTACGAGATGCGAGCGGCGCGTGTGGTAGCGCGCCAGACGCACGGCCTGCATGACAGCCTCGGTGCCCGACATGTGAAACGAGACCTCGTCCTGCCCCGAGATCGCGCGCAGCCGGCTGACGTTCGACGCCACGACCGGGTGATAGGCGCCCAGCACGGGGCCGAGCGCCTCGACGCGCGCGGCCCCGGCGCGCATGCATTCCTTGTAGAAGTCGTAACCGAAGACGTTGACGCCGTAGGAGCCCGTCAGATCGTAGAAGGTGTTGCCGTCGAGGTCGGTCACGGTGACCCCGGACGACGCGCGCAGGAAGGCGCCGCCCGCCAGGTGTTGGCGGACGAAGCGCGCGTACTGAAACGGCACGCGGTAGGTGTCCGTGAACTGCAGGTCGGAGAGCGAGGCCTCGGCCTCGGCCGTCAGGCGCGCCGTCTCTGCGAAGCGCTCGCGGTAGATCGCGGCGAGGCGGAAGAAACCGTCGCGACGCCTGCGCGCGACCTCGGCGGGCGCGCCGTCCGAGCGAAAGAGCTGGTCGTCGTCGTACTCGTAGAACGGAACGAGGGCCGCCACGCGGCGGGCCATGCGCGAGTGCCCGCGCAGAGACCGGTGCTTGGCCTTCGACAGCTCGAGCCGCGCCTTGGCCTTGTAGGCCAGGCCCGCCGCCGCCGCTGCGCCCAGGACGTAACCCTCGAACGGAATGGTCATCGCGGCCGTCCTTTCGATCCCTGCCTGGTCGATCCCTGCCTGGGGCCGGTATGACGGTGCGCAGCGTCCTCTCCCGCGTCTTCCTGCAGGAGGATCTGAACTTCCTTCTGACGAACCGCATTCCGCGCGCGCTCGTGACGCGCTTCTTCGGCTGGTTCGGCAAGATCGAGCAGCCCGTCGTGCGCGACCTCTCGATCGCCGCGTGGCGCCTGTTCGCGGACGTCGATCTGTCCGAAGCCGAGCAGGCGACGTTCCTGAGCCTTCACGACTGCTTCGTCCGGAAACTCAAAGACGGCGCCCGGCCGATCGATTCGGATCCCGCGCTGCTCACGAGCCCCTGCGACGCGATCATAGGCGCGTCCGGCGAGATCGAAGGCGATCAGCTGATCCAGGCCAAGGGACTGACGTACACGCTGCTGGATCTGCTGCGCGACCCCGAGCTCGTCCGCCTCTACCGCGACGGACGCTACGTCACGCTGCGGCTCACCTCGAGCATGTACCACCGGTTCCACGCGCCCCACGAATGCCGCGTCGAGCAGGTCACGTACGTCTCTGGAGACACCTGGAACACGAACCCCATCACCGTCAAGCGCGTCGAGCGCCTCTTCTGCAAGAACGAGCGCGCCATCGTGCGCACGCGCCTTCGCGCGAACGGCGCCCTCGTCACCCTCGTGCCCGTGGCGTCGATCCTCGTAGCGAGCATCCGTTTTCATTTCCTCGACGTTTTGTTTCATTTGAAATATCCGGGACCCCGTGTCCTCGCGTGCGACGCGCCGTTCGCGAAGGGCGACGAGATGGGTTGGTTCGAGCTGGGCTCGACGATCATCGTGTTCGCGCCGCGCGGCTTCGAGCTCTGCGCGGGCGTCGAGGCGGGGGCCGTCATCAAGATGGGGCGCCCGCTGATGCGGCTGCCCTGAGCTCGCGTCCGCTGGCTTCGACGGGGACGAGGTGGGCCCGGAAGACGTCGTGCCCGGCCTCGAGAGTGCGGTGGACGATGGTGGCGCGCGCTCTCTCCCGAGAGCAGAGAACGGCGCGCTGACACGAGCGCAGCAGATCGTCGTCGATCGCGCCGCTCACGCCCTCCTGCACGAGATCGACGGGGCCCGGCGCCGGCACCGAGGCCACGGGGACGCCCGACGCGAGCGCCTCGAGGATGACATTGCCGAAGGTCTCGGTGCGAGACGGGAAGACGAAGCAATCGGCGCTCGCGAAGTGCGCGGCCAGATCGTCGCCGAACTGGTAACCGCGCCAGACGACGCTCGGATACTTGCGCTGCAGGGGCTCGCGCGACGGACCGTCGCCGACGACGACCTTCGTGCCGGGCAGCGGCAGGTCGAGAAAGTCCTCGAGGTTCTTCTCGACGGCGACGCGACCGACGTAGAGCCAGATGGGCCCGGGCAGGTCGGCGTACAGGGAGGTCCTGCGATGGCGCGGGTGGAAGGCCGTGGCGTCGACGCCGCGCGGCCAGTGCACGAGGCGATGGCCGACGCGGCGGCCGCGCAGCTCGTCGAGCAACGACTGCGAGCTCACGAGCGTGTGCTCTGCGCGTTCGTGGAACCAGCGCACGAGCTGGTAACCCCACTCGAGCGGAACGGGGGCGCGCGCGCTCAGGTACTCGGCATAGCGCGTGTGGAAGCTCGTGGTGAAACGCAGGTTCTGTCGGCGCATCCAGCCGACCGTCCAGAACCCGAGCGGTCCCTCCGTCGCGACGTGAACGGCGTCGGGCGCGAATGCCCGAATTCGCGGCACGGCCTTCCACGGATCGTACGCGATGCGGATCTCGGGATACGAGGGCAACGGCACCGTGCGGTGCGAGTCCGGCGCGACGACGAGCACCTCGGTGCCCTTCGCCTCGAGGCTCCGGATGAGCTTGACGAGCGTGTTGACGACGCCGTTGGTCTGCGGCTTCCAGGCGTCTGTGACGAGCGCCAGTCGCCTGGGATGAAAGCCCGCGCGGCCGGGGAGCGCGATCGGAGAGACCGAACCGATGCGCCCCGAGGAGACCTCTTTGAGGTTCATCATGGCCCCAGCGTAGCGGGGCACGATGGCGACCCTGTTCCGGTCCGGTGAAGTCCTCGTTGTGAATTGCCGACAATTGAGCGGCGGAAGCGCGTTGGTTTCGTGGCGCGGAAGTTACGGAATGGCGACGTCGTCGAGATTGCTCTCTGGGGCCCAGTGGTCCTGGTTGTGAACGGCGAACCTGCGCAGCCGGTCGAAGCCGGCGGGTGTCGCGGCACCCATGACGAGGATGTGGCGGTCGCCCGCGAACGGGCTCTTGGCGACGAGGCGGAAGGCAGCGTCGCCCACGACGGTGCGCGCCGCGGGCGCTAGCGCGTTCAAGGGCGCGGCCCCGACGAGCACGAGGTTGAGTCGAGACTTCTGGTCGGCCGTGACGTCACCGTCGCCCTCGACGGCGAAGCCCGCCGCGACGCCCGGTCCCCAGTCCGCGAGCGCCTCGGCGAGCTCGCGCGCCGCGCGCACGGCCTCGGGCGCTCCGTGCGTGCCGTAGACATAGAGGTGCGGCCGCTCGCGCGGCAAGCTCTTGCCGAAAAGCCCGGGCATGGCGCGCTCGGGCGGGAAAGGTTTGGGCGCGGACCTGGGCGCCTTGGGATCGCGCTCGACGCCGGCGAGCGTGCGCAAGAGCGCCGCGCCCGCGTAGGCCGGCACCCAGGCGCGATGGTCGACGCCCGCGTACTCCGTGTACGTCACGGTCTTACCCAGCCAGCCCAGGGCCTTGAACCTCTCGGCCATGCGCCGCGAGTCGGACACGGGAACGACGGGGTCGGCGTCGCCGTGAAAAATGAAGACGCGCAAGCGGGCGGCGTTCTCGGCGAAGGCGAGCGGCGACGCCGCCTCGAGCAGCGTCACGTCGAAGTCGGCGCGCTCGGCGGGATCGATCCACTTGCGCACGTCGGTGACGCCGCACACGGGCGCGAGCGCCGCGAAGAGCTCGGGGTGACGCAGGCCGATCGTCCAGGTGCCGCCGCCGCCCATCGAGAGGCCCGTGAGCGAGATGCGACGAGGATCAATCTTGTAGGCGCGGCGAACGTCGGCGAGGACCCGCAAGACGTCCTCCTCGCCGAGTCCGTCCCAGCCCATGACCTCGCCCCTGCCGAAGGGGGCGACCACCAACGCCGGCAAGTCGGGGAACGGCAGCTCGTTGCGCGAGGCCTCCTCGTCGCTTTCGCCGGGGCGATTGTCGAGACCGAAAGCGCGGCGGAGCATGTGGCGGTGGTTCGAGCCCGCGCCGTGCAGCGCGACGACGAGCGGCCAGAGGCGGCGCGCGTCGTAGTCGCGCGGCACGTAGAGGGCGTAGGGCTGGAGCGTCCCGTCCCACTCGGAGCGGTAGGCCTTCACCATGGCGCCGCGCGCGTAGTCGTACGGATCCTCGCCCCCGAGGAGCACGTCGGCGTAGCCGCGCGCCGTCGTGAACGAGCGACGCACGAAGTCGAGATCGCGCTCGGTGTTCGTGACGTGCGCGCGCACGGCGTCGGCGTCGGCGACGAGACGCTCGATGGACGGCACGCTCACGCCGCGGGCGAGCTCGGGCAGCGGCGCGCCTTTGGCCTTCGCGATCGACGCGAGCGCCGCGGCGCGGGCGGCGTCGAGATCCGGCACGGGCGCGCCAACGGGCGCCGCGGCGTCGGGGCGCGCCGCGCTCGCCGCGGCCGGCGGACGACGCGCGCACGCGCACGCACAGGACGTCAGAACGGCGCAGGCCCCCAGCCTGACGAGCCACGGAACGGCCGCGCGACCCGGATTCCTCGTCATCGGTGCGGGTGAAAGAAGAAGCGCCGCTTCGGCGCCGACCTCTTCTTGAGCGCGAGCGCGAGCGTCTTGTCCTTCGCGCTCTTGACGGCGACGAGGCGGCTCGCGGGCTGATAGCCGGTCTTCACGAAGGTCAGCTCGTAAATATTGCCCGTGCGGAAGTGCAGGTTGATGGGCGTACGCCCCAGCACCTGTCCCTTCGTGCGCACGATGGCCCCAACGGGCGTCGTACGCAGGTGCAGGATCGCCGTCTCATGGGTTGCGGCCTTGGCCTTCGGCGACGGAGACGGACGGGCGCCCTTGGCGGGGCTGGCCGCTCGCTCATCCTCGTCGCGCTTTTCGCCGTCGCCCTTCGCTGGCTCAGCGCCGTCGGCGCCAATGACCGCTTGCTCGGCGTTCGGTACGGCGTTCTTGAGCAGCGCCTCCTCGTCGGGCTCGTCGTCCTCGGCCACCTGCGTCTTCGTCTCGGCGGGCCCGGCGTCGCGAGCCGGAACGGCGGGGACGCCCTCGGGCGCCGCGGCGACGGTGGGCGCATTCACGGCGAGCGGCGCGCGCGCGCTCCCGGCGTCGGCGCGCGCGACCGCCGCCGGCGACGGCGCCGGGCCCTGCGTCGGTGGGAGGGCCGGCGTCGGCGTCGGCGTCGGCGTCGCGACGGGCGGCGTCGCCACGGGCGCTGGCGTCGGCGGTCCCACCATGGGGCCCGAGGCGACGCCGTGGTCGGCGGCGTCGAAATCGAGGCCGAGCTTCGCGACGACGCCCTCGCGCTCGGCCCAACCCATGACGTACTTGGCGCCCACGACGGCGAGGAGCGCGAAGATCGCCCCCAGCCAGAAGCCGCCCAGGCGTTTGCGCGGCGGCAGCGACGCCGTGACGAGCGGGGACGGCGTGAGCGCCGGTGAGGGCGTCGCGCCGCGCGTCAGGCGCTCGACGGCCGTCTCGGGCCGCGACGGCGCCGCCCCCATGGCGAGCGGTGGCGGCGTCGGCGGCGGACGCGACGGGGACGCCAGCTCCGTCATCCCTGACGTCACCTCGTGGACCTCGTCGAGCTCGAACGAGGTCCCGGCCGAGAGGTCCGTGCCGAGCACGTCTTTGACGATCCCGCTCGTGTCGACGCGGATCTTGCCGATGCTCGCGACGCTGTCGCGGCGCGCGAGCTGCTCGAGCCAGAGCTTGAGCTCCGTCTGCCCCGCCGACTGGAACTCGCTGCGCAGCACGCGCTCGACGTCGGCGAGCATCTCGTCGGCCATCTGATAGCGCTCGGCCGGCTGCAGCCGCATGGCGCGCAGCACGATGGCGGACACCGCCGCGGGCAGGCCCGGCTTCACCTTGTCGATGGGCGTCACGTCGGCCTTCTGGACGCGCAGGAGCTGCTCGAGATCGGAGGGCGCCTCGAACGGCAGCGCGTTCGTCAGCATGCGGTAGAGCAGCGACCCGACGGAGAAGATGTCCGAGCGCTTGTCGATGACGGTGCCCGTGGCCTGCTCGGGCGACATGTACGCGACCTTGCCCTTGATGACACCCGCCGCGGTTTGCTCGCGCTTGCGCTGCGCCTTGGCGATGCCGAAGTCGGCGAGCTTGACCTCACCCTGCTCGCTGATGAGCACGTTGTTGGGGCTGATGTCGCGGTGGACGATGCCGAGGGGCTTGCCGGCGCGGCTCTTGGCGTGCGCGTACGCGAGCGCCCGGCACAGGACCGTCACGATGTAGAGCGCGAGCGCGGGCGGGAAGGCCATGCCCGCCCCGTACGAACGCTGCAAGATGCGCTCGAGGTCCCACCCGTCGACCAGCTCCATGACTAGGAAGTAGCGGCTGCCCGCCACGCCGAGGTCGAGCACCTGCACGATGTTGCTGTGCTGCAGGCTCATCGAGATGTGGGCCTCGTCGAGCAGCATGTTGCGGAACTGCGGGTCAGCCGAGAACTGCGTGAGAATGCGCTTCAAGACGACGTGCTTCTCGAAGCCCTCGGCCCCGTGCTGCGTCGCGAGGAAGATCTCGGCCATGCCGCCGTCGGCGAGCTTGCCCAAGATGGTGTAGCGGCCGTGACGCGCCATCTGCGGCGCGTAGGGTAACATGGGGCTGCGGCAAAGCCGCCCGAGCATCGAACCGCGAACTGGAGCCGCGCGCCACCCATGCCCACCGACCGTTTCGGGATCTCCGACCGCTACCACGACGCCCAGGGCACCGAGCACGTCACGTCGAAGGAGACGCGCGCCGCGCTCCGACGGGCCATGGGGGTCGCCGAGGCCGATGAGCCCGGCGACGGGCCCGACAGCGGATCAGACGGCGATGCCGTGCGCGTCCTTCCGCCTGGTGGCGACCGGGCGCTCGCGCAACCGGTCGAGATCGCGCTCGAGGACGGCTCCAAGCGCGTCGCCGACGGCGAGCTGCCGGACGACCTGCCGCTCGGCTATCACCGCATGCGCGCGCGCGACGGTCGCGAGGCGCTCCTCATCGTCGCGCCCGCAGCCTGCCATCTGCCCGAGGACCTGCGCACCTGGGGCTGGGCCGCGCAGGTCTACGCGACGCGCTCGCGCGCGAGCTGGGGAATGGGCGATCTCGCCGACCTCGCGCGCCTCGGGCGCTGGACGCGCGGCCTCGGCGCGGGCTGCATCATGATCAATCCGCTCTCGGCGCCCACGCCCGTGCCGGTCATCGAACCTTCGCCTTATTACCCGTCGAGCCGTCGCTACCGCAACCCACTCTTCCTGCGCGTCGAGGACGTGCCGGGTTTCGAGGCGCTCGGCGAGACCGGCGCGCGCCTCGCCAACGCGGGCCGCGCGCTCAATCAGGACCGGCGCATCGATCGCGACGCCGTCTTCCGCCTCAAGATGGAGGCGTTGCAGGGGCTGTTCGAGCGCTTCGCCGGCGACGCCGCCTTCGACGCCCACCTCGCCGCGCAGGGCGCCGCGCTCACGGAGTTCGCGACCTACTGCGCGCTCGCCGAGCGGCACGGCAAGGACTGGCGGCGCTGGCCCGCCGAGGTCCGCCGCCCCGACGGCGCCGGCTTGAGCGCCTTCGCCGCCGAGCAGGCGCCGCGCGTGCGCTTCCACGCCTGGCTGCAGTGGCTGCTCGACCTCCAGCTCGCCGGCGCGGCGCGCGAGATCGGGCTCATCAACGACCTGCCCATCGGCATCGACGTCGCCGGCGCCGACGCGTGGTGCTGGCAGGACTTCATGGCCGCCGACGTCTCCGTCGGGGCGCCGCCAGACGAGTTCAGCGCGAACGGCCAGGACTGGGGCCTGACGCCCTTCGTCCCGCACAAGCTGCGCGCGGCCGGATACAGGCCGTTCATCGAGACCATTCGTTCGATGCTCGCTCACGCGGGCGGCCTGCGCATCGATCACGTCATGGGCCTCTTCCGGCTCTTCTGGATCCCGCGCGCGGCCGGCTTGGGCGCGCAGGGCGGCACTTACGTGCGCTCGCGCGCCGACGAGCTGCTCGCCATCGTCGCGCTCGAGAGCGTGCGCGCGCGCGCCTTTGTCGTCGGCGAGGATCTCGGTACCGTCGAGGACGGCGTGCGCGAGATGCTCGCGGCGCGCCGGCTGCTGTCCTATCGCCTGCTTTACTTCGAGCCCACGGGCCCGCGGCAGTTCCCCGAGCTCGCGCTCACGAGCGTGACGACGCACGACCTCGCGACGATCGGTGGGCTGTGGACCGGCAGCGACGTCGCCGACCAGAAGCGCATAGGCCTTTCGCCCAACGAGCCCGGCATGCGCGCGCTGCGCGAAAAGATCGCGCGCGAAGCGGAGGTCCCGGCCGACGCGCCCGTCGAGGTCGCCATCGAGCGCACCTACGCCGCGCTCGCCCAGGCGCCCTCGCGCGTGCTCCTCGCGACCCTCGACGACGCCCTCGCCGTGTCGGAGCGCCCCAACATGCCGGGCACCGTCACGGAGTGGCCCAACTGGTCGCTCGCGCTGCCGCTGCCGCTCGAGGAAATCGAGGCGGCGCCGCTGCCGCGCAAGCTCGCGGCCACCCTCAAGCGATGACCCGGACCGGCCCCGCCGGACTGGCGCTCTTCGTCCTGCTCGGGGCCCCGCGCGCCTTGCCAATGCCGAAACGTTCGCTCAGGATTGACCGCTGATGGCCTTCGCGCGCAAGAAGCCAGCGACGTATCAGGACCTAATCGACGTTCCCGGCGAGCGCGTCGCCGAGATCGTCGACGGGGAGTTGTACGCCTCGCCCCGACCATCGCTCGTACATGCCCTGGTGGCTTCCACCCTGACGAGCGAGCTCGTGGGGGCGTTCGGCCTCGGGCGCCGCGGTCCCGGCGGCTGGGTGATCCTCGTCGAACCCGAGCTCCACGTCGTCGAGCAGGTCATGGTCCCCGATCTCGCGGGATGGCGGCGCGAGCGAATGCCCGAGTTGCCCGAGACCGCGTTCGCTGAGCTCGCACCTGACTGGGTCTGCGAAGTGACCTCGCCCTCTACGGGCGCCCTTGACCGCGCGAGGAAGATGCCGCACTACGCCCGCGCGGGCGTTGGTCACCTCTGGCTCGTCGATCCGGCCGCGCGCACCGTAGAGATCTTCCAAGCCGCCGGCGATGGCTGGCACCTCACGACGACGTTCGCTGAAAACGCCAAGGTGCGGGCAGAACCGTTCGACGCCGTCGAGCTCGATCTGTCGCTGCTCTGGGGGCGCTAGGGTCCGCGCGAACGCGGCTGTCTCATTTCAGCAGCGCGAGCAGGCTCACGATTCCCACGACCAGCGTGTAGAGCGACTCGCCTGCGATGAGGCCGCCGCCCAGCAGCGAGTTCGTGCTCATGTCCTCGGGCAGCGTCTCGCGGGCGGCGTCCGCGCGGCGCCGGCGCGCCTCGACGCTCGCGATGGCGGACGCCACGACGCCGCCCACGGCCATCCACGTCGACGTCGAGAGATCGACGAAGCCGCCGAACGACGAGGCGTAGGGACTCGGCAGCACGAGCGCATCGACGATCCAGCCGATGGCGAAAGCCACGGGGCCCGACGCGACGTACGCCTTCCACCGCGGCGCGCGCATGAGGCCCTTGCGGGCGATCTGCACGACGAGACCGATCGCGAGCCCGATGGCGAGCGCGCGCACCTGGTGCGACGCGAGGTGGCCGAGGCCGCGCAGCGCGCCCACGAACTTGAACGTCATCGCCGATTGCCAGGCGCCCACGCGCGCCTCCGGGTGGGTGTACGTGTCGACGCGCAGCACGGGATAGGCCGTCATGAAGAGGCGCGCGAACGCCACACACAGCGCGGCGCCCATGACGATCCCCACGGCCTGATAGCGGAACTGCATGCGGCGATCGGAGCCGAGCCGCCATCCGGTCGAGCGATCCTGCTGCATGTCGACGCCCACGGTGCAGGACACGAGCAGGACGCTCGCCGCCATCATGCCCACGGCGGGATCGCGCAGGCCGAGCAGCGACATGAGCAGCACGGAGACGACGAAGGCGCTCGAGATCGGGTTCGAGTCCGAGATGCCGCACGAGATGCCGTTGATGAAGACGAAGACGAAAGAGAGGAGCACGCCCACGACGACGAAGCCGGCCGGCTGGTGAAGGAACACGGTGGCGACGACGACTATGGCCGCGCCCCAGAGCACGACCCAGGCGAGCAGGCCGCGTGCGCCCAGGCCGCCTGCCGCCAGGCGATCCTCGGCGGGCGCCGCGGCGCTCTCGGCGGCGACGGCGCGGAAGCGCCGCAGCGCCTCGACGGCCAGGATCGCGAGATCGACGACGGCCGCGCCCATGATCATGGCGAGCGCGATGAGAAAGCCGATCTTGCGGAACGGATCGTGCGGGCCGAGCCAGCCGATGGCGCGCAGGTGGGGCGCGAGCAGCGCGAGCGTGCCGCCCATGAGCAGCGCGGGCACGGCGATGCGCGAGCCGATGATGAGGCCGGTGCCGACCGTCGAGGCCGATATGCCGAGGTTGCCCAGGAAGGCGACGTGCTCGACGATCGCGCCGGCTGCGATGCCGCCCACGGCGCCGCCGCCGAGCTTCCCGACCGAGCGACGCAGGAGGCGCTTGTCGGTGAGCGCGCGCAGGATGTTCGCGACGGCGTGCCCCGACGGGAACTCGAGCTTCATCTTCTCGACGAGGATGGGCGTGTAGAGCATGCCCACGCCGATGCCGAACATGCCGATGCAGCCGAAGTAGAGGAACAGCACCCAGCCGGGTGGCAGCGGCACGCCCAGCCACACCATGCCCTGGATGAGCACGCCCATGCCCGACATCGACGCCACGCTCGCCGCCATCGTCTGCATGTAGTTCGCGCCGTGCTTGCCCTCGGGGCCGTAGCCGTACGTGACCGTGCTTCCCAGGATCCCGGCGAGCACCTGGCCGCCCACGGAGAACCCGAGGCTGAAGGTCATGTACGCCGAGGTGACACCGCCGAGCGGACCGAGGATCAGCAGCGCGACGGCCGCGAGCAGCAGGTGGTACGCCGGCGTCTCCGGCGCAGGCAGGAATCGGCGGCGCGGGACGTCGGCCGAGGCCATGGGGTAGCATCATGCCTCATGTCCCACTCGTTGATCATCGTGCATGTTCAGGTCCACGTGAAACCGGACGGCGTCGAGGCCTTCCGGGCCGCCGCGCTCGAGAACGCGCGCGCGAGCGTGCGCGAGCCTGGCGTGGCGCGCTTCGACGTCGTGCAGTCGACGGAGGATCCGACGCGCTTCGTGCTCGTCGAGGTCTACCGCTCGCCCGAGGCGCCCGCGGCCCACAAGGCGACGGCGCACTACGCGCGCTGGCGCGACGCCGTAGCGGATCTCATGGCCGAGCCGCGCACGAGCGCCCGCTACGTCAACGTCGCGCCCGAGGACGCCGACTGGTGAACCCAGCGGCCCTCGCGCTGGCCGCGCCGACGCGCGTCGTCTTCGGCGCCGGCGCCGCGCGCGAGGCGGGCACGCGCGCGCGCTCGCTCGGCGCGCACGCGCTCGTCGTCACTGGGCGCGCGGGCGCGCGGGCCCGCTTCCTCACGGCGGCCCTGGAGGCCGCCGGCGTTCGCTCCACGACCTTCGCCGTCTCGGGTGAGCCGACGGTGGACGTCGCGCGCGCGGGCGTCGCGGCCGCGCGCGCGGGCACCTGCAACCTCGTCGTCGCCCTCGGCGGTGGCAGCGCCCTCGATGCCGGCAAGGCCGTCGCGGCGCTGCTGGGAAACGGCGGCGACCCGCTCGACTACTTGGAGGTGATCGGCCGCGGCCAGCCGCTCACGCGCCCTTCGCTGCCCACGATCGCCATCCCGACGACCGCGGGCACGGGCGCCGAGGTCACGAAGAATGCCGTGCTGGCCTCGCCCGCGCACGGCGTGAAGGCCAGCCTGCGCAGCCAGTTCATGCTGCCGCGGGTGGCGCTCGTCGATCCCGACCTGCTGCGCGGCCTGCCCGCCGCGGTCATCGCGTCGAGCGGCCTCGACGCGCTCTCGCAGCTCATCGAGCCCCTGGTCTCGAGCCGCGCGACGCCCGTCACCGACGAGCTCGCGCGCGAAGGCATCCGTCTCTCGGCGCGCGCGCTCCACAGCGCGCACGCCGCTGCGCGCGCGGGCGCCGACGCCGCGCCCGCCGATCGGGAGGCGCTGGCGCTTGCGAGCCTCTACGGCGGCCTCTGCCTCGCGCACGCCGGGCTGGGCGCCGTGCATGGCTTCGCGGCGCCCCTCGGCGGAATGTTCTTGGCGCCCCACGGCGCCGTATGCGCGGCGCTGCTGCCCGCCGTCCTCCGCGTCAACGCCCGCGCCCTCGCGACGCGCGCCCCAGAGGCGCCCGCCCTCGCGCGCCTCCGCGAAGTCGCCGCGCTCGTCACCGACCGCCCGGGCGCAACGATCGATGATGGCGTCGCGTGGATCGCGGACCTCTGCGCCGGGCTCGAGATCCCCGGGCTCGCGCGCCATGGCCTCACGGCCGAGCAGATTCCCGCGCTCGTCTCCAAGGCCCGCGCCGCGAGCAGCATGAAGGGCAACCCCATCGCCCTCACGGACGCCGAGCTCGCCGAGATCGCGACGGCGTCTCTCTAGCGGCCTAGCGCGCCGGCTCGACCTTGACGTCGGTCTTCACCGACTGCGCGATGAAGCACCCGTGGTGCGCCGCCTCGTGCAGCGCGTGCTCCTCATCGGGCGTGGGCTCCTTGTCGCCCGCGTACACGACCCTCGGCCGCAACACGACGGTGCTGATCCAGGGCACGCCCACCTCGTTCTTGCTCATCGTGCCCACGGCCTCGTCGTCGTAGCTCGAGACGACGAAGCCCTTGCGGTTGGCCGCGTAGAGGAACGTCAGCATGTGACAGCTCGACAGCGAAGCGACGAACGCCTCCTCGGGGTCGACGTAGCTCGGATTGGACATGGGCGGGGGCACGACCGCGGGCGACGACGACGCCGAGACGACCATGCCGCCGTCGAACGTCCAGGTGTGCTCGCGCGAGTAACGTCCCTTGGCGAAGTCGCCCTCGCCCGCCTGCCACTTGATGGTCGCTTTGTGCTCCGACATGACGAGCTAAGCTTACGCCATGAGCCCGGACACGCCACGAGACGCCCCGCCGCTGGCGCCGCTCACGTTCATCGCGGCCGTGAGCCGCAACGGCGTCATGGGCAAGGACGGCAAGCTGCCGTGGGAGCTGCCCGAGGACCGCGCCTTCTTCCGCCAGAGCACCTTGGGCCACGCCGTCATCATGGGAAGGCGAACCTGGGACGAGCGCGGCGCGCCGCTCGACGGCCGGCGCAACATCGTCGTCTCGCGCTCGGGCCAGGTCAGCGGCTCAGGGCGCGAGGTCGCGCCGAACATCGAGGACGCCATCGCCCTCGCGCGCGCCACCGATCCCGACCCGTTCGTGCTGGGCGGCGCCGAGATCTTCCGCCTGGCGGTGCCCTACGCGACGCGCATCCTGCTCACCGAGATCGACTTCGACGTCGACGGCGACACCTTCTTCCCGCCGTTCGACCGCACGCAATGGCGCGCCACCGCGCGCCGCCGCGGAGATCGCGCGGACTACGTCACGTACGAACGGATCGCCTGACGGCGTCAGCCGTTCGCTTTGACGAACGACTTCATCTGCTCGGCCAGCGCCTGGCAGCCCTCGAGCGGCATGGCGTTGTAGATCGACGCGCGGATTCCGCCCACGGTGCGGTAGCCCTTGAGCGCGACGAGGCCCTTGCCCGCCGCCTCCTTGACGAGCTTGTCCGTGAGCTCCTCGCTGGGCAGCCGGAACGTCACGTTCATGTGGCTGCGGGCCGCCTTGTCGGCGACCGTGCCCGTATAGAAGCCGCCCGAGCCGTCGACGGCGTCGTAGAGGATCTGCGCCTTCTGCGCGTTCACCTTCTCGAGCGTGGCCAGGCCGCCCTGGCGCTCCATCCAGCGGAAGGTCTCGAGCACCATGTAGATGCCGAAGGTGGGCGGCGTGTTGAGGCAGCTCTTCGCCTCGGCGTGCGCCTTGAAGCTCAGGATCTTCGAGACGTTCTTGGGGATGCGGTCGTAGAGGTCCTTGCGGATGATCGCGAGCACGGTGCCCGAGGCCCCCAGGTTCTTCTGCGCGCCCGCGTAGATCATGGCCGTGCGCGCCACGGGGTGCGGCCGCGACATCATCTCGGAGCTGGCGTCGACGATGAGGTTCGCGTGCTGGGGCCACTCGGCGAGGCGGTGGCCGTGCACGGTCTCGTTCGAGCAGACGTGGAAGTAGTCGGCGTCGCTATTGAGCTTCCATTCGCCGGGCGGCGGGGAGTGGTTGAAATTCGTCGATTCGCTCGTCGCGACGACGTCGACTTTGCCCAATTCCTTTCCGAACGAGGCGGCCTTCTTGCTCCACTCGCCGCCGACGAGGTAGTCGGCGGACGTGTGTAGAAAGTTCATCGGGATGATCGAGAACAGGGCCGTCGCGCCGCCCTGGAGGAACAGGACGTCGTGCGTATCCCCGAGGCCGAGCAGTTGCTTGCAGCGGGTGGTCGCCTCGTCGAGGACCGCTTCGAACTCCTTGCCACGATGGCTGACCTCG
>DASXOE010000082.1:0-3995 GCA_036494575.1 Polyangia bacterium | reverse complement strand
CTGGCCGCGGCGCGCGCGCGCGCCGTGCTGCCGCTCGATGGTTCGCGCTGGCGGGCACGCTTGCCCCTCATCATTGGCGCGACGCTCGTCGTGGGCGGGGCGGGCTTCGCGTTCGCGCGCCACGCGCTCCTGCACGCCCCGGGACGCATGGAGATCGTCACCGAGCCGCCCGAGGCCGACATCTACATCGACGGCCAGAAAATGGCGGATCGGTCCCCCATGCTCCTCGAGGCTTCGCCCGGCCGGTACGGCGTGATCGTCCGCAGCCCCGGCTTCGAGCCGCTCACGCGCGTCCTCGAGATGAAGCCGCGCGCGCAAGAGCGCGTGCCCTTCGTGCTGACGCCGCTGGCGCCAGCCGCGGAGCCACTGCGATCGCCGCGGCCGCGCAACGCCGTCGCAAACGGCGCCGGTCCGCCGGCCGCCCGCCGCAAACCCACCGCTCCCGCCGTCGACGGCGTGACGTTCATCGACTTCAAGAAGGCCGCGGCCGAGCAGCACGGCCGATAGCGCGGGCGACGCCCGGCGGCCTTTCCCAGCGGCCGGTGCCGCGCGGCGGTGGTACGCTCGCGGCAATGGCGCTCGTCCCCTGCCCCGAGTGCAAGGCCCAGGTGTCGCGCGCGGCGGCGAGCTGCCCGCAGTGCGGCTTCCCGCTCGGCGGCCCGACGATCGCGGGCAACGTCTTTCAGGGCGGCCGCGCGGCGGCGCCCGCCAACGAAGAGATCCTGTGGAAGGGAACCCCCTCGCTCAAGGCCATGGCGGTCTCCATCGTCGCCACGGCGTTGTTCGCGCTCATCGTACCGATCGTCGTGTACCTGGCCTACGCGCCCGTGCGCGATCTCGTGCGACACACGTCACGCGACGCCGCCGACCTCGTCGCCGAGCACGAGGACGGCGCGCGCACGGCGATCATGCTGGCCGTCGCCGTCGCCGTGGGCGCGCGGCTCGTGCGGCTCGGGTGGCGCACTCTCGTCCTGCGCAGCCACCGCTACGGCGTCTCGAACCAGCGAATCATGGTCGAGAGCGGCGTCCTGTCGAAGTCCCTCGCCGAGATCGACGTGCGCACGATCGACGACATCACGTTCCGCCAGACCTTCGTCGAGCGCCTGCTGGGCATCGGCCAGATCTCGATCCTCTCGTCGGATCCCTCGAACGCGCGCGTGCGCCTCGTGGGCGTGCCCGACCCGCGCCAGGTGCGCGAGCTCATCCGCAACAGCGCCTACCAGGCGACGCGCGGCCAGCTGTTTACGAGGAGCACTTAGCGTGGGTTTCGCGTACCTGGCGTCGCGAGCGCGTGAGCGCGCGACCACGGATCGCGAAAAGAGCTTGAAAAAGGCTCGGCGCGAGCGCTTGTGGTTGTTGCGATGCAAACACAGACACAGACGCCGAGCACCCAGAAGGTGCGTCGAGATTCTCTTGGAGGCAAGCGCGGAGATGGGCACCTGCGCACTTGCCGAATTCGCCGCGCTGATGCCCGCAAGATCAGGATCGGTCAGCCCGATCGTTGCTTGACCGGGTACGGCGGGCTCGCGGGCTTCGGTGCCTTCGTCCGCGATCTCGGCGTCGATCGAGAGCTGCGCGACGGGTTCAGGCACCTGAAGGCAGGCGCGATGGTCGTCTACCCGATGGAGGCGCAAATGCGGCTGCTGATCGACGCCGCCGCCGTCGGCGAACATCGCGTGTTCGGAGTCGAGGCGCTGTCGGCCGATCCGCTGTTCGTGCACCTGGCAGGCGGCGTGGTGTCGGGCCTGGACACGCTCTATCGCGATCTGCGCCGCTTCGACGAGCCGGCGCTCGCCGCGCTGGAGGAGATGATGGCCGCGCACGGTCTCGCGCCGGTGCGCGCGAAGCGACGCCCGCTGGTTCACCTCGATGTGGACACCACCGTCGAGCCCCTCTTTGGCGAGCACGAGGGCGCGCTGCCCGGCCCGAACCCGCGCTATCACGGTCGCCCGAGCTACCACCCAATCCTCGCGCGCTGCGCGGAGACGGACACCGTCGTCGGCGGCAAGCTCCGCCCCGGCGACACGTCGTTCGGCGAGGCCGACGCGCCGACGGTCGCGGCGTGGATCGATCGACTGCGCGCCGCCACCGGACCCAAGACTCTGATTCGCGTACGTATCGACGCGGCCGGTGACTGCACGGCCGTGATGCGCACGATCAACGAGAAAGAGGCTCACTTTCTGATCAAGGCCAAGACGACGACTGACCTGTGCTCGGCGATCTACCGGGTGCCGCGCGGCTGCTGGCGCACCGTCGACGTCGACGCGGACGGCAAGCCCACGCGCCAGGTCGCCGAGGTGAACTTCGCGCGCGGCGAGTGGAAGGCGCGCGGTCTCGGCGTGCGCGTCATCGCCGTGCGCTCGTTGGACCGCCAGGGCAAGCAGCTCTACCTGTGGGACGACGCGGAGTGGACTGTGCAGGCCTTCCTCTCCAACGACATGGAGAGCGACGCCGACGAGCTCGCCCACCAGTACGACGGTCGCGCCGGCGTCGAGCCACTCATCGGCGAGCTCAAGGGCGCGTGGGGCATCGGCAAGGTGCCGTCCTCGGACTTCGAAGCCAACCACGCCGCGCTCCTGCTCAAGCTCCTGACGCACAACCTGCTGCGCGAGTACGTGCTCGCCGTGGCACCCGCGCTCGCCGCCTGGCGCGCGCCGTGGATCCGCCGCGCGCTGCTCGTCGTCGCCGGGCGCTTCGCGCGCCACGCGCGCGGCCCCTACCTGCGCCTCGCGCCTCGCCCGCATCTCCTCAACTGACGGCGCGCTCCGAAGTGGGTGGCGGCGGTGCTGGGGGAAAGGGGGCCGTTTACCTCCGCGTCGCCAAAACGCCCGCCGCTCGGTCATTGCAGCGCTCTTTCAGGCCCTCACGCCACTCGCAACGGCGCCTTGCTCACGCTCGCCGCGGGACATGCGAAATCGACGCTCAGTGAGACTGACCCCCGAAGCACTTCTGTCCGTGATCGTGTGTCTCGCGGCTTACCTCACCGCGAAAAGCCACAGCTCGCGAGAGAGCAGCCGCCGTTGGCGGGACCGCCTTGCATGGTGGTCGTGCCGTCGAGTGAGCACGTGCAGGCGGTTAACGTCGCGGCGCACTTGACGTCGTACAAGTGACCACCCTTCACTTCGTATGACTCGCAGCCGTCGGGACCGGAGGACGTTCCTCCTTGCTCGGGCGCGCGAACCGTCGCCGACAGAGAAAAGCAGCGGATCGCGGATGCGCAGCACAGATCAACCTGCGCCGACGCGGGACTCCAACCAGAGGGGCAGGCAGCGCAGGCGGGAAGGTTGCAATCATCAACGCCGGCGTCCGGCGGTAGGTTCGGGGGGGGGGGAACGCAGAGATTGCCCGTGCAGCTGCCCCCTGAACAGCAATACGTGCATCGGATGGCGGAGGCCTGCTCATTCCCACACACCGGAAAAGTGGAGTCATCAGAAGGCCGGCCCTCGGGGCCGCACGGTAAGGAGCAACGGCTTGTCTGAGCGGCCTCGGCGCTAGCGTCGTCATTCGGCGCGGCGACGCAGGTACCGCCGCTGCTTAGCGGGCAACACGCGCGGCGATCGGGGAACGTCAGCGCGTCCGCTGCGCACGCCGCGAAGGGAGCACTCGTGCGCGCGACGCACGCCCCCCCCTCGACAACAAACGTTTGGGTGAGCGAATCCCGCGCCGCACGAAGGGACCGGACCGATGATCTCCGACACCGGAACGGTGAGCGCCCCGGCGTCAGCGATATTCGAGGTCCCCGCCTCCTCCGCAGCCTGCCGCTCCTCCCCCCTCGACGAGGAGAAGCCAATGCAGCACCCAAATGAGCGTCATCGCGCGAGGCTGCCGAGCTCGCAAGCTCGCCCGCCCCTTCACGTCGCCGACTCCCACGCCCAAGTAGAGCAGATTTCGCGGCTGGCTGCCCGGCGGAGTGCCACGGCCCCTGCCGGCATGGCGGAGCGGCCGCGCTCTCGAGCGTCGCCCCACGACCGGCCGATGTCTCAGTCTTCCTCGTC
>DASXOE010000081.1:0-14080 GCA_036494575.1 Polyangia bacterium | reverse complement strand
CCTCGATGTCGATGCCGCGCGCCGCGACGTCGGTGGCGACGAGGTACTTGATGCCGCCCGCGCGCATGCGCCCGAGCACACGCTCGCGGTCGGTCTGCGCGAGGTCCGATGAGATCGCCTCGGCGTCGTGGCCGTGCTTGCGCAGGAACTCGGCGACCCGCCCCGTCTCCTCGCGCGTGTTGCAAAAGATGATGGCCGACTTCGGATCCTCGAACGCCAGAATCCGCAGGAGCTCGGTCTCGCGCTGAACCGCTGGGATCGAGTAGTAGAGGTGTTTGATCTCGTGGACGCCGATGTAGTCGCCCGACAGCTTGAGGAACTCGGGGTTGCGCAGAAATCGCCGCGACAACCGCTGGATGCCCTCCGGCACCGTGGCCGAGAAGAGCAGGGTCTGCCGCGTGGGCGGCGTCTCCTCGAGGATCGTCTCGATGTCCTCCTGGAAGCCCATCGAGAGCATCTCGTCGCATTCGTCGAGGACGGCCACCCGCACGCGGTCGAGGTGCAGCGTGCCGCGCCGGAGGTGGTCGAGCACGCGCCCGGGCGTACCGCACACGATCTGCCCGCCCGCGCGGAGCTGCTCGACCTGGCGGCCCATGGGCGCGCCGCCGTAGACGGGAACGACGGTCATGCCGGCGTACGCGCAGATCTTGGCCAGCTCGGCCGCCACTTGCAGCGCGAGCTCGCGCGTCGGCATGAGGACGATGGCCTGCACGAACTTGTCGTCCGCGTTGACGATGCCGTTCGCGAACGGGATTCCGAACGCCGCCGTCTTGCCCGAGCCCGTGCGGGACTGGACCATGAGATCGCGCCCCGCCGTGATGAGCGGGAGGGTGGCCGATTGGACGGGCATCGGCTCGGAGAAGCCCATCTCCTCGACAGCGCGCAGCACCTCGGCGCGCAGGCCGAGCTCCGCGAAGGTGGGGCCCTTGGGCGGAAGGGGCGCGGCAGGCGCCTCGTCTGTCGCGGTCGAGGGGGTGGAAGGGGAGGTGATTGGAAAGGAAGTCTCTTCGCTCATGGTGTCGTGTCTCCAGCGTCTATCGAAGCGCTCGATTGCGGAGAGTCGCCCGATTCGGCGGCGCTGCTCGTGCCGAGCTTGCCGCCGACGCGTTCGAGTCTCTCGATGATGCGGGCCAGACGAGGGGCCTGGTCCTTGCCGAAGCGCAGCAACTCTTTGTTGTAGCTGGCCTCGGTCTCGCGCAGCTCGGCGTGAATCACCGACAGCTGCTCCCATTCTTTGCTGAACTTTCCGGGCCGCGAGGCGGCGAAGTGGCAGCGCTGGTCGGCGGCCTTCCACTGGCCGAGCCAGAAGGCCCGGTCCTCGGCCCAGCGCTGCGCCTCCGAGGCGTCGTAGTGGGCGATGAGCTGGAAGTTCTCCAGGTGGCGGGCCAGCCCGTGCGTGACGTCCTTCAGCTCTTCGTGGCAGCTCTCCAGATCGGCGGCCGTCGCGACGGCGCCCACGGAGTCGCCCGAGGGGACCGCGTTGCGCCGGCGGTAGATCGTGATCGCCACCGAGATTAGGAGATAAGTGCTGCTCAGCGTGACGAACGTCAGGATGAACCAGGAGACGAACCGCCGGTAGGGGCGGAACTCTCCGGGGAGCGGGGCGTTTTCAGTTGGCGGTGAGGTCGGGCGTGGGCCCATGGCGGAAAATCCAGCCCTCGTGAGCGGAGCGCCGCTCGTCGACACCGACCCGGTGCGCCGGGTGAAGTGCCGTGGGGATGCCCGAACCCTACGGGGCGACTCCCGCGGTGTCAACTCCGCGGGCCGTAAATCGCGTCGGATGCTACACGACGGCGATCGAGAAGGTCGTCTCGTGCGTGCCGCCGGGGAGCACCTGCGTCGCGCCGCCTTCGTTGAGGGCATTGGCGCGCGCCGTCCAGGGTTCGACGCAGACGAAGTCGCGGCCACGCTCGGTCCACACGACGAGCACGCGGTCGGGCACGCCGAGCGACAGCTCGAGGTCACGGTCCTCGGGGCGCGTCAGCTTCACCGTGCGCGGCCAGTGGTCGAGCAGGTGAATGTCGACGACGTCGGCCGCGAGATCGATCGGCTCGCGCAACGCCACGGTGCTCCCCGTGCGGTTGTCGAAGGCGCGCGTCGCGTCCGTGACGACGCGCGCCGCGCCCTTGTTGCGATCGGCCAGCTGGAAGTAGGGGTGAAGGCCGGGGCACACCGGCATGTTCCGCTCGCCCAGGTTCGAGACGCGCGTCTGCACGGTGAGCCGGCCCTCGCAGAGCACGTAGGTGACGGCGAGACGGAAGTCGAACGGATACTGCGGGCGCGTCATGGCGTTCGCCGTGAGCGCGAGACCGAGGCGGGCGCCGCCGTCAGTCGCCTGGTCGACGATGGCCCAGGGCATGTTCCGCGCGAAGCCGTGCTGCTTCATCGTGTAGGTCGCGCCGTCCCACTGGTACTTGTCGTCGGCCAAGCGCCCCGCGATGGGGAACAGCACGGGGACGCCACCGCGGACGTTCTTGACGGGATCACGCAGCGTATCGGCGTCGAGGTAGAGGACGTTCGTGTCGCGCACGATGAAGCGCGTGACCATGCCGCCGCGCGTGGGGGCGAGCACGACGCGCGCCTTGGCCTCGTGGTCCACGAGCAGGTGGGTCTCGAGCGGGTCCTCCGTGCGAATGACCTCGTAGCGCAGTCCCACGGCCCGCATCGTGCCAAGCTTTCCCGGCGCGCGCCAGGGCCACGAGGATGGCCCGCTAGGGCGGGCTCGCCGCGGCGAACGGGATCACGGCGCGATAGTGCCCGTTGGCGTCGGCGCGGGTCTCGGCCTCGAGGACGGGGGGCCGCCCGGCGCACGTCATGGGAGCGACGCACGCGGGTCCGTAAAAGCGCACGCCCGCGAGGGGCAACGCCTGGCCGGCAGCGTCTCGCACCGTGCCGTCGACGACGGCGGCGGCTGGAAGGCGAATGGTCTGAGTGGCGGCGCCGGACGATGGAACCGACAGACCGACCTGCGTGAGCCGTGGGTACGGCGAGCCCGCCGGAGGATCGAAGTCGAAGGTGTACGTGCCCGCGTCCAGGTCGAGCGAGAAGGTCCCGTCGGTTGCCGTCGGGGCGGTCACCTGGGGTGTGCTGACGTCGTCGTCGCAAGCCGTCACCTTGGGTCCTGCCGTGCGTGTCGCCAAGACGACGACGCCCGACACGGGCGCGCCGTCGTCGCCCACGACGGTGCCGCTGAAGATTGGCCGCCGCTCGAGCACGACGGTCGGTTGTAGTCCGCCCGCTGCGAGAGGAAACATCTCGAGGCAGGTCGCCGCGTAGGGGGCGTTCGCGGGCGGGACGACCCCGATGTCGTAAAGGAGCAGCGCGGCCGTCGAGCCCGGCAAGAGGCTGAGGCTGGCCTGGCCGCTGCCATCGGTAAGGCCGTCGCGCTCGAAGTCCGTCGTGCCCACCATGTCGTCGGCGAGGATGGTCCGGGCGCGCACGACGGCGTCCACGACCGCGGGGCCGTTGTTCGTCTCGCCGTGGAACACGAAGCGGAAGGCGTTCGGCTGACTGAAGGCCGGCAGGTGGATGTCACCGAGATCGTCGTTGGCCGTGAGTGTGAACGCCTTCGCCCAGTAGTGGGGAAGCGGCGAGTCGGGCGTCACCGGCTCGAGCTCGATCGCGATCGTCTGCGCGTCAGCCACCCGGTCCGTGGGCACCGTCAGCGCGAAGGTGCCGTCGGATCCGTTCATCATGCCGGCGGTCGTCTTGACGACGTTGCTCACGAGGGCGCTGTTCTGGAAAGCGCGGGCCACGAGCCCCCCCACTGGATCGCCGAGGGCCGACAGCAGCCTTCCCTGCACCGTGAACGTCTTCGACGACACCGAGAGCGGGAGCGCGGCGGCGACGGTGACGGCGAACGTCGAGGGCGGGTGGGTGAGATCGTCGGGCGGCGTGGGCAGGAGCTGCAGCGAGGCCGTGCGTCCAGCGAGGTTCGCTGGCACGGACAGCGTGAAGGTCGGCGCCGTCATCTTGGCTGGCACTGGAGGGAGGAGATCGGTCTCGTACTGGATGTCCGGTCGCCCGGCGATCATCGCGGGCGTCTTGAACACGACGTGGGCCGCCTTGAGCGGCGCGGCCGAGTCGTCGAACGACAGCGTGCCCGTCACGGCGATCTTCGCGGTCGCCGCCAGATCGAAGGCGTCGGCGGCGCCGGACACACCGAGGATCTCCGTGAAACCCGCGGCTGAGTCCGTCTTGGGCACGAGCTCGACGTTCCAGGTCGCGGGCGGCGCGGCGTGCGGCAGACACGTGCCGGCGACGCAAGCGGCGCCGCCGCCGCACTGGTCGTCACGCCGACAAAGGGCTGAGGTCGGTTGGGCGCCACCACACGCCACAGGCGCCGTCGCCGCCAGCCCGAAGATGCCGAGGAGGGCAAAGCTTGGCTTCATGGCTGCGGCACCGAGCAATCGAGGTTGAGGATCCAGCTCCTCGAATTCTTGAGTCCGTCCGGCGGCAGGCGCTCGAAGTCGACGGGCGTGCCCGGGTCGAGGAACGGCCGGTCGGCGACGATGACCGTAATCTGATGGCTCGGGATGCGCGCCAAGTGGTGGAGCGCGCAGTTGGGCTCGATAGAGACCTCGTGGTTGCTGACCGTCGCGCCGGTGGAGTGGGGGACCGGCGTCGTCGCCATGACGCTCGTGTTGTCCGTGATCGGCGGGTAATCGGCGATCCAGCGGACTTGCAGGTCGTCCCCGACGTTCGGGTCCTCGACGATCACCGTGAACGTCGGCACCGTCGGGCTGGCGGTCACGATCGTGCCCGCCATCGGGTTGACGTCGATGAAGAAGGGGGCGTAGTTCTCCGACGCCGGGGGATCCTGGAACTCGGGCGCGATCGGTAGGACGCAGGCGGACATGACGGGCAGAGCGCAGATCGATCCCCATCGAAGCAGCATCCGTGCCACCCGCAGAGCCCGCGCCCGCGCTGTCATTCGAGGCGCGCGCCTCCGAGCCGGTCGGACATCGGTGTCAGCATCCGCGGCGTCACGTGCAGGTTTGCGTGGGGATTGCGCGCATTCTCAGGCCTCGGGCAGCTCGTCCTTGGAGTCGCCGAGATCGCTGCCGTCCTCTTTCTCGAGGTGCCTGAACACGGTGCGCGGGTCGACGCCCAGATCGCGGGCCGTCTTCGTGCGGTTGCCGTCGTTGAGCGCGAGGATCTCGTTGATGTACTCGCGCTGGAAGCGCTCCTTGGCGTCCGCGAGCGGCAGGATCGTCGGCAGCTCGTCAGGCGACAGGTCGAGGTCCTCGGGGCCGAGCAGCGCCTTGTCGGAGAGGACCACGGCCTTCTTCACTCGGTTCTCGAGCTCGCGGATGTTGCCCGGCCAGCGGTGGCGCTTGATGGCGGCGATGGCGTTGGGCGTGAGCCCCTTGACCTTGCCGCCGTACTCGGGCGCATAGCGGCTCACCATGTAGCGCGCGAGGACGACGATGTCGTCGCCGCGATCGCGCAGCGGCGGCAGGTGCAGGTGCACGACGTTGAGGCGGTAGTAGAGATCCTCGCGGAACCGCCCGGTCTTGATCTCGGCCTCGAGGTCGCGGTTCGTCGCGGCGATGACGCGGATGTCGATCGACTCGACGTGGCTGTCGCCCACCTTGACGACCACGCGCTCCTGCAGCGCGCGCAGGATCTTGACCTGCAGCGCGAGCGGCATCTCGCCGATCTCGTCGAGGAAGAGGGTGCCGCGATCGGCGGCCTGGAAGCGCCCCGTCTTCGTGGCGACCGCGCCCGTGAAGGCGCCCCGCACGTGACCGAAGAGCTCGGACTCGAGCAGGTTCTCGGGGATGGCGCCGCAGTTGATGGTCACGAACGGGCCCTTGGCGCGGTGCGACCGGTTGTGCAGCTCGCGCGCGATGAGCTCCTTGCCCGTGCCGGTCTCGCCCGTGACGAGCACCGAGATGTCCGTCGTCGCGACCTTCTGGACCTTGCGGAAGACCTCCTGCATGCGCGGCGACGAGCCGAGGATCTCCCCGAAGCGGATGCGTTCGATCTGCTCCTCGAGCGAGCGCTTGTCGAGCTGGAGCTCGTTGACGAGGAGGGCGTTGCGGATGAGCAAAGAGGCCTGCGACGCGAAGATCGTGAGGACCTCCATGTGCGACTCCTCGAAGAGCTGGGCGACGTTGTCGTTGCCGACGTAGATGACGCCCAGGATGTTGCCGCGCTCGAGCAGCGGCACGCACATGACGGACGTCAGCTTGAGGTTGACGACGGAGAGCGAGTTCTTGAACTCCTCGTCGCTGAGCGCGTCCGAGATGATGACAGGCTTGCGCGTCTTGACGACGCGCGCGAGGATCGAGTCGGAGAGCTGGCTCACGGCGTCCGTGATGGTCTCGCGGCGGAGGTTGCGCGCGACCTTCACGACGGGCTCGCCCGACTCCATGAGCACGAGGAAGCCCTTGTCGGCGTTCGAGACCTGGATCGTGACGTCGAGGAGCTGGTCGAGCAGCGACGGCAGCTCGTAGCTCCCCATGAGCTTCTGAGAGAATTCGAAGATCTTCTTGTACGAGTTCAGCTCGGCCATCGTCTGCGCGGCGGTGTCGTCAGTCACGGGCTCGTCGTAGAGGGAGAACTCGAGCTCGGCCATGCCGACGCGCACGCGGTCCTCGTGCGTGAGGCGGTGCTTGTTGCGCTTGCGGCCGTTGATGAAGAGCTCTGCGTCGCGGTCCGTCGTCGCGATGTTGAAGTCGCGGCCGTCGAAGTGGATGTGCGCGTGGCTCTCCGCGAGCAGCGGGTCGGGCAGCGTTATGTCGGCCTCCTCGCCGCGCCCGAGCGACGTGATCTTCTTGTAGATGTGATAGACCTTCACGCCTTTTCCGGGGACCTGCATCCTGAGCGTCGCCATATCGGGTTCGTCCTTTCGGTCCTCTTAGAAACGTGCCGTGGCCGCGATGCCGTTCGGCGTTGGTGAGATCAGCACGTCGCCCTCGTAGTGGCGGAGGGCGTCGACGACGCCCCAGATCGCGACGGCGTAGAGCAGCCCGCCCGTGATGACCTGCGTGCGCAGGAGGTTCGTCGAGAGATTTTCGTCCCCGCGGTCGATCCGGGTGGTGGGACAGCTTTGGGGCAACCCGTTGGCGTCGATGGGCTGCATGACGTTGCAGCGCCGGTGTGGCGCGATTCCGAAGAGCGCGAAGTTGGTCACGAAGGCGCCGAGCGACACGCCGGCCAGCGCCGCCTCGGCGCCGAAGAAGAGCCATCCCTTGCGGCGCTGCCCGTTCTGAAACTGTCCCGCGCCGAAGGGAATGAAGTTCACGGCGTAGGAGTGGTGGTCGTAGCGCAACACGAGCGCCTGCTGCGTGCGCAGGCGTTCGGCTTCCCGCTGGTGACGGGCCGCGAGCTCTTGCTCGCGGTGGCGACGCTTGGCCTCGATGACGGCCAGCTCCGCCTCCTCGTCCTTGACGACGAGGTTGAAGAAATCGACGACGCGCGGCGGGTCGAGCAGCGGATCGAAGCGATAGTCGGGGCGCAGCTCGAGGAGCTTGCGGAACTCGCGGCGGGCGCCTTCGGGATCGTTCTCGAACAGGCTCGCGACGCCCAGCATGCGGTGGGCCTGCACGACCTCACCCTCGGTCTCGAGGTTCACATCCGGATAGACGAGGGGGCGCAGCAGCTCGACGGCGCGCCCGTACTCACCTCGGGCGAAGGCGTTCTTGCCGCGCTCGAACTGGACGGCCGGGGACGCCGGCGCTGGGGCGGACGCGGCCGCGCCGCGGGGACGGGGGCGCGGCGGCGCCGGCGCCCGCGCGAGCAGGACGGCCGCCAGGGCGACGAGCGAGGAGCCCATGCTCAGTTGCTCGTCCTCAGCTTCACGACGTGGGCCAGGCGCTGGCCGGCCCGCACCGTGACGCGCTCCGAGGTGAAGACGTCGCCGGAGTCGATCGCGATCTCGATCTCCTTGCTGCCCTCGTCTTCAGCGAAGAACGGCACGTCGACCTCTTCGCCGGCGCGCGCGATCGTTCCGGCGCCGGCGCGGTTGGGGTCGCGCACCATGATGCGCGTGCCGCGCGCCACGTCGGGCTCGGTCGTGATGCGCAGCGCGGCCGGCCGCCACTTGAGGCGGCGCGCGATGATGTCGTCGGGCGGCAGCGGCCGATCGGGCCCGACCTCGACGCGCTCGACGAAGCAACAGCCCGCCGGGCTGCGGAACTCCACGACGTGGCTCTCCGTCCACGGCACCGTGAGCGTCTTGTGGTCGGTGTCGTAGGCGAATTGCTTCTTGCCGTCCAAATAAACATCGACGTTTTGGGGGGTTGGACCCAGCCCAAACGTCCGGGATGCCTCCAACCCGCGCGCCGCCTCACGCATTCCCGCATGCGATGCCGTCCCGTGGCGCTTCAGCTCCTCGCCGCGCGGCTTCGCCAGGACGGCGGGGTCCGCCTCCGGCCGAACCGGAGCCGCGCCCGGTGCTGGTTGCAGCGTCGCGACGGGCCGCACGCCCGCGGGCGGTGACGGCACGTCCCGCCGAGCGTGCTCCGCGAGCCGGCCGAGTCCCAATAGCGCGACGACGAGCACGCCTCCGGCGCACGCGAAGAAAGCAACCTTGCCGGCCCGCGCGCGCCGCTCGAGCCGCCGCAGGCCCGCGAGCACCGACGCGTTCGCGGGGTCGAACGCCATCACGCGGCTCCAGGCCTCGATGGCCTTGCCCTTGCGGCCCGCGCGCAACGCGGCCTCGGCCGTCGAAGAGAGGCTGGCGGCCATGCGATCCGGCAGGGCGGCCTCGTAGGCGTCCTTGTCGCTGAAGAACGAACGCAGCTCGGCCTTGACGTCGACGAGGCCGGCCTCGGCGAGATGCTCGCGGAGATCCGCCGTGAGGCGGTCGACGGTGGGGTAGCGGTCGTCGGGGCGCCGCGCGAGCGCGCGCCCTATGAAGCGCGCGAGGCCGTCGGAGACGCGCCGGTTGATCGAGCGCGGATCAGGGAACTTACCCTCGACGATGCGCCGCAAGACCTCGTGCGGGTTCTTGCCCGCGAAGGGCAAGCTGCCCGTGGCGAGCTGGTAGAGCATGATGCCAACGGCGAAGACGTCCGTCCGGAAGTCGAGCGGCTTGCCCTCGATGAGCTCGGGCGCCATGTACGCCGGCGAGCCAAGGAGCTGGCCCGTGACCGTCATGCGCTGCAGGTCGATGACCTGCGCGATGCCGAAGTCCATGAGCTTGAGCACGCCGTCCTTGCGGATCATGACGTTCTCCGGCTTGACGTCGCGGTGGATGATGCCCGCGGCGTGCGCGTGCGAGAGCGCGCCGCAGATCTCGACGGCCACGAGCGCCGCGATCTCCGGGTAGCCGAACGGCCGCGCGGCCAGCAGCTCCTTGAGCGTCTGGCCGTCGATGAACTCCGTGACGATGTACGAGCTCGGCGACTCGAGCCCCGAGTAGTCGAAGATCTCGAGGATGTTCTCGTGGTGCAGCTTGGCGACCGATTGGGCCTCGCGCTCGAGGCGCGCCTTCGACTCGGGCTCGGAGGCGAGGTGCTGGTGGAGGATCTTGATGGCGACCTCGCGCTTCAAGGTCTCGTCGATCGCTCGATACACGACCGCCATGCCTCCCTGGCCGACCTCGCGGAGGAGCCGATAGCGCTCGGGGATCTTGGCCTGCTCCATCGTCTGAATGTCCGACTGGCGACCGGCGTCCTGCCATGACGAACGTGTCATAGGGCCAAGCTAAGGACCGCATATTACGCGGTCTTACGGGCGGGCAGCAAGCCCCCCCAGGGTGCCTCGGATGTCACGTCTCGGAACGAAAATCTTCCCGAAAGATTGCGCGACTTCTAGACTTCCGAGACTGGCCGTCAGGCCGACGAGGCGCCGCTCCCCGCTCCTTGAGGGTGGGCGAGGAAATAGGGGAGCGCCTCCGCCATGAGGTCGAGCTCCGGGTCGAGCTGCTTGCCGATGCCCTCCGTGACGGCGATCGCGATGTTGACGATCGTGAACGTCGGATTCACGCGCACGCGGTGGCGGCGCAGGATGCCGAGCATGTCGAAGAGCACCTTGCCCACCTGGACCTCGCCCATGCGCTGGCCCCAATAGCGGCCGACGAACTCGATGATGGCCGATCGGTAGCGCTCGAAGGCCGCCCGCTCGGCGGGCGTGCCGGTCTTGGCGACGTCCGGGTTGGCGTTGGCGGACATCTCGTACATGAGGTGCGCCATGGTGTCGCCGTCGCGCTGGGCCCAGGCGGCGAAGAACTTCGTGAAGCCGCGCCGGTGGGGCTCGTCGAGCTCGCCCACGAGCCCGAGGTCGAGCAGCGCGATCTTGTCGTCCGGCGTGATGAAGATGTTGCCCGGGTGCAGGTCGGCGTGCACGAAGCCGTCCTCGAAGATCATCTTCATGAGCACTTGCAGCCCGAGGCGGGCGACGCGCTTCGGATCGGAGCGCGTCTGCCGCGTCGAGAGGATCTTGGTGCCCTCGATGTACGACATCGTGAGGATGCGCTCGCTCGAGAGCGTCTCGATGACCTCTGGGAACACGACCATGGGCTCGGCGCGGAAGTTCTCGCGAAAGCGGCGGTTGTTGCGCGCCTCGACGCGGAAGTCGAGCTGCGCGAAGATCGCGCGCCCGAACTCCTCGACGGTCGCGAGGGGCGCGAGGGTCGCGATCGAGGGGATGGCGTTGAGCGCGCGCGCGCCGATACGCATGACGGCGAGGTCGAACGTGCAGAGCTCGACCACGTCGGGGCGGCGAATCTTGACGGCGACGAGGCGGCCGTCCGGCAGGCGCGCCTTGTGGACTTGAGAGACCGACGCCGAGGCGAGAGGGACGGGCGCGAACTCGGGGAAAAGCGTCGCGACGGGGCGCCCGAGATCCTGCTCGATCGTGCGCAACACCGCGGGCAATGGGAAGGGACCCACATCGTCCTGGAGGTGCTGCAGGGAGCGCGAGACGTAGTCCGGGATCAAGTCGGGGCGCGTGCTCATGATCTGCCCCACCTTGATGAAGGTGGCGCCGAGCTCGCGGAAGAGATCGAGGACGACCTGACCGAACCAGTCGCGGCGCCGCGCCTTCCCGGAGAAACGCAAACAGAGCGCGAGCCACCCCACCCAGAACCGCATCCAGTGCTTGCCCACGAGCCAGCCGATGCGCGCGGCGCGCGCGGCGAGGCGCGTCCGGGACAGGGACTTAGCGGGCATCCTCGGAATTTTATACTATGTGCGGATGGGCGCCCCTCCCCAGCTTGCCGTGACGAGTCCCCTCCGCGATGACGAGCCCGCCACGGCCGTCGACATGTGGAAGCGGCGCGTTGCCGCCATGCCCGATCGGGTCGCCTTCCGGCACTGGACCCCGGCGGCGGGCCGCTGGGTGGCCCTCACGTGGAAGGAGGCGGACGCCGCCGCCCGGGAGATCGCGGGCGGCCTCGTCGCGCGCGGCGTCGTTCCGGGCGATCGGGTGTGCGTTCTCGCCCAGACGAACCTCGAGTGGATCCTGTCGGACGTGGGCATCCTGCTCGCGGGGGGCGTCACGGTGCCGATTTACCCGTCGAGCACGGCCGAGCAGTGCGAGTTCATCGTGCGCGATTCGGGCGCGAAGATCGTCATCCTCGAGGACGCCGCGCAGCTCGAGAAGATCCTCTCGGTGCGCGACCACCTGCTCACGGTGACGGCGATCGTCCACATGGCGGGCGACGCCACGCTCGAGAAGGCCGACGCGCGCGGGCGGTCGGTCGTGACGCTCGCCGAGGTCACGAAGGGGCGGGCCGAGCTCGCGCTCCCGCTCGAAGAGCTGCGAGCGATGGGGCGGACCTGGCTCGCGGGGCACGCGGGCGAGCTCGACGGCCACGCCGAGACGGTCGCCCCCGACTCGATGTTCACGATCATCTACACGTCTGGGACGACGGGGACGCCCAAGGGCGTCGTGCTCACGCACGAAAACCTCGTGGCGGGCGTCTCGAGCGCCATCCGCGCCATGCAGATCTACGACGCCGACGAGCAGTACCTCTTCCTCACGCTCGCGCACGTGCTCGCGCGCGAGCTCGAGTGGACGGGCATCGGCCTCGGGTTCTCGACGACGATCTCGCGCGGCGTCGCGAGCATCAGGCAGGACCTGCTCGAGACGCGTCCCTCCTTCATGGCGAGCGTGCCGCGCATCTACGAGAAGTTCTACTCGGGCGTCAACGCGAACCTCGCGAAGGCGACGGGGCTCGCGCGCGCCCTCACGCGTTGGGCCCTTTCCGTCGGGAAACGACACTCGGCCGCCGTGCGCTCCGGAAAGCGTCCAGGCGGCTGGTTGAGCCTCCAGCAGCGTCTCGCGGACCGCCTGGTCTTCTCCAAGCTGCGCGCGCGCCTCGGCCTCGATCGCTGCCGCTTCCTCGTCTCGGGCGGCGCGCCGCTCGCCGCGGAGATCGCCGAGTTCTTCCACGGCGTGGGCCTGCTCATCCTCGAGGGATACGGGCTCACGGAGACGATGGCGGCCGCCTATCTCAACACGCTGACGCGTTATCGGTTCGGCACGGTGGGACCGGCGCTCGACGTCGTCGAGACGAAGATCGCCGACGACGGCGAGATCCTCATGCGCGGCCGGTCGGTCTTCCACCAGTACTACAACAACGCCGCCGCGACGGCCGAGGCCGTGCAGCCCGACGGCTGGTTCCATTCGGGCGACATCGGCCAGCTGGAGGACGGCTTCCTGCGCATCACCGACCGCAAGAAGGATCTCATCGTGACGGCCAACGGCAAGAAGTTGGCGCCGCAGCCGCTAGAGAACGCGCTCAAGGCCCGCTCGCCGCTCGTGAGCCAGGTCGTCGTCTACGGCGACAAACGCTCCTACTGCGTCGCGCTCGTCACGCTGTCCGAGGAGGCCCACAAGCGCTACGCCACGGGCGGCAACGTGAGCGGAACGCCGCCCATCGTGAAGTCGGCGGAGCTCAAGGCGGCGCTGCAGAAGGACGTCGACGCGCTCAACGCGACGCTCGCGCCCTACGAGACGATCAAGAAGTTCACCGTCCTCGCCGACGACTTCACCGAGGCGGCGGGCGAGGTCACGCCCAGCCTCAAGATCAAGCGCAAGGTCGTCGTCGACAAGTACCGCTCGGTCATCGACGCGATGTACGAGGGCGGCGGCGGCGACTGAGGGCGGATGCGGCCGACCTCCGGCTCTTGACCAAGTTGACCAATATCGGCCGATCGCCCATGCTCGAGGCATGACCAAGCCGATCAACCTTTACGACGCAAAGACGCAGCTGTCGCGGCTCGTGGATCGGGCCGCGGACGGTGAAGAGATCGTTATCGCGAAGGCGGGCAAGCCACGCGCGCGTCTCGTTCCGCTCGCCAAGAAGTCGCGCCGCAAACCAGGTCTCTGGAAGGGCAAGATCTGGATCGCGCGGGACTTCGACGCGCCCCTTCCGCCGGAGATCCTCGCGGGGTTCACGGGCGGTGGAGAGGATTGAGCGCGTGCGCCTGCTCCTCGACACGCATGTGGTGCTCTGGTGGGGGGAGGGCGGCGCTCGCTTGAAGGCCGAGGCGCGCCGGCGGATTGCCGATGCGGATGAGGTCTACGTGAGCGCCGCTTCCGCGTGGGAGGTGGCCATCAAGGTGTCCCTCGGCAAGCTCACGGTGCCCGGACCCCTGTTCGAGCTCGTCACCTCGTCCGGCTTCTCCGCGCTGCCCGTGGGCTTCGCACACGTCGAGGCCGTCGAGAACCTTCCTCCGATCCATGCCGACCCCTTCGATCGAATGCTGGTGGCGCAAGCGATCGTCGAGGGATTGCATCTCATGTCGAGAGATCGATTGCTCGCGCGCTATCCCGCGCCCTTCATCGGCGCGTAGGCGGCGGCGCTGCCGGGCCGTGCATCGGTTCGGGCGCGCCCTTCGTGGGTGCCATGTCTGGCGCCGGCGCGGGCGGTGGCACGGCCTCGGCCCCCGTGCCCTTGAGGGCGCGCTGCCGCTGGATCTCGATCTCCTTGCGCTCTTGGTCCTCGCTCACGCCCTCGATGTGGAAGATGACGCGGCGATTGGCGGCGCGGCCCGCCTCGGTCTGGTTCGTGGCCCACGGCAGCACCTCGCCCTGGCCGATGGCGACGACCCGCGCGGGATCGACACCCTTGCCGACGAGGTAGGTGACCACCGACTTCGCGCGCTCGAGCGAAAGCTTC
>DASXOE010000080.1:0-71633 GCA_036494575.1 Polyangia bacterium | reverse complement strand
AGAAACCCGCCGTCCCAGATGCAGAACGCGTAAGCCTCGTACCAATTCACACAGTTGATCGGAAGGTTCTCCTGGCTGGCCGCGGTGTCCGTCCACGTCACGAAGATGGGATCGCAGGCCAGGTTGTCGTCGGTCGGAGCGATGTTGGCGTCGTCCCCGGTCACCCAGCCGGGCTCGAAGCCCCCTTCCGTGGCGTTCAAGCCGTTGCCGCCGTTCAGGTGCGTGTGCTTGCCAGAGCCCGCCGGGGGCGTGTAGCCATTGCCGTCGCTCCACGCACTCACGAACTGACGGAAGCGGCCCACCGTCACCAGGTATTTGTCGAGCCTGAAGCCGCTCACGGTGGCGGGATCGGCGTCGCCCGTTCCACCGTCATCCGAGGTCCCGTACGTCCGGTCGTACGTTCCGCCGGTGACCTCCAAGCTCGTGCAACAGTTTTCGCTCGTTGCTCCGCAGTTGGTCAATCCGAGACCGCTCGTCTGACAACTCGCCATTGCCAAACGTCTCGCCACGTCGTCGCTGTCACCGCCAGCGTCGGCCCCAGCCTCCGAAGGGCCTTCAGACTTCTCCGCGATCCCTTGGTCGCCCGTGGCGTCGGCCATCGACGCATCAGGCAATGCCGGTCCTCCGTTCGAGGTCGAACAGGCCACGCAGACACCCGTGGCGACCACGAGAGCGGCGAATTCCAACCAAGACCGGCACGAGCGATTCGAGAGGAAGCCTCGACGTGTAGCGCCCACAGCCACACCTAAAGCATGTGCGGCGCGTGCGCAATAGACGGGGCCAAAAAGCCGATGATGCGTCGGCGCAGCGCGGCCAATCCGCACGCGGGTGCCGACAATCGCTGACCCGTATCCGTCACCCAAGGTCATTTACGTTCAGAGACCACGAGCATGGCGGGGCGCGGCAGTCAGCCCCGTGACGCGGTCCAGATGTCCTCTCGGCTATTTAGAAATGTCTCCACCCGTCGGCAACTTCGAATACGCACCGATCAAGGCAGAGGCTTGCGCACGCAAATCATTGCGGCCCACGTCGCTCCGCGCCAGGAGGTCTCCCATGGTTTCACGTGGACTCGTTTTCATTTCGCGATCGGCGACCTTGGCGGCCGCGTGCCTTTCGTTGACGCTCGCTTGCACGGGCCAGATCAGCGGCGTTGGGGGGCCTGGCGGCCAGTCCAGCAGCGGCACCGCCGGCGGCGGACCCGGACCCGGAACCGGAAACGGCGGAACGTCCGTGACCACCTCGGCGCTCACCTGCGGCGCCCACGTGACCGACGTGGATGAGACGCCTCTTCGGCGTCTCACGAACGCGGAGTACTTGAACACCGTCTCGGATCTTCTGGGCGACGTCTCGAGCCTCAATCTGAACTTCCCCGTCGAGACAACGACGGAAGACAACCCGTTTCTCAACAACGCGGGCGCCCAGGAGACGCCGCCCGAGCTCGCGAGTGAGTACGTGACCGCAGCCGAGGCGATCGCTGCCGACACCGTGGCGAATCGTTTGTCGCGGGTTCTGACGTGCGACCCCGCGGCCGCCGGTGAGCAACCATGCGCCCAGACGTTCATCACGTCGTTCGGGACCAAAGCGTTTCGCCGCCCCGTCGACACCGACCAGTCGACGGCGCTGATGTCAATTTGGCAGGTCGGCCGCACCACGGGCGGCAGCTTCAACTCGGGCATCCAGGCGGTGATCACGGCCGTGCTCCAGATGCCGGAGTTCTTGTACCGCTTCGAGATGAGCCCGGCCGTCGCCGGCAAGACGCTGATCCCGCTGGACGGTTGGGATGCGGCGACCCGCCTGTCCTACTTGCTTTGGAACAGCGGCCCCGATGACGCGCTCCTCGCCGCCGCGCAGGCGGGCAAGCTGCAGACGGCTGCAGACGTCTCGGCGCAGGTGACGCGGATGCTCGGTCAGCCGCGGGCGCAGGAGATGGTCATGCGCTTTCACGACCAGTGGCTGCAGGTGTCCGGGATCAACACGCTCGAAAAGGACATGAAGGCGTACCCGAAGTTCACGCCCGCGGTCGCGACGGCCATGCAGCAGGAGATTCGCTCGTTGGTCAACGACGTCGTCTTCCAGGGCGACGGGAAGGTCTCCGGGCTCTTCACGGCGCCGTATACGTACCTGAACGACGTCCTCGGGAAGTTCTACGGCGTGACCGGGCAGACGGCGACCTTCACGAAGGTCGATCAGGCCACGCTGGGCGCGCGCCCCGCGGCCGGCATCCTGACCTCGGGCGGGCTCATGGCCGCCTATGCCAGCGGGGACTACACGTCGCCCACCAAGCGCGGCAAGTTCGTCCGGGAGGCGCTGCTCTGTCAGACGCTCCCGCCGCCGCCGCCGAACGCCAACCCCATTCCACCCGTCGCCAAACCGAATCAGACGCGGCGTCAGGCGATGCTCAACCATGCGACCGACTCGACGTGCGCGGCCTGTCACTTGATCATGGACCAGATCGGGTACGGCTTCGAAGGTTTCGACGCGTCCGGCGCCGTGCAGACCACCGACAACGGGCAGCCCATCGACACCTCGGGGATGATCGTCGGAACCGACGTGGCCGGCACCTTCAACGGACCGGTGGATTTGGGCGCCAAGCTGGGCAACAGCGACTCGGTGCTGACGTGCGCCGCGACGCAGTGGTTTCGCTTTTCTTTCGGCCGCGACTCCGGGAGCACCTCCGGCGATACGTGCGCGGTGACTCAGCTGCACGATGCCTTGAAACAAGGGGGAGTGCTCGCGTTGGTAAAGACTGTCTCGCAGACGGCGCCGTTCATGTACCGCAAGGTTCCCCAAGGAGGGATGTGATGTTCAAGACGATCTCGCGACGGGCAGTCATCCGCGGCGCCGGCGGCATAGCGATCGGCTTACCGTTCCTCGATGCGATGCGGCCGAGTCGGGCACGGGCCGCGGCGGCCGCCAGCCCAAAGCGGCTCATCACCTGGTACACGGCGAACGGTCAAATGCCGCAGTATTGGTACCCCACCGGCACCCAGACGAACTTCACGCTCAACACGGCTCACCAACCGCTCTTGCCGTACCAGAGCAAGCTCATCCTCTTCAACGGAGTGAAAAACGACGCGGGCAATGATCCCGCGTACGGCGGGCACCAAGGCTCGTTTTGCTCGATGCTCAGCGGCTCGCCGTTCGTCGATCCCCAGAGCTTCAACACGATGCGCCCGAGCACACCTTCGCTCGACCAGCTCGTCTCCGACAAGATCGCCGGCACCACCCCGGTGGCGCTCCTGCCGACGGGTGTCGTCCCCGCGGGCAGCGGCAACGGGAATGCCTTGCAGGCGATCGGTTCGTGGCGGGGCGCGACCCAGCTCATCCCGCCGATCTCGCAACCATCGGCGCTGTTCGACTATCTGTTCATGAACGGAAAGTCGCCCACCGGCATGCCGCAAAACACGATGGCTGCCGACAACCTGCGCATGCTCCGGAAGAGCATCCTGGACATGGTCGCCGATCGCTTCAAGACGCTGGAGGCGCGCGTCGGAACCGCGGACAAGGCGCGCCTCGATCAGCACATGACGTCGATCCGCTCGGTCGAGACCCAGTTGCTCACGGTGCAACCACAGGTGACGTGCACGGTCCCGACGCGCCCAGCGGCCAACTTCAACGTGGCGAACTCGAACATCCCGGCATGGGGCACGGTGAACCTGGACATGATGGTCCTGGCGCTGGCGTGTGATCTCACGCGCGTGGCCAACTTCTTCTGGTTCGCCATGGGCTCCGGTGGGGTGACGTTCAGCTGGCTCGGCCACACGAACACGCACCACAATCTGGCCCACGCCAGCGCCCTGAAGGAGATGACGGAGATCAACACCTGGTTCAGCACGCAGCTCGCATACGTCATGAGCGCGCTCGACAAGCACACCGACGTCGGCGGTGGGTCGATGCTGGACAACACCCTCATCTTTTGGTGGAACGAGCTCGGAAATGGGTCGGCGCACGTCTCCAGCCCCGCCCCCTACGTGCTCGCCGGCGGCGCCGGCGGTGCCCTCAAGATGGGTCGCTACCTCGACTACACGGGGATGAAGGTCCAGGCGCCGCAGATCCTGCTCTCGGTTTACAACGCGCTGACGGACAGCCAGGACACCGTCTTCGGAAGCGCGAAGTACTGCCCGGGGCCGGCGCCGGGGCTCTGAGCCCGAGGCGGCTCAACCCTTCGTGCTCAAACCTTCGGGCGAAGCACGGAAGGATAGACGAGGTACGTGAGCGCCTTCGGGCCCGTCCACAGCCAAGGCTCGCCGAGCGTGGGCGGCAGGCAGGTCTCGGCCAGCACGGCGTCGTGACGAAGGATCTGGCGAACGAGCTCGGGGTTGCACACGGTATACGCCGCGCGCTGGGCGGCCAGCTTGTGGGTCAACGCGCGCAGGTCCTCGCCCGGTGGCAGCTCCTCGAGCGGTGGATAGAAGAGCGACGAGGTGAGATCCGACACCAGCAGGGCGGCCCCGGTCGGCCGGAGCACGCGGAGGATGGCCCGCAGATGGATGCGGACCAGCGCCTGCTCGAGGATCGGGACCCGCGTTCCGTCCGGCGACGCGAGACGCTCGAGCGCCCAGGACATCTGGCTCAGCACGCAACAGGACGCCACCACGTCGAGCTCCGTCGGAAGCTGCCGGACCACCTCGGCCGTCCCGGCGATCACCATCGCTTCGTCCGAGGGAAGGCGCGTCCTTCGCTCGAGCTGGTGGTAGAGCCCCGACAGATCAACGGGCGCGTGGCTGCGCAGCTTGGCTCTCACGTCGGGGCTCTGGCGGCCGGTGGCGCGCGACAGCGCTCCGGGATCGATGTCCACGAGATGAACCTCGTCGAAGCGCGCCGCGAGCGCCTCGAGATCCAGATCGTTGGCGTTTCCCGCGCCGAGCAGGCAGAGCCGCCCGCCTCGCGCGTCGCTTCCGCCGGGAGCGAGCGCGAGGATCTCGGCCGTCACCCGCTGGCGGTGGCCCCGAAAGAGGTCCCAGTGATCGCGCGTGTCCCGGTTCCCGCTTTGCTCGGCCCGCTGCGCCCGTTCGAAGAGGGTGGGCTTTTTCTCGGCCATGCGCTTCGCTGACGATACTCGACCGACGTGGGGTCATAAAGGCGGGAAATCACCAAAGTCCTGGTTGCCAGGCGTCCTCGAGGGGCTCGGCTTCCGCTTCGACGGGAAAGCCTTCCTCACATCGACACGCTCAGGCTCGGCCCGACGTGCCCCCGCGGCTCCTGATTCGCGCGCCCTACTGCGCGACCCATCTGATGTTGCGGACGAAGATGTACGTCCCGCCGACGTGAGCCTGCGGCTCGGCGACGACCGAGAACCCGTTCCACACGCCGCCCGCGCTCGCCGAGCTGTTGTAGTCGGCCGTGGCCGGGATTGCGGTCGTGTACGTGGACCAATTCGTCGTGATGGGCGTATAGAACTCCGTGGTATTGAGGCCCTCGCCAATCGAGCCGAACTTGATGATCGCGCCCTCCCGGCTGGCGCGCGCTTCGAAGCTGACGTGCATCGCGCCGCTCGCGATGCAGATCCCTGGGCCGGGTTGACCGGCCGGGACCTGGAAGATCACGCCCGACCAGCAAGTCCCGATCGCGCTGGCGGCGACGCCGCCGTTGGCCGTCACGCACGCGTCGGGCGCGTAGGTGAACTCGTAGCAGGCGGGCACCGCCGGTTGGGCGTCGCTTCCAGCGTCGCCCGCGCCGTCGACGCCCACGGCGTCACCGGCGCCGCCATCGTCTCCCGCGTCTCCCGCGTCGCCGCCAGCCTCGGCGGTCGGCGCCTCGGCGCCCGCGTCCAGGTTCGCCTTGGTGGCCGCGTCGGCACCGGCTTCGGCCGCGGCGTCGCCCGCGTCACCTTCGGCGCCGGCGTCCGAAGGTTGCGGAGGTGGCGGCAGCGGCGGGAAGATCATCTGGTCGCAGTTCGGGTTCGCGACGATGTTCCACGCGGAGGTGTTGTTCAACGTGTGAACGTTCGTGAAGTCCGCCGCGACGTCGTATGGCAATGTCTTCTTCGTCACGGTGTCGCAATAGCTCGGCGTCGTCTCGGTCGTCTCCACGGCCCCATCGAGCGCGCCGGTGGCACCGGCGGCGGCGTCGGGCGTTCCGGTCGAGCCCGCCGCGCTCGCGTCACCCGCCGTCCCAGACGTCCCCGCCGCCGACGAGCCCGCCTGGCCGCCCGCGCCCGCGCCCGCGCCACCGCCGCCGCCGTCGCCGGGAAGCTTGACCTTCGTCCCGGAGCTCCCGCAACCCATGAACGCGCTCGTCACGAGCGTCGCCGCCACCACCACCACGGTCAGGTTCCGCATCGAAGATCTCCCGCGTTTTGGCAAAAACGCGGCGACCATAGTTCATCCCGCGGCGCGCCCGGCGCATCGCGGCCCACATCGATGCAACGGATGAAAGCGCGCTACGGGCTGGTGATGCACACGTTGGCGAGCGTCGTCCCCGCGAAGGCGGCCGTGGGAGGGCTGTTGGCCGTGCCGCAGACGTCGGTGCCGATGCGAAGCGCCGGCATGGAGCCGAGCGAGGCCGCGGAGGGACCCGTGCCCGACACCGCGCCGTCGATTCGGATCGTGACGACGCCCGAGACGCGGGACGCCTCGACCTCGTGCGGCTTGCCGTCGTTGACCGTCGCCGTCGAGTGGACGGTCTGATAGGTGGCGCTGGAGGCTGGATTGTCGTCGGTCTCGACGGAGACCGCGCCCTGCGGGCAAGAGCCTCCCGCGCCGCAGAGGCGGATGTCCCAGAACACGCCGAAGTAGCAGGTGCTGCGCTGGTTCACGAGCGCCACCCAACCCGTCTGCGTGGTCGCGACGCGAAACGAGACGTGAAAGTCGCCAGTGCCGACGTTGGAGAGATTTTGGACGCCGCTCACGCAGGGCGCGGCGTCGGCAGCGCCGTCCGACTGGCGCTCGGCGCCGGCGTCGCGCGCGGTGGCGTCGGGCGTCGGCGCCGCGTCGGAGGAGGCATCGGGCGACGCGCCGCTGCTGCCCGCGCCGCTGCCGGCGCCGGCGCTGCTGCCGCCGCTTCCGCCCGTCCCCGCGGTGCCCGCACCGCCGCTGCCGGCGACCGCGCTGCCGCCGCCGGTGCCCGTGCCCGCGGTGCCGGCGCCGCCAGGGCCCGTGTCGCCCGCGCCGCCCGTGAGGATCGGCGTGATGCCCGGGTTACCGCCCCCGCCCGGGTTGCTGCCCCCGCCCGCGCCCGAGGGCAGCGGCGTCGCGCCGAGGCCACCCCGGTAGGACTCGGGGCTGCAACCGACCGCGCACACGAGGATCTCCGCGAGGCACACCATCCCGAGCCAACCACCTCGGATTCGACGACGGCGATCCTTCGACAGCTCGTACCTCACCCCGCGGAAAGGTACTACCCGAACCCTGGCGTGAACAGGCAAGAAGTGCCCAAAACTGGGCAAGATCTGCCGTTCGAGTCGGCGAGCGGGCCAGGCGCCTCGATTGTCGTCCCGCATCAATGCGGCAAGCGGATCGTTGAAGGCGCTCAGGGATACATGGGCGGCCCCTGGCCGCACTGCCGCCCCTGATAGTCGTCGTTGGCGCCCACGTGTTATTGAAGGGCGGGGGGGGGCGAGGAGCTAGACCGATATGGTCAAGGTCACGAGCCCATCGACGGAGATCGCCTGGAGCTCAGAGGAGCGCCTCGCGCGCATGCGCCATACGAAAGGCGCGACGCTGAGGAGCAAGGACGGAGGGCTCGAGCGCCACGACGCCCTGTCCTGGCTCCGGACGAAGGGCATCGCGGTATGACGGGCGGGCCGTCGTTCGACGACATCTTCGCCGTGATGGGCGCCGCCTCCGTGGGCGACCTGGCGGCGCGCGTGGCCGTGCCCGACGCGCCCTCGCTCGAGGACGCCCCGACGAAGGTCGCCCTCGCGCTCAACGTCCTGCTCGACGACGTGGCGCACCGCGCCACCGAGGCGCAACGCGAGCTGGCCGAGAGAAAGCGGGTGGCCGATCGCCTCCGCTTCCTGGTGGAGGCCGCCCACGAGTTCTCCTCTGCGACCTACGACTACGACCATCTGCTCGAGGTCGTTGCCCAACGCTTGGGCGACGTCGTCGGCGACCTGTGCGGGCTGAGGGTCGTCAGCGACGACGGAGAGTGGCTGGAACCGACGGCTGCCGTTTACCACCGGGATCCGGAGTTCCTCGCCTTGGCCCGCGAGGGCGCGGTGGCCGAGCGCCAGCGCGTGGGCGACGGGATCTCGGGCCGCGTGGCCGCGACTGGACAACCACTGCTCATCTCCGGGCTCAGCCCCAGGGCGTTCGCCGAGGCCGCCGCGCCCAGGTACCGGCCTTTCCTCGAGCGCCTGGGGATCACGACCGTGATCGCCGCGCCTCTCGTGTGCCGGGGCAAGGTCCTCGGCGTCGCGACCCTCGTCCGCAGCAGCCCCGACGCCCCGTACACCGACAACGATCTCGAGATCGTCCAGGCCATCGCCGGCCACGCCGCCACCGCCATCGCCAACGCCCGATCGTACGCAGCCGAGCACGCCTCGCACGCCGTAGCCGTGAGCGCGAACCAGGCGCTGCACGACTCCGAGGAGGCCCACCGGCTCCTCTTCGAGGCGAGCCCGATGCCGCTCTTCGTGTTCGACGTCGAGACGCTCGCTCCGCTCGCCGTGAATCGGGCGGCGCTCGACCTCTACGGCTACGGGCACGACGAGTTCGTGCGCCTCCGTGTCTCGGACCTGGCCGGAATCGGCCACGATGAGGCCCGAGCGAGCCTGAAGGCCTGGGGGAATACCGAGGGCACCGGCACCCGGCTCTATCGCCGCAAGGACGGCTCCGAGCTCCTCGCCGAGTACACGACGCGCGCTCTCTCCTTCGCGGGCCACCGCGCGCGCATCGCCGCCATCAAGGACATCACCGACCGCGAAGCGGCCGAGGGGACGCGCGCGCTGCTCGCGGCCATCGTGCAGTCGGCGCAGGACGCCGTCGTCAGCAAGCGGCTCGACGGGACGATCACGAGCTGGAACCCCGCCGCCGAGCGTCTTTTCGGCTACTCGCCAGAGGAAGCCATCGGCAGCCCGATCACGATGGTCATCCCGCGCGATCGCCTCGACGAGGAGCGCACCCTCCTGGCGCGCGTCGCGGCGGGCCGCCAGGTCGACCTCTACGATACGATTCGTCTGCGCAAGGACGGCACGGAGGTCGAGGTGTCGATCTCGCTCGCGCCGATCCGCGACGGCGCGGGCCAGGTCGTCGGCGTCTCGAAGACGGCGCGGGATCTGACGGCGCAGCGCGCGGTCGCGGGGGCGCTCGAGCGCACGGAGGGGCAGCTGCGCCAGGCGCAGAAGATGGAGGCGGTCGGGCGACTGGCCGGGGGCGTGGCGCACGACTTCAACAACGTGCTGTCGGTCATCCTCAGCTACGCGGATCTGCTCCTCGGCGACATGAAGCCGGGCGAGCCCATGCGCGACGAGGTCGAGGAGATCGGCAAGGCCGGAAAGCGCGCCGCCGATCTGACGCGGCAGCTGCTCCTGTTCAGCCGCCAGCAGGTCATCGAGCCGCGCGTCCTCGACCTCAACGACGTGCTCGCGAACATGGACAAGATGCTCCAGCGCATCCTGGGCGCGGACGTCGATCTGGTCTCTCGATTGACGAAGCCGCTCGGCAGGGTCCTCGTCGATCGCGGCAACACCGAGCAAGTCATCATGAACCTCGCCGTGAACGCCCGTGACGCCATGCCCACGGGCGGCCAGCTCACCATGGAGACGGGCAACGTCGTCCTCGACGAGGCCTACGCGCGCGACCACCTCGGGGTCGAGCCCGGGCCGCACGTCATGCTCGCGGTCAGCGACACGGGCATCGGCATGGACAAGGCGACGTTGAACCGCATCTTCGAGCCGTTCTTCACGACGAAGGCGGCGGGGAAGGGCACGGGCCTCGGCCTCTCGACGGTCTTCGGCATCGTCCAGCAGAGCGGCGGCAGCATCTGGGTCTACAGCGAGGTCGGTCGCGGGACGACGTTCAAGATCTACCTGCCACGCGAGGACCGGGCGGTCGAGCTCGTCGACCGCGGCCTCTCGGGGCCGGTCAGCCTGCGCGGGTGGGAGACGATCCTCCTCGTCGAGGACGACGATCAGGTGCGCCTCGTGGCGCGTGGCATCCTAACCAAGGCGGGCTATCACGTCATCGAAGCGCGCAACGCCGGCGAGGCGCTCCTCCACTCCGAAAAGCACGCGAGCCGCATCCACCTTCTCGTCACCGACGTCGTCATGCCCCAAATGAGCGGCCCCGAGCTGTCCAAACGCCTCGCGAGCGCCCGCCCCGACATGAAGGTGCTCTGCATGTCGGGCTACACGGACGACAGCATCGTGCGCCACGGCGTGCTCGAGGCGCGGATCGCCTATTTGCAGAAACCGTTCACGCCGGAGGCGCTCATGACGAGGGTGCGCGAGGTGCTGGGGCAGACGGACGACGCGAGCGCGTGACGCCCGGGGCCTTTGAGCCGGCCCTCACGGCTTCGGTTGTGGGTCGAACGAAAAGTACTTGTTCGATCCGATCGCGTAGCCGAATCCGGCTCCCACGAGCGCACCGACCAGGCCGAGGGCAACCCCGGGAACGGCGCAGGCGATTCCGCCGCAGAAGTCGCCTCCATCCGAGGCGCGTTCGATCTTGGCCTCCTCGATCGCCACCAACACGGTGGTCACCACGAACGCGGTGCCTCCCAGGATGCCGGCGCCGATCGCTGCCGAGCGGCCCCGTGCGCCGTTCACCGCGACGCCTTTGACCTCCGACAGGGGAATCGTCGTGGCGCGGCCGAGCTCGCTCTCGACGGTGATGGTTCCTCCGTCCACTGACGCCAGGCGGGCGAAGTCGATGGGATGGAGATAGGCGCCGGGGACACCATCTGCGCATCGCTTCCACGCGCAAGCGCCGACGGGCTGGACGTAGCGGACGGTGAGCCCGCCGGCCGCCTTCGACGCTTCGCCGATGCGCGCGAGCTCTGCGGGCGAGGGAGGTCGCGAGACGCTCTCGACGGTCCCACAACCAAGCGTCGCCGCGACGAAGGCGAGCGCGACACTGGGAAGGGGTGGGCGCATGCCAGAGTGGCAGAGTAACGCGCTCGGCGCGACGAAGGGACGTTTCTATCGACGTGATGGCGCGCCAGGCGGCGACGCGGGTAACATGTCGTCGATGGCGCGCATGAAGGGCCGGACGGCGCTCGTCGTTCTCGCGGCGACCTTCGCCATCGCCTGCTCGAGCGGTGGCTCGGGAGGATCGCGCTCGGGCGCCGCCGGCAACGTCGGCGCTGGCGGCGGCGCCGCGGGGACCGAGACCGGGGGTGAAAGCGCCGGCGCCGCCGGCGGAGCGATCGCGGGAGGTGGCGCCTCCAGCGGGGCGAGCGGAGCCGCCGGCGCGGGCGGCAGCGGCGGAGCCGCTGGGGCAGCGGGCATGGCCGGGTCGGGCGTGGCGGGGACTGGATCGGGCGGTGGAACAGCCGGAGCGGGTCAGGGCGGCGCGGCGGGAGCCGCGACCTGTCCGACCGCGAACGAGGAGAAGTTCAGCTTCTTCGTCGTCAGCAACAAGGCGCTCATCCGCGAGGGCGGCGCCGACGTGAGCGGGATGTTCTCGAAGTTGGGCGGCAACCTCGGCGGCATCAAGGGCGCCGACGCGATCTGCCAGCACGTCGCCGAGCTCGTCTCGCCCTGCCAGCGCGACAAGGTCTGGCACGCCTTCCTCAGCACGACGACCGAGGACGCCATCGATCGCGTCGGCAAGGGGCCCTGGTACGACCGCGCCGGCCGCCTCGGGTGACGCCGCGCGAACCCCTCTCTTCGGCAGCGTTGACGTCGACCTCATAGACGACCACACGGCGTTCAGCGCCGCGTTCTTCGACGGCGCTCCGCTGCCGGCGATGCCGCTCGACGGCTTTCGAACGAGCGGCGACTGTCAGCTCCTCGTGCCGCGCGCTTCGTGCGCCCAGGGCTGCGCCGCGGGCTCGGTCTGTGTGGGAAGCGACCTCTGCGCGCCGCAGCCGAACGCCGTGAACGTCGGCACGCTCCACGTCGAGGGGCTCGGGACCAAGCCGCTCGAGCTCACCCCGACCTCTCCGACGAACCTCACGTATCAGGCCGTCCCGACGTTGCCGCCCTCGGCGTGCGTCGAGGGCGACGCCGTCACGGCTCGCGCCGCGACCTTCTCGCTGGCCGGCAAGTGCGTCGGCGCCCTCGCGCTCACGACAGCCGTCCCCGTCCCCGTCACGTCCGGGCATGCCACGCACCTCGCCTGGACGCCGCCCGGCCACGCCGGGATCTCGCGCGTCGCGATCGTTCTCGAGATCTCGCACCACGGCGGCTACAAGGGCGAGATCGACTGCGACGTCGCCGACACCGGCGCCTTCGACATCCCCGAGCCGCTCGTCACGTCGCTCGTTGCGCTCGGCCGCGCCGGTTATCCGACCGTGAAGGTCGTGCGCACCTCGAGCGCGACGGCGCCCGAGGCGCCCGGCGTCCGGCTCGAAATCGTTTCCCGCGCCGAGGTCGCCGTCGATACCGGCATCATCTCGTGCGGCAACGACGCCACGCCTGGCTGCCCCGCGGGTACGACGTGCCAGCTCGACTACACCTGCCGCTGACGCGCGTCGCGACGGACAGGTCGTGATCGAGGTTCAGTGCGCGGCGCCTCAGTTCTGGGGACAGCCGTACGGTCGGCAGATGTTGATGCCGATCGAAGGACAACAGAACCTCCGATCGGCGGGGCAATCGCCGTTGTTGACGCACAAGACGGTGCTGACACCATCCGCGCATTGCGCCGGAGTTGCGCAGGCCGTCGCCATCGCGACGAGAGACAGACAGCAGAGCCGGCCAGCGGAGCAACTCCCGGCAGTGCAGCCGATGGTCCCCCCGCCGAGGCACACGGAGCCCGCCGCGAGGCAAGACTCGGTTCGGACGCCGCCGACCGCTTGTACACAGCACGTCTCGTCCGCTCCACAGGTCTGCGCACCACAGCCGACGCCAGGGCCCGAAGGCCCCCCGCTGCCGCCCGCGCCAGGGCCGCCGGGACCCGAGGCGCCCCCGTTGCCGCCTGCGCCGGCGGTCCCGCCCGTCGCGGAGTTGCCGCCGACGCCGGCGGTCGCACCTGTCGCGGCTCCGCCCGCGCCAGAGCTTCCGACGCCACCGGAGCCTCCCGCTCGACCGGCGCTCCCTCCGTTCACCCCGCTGCTCCCGCCGCCGGCACCAATCGTTCCGCCGCCCCCGCCCTGACCGGCACTCGAGCTTCCGCCTGCACCCGTGCCCGCGGTCCCGTTCGAGCCGCCCTGTGAGCCCCCGGAATGATCGCCGCCCGAGCCGGTGCCAGCGCCCGACGAACCGTCGCCGTTCGTCACGTTGACCGTGGGCGACGAGCCGCTGTCCAGCTCGCTGCGACCGCAGCTCGTGGATCCAGAGAGCATCAGGCCCATCAGGCCAACGACAAGGGTGAGTCTCCGACGATTCGTCATGGGCAACCTCTGCGGGAGTATGGACCATCCTCGGGACAGTGAGCCGGCTGGGTCGTACGAGCTCAAGGAACGGCGGCACGCCGGCGGAGGGCCGTGAGATCGGCAGCCGACACACCTTTGGTGGCGAGGGCCGCGTCGATGCCACCGCGCGCGTCGATCTCGTCGAGGACCGCGGCCAAGCTGTCCGGGAAGGCACCGACGGACGGGGCCGAGAGCTCGTATTCTTGCATGATGTCATCGCGCGAGGCGCCGAGCGCGAGGAGAACGGCCGCGGCGACGACGCCCGTACGGTCGCGGCCGAACGTACAATGAAGATAGACCGGGTACGCCGCCGCGTCGGCCAGAGTGTCGAAGACCTTGGCGATCGAGTCGTCGGTGTCGAAGTCGGTGAGGTAGTCGGCCGGGCTCACGTCGTAGGGGATGGGCAGAGGTGCCGCGACCGCGCGTACGCCGACGCACGCGTCGTCGGGCGCCGCGACACGCTCCGCGTCGGAGCGCAGGTCGACCACCGTCGCGAGGCCGAGTCGCGCGACGTCGGCGCACGCGTCCGCCGACAGGTTGGCGAGCGACGGCCCGCGCAGAACGACGCCGCAAGCGACGGTGCGGCTGGGCGCGAGCGGGACGCCGCCCAGATCGCGCGCGTTCGCCACGTCGCATTTGAGGACCGGTCGGCCGCGCGCACAGAAGCCACCGTCCGCGCTCGTTGCGCATGCGGCCCCCGTCCCGCCGGCGTACCGCGGCGGCAGCCCGCACCCGGCCCCCAGACTGGCGACGAGGATCACAAGCGGCCAACCGAGCCCGACGCGTCGCGGGTCCTGCATCGCTCGACGATAGTTGCAGAAGACCTCGACGGAGTCGAACCGCCGCTATCGCCCGGTCGTCCAGGGCGGCGGATCGCTCGCCGGGAAGCTGCCCTCGGACGCGTCGTCGACGCTGCGGTCGACGCTCGCGCGCGTCTCGATGGCGATGCCGTGCGTGAGGGTGCGCGCCACGGGGCAGGCGTCGGCGGCGTGCTCGAGCTGTACGCGTTGCGCCTCGTTGAGGTCGCCCGCGAGCGTGATCGAGCGCCGGAAGAGGTGCCCGGCGGGCGTTCGGGACTGGGTCATGCGCACCTCGACGTGGTCGAGCGGGAGGCGGTGCTTTTCCGCGGTCCACTGCACGGTCATGGCCGTGCACGCGCCCAGCGCCGAGAGCAGCAGATCGTACGGTCCGGGGCCGGAGTCGGCGCCGTCGTCGTCGGCGGGGAGATCCGAGACGAGGTCGTGCGGGCCCACGGTGATGAGCTGGCCGCGTCGACTCTCGGAGCTGCGGACGTGCCCCGCCCGGAAGACGTGGTGGAGCGGCTCGGCGCGCCGCTTGGCGCGGGAGACGGCCTCCGGGAGCCGCTCGAGCGAGTCGTCGAACCGCACGCCGTTGATGAAGAACGTCGGCGTCGACAGCACGTGGCTGTGCCACCCCGAGACCTCTTGCAGGCGCACCGCCTGGCGGAACGCCCGCGCGTCGAGATCGCGCTCGAAGAGCGCGACGTCGAGGCCGAGCTCGCGCGCGAGCGCGACCAGGCGGGGGCGAGCCACGCCCTCGTCGCCTTCGAAGAGGCGATCGTGCATCTCCCAGAACTTGCCGTGCGCCGCCGCGATCTCCGCGGCCTCGGCGGCCGGCTCGGCGTCGGGGAAGAGGTGGCTGCGCGGGTTGGCGCGAAAGGTGAAGCGCACCTCGGGCTGCTGCGCCAGGAGGTTCTTGACGAAGCCATAAGCGCCGCGGCAGCTCGGGCAGGCGAAATCGCCGTACTCGACGAGCGTGACGTCGGTCGATTCAGGCCCGCGCGTGTGGTCGAGCGCGCCCACGGGTTCCGACAGGAGCGTGGCGTGCTGTTCGTCGAAATGGCCCATTGGCACCTTCTAGCAAGCGCCTTGGCCGATGCGAAATATGGTCTTCGACAATGACGCGCGCGTGGCGCGTCGCGATCGGCGGTCGGTGGCGCCCGAGCGAGGCATTGTGGTGGACAACACGTTTCGCTACCGGCTATAGGACCGCGCATGAGCCTGGCGCCTGTACCGCGCTCGACTCCGATGCCAAGAACTGCGGCGCGTGCGGCAAGGTTTGCCCGAGCAATCAGTTCTGCAGCGCGGGCATCTGCCAGACGGGGTGCGCCGCCGGGGAAACCAAGTGCGGCCAGAACGGCGTGAACCTGGCCAGCAGCTTCGGCAAATGCGGCGCGTGCGGCACCTCGTGCAAGGCTGGCGAGGCGTGCGTGGCGCAGGTCTGCAAGTGCCAGGCGCCGAACCTCGTGTGCAACGGCGCCTTGCACCGCCGTCTCCAGCAGCGTCGACGACTGCGGCGCTTGCGGCCACAAGTGCTCGGGCGGCGAGCAATGCCGCAACGGCACCTGCGGCGGCGGCAATTGCAAGGGACAACAGACCACCCGCGGCGGGATGTGTTGCAAGCCCAACGAGACGTGCTTCTTCCAGATGTGCGCTCAGTTCTGAGCCACCGCGCTCTTTCAGCTTCGAAGCCCGTCCCTGTACGCCGCCGTCTTACAGGGACGAGTCCGTATTTAGCGGCTTCCGCGAGCCGAACAAGTGACGCTTCGCCAAGATCGTCGACAATGGGTTGGGGGATAACGGCCTTGGCTTGTACAGGCGGTTACGTTCTCGTCGTCGAAGACGACGCGTGCATCCGCGACAGCGTCGCGAGCGTCCTCGACGACTTCGGACACGCCGTGAAGACCAGCGCCGATGGCCGCGCGGCGCTCGACTTCCTGCTCGAAGCGCCCCCGCCCGCGGTCATCTTGCTCGACTTCATGATGCCGGTGATGAATGGCGCCGAATTCCTCGCGAACAAGCTCCGTTGCCCGGTGCTGGCAAGCGTCCCCGTATATCTAATGACCGCGAGCGCGCCAGCGACGTTCGATCTGGCCGGGATCGAATCCGTTCTTCGGAAGCCTTTCGCCATCGACGAGCTCCTGGCGATCGTCCAGCGCCACTGCTGAGGAGACGTCAGGCGTACGCGAGCGGTGCCCGGGCGACTGCGCGCCCGTCGCTGTCGATCCGGCCCGCTGGCCCGCGTTCCGCGCCGAGCTGATCGGTTTGCCGAGCGACATGCGACTACATACTTGATGAAGACCATTGTGACGTCGCGCGTCGTTCGGGCCGTTCCGTGCCTGCTGCTCGTGGTGTCGTTTTCGTCGGTCGTGGCCGCTTGCGACGGCACCAGCACGGCTCCTCGAGGCGGCAGCGCGGGCGGGACGAGCGGCCATGGCGGCGTGGCGGGGATCGCCTCCTCGGGCCAGGCTCCCAGCGCCGGCGAAGCCGGGGCGCCGGGCGGGGCGGGCGTGGCCGGTGGAGCGGGCGCGGCCGGCGCGGGCACGGCCGGCGCCGGCGGCGCGGGTGCCGGTGGAGCGGCGGGCAGGTCGGTTGACGGCGGCGCGGCTGGGTCCTCGTCATCGGGCGGCGGCCGAGATGGAGGCGCGAGCGCGGGACGCGACGGCGGCCGCGCGGGCGCCGACGCCGGCACGGGCGCCGCCGGCACGGCTGCCGCCGGCGCCTCGGGCACGAGCTGTCCCGCGTCAGATCCGTTGAAGACCAACAACGCCAAGACCGACGCCTACGATTGCGTCGTGCTCGCGGAGTGCACGAAGTGGGGCATGCCCGATCCGATGATCGTCAAGTCGCAGATCCAGCAGGAATCGAGCTTCAACGAGTTCGCCGTCAGCCCGGACAGCCCGTGCGGGATCATGCAGGGGTGGAGCGACGCCGAATCGAAATCGTTCGGATTGATCCAGACGACGCCCGCCTGCGGCGAGGCGAAGAGCGCGCTGCTTTCGAACGGGCACCCGAACCTGACGAAGGACACGACCTCCCCGTTGTGGGCGACGTCGGTCTTCAATCCCACGATCAACCTGGACGAGGGCATCAAGACAGACGTCGACAGCCTCGAGGCGCTGAAGGCGAAGTACCCGGGTTGCACGGCCGCCCAGTACAACATGATGGCCGCCGGCGCGTTCAACTCCGGCACGGGCGCGGTCAGTGGATGCGGGCGCTACAACGCCCGCGCGCAAGCTTACGTCGACGCCATCACGTCCCACTATCACCAGTACGCGGCGTCGGCGGGCTGGCCGGACCCTTACTGACGCGCCGCTGAGTCAGGTAATAGCCTGCGCCGCGTCGCTTCCGTCCACGACGCGTTTCGCCGCTCCACGGAGTCGCTCCCCGAGCTCTTCGCGCATTCCCGCGCCCGACTTGGGAGCGAAGAGGATCCCGGCGGCGATGCCGATCAGCAAGCCAGCGCCGAAGACACCGGTCACCTCGAGGACCCGGGCCGTCACCGTCCGCTTGGTCGCGAGGCCGATGGCGGAGAGGACGTCATCCTTCGTCAGGGCCGTGATGTCGGCGAATTGCATGCGCGTCTCCTTCGAGAAAATTTGTGGAGCTAGCTCGAACGCGAAACTTCGATGGGGCTCTGCGCGGGCACTGACTTCACGACGCTGATGACGCCCCAAGCGACGAGCGACGCCGAGGACGCGCGCAGGGCGAGCCGGGTCGCCATTCCGATGAGGCGCACCGTGAGCCGCGAAAAGACTCCGCCGCCGAGGGCGTAGCCGGCGCCTACGGCCAATGAAAGCGTGCGCAAAGGCCGCTCGGTGGTCTGGCGCGCCGCCAACTCCAGGGCCGAGCCGAGCGCTTCCATACCCGTCCTCAAAGGGGAGAACAGTCTCTCGCCCAGGTCGGTGCTCGCTGGACCATTCACCGAGCGGCCGTTCTTGTCCGAATTGCGCGCCATGGTGTTGCTCCGTCAGACCGTGCTTCGCCCGCGCGCGAAATGGACGATGGCGCTGATGATGGCGACCACGAGCAGGAGGTGAATCGCCGCGGAGCTGACGTGCAGGATCGTGAATCCACCAATCCAGGCGATGGCGAAGAGAATGGCGAGAACGAGAAACATGGGGACCTCCGAGTTTGGGGTGTGTGCCTCGTTTCGATGTGCGAGGAGCGTGCCACCTCGATTGGCGGCGCTCCCCGCCACTCTCGGCGGGTGACGTCGGCTTGCGGTTACCGATCGGTGCCCGCATTGTCCGAAACGTTACGCTCTCGGGGCCGCGGAGGTCGCTACCGCACCGCTTCCGGGCGTAGTCGCGTTCTGGAGCAGGTTCGACAGCGAGGATGAGCTCGTCGATGAAGCGCGGGATGTGATCGATGAGCTCGCCGCGCGGGATGGGGTCGGTCGTGTTCGCGCGCCTCGCGGACTCGCTCCAGCGATCGATCAGCTCTTGCCGTTTCGCCTTGAGGAGCATGCCGAGATCCGCCGTGGCGGACGGAGGCATCGACGAATCCATCGCGACCAGTCTAAGCGCTGAAAACGAAACCGCAGGCGGCGGCGCGCTCCGCCGGATGAGAAACCGTCGCGGGCCGGCGTCAACGGATTCGAAGCAGCCGATTCGGGCGCGTCGCGTCGCGTGCATTGCCCGCGCGTCGTGCGGAACTCATTGATCTTGCTGCGTGGACGCCACCCTGCGTCTAGAAATGATCAACGCGTTGCTACATTAGGCATTGATGAATGAGTTAGCGGTACCACAAATTCAAACGCAGTTATGGCAATATCGTCGTTCCCCGAACCCGTGGACGTAACGAAACTAGGAGGACGGACAGCATGATCTTTCGCCCTGCTCTTTTGATGGCATTCGTGTGTGTGGGTTGCGCGGCGGAGCCCGAGCTCCCCGGAGAACCGAGTCAATTCACCACCGTCGAGGGTGCGCTCGCGCCCGCGTGGACCGGAACCTGGGCTGTCTCTCCTCAAAGCAGTGGAACGACGTTCAGCGGGCAGACTCTGCGACAGATCGTTCACACGAGCATCGCCGGCCCGTCGGCGCGAATTCAGCTCTCCAACGTCTTCGGGAGTCAGTCCGTGCAGTTCAGCGACGTGCACATCGCGCAGCGCACGTCGGGGTCGTCGATCTCGACGAGCAGCGACCGCGTCGTGACCTTCGGCGGCCAGTCCTCGGTCACCGTCCCTGCCGGCGGCCTCGCCGTCAGCGACTCGATCGCCTTCGCCGTGACGGCGCTGTCCGACGTTGCGGTGAGCTTCTACCTGCCGACGGGCACGGGGGCGGCGACGTTCCACGGGCAAGGCTCGCAGACGAACTACATCGCCTCGGGTGACGTCAGCGGCAGCGCGACGGTGTCGGGCTCGACGACGGGCAGCTACTACTTCCTCGTGAACCTCGACGTCGCGAACACGTCGTCGAACGGCGCCGTCGTGGCGCTCGGTGCCTCCATCACCGACGGTTTTGCCTCCTCCGGTAACGCTAACAAGAGGTGGCCGAACGATCTCGCGGTGCGGCTCGTGAACGCCGGCGCCGTGGTTGGCGTGTTGAACCAGGGCATCAACGGCAACCGCCTGCTCGCCGACTCGGGCGGCCAGAGCGCGCCGAACCGTTTCAATCGGGACGTGCTGGCACAACCGGGCGTCAAGTGGGTGATCTTCTCGGACGACCCGATCAACGATCTCGGATCGAGCCCCCAACCGACGGGCGACCAGCTCATCACGGCGATCTCGGGGCTCATCAGCCGCGCGCACACGGCCGGCATCAAGTTCTTGTGCTCGACGCTGACGCCGTTCCAGGGCGCGGGCGGCTGGACGACGACCGGCGAAACCTCGCGGGGACAGATCAACACCTTCGTCCGCGGCGCGAGCAGCGGGTGTGACGGCGTCGTCGATCAGGACGTGGCCACGCACGATCCGGCCAACCCGACGAAGTTTTTGCCGGCGTACGACTCGGGCGATCACCTGCACCCGAACGACGCCGGGCTGCAGGCCATCGCCAACGCGGTGAACCTCAGCTTCTTTGGAGTCGCGCCTCCGTCGGAGGGACCGTTCGGCGGCACGCCGGCCGCAATTCCCGGCACGGTGCAGGCCGAGAACTACGACACCGGCGGTCAGGGCGTCGCCTACAACGTCACGTCAATCAACGGCACGGACAACGCCTATCGCAGCGACGGCGTCGACCTCGAGACCACGACCGATACGGGCGGCGGCGCCAACGTCGGTTGGACATCGGCCGGACAGTGGTTTCGGTACACGGTCAACGTCGCGACGGCGGGCGCGTACACGGTCTCGTTCCGCACGGCGTCGGCCACGGCCGTCGGCACGAACGCCGGGACGCTCCACCTCCAAAACGCTTCGGGCGCGAGCCTCACGGGCACGGTCACCGTGCCGGGGACGGGCGGCTGGCAGACCTGGACGACAGTGAAGGCCACGGCCACGCTGCCGGCAGGGCAACAGGTCCTCACCGTCTTTCAAGACAGCGGCGGCTACAACTTCAATTTCGTCTCGTTCGCCGCCGCGCCCACCGGCGAGGCGCCGTTCGGCGGCAGCGCCGCCCCGATCCCGGGGCTCATCCAGATCGAAAATTACGACGTCGGCGGCGAGGGCGTCGCCTATCACGACAGCGACGCCGTGAACTCGGGCGGAAAAGACCGCACGGACGGCGTCGACATCGAGACCACCTCGGACACGGGCGGCGGCTTCGACGTCGGCTGGACCAGCGCGGGCGAGTGGCTCAAGTACACGGTCAACGTCGCCACGGCCGGAGCGCGCACGGTCTCGTTCCGCGTCGCGGCTATGGCGGCCGTGGGCACGACGGCTGGCAGGATCCACCTCCAGACGCCGTCCGGGACCAATCTCACGGGCACGATCAACATCCCGGGCACGGGCGGCTGGCAGACCTACACGACCGTCACGGCGAGCATCACGCTGCCCGCCGGCCAGCAGATCCTGGAGCTGTTCGAGGAGACGGGCGGCTTCAACCTGAATTCGATGACCTTCTGACCCTCGATCTGCGCCTCTCCCACGAAGTGGGAGAGGCCGCCGCGCCGAAGGTTCGGCGGCTGAGGGTGGTGAGGGCGCGACCGCCGCGTCAGGGGCCCGGCTCGACGACGAGCAGGCGTCCGTCGAGCGCGTCCTCGACGTAGGCGGTGCCGCGCGCGTCGAGGACCGGGTTGCGCGCTCCCTTGGCCGTGGCGACGGTGGCCGTCTTTTGCGGCGCGCCCGCGTCGTCGACGTGCGCGATGACCATGTCGCCGTCGCGCCCGGACGCGATGAAGAGCAGCCGCCGGCGCGGGTCGTAGTCGAGGTTGTCCACGCCCGCGCCGGTCTTGAGGCGCCCGAGCTCCTTGCCGGCGTGGGCGAGATCGAAGACGCCCGCGCCGTCGGTGCATGCCACGAAGAGCCAGCGTCTCGCGGCGTCGAGCGCGAGGCCTCGCGGGCCCTCCGCGCCGCAACCCGCCGGCCAGCTCGCGAGCACCTTGTGCGTCGTGACGTCGATGGCCAGCGTCTTGTCCTTGTTCTCGAGGTTCGTGTAGAAGACGCCGCGCGCGGCGTCGACCGCGTAGCCCTCCGGTTCGCCGTCGAGCTTGATCGTGGCGAGGCCGGCGGGTGTGGCGCCGACGCTGGCGATCGTGATGGTCTCGTCGCGGGGCGTGGTCACCCAGACCTCCCGCCGGCTCTTGACGTAGGCGAGCCCGTCCGGCATCGACTTCAGCTGGACGACGCCCTTGGCTGCCAGCGTCTTGGCGTCGAAGGCGCGCAGCGTGTCGTCGCCCCGATTGCCGATCCACACGACGCCATCGCCGACCGTCGCGGAGCTCGGACCCATGCGCGGCCGATCGGGCTTTCTCGACGGCGCCGTCGCGAGCCCGCCTATCGACGTGAGCTTGCCCGTGGCGACGTCGAGGACGTCGACGTTCCCGGTGTTGCCGGCCGGAATCCAGACCTGGTTGGTGGCCGGATCGTAGGCGAGGTAGTCCATGCCCACCGGTGGGCCTCCCGGGAGCGCGAGAGCGGCGGCGACGAGGGCGAGGGCGAGGGCGAGCGGCGTGGGCATGATGGCGGCCTTTCGTGAGTCAAGACGGTATAGCGCGGAAGGCGATGCGGACGAGCGACGGGATCACGAGCAGGCTGACGAGCGTCGACACGAGCAAGCCCCCGACGACGGCCGTCGCGAGGGGGCGCTGGATCTCGGCGCCGGCGCCGAGCCCGAGGGCCAGCGGCGCGAGGCCCGCGACGGTCGCGAGCGTCGTCATGAGGATGGGCCGCACCCGAATCGAGCCGGCCTCGAGCAGCGCGGCTTCGAGCGTGGCGCCGCTCTTCCAGAAGGCCTCCGTCTGCTCCAGCAAGAGGATGCCGTTCTTGACGACGAGGCCGACGAGCAGGACGCAGCCCATGAGCGACGAGGCGTTGAGCGGCACGCCGACGACGACGAGCGTCGCGAGCGCGCCCACGAGCGCGAGCGGCACCGAGGCCAGCACCACGAGGGCCATGCGCGCGTGGCGGAACTGCGCGAGGAGGACGGCGAGCACGCCGAGGAGCCCGAAGCCGAGCACGCGCGCGAGATCGCGGAACGTCTCCTGTTGCGCGCGATACTGGCCACCGAGCTCGCTCGTGTAGCCCTCGGGCAGCGCGAGTTTGCGCAGGCGGGCCCGGACGTCGGCCGCGATCGAGCCGATGTCGCGGCCAGCGCGATCGGCCGTGACGATGACCGTGGGGCGCAGGTTCTCGCGCAAAAGGACGCTCGGCGAGGTCGCGCGCTCGAGGTGGGCGACGGCCGCGAGCGACGTCGTCGCCTCCCCCGCGGCCGGCAAGATGGGCAGGCGTTCGAGCTCCTTGCCGTCGAAGCGCACGGCGTCGGCGTAACGAACGCGCACGCCGAGGGGCCGATCCGCCCGGCGAATGACCGCCGCGACCGTGCCGTGCAGGCCGACGTCGAGGTTGGTCGCGACGTCCGTCGCCGTGAGGCCGAGGCGCGCCGCCCCGCCTGGATCGAGGCGCAGCCTCAGCTCGGGCGCGTCGCCCTCGAAGCCCGCGTAGAGATCGACGAGGCCGGTGATGCCCTCCACGCGGCGCGCGACCTCCTGGGCCTTGGCGCGGAGCACGCCGTAGTCGGCGCCGAAGAGCTTGAGCTCGAGGGGGCGCGGCGTGCCCGAGAGATCGTTGAGGACGTCCTGGAGGACCTGAACGAACTCGACGCGCGCCTCGGGGACCTCGCGCGCGGCGCGCGTGCGCGCGACGGCGATGACCTCCTCGGCGGAGGCGCTCCGTTCGGCGCGCGGCTTGAGGCGCACCATGATGTCGCCGCGATTGACCTCGGTGGCGGCCGCGGGCCCGAGCTCGGCGCCCGTGCGTCGCGAGTAGATCGCGACCTCGGGCAGCGCGCGCAGCACGGCCTCGAGCTTGCGCGCGACGGCGTCGGTGTCGGTGAGCGACGTGCCCGCCGGCAGGAAGTAGTCGACGACGAACGCGCCCTCGTCCATCTCGGGGAGAAACCCCGTCCCGATGGCGCGCGCGCTGAGGCCGCCCACGACGAGCAGAACGAGGCCCACGGCGACGCCCAGCAGCGGGCGGCGCAGGAGGCCCGTCAGCGCGCGCCCGTACCCGCGCACGTACCAGGGCTCGCGGAGGGCAGGGCCGGACGGGCGGGGCCGCATCCAGGCCACGGCGGCGAGCGGCACGACGGTGAGCGCCATCGCAAGCGAGAGCAAGACCGCCGCCGAGAGGGTCGTGGCGAGCGCGACGAAGAAGCGCCCCACGAGGCCCTCGAGCCACGCCAGCGGCAGGAAGACGATCACGGTCGTCGCCGTCGTGCCGATGAGCGCCGGGAAGAGGGCGCGCGTGGACACGCGGGCGGCGACGTCCGGCGGGCTGCCTCGCTCGAGCTCGCGACGGATCGCCTCGACGACGACGATGGCGTCGTCGACGACGAGGCCGATCGCGACGGCGAGGCCGCCCATCGACATGAGGTTGAGGCTCTGCCCGAGGAGGTGGACGGGGATGAACGTCACGCCCAGCGTGAGCGGGACGGCGAGCGCCGCCACGAGGCCCCCGCGCAGATCGCGCAGGAAGACCGCGATCACGACGACGCACAGCGCGATGCCGATCAAGATGGCGTCGCGGATCGAGCGCAGCGAATCCTCGACGAGCACCGCCTGGTCGTAGACCGTCGCGACCTGGACCTCTGGGGGGAACGCGCGCGCCGTCTCGTCGACCGTGGCGCGCACGCGAGCCACGACGTCGGGCGTGCTGGCACCGGGCAGCCGGCTCACGCTGAGCAGGACCGTCTCCCCGGCCGGCCCGGCCACGCGCAGCAGGCGATCCTCGGCGCCCTCCTCGATCGTCGCGATCGTCGAGAGCGGGATGGGGCTTCCGTCGGCGCCGACCGCCACGGGGATCGCGCCGAGGTCGCGGCCGTCGTGGGGCTCGCCGGACGCCATGACGGTCACGAGGGCGTGCGCGTCGTCGAAGCGCCCCACGGCCTGGAGCACCGTGGCGTCGCGAACCTTCTCGGCGACGCGCGCGGGCGTGAGCCGCAAGGCGGCCGTCCGCGCCGGGTCGAGGATGATCTCCATCTCGCGCACGTCGCCGCCAAGGACCTCGACGCGGCCGACGCCCGTGACGCGCGAGATGGCCGGCCGCACGACGAGCTCGGCCAGGTCGCGCAGGCGGCGCGGATCGACGTGGCCGCTGAGGTTGAACGTCACGACGGGGAACGACGTGGTCGTCAAACGCTCGACGACGATGTCGACGCCCGCCGGCAGGGCGCCGCGCGTCTCGCCCACGCGCGACTCCGTGAGCTGGAGCGCGCGCCACATGTCGGTGCCGGGCGAGAACAGCAGCGAGATCTCGACGGCGCCGCGGATCGTACGCGAGCGAACGCGCTCGACGCCGAGCACCGTCGTGAGCGCCACCTCGAGCGGCCGCCCGATCGTGGCCTGCGTCAGCTCGGGCGGCGCGTCGCCGCCGCGCGCGACGACGACGATGCGCGGGAAGTCGATCTCGGGGTAGATGCCGCTCGGCATGCGCGTCGTGAGGAACGCGCCGCTGCCGGCCAACCCGACGGCGACGACCCAGACGAGCGCGCGGCGCGACGTGAGCCAGCCCGTCACCGCGTCACCGCGTCACTTCGAGGGCCTCGCCGTCGGCGACGCCGATGACCGGCTCGACGACGACCTCCTGACCGGCCGCGAGGCCGGGCGCCTCGACCTTGGCGCCCGCGGCGCCGCCGCGCGCGAGGCGCCGGACGTGCGCGAGACCGTCGGCGCCGCACAGCACGACCTCCACCTCGGCGCCGGCGCCGCTGCGCACAGCCTCCTTCGGCACGACGACGGTTCGCCGCGCGCTGCCCGCGCCGACGCGCGCGGTTCCGAGCACGCCGATCGGTGGGCGCGGCCCGGCGCCGAGGTCGAGCGTCACGCGGGCCACGCCGAGGCCCGTCGCCCGATCGACGGCGGGGGACACCGCCGACACGGCGCCGGTCCAGGAGGCGCCGGGCAGGGCCGCGATGACGACTTCGGCGGCCTGGCCCTTGGTCACGCGCACGAGATCGCCCGCGGTCGCGTCGGCGCGAAGCTCGAGGCGGCTCGGGTCGGCGACCTCGACGATGGGCGTCGCCGGCGTTCCGTCGACCAGCTCGCCGGCGCGCCGGAAGATCCGGATGACGACGCCCGCGAGGGGGCTGCGCACCGTCGCGCGCTCGACCTGCCGCTCCGCGCGGTGCGCGGCCGCCTCGGCCTCGCTCAGCGCGGCTGCCGTCGTGGCCTCGCGCGCCGTCGCGTCGTCGACCTCCTGGCGCGCGGCGATGCCGTGTTCGAACACGCGCCGCACGCGCGCCGCGGTGGCCTCGGCGTTTCTGGCCTCGGCGCGCGTGCGCGCGACGCCCGCCGCCGCGGCGCGCGCCTCGTCGGCGAGCGGCGCGGCGTCGATGCGCGCCACGGGCACCCCGAGCGCGACGACGTCCCCTTCCCGAACGAGGATCTGCAAGAGGCGGCCGCCGACCTGGGCGGCGACCTGGGCGTCCTTGTCCGGCAGCGGCGAAACCGTCCCGTGGAGCTCGAGCGTGTCGGTCAGCGTGGCGGCCTCGGCGGGCGCGCAGCGCACCTTGCGCTTCGTCGCCTCCTCGGCCACCTCCTTCGGGCGGCACGCGCCCGCCGCCGACAGCACGAGCGTCGCCACGGCGAGCGCCTCAACGCGCATCTCGGTCTCCCTCGAGGGCGACGCCCAGCGCGCGCTCGACGTCCGCGAGCGCCCGCTGCGACGTCGAGCGCGCCTCGACGTAGGCGAGGCGGCCTTCGAGCAGCGCGCGCTGCGTCTCGAGGACGCGCAGCAGATCGACGCGCCCGTCGCGGTAACCTTCCTCGGTCATCCGGCGGGCCTCCTCGAGCGCCGGCAGGACCTCCTTGCCGAGCGCCTGCGCGCGCAGCGAGGCGCCCCGTGCCTGCTGGGTGGCGTCGACGAGCTGCAGTCCGAGCCGGCGGGCATCGAAGTCGGTCGTCGCCTCGGCGAGCCCCTGCTCGGCGCGCGCGCGCGCGATGGCGCCGCCGCGCTGGCTCAGCACGGGTGCCTCGAACGACAGGCCGCCGACGACGTCCGTGCCCGGGAGCGTCGGGTCGGATTGGGCCACCGCGATCTGCGCGTTCACGATGGGCCAGCGCAGCCGTTGCTCGGACCGCACGCGCGCGGCGGCCGCCGCGGCCTGCGCGCGATCGCGCTCGAGCGCGGGGTGGCGCGCGAGGAGGCCTTGCAGCGCCTCGGCCTCGGGGGGCAGGGGACCGAGCTCCGGGGAGCCGGCGGCGCGCAGAGGCGGGCGGTCGCCGGCGCCGAGCCACGTCGCGAGGCGCGCGGCCGCCGCCGCGACGCCGGTCTTCGCGGCGAGGGCCTCGGCGTCCGCGCGCGCCCGGTCGGCGTTCGTTCGCACGGCGTCGAGGCGCGGCGTCGAGCCCGCCGCGAAGCGCTCTTGGGCGATCGCGGCCAGGCGCCTGGCCTCCTCGGCCGCTGTCTCGAGGAGAGCCACCCGCTCCTGCGCCTCCCACAGGTCGAGCCAGGCGCGCGTCGCGCTCCAGCGGGACTCGAGCCGCACGGCGTTGGTCTCCAGCGTGACGGCGTCGGCGTCGGCGCGCGCGGCGGCGACGGCGGCGGCGCGCTGCCCGAACAGCGGCAACGGGACGCTGATGCCGGTCGTGAGGCGCGCCGAGAGCCTGGCGCTCTCGAAGCTCACGGTCGGGTTGCCGAGCGCGCCGGCGGCGTCGGCCTGCGCGCGCGCCACGCTCTCGCGCCGCTCCGAGAGCACGACGTCGGCGCCCGCGCGCGTGGCCAAGGCGCGCGCCTCGGCCAGCGACAGCGCGTGTGGGGTCGTCTCCTCGGCGCGCGCGCGCCAGGCCGCCGGCAGACCCACGAGGACGAGGAGAAAAGGAAGACGACGCACGCGCTCCCACTCCTACGCCCCCAACATGAGAGTCACATGAGAGACCCGGCAGGGGCTTACCGTCGCGCGGCGGCCGCGCCATACTCGCGGCGGATGCGCGTCCTGCTCATCGAAGACTACGCGCCGCTCGCGCGGTCCCTCGCGCAGGGCCTGCGGGAGGCGGGCTACGCGGTCGACGCGACGGGGGACGGCGCGGAGGGCCTCGCCCTCGCCGAGGCCAACCCCTACGACGCCCTGGTCCTCGACCTCATGGTGCCGAAGGTTGACGGGCTCACGATCCTCGCGCGCCTGCGCGCCCGCGGCTCCAACGCCGGCGTCCTCATCGTCACGGCCCGCGACGAGGTGTCCTCGCGCGTGGGAGGTCTCGATCTCGGCGCCGACGATTATCTCGTCAAGCCGTTCGCGCTCGAGGAGCTGCTGGCGCGGCTGCGCGCCGTCATCCGCCGGCGCTACGGCGCGCCGGCCAATCTCGTGACCGTCGCGGATCTCGTCATCGACGCGGGCGCCCGCACGGTCAAGCGCGGCGGGCAGGCGGTGTCGCTCTCGGCGCGCGAGTTCGCGCTCCTCGAGTACCTGGCGCTGCGCCGCGGTCAGGTCGTCACGCGCACCGAGATCTGGGAGCACGTCTACGACTTCGCGGCGGAGCCATCGAGCAACGTCGTCGACGTCTACGTCGGGTACCTGCGCCGGAAGCTCGGCGACGGCGAGGGCGGGGCGCCCCGGCTCATCCACACGCACCGAGGGCTCGGGTACTCGCTCGAGGCGCCGGAGGTCGCGTGAGGCGCTCGCTGCGCTTTCGACTCACGGTCGCCGTCGTCGGTGTCCTCGCGACCGTCCTCGTCGCGCTGTCGCTCGTGCTGCATGCCGTCTTCGCGCGCGCGCTCGGACGGGAGCTCGACGCGCGCCTGCGCGACGACGCCGCCGCCGTCGCCGGCATGGCCGAGGAGGACGGGGCCGAGAGCGAGTTCGAGTACGAAGCCCTCCCGGAGTTTGACCGCCAGTGGCGCCCGGCGTACTTCGAGGCCTGGCTCGACGACGGCCGCGTGCTCGCCCGCTCGCCTTCGCTGGGCGCCGGCGACCTCGAGCACGGCGCCGCGCGCGCGGCGGCACCGACGATCGCGGACGTGTCGTTGCCGGACGGGCGTCCGGGGCGCGCGATCCAGCTGCGGCAGCCCCTGCGGATCGAGGACCCGGGTCCCGCGAAGGGACCCGCGCGCGTCTCGCATCGTTTCGTGACCGTCGTCGTCGCGCGCGGCACCGAGGAGGTGGTCGAGACCCTCGGCTCGATGCGTCGCTGGCTCTCGCTGCTCGGCCTGCTCAGCGTCCTATCGGCGTCGGCGGCCGCCGTGCTGGCCGGCTCGCGCGGCCTGCGCTCGACGCGCGCGCTGGCGGCGCGCCTCGCGGGCCTCGATGCCGCGCAGCTCGGGCGCGCGCTGCCGCTCGACGATCTTCCCGAGGAGCTCGCGCCCGTCGCCGCGAAGATGAACGAGCTCCTCGCGCGGCTGCGCGCGTCGTTCGCGCGCGAGAAACGCTTCACGGCCGACGTCAGCCACGCGCTGCGCACGCCGCTGGCAGCCCTGCGCACCCCGCTCGAGGTCGCCGCCTCGCGCGAGCGCCCGGCGCCCGAGTACCGGAGGGCCATCGACGACGCCGTCGCCGTCTCCCTTCAGATGCAGGCGCTGTGCGAGAACCTCCTCGCGCTCGCGCGGCTCGACAGCGGCCCGGTGCCCGCGCGTCGGGAGGAGGTCGGCCTGCGCGCGCTCGTTCAGGAGTGCTGGCGACCGTTCGAGGTCCCCGCCGGCGCGCGCGGCCTGACGTTCGAGAACGAGATCGCGCCCGCCGCGGCCGTCGTGAGCGATCGGGAGCAGCTCCGCCTCGTGATCGCGAACCTGCTCTCGAACGCCGCCGCCTACACGACGCTCGGCGGGACGATTCGCGTGCGCGCGGCCGGCGGCGAAGAGCCGGCGGCGACCGTCCTCGAGGTTCACGACAGCGGTCCGACCATCCCCGACGACGTGCTCCCTCACGTCTTCGAGCGGTTCTTCCGCGGCGATGCCACGCGCTCCGACGGCGTCCATTGCGGCATCGGCCTCTCGCTCGCGCGTGGCGTCGCGGAGGCGCTCGGCCTCGCGCTCACGGGCCGCAACACCCCCGAGGGCGGTGTCATCTTCGCGGTGTCGAAGGGGTTGCCCGAAGCGTCGGGACCGACGCCCGTCGTCGGCCACTCGCCGTAGTGCCGGACGCGGGTCAGAAGATCTGCTGAAAGCCGGCGCTCACGCGGCCGGGCAGGCCGGCCGGCGTCACGACGCCGGGGCGCAGCGGAACCGCCCAGTCGACGCGCAAGACCGAGGCGTTGAGCTGCGGGATGAGCCAGCGCAGGCCGAGCCCCGCGTCGGCGCGAACGGCCAGGTCATTCAGCGACGTGGCGGCGTCGCCCACGTCGCAGAACAAGAGCCCGCCCACGCGCTGCGAGAAGAGCGCGAGCGGCGCCGAGCGCAGCTCCGCGTGCCCGACGACGAGGCTCGTCCCCTGGAGCTCGCCGATGACATAACCGCGCAGGCCCGTGTCGCCGCCCAGGAAGTAGCGCGTGCGATGCGTGTCGGCCCGGACGGCGTCCACCTCGGCGGAGACGACGACGCGCAGCAGGCGCGCGAGGAGCGGCGACGCGACGTAGAGCTTGCCCTGGACCGTCTGGTCGATGGCGCGGCCCTCGCGCAGGCGCAGCGCGCCCGTCGCGGAGGCGCGCACGTACGAACCCCGCGGCCCCGCGGCCCACCCGACCGACGCGCCGAGCGGATAGGCGCGAAAATCGGCGCCGAGCTCGGGCGCGCCATAAGCCGCGCGCAGCGACAGAGACGGTCCGAGACGCGCGTTCTCGCGCAGATCGAACGTGTCGAGGTCGCGATAGACGCCGTACCAGGCGGTGAACAGATCGTACTGGACGTAGGGCTCGGAGCGCAGCTCCGAGATCGGCGCGTACTCGTCGAGAAACGTCCGGAGCGCGTCGGGCGTCGCCGCGCCGTAGGCGGCGCCCTCGGCCATCGCCGAGCGTCGATCGTCGAAGCGGTAGCCCAGCGTCACGCGCTGGATCAAGACGCGGCCGAACGAGCGCGTCGCCGCGCCGTCGACGATCGCGTACCGGCGCCGGAAGATGTAGGGGACGGTGACGCCGGGCATGCCCGTGAGCGGCTCGTCGGCGAGCGCGTTCCCCTGGAAGCCGCGCACGACGGCGTCCTCGTGCGCGAAGTTCAAGCCCGCGCCCCAGCGGCTCGCCAGAGAGTAGAGGGGATAGAGGAAGGAGAGGCTCTCGACGTTGCCCTCGTAATCGTTCGTGCCGCGGGTGTAGTCCACGAGCGCCGTCGCGAGCAGCTGGAGCCGTGTGCCCGCGATGTTCGGATCGAAGTAGGTCGGGCCCACGGCGAACTTGCCGAGATCGAGCGAGAAGCCGAAGGAGAGGTACTTGCGCCAGCCGAAGAGGTTGTTCTCGGACAGCGAGGTGTCCAGGCTCGATAGGGTGTTCTGTTGGAATTCGAAGTCGGTGTTGAAGCGCAGGCTCCACACGTCGCGGGTCACCACCAGCACGTCGACGGTCCCAGGTCGCGGCGAGGCCACGGGCACGATCGCCACGACGCTCGAGAGCTCGGGCGGCGCGATCGTCGTGCCTGTCGCCGTGACGACGGCGGGCGGAGACTGCAGGTTGCGCATGCTCTCCTCGACGAGCGCCTCGTCGTAGGTCTGACCGGGCCGGAACAGGAGCTCGCGCTGGAGAATGTCGGGACGCGTCGTGCGGTGGAAGATGTTGAACCACTGGAAATACCAGTCGCGGCGCGAGAACACCTCCTGGTTGACGACGTAGATCATTCCGACGACCTTGCCCGCGGGGGCCGGCTCGGGCCGCAGCCCCAGCGTCGCGAGCCCCTCGTCGACGGACTCCCTCTCGAGGCGGCTGAGCGGACGTTCGATCTGCGCGTGGGCCTTTCCCCCTCCGAGCGCCGCGACGGCGAGCGACGCGAGCGCCGCCCACGAGAGCCGGGCAGACACGTCGGCGGGTCGCACTGGCAAGGGGGACATCCGTTCGCGCCCCGCACGGTGCCACCGGGGCAACCGATCGCGCAAGCGTGGACGGGTGGCCCCGCGGTTCTACTTGCCGGTTCTACTTGCCGGTCCGACTTGCCGGTCCGACTTGCCGGTCCGACTTCCGGGTCTCATCTGGCGCCGCTGTTCGCTCCGGTGCTCGGCGGTGTGGGCGGCTCGGAAGGGGCCGCACGAGCCCCGTTCCGGCGCACGTAGATGATCTCCTTCACGTCGTCCGAGTGAATGACCTCGAGGGTGGAGATGAAGCCGGGATCGCCCTCGAGGACCCAGATCTCGGCCGGGTTGAAGATCAGGTGGTCGACGCCTTCGAGCGCCACCTCGAGCGCCTGGCTCTTTGGGTCGTAGGTGAGCCCGATGAGACGCACCGCCGCGACCTCGAACTGGTCGCCGAGCGTAGGCGAGATGATCTCGATCGAGGCCGAGCCGGGCAGGTCCTCCTTGAGGAACTTGCGCGTGAAACCGTCGAAGTAGTCCTTCCAATCGCCCCGCGAGAGCTTTCTGGTCGTGCCCATGACCGGGCATTCTAGGCATTCGCGGCGGCGCGTCCAGCCGGCCCCGTGAGCTCTGCGTGACGATTTTTCGGTCGGTGCTGCGGATGGTCCACTCAGGCGGGGCGGCCCGAACTGCACACGCACGTCCTGAAACGTCCTAGACGCATCAGGGTCGAATCCGGCTCAACCAGCGGCCTCCGACGCATTGCGAGCCCGGAAAATGGCCCGTAAACGACGGGGTCGGGAATTATTCGTGAGCCGGGCCAATCGGGACGGGGACCTATGTTCCTGTCCCCCCAATCGCAAAACGCCACGTCCGTCATCACGCGGCAGAGCGCTCGCCCGTTCGCGTGCTCTCCCCGAAAGCAGGAGCGAATTCATGGTCAGGTCCTCTCTTCTCTTCGTAGTCCTCTCGACCGCCGCGGGCCTCGCTTGCAACGGCGCCTCCTCTCCACGCGTGATCGGCGGCGGCGCCGGTTCGGCCGGCTCGACGGCGATGGGCGGCAACGGAGGAGCGCCCGTCGCGGGCGGCGCTGGTCAGGGCTCGGGCGGTGCTCCCGTCGCCGGCACCGGCGGTCCCTCCGACATGGACGCCGCCGCTGGAACGGGCGGCACGCCCCCCGCGACCGACGGCAGCGCGACCGACGGCTCGAGCAGCGATTCGGGACCGACGGTCACCGACCCAGGGACGGAGGGAGACGGAATCATCAAGATCGCCGCGCCCTTCACGGCCGCCCCGGACATGTCCGTCAAGGCCGGCGTCGCCAAGGGCAAGACCATCACCTTCTCGATGAGCGGTCGCGCCTGCGCCCTGTACATTCCCGCCGGTTACGTCTCCGGCACCGAGATCCCTTTCATGGTCGCGCAGGACGGCACGGACTTCTCGGGGGACATCCGCACGCCCCTCGACAACATGATCGCCGACGGACGGTTGCCGGCGATGGCCGTCGTCTTCGCCAACCCAGGGGGCAATCGCAGCGTCGAGTACGACACCGCCAACGACAAGTACTACCAATTCGTCGAGACCCAGCTCCTCCCGGAGGCGGTCATGCAGGCCATGATGCAAGCGAGCGTCGTGCTGAACCTGACCAAGAACCCGGAAGGGCGCGGCACCTATGGCGGCAGCTCGGGCGGCGCGGCGGCGTTCACGATGGGGTGGCTGCATCCGGAATCGTACCGGCGCATTTTGACGATCTCGGGCAGCTTCGTGAACCTGCAGAAGTCGCCGCCAGTCTTTCCCCAAGGCTGCGCGGACTACTACATGATGGAGGTCCCCAACTGCGTCCCCAACACGACGCCGAACAAGCCGCTGCGCGTGTTCATCGAGGCCGGTTCGAACGATCTGCTCAGCCCGACGTGGAGGAACGCCAACGACGCCATGGGTAAGGCCTTCGAGGCCAAGGGCTATCATTATCGATATGTGCAGGCGCAAGGCGCGGTCCATGAGGACGCCGGCGCGCGACACCAGTACCTGCCCGACGCCCTGCTCTGGCTCTGGCGGGGCTACCAGAAGCCCTGACCGAGGAGACTTCGACGCGAGCTCCCACGGACCGGGCGGCCGGCGGGGAGCATCGTGATAACCTGTTCGCGTGAGTCGCGGCGCGACGTGTTTGGTCGACGCGTCCTTGCGGACCACGGACGTCCTGCTGGCGGCCGTGCTCGCGTGCGGGCTCGTGTCGTGCGGCGGCAAGTCCGCCGGCCCTGACGCGGGCGGCCTGGGTGGCGGCGGCGGGGCCGGCGACGCTTCCGCCGACTCGTCGCTCGTGCTCAGCAAGGGCGCCTGCGCCCTCGCGGGCTCGGACTGCGCCGACGGGACGCGGTGCGATTTCTTCTGCGACGGCCAGACCGCGAGCATCGGCTGTCGGCCCGGCGTCGCGGGGGCGGCCCTCGGTCAGACCTGCTCGGGCTCGGCGCCGTGCGCCAAGGGAACCGGCTGCCTCGCGACGTCGTCGTCGGGTATCATGTGCCGCAAGTACTGCAGCGGCGACGCGGACTGCCCCACGGGACGTTGTCACGTCGTCAACGTCGCCATCGCGTGCGGCGGGCCCGACGCCGGCGCGCTGGTCCTTCAGGTGTGTTTCTAGCAGGTGTGTTTCTAGCCATCTGGCTCGCACCAACGCAAAGGACGAAAACATGACCCGACGCTCAATCACGGTCAGCGGCTTGCTGGTTGCCTTCGTCATGGGTTGCGGCGCGGGGAGGCCCGACACCGGTCGCGGCGCCGGCGGCAGCACGAGCACGGGCGGCGCGGGCGTCGCCGGAGGCGCGGGGGCAGGCAGCACGGGCGGGAAGGGTGGGGCCGGCGGTGCCGCCGCGGGCAGCGGCGGCGCGGGCGTCACGGGGAGCGCCGGCGCGGGCGGCGGCTCCGCCGGCTCCGGCGGTTCCGGCGGTTCCGCCGGTTCCATCCTGGACGGCGGTGGCGCGGGGCGCGCCGCGGACGGCGGCGCCGGCATGGGCGCCGGCTGCGCTGGCAAGCCCTACAAGCTGTGCGAGGACTTCGAGTCCGGCAACGTGGGCGACATCCCGACGGGCTGGACGGCGTTGAAGGGATTCTCCGGAACGCGCGGCGGCGTCGGGCTCGCCAACGACCAATTCCACTCGGGGAGCATGGCCTTGAAGAGCGACGGCATGAACACGGGCATGGACCGCGTCCAGAAGAGCCTAGCGGCGCTCGGCCCGACCGCGACGAAGCATTGGGGGCGGATCTTCTACAAGGTGCAGTCGCCCGGGCCGAAGCCGAGCAGCGGCGTGATTCATCTCACCCTCGCGGCGATGCAGGGAACGACCGAGAACCGCATCGTCGACACCGTCGTCGCCACCAACGGCACGCACCAGTGGCTGTTCAACATCCCGGACGACTCGTGTTGCACGAGCTCGCCATACAACTGGACGTTCGACGACGCGTGGCACTGCGCGGAGTGGACCCTCGACGTCGGCGCCCAGAGCTTCCGCTTCTTCAGCGATGGCAAGGAGGTGACGCAGCTCGCGTTCACCGGCAAGACCAACTCCCGGATGTCCGCCTACACGTCGATCGGCGTCGGCACGATCTTCTACCAGACGCCCCCGAAGCCCATCGTCGTGTGGTTCGACGATCTCGCGATCGACGACAATCAGATCGGCTGCCAGTGACCGAAGCTCAATCGGTGGCTCGGCCCGCGTGCCGCCGGACCAGGCTCGTCCCGACCGCGAAGAGTCGCCGCAGTTGCTCGTCGGGGAGAAAGCACGCGAGGAGCATCGAGGCCATCAGCAACGCGAACCAGATCACGGGGCCGAACATGAGGCCGATCATGGCGTGCATGCCGAGGCCGATGACCAAGGCGGGTCTTCGGGTCCAGGGCAAGACGAACCAGAGGGGCGCGCCCACCTCGAAGAGCAGGACGAGCCCCTGCAGGATCCACCACCCCCACGCGGGCGTGGCGCGCATGACGAGCCACGCGGCGGCCGTCTGATACTGATCGTGCAAGTGCGTCCAGAGGACCTGGTGGGTCAACCAGTCGCCGCGCGCCTTGGCGATCCCGGTCGCTGAATACATCGTGACCAGGAACATCTGGAAAAAGCGGATCGTGCCGGTTCCCCCCGTCGTCGGCAGCGGCGCCGCTGGCTGGCGCCGGCGCCGTAGCCAAGCGTCGACGCTGTAGCGGGCGCCGCACGGGGCCAGGAAGAGAGCCAGCGTCAGCGGCGGCGCGAGCTTCGTGACCGTGAAGGCCTCGAGGCGGTCGGCGAGCGTGGCGTACCCGACCAGCAGCGCGAGCACAGCCGCCGCCACGGGCGTCGCGAACCCCGCCATGAGAGACAGACCCGCTACCGCGATGACGACGGCGACCGCCCAGGCGGCCCAGGGCGGGATGGCCGGCAAATAGAGGGGCTGGCGCCAGTCGCCGCCCAGATCGGGCACGCGGAATCCGGCCGAGCCGAGCCAGTCGTCGGCGTGCACGAGCCGCGACGACAAGAAACCCAGCACCGCCAGCGGCACGAGCACGCGCAGCAGGACCAGCCGCTCGATCGGCTGGGGCGCGTCGAGCCAGCGGCGGAGCCAGGCCTTCGCCTCGAAGGCCGCGCCGGTTCCCGGGGAGCTTGGCGCCGCGGCGGCGCGCGTCCCGCTCTTGGGCCGGGCGGCGCGACTCATGGCTCCTCCTCGCATCGCCGCGCCCGTGCTTCCGTCGACGGCGTGTACCAGTAGCGACGTTCGACGCCCGGCGGATACGCCTCGAGAGGCATCCACCGCCAACGCGGGCCCGTCTCGCCGAGCGGCGGAATCGGCACGCGCAGGCTCAGGAGCATGACGCCACCGATGCGCTCCGTCGGCCGCATGCGGTTCTGCGCGCCCGTGATGTATCGATCGAGCGCCACGAGGACGGGCCGCTGGCGGTGGTGGAAGAACATCGCGCGATCGAAGCGGCTCTCCTTGTCGTCTTGCCTGATGGGGAAGAACGGGCGCACGTCCACCTCGTCGAAGCGTCCGAGGTCGCAGCGCCAACCGCGCGCGCGCCACTCGATGGAATCGATGGCCGCGTTGGGAAAGAGCTCAGCGACCTGAGTGAAGAAGAGCAGGGGCCGCGGCAAGACGCTCTCCGGCAGAGTCGGCTTGACGACGACGAGCCAGATCGCGACGAGGTACAGGACGCCGGCGAGCGCGCCGGAGCGCCGAAGCCAAAGAGGGGCCCACGGCTCGGCCCGCGCTTCGGCGGGCGCTCGTGGCGCCGCGCGTTCCTGCGAATCGACTTTTCCGGCCATCGCGCGCCTCCGTCTTAGCGGATGCGCCCATCAGCGTCGAGCCCCATGGCCGCGGCTGGCCGGCCGAGCAATGACGCGCCTCGGGGCGTTTCGCTGCCTGAAAAGGCGGGGACTCGGCGTCGATATAACGCAATGCCGCGTCCGGCCCATCCGGGGGAGATGCTATCCTCGAGGCTCCTCGCGCCTCGACGTCTTCCCATGAAGTGGACTAGGTTCGGACGTCCGCTCCGCCTCGCTCTGGCGAGCGGCCTCGCGTTGCTCCTCACCGCGGCGCGCGCGGACGCGCACCGGAACGGCATCGCGTCCGAAGGTTGCAGCGGCTGTCACTCGGGCGGGGCTCCAGCCACGGTGGCGATCACGTCAACGCCGGCGATGCTCGTGCCTGGACAGATGGCGACCTTCGCCGTCGCCATCACGGCACCCGAAGGCTACGCGGGCCTCTTCATGACGGCGGACACTGGCACGCTCGTGTCCCTCGCCGGGCAGAGCACGCAGCTCATCTCGGGCGGCCTCACGCACACGGCACCGAAGAAGGCGGTGAACGGCGTCACGACGTTCCAAGTCGGATGGATGGCGCCGGCTGGCCTGGGAGGCGTGAACGTCAACGTCTACGCGTTGGCCGCCAACGGCGACAACACGCCCCGTGGGGACGGGGCGGGCATGGGCTTCGAGCCCTTCCCCGTCGGGTGCAGCGGGATGATGCTCTACCGCGACTTCGACGGCGACGGCTACGGCTCCATGACGAGCGGGTTCACGCGAGGCTGTGGTGGGGAGAAGGGCTACGCGGCCGTGGCGGGCGACTGTGACGACAATGACGAACGCGTCCACCCGGGCGCGGTCGAGATCTGCGACCACCGCGATGACAACTGCAACGGCGCCGTCGACGAGGGCTTGGCCACCATGACCTATTACCTGATCGTGGGCGGCGGCGCCCCCGCGGGCTCGGCCCAGATGGTCACGGACTGCGCGCCGCCCACCGGGTATTGCGCGCGCGCGTCGTGCGGAACGGGGTGGTGCCGGCGGATCGCGTCGAGCTGCGGCGTGAACGACTGCACGCCCGGCGCGCCGATACCCGAGACCTGCAACGACTTCGACGACGACTGCGACGGCGTCGCCGATAACGGCACCGATCTCCAGCTCTGCGGCGCCACCGGTCTCACATGCATCCAAGGCATGTGTGTCAAGCCGGGGACCGTGATCCGCGACGCCGGCGCCAGCGACGCGTCGAAGGCGGGTGGCGGGACCGCCGCCAGCGGAGCGGGGGAGGTCACGGGCAGCGCCGGCGAGGGGCCGTTTCGGCGCTCCGAGGCGGTCGGTTGCGAGGTCGCGTCTGGAGCTGGAGGGTCGCCATCGGCGCTCGCTGGCGCTCTCGCCCTGGCTCTGGCGGCCGGCGCCGCCGTGCTCGTCCGGGGCCGCCGGCGATCTGCTCGCGCGGGGCGTCACCGAAAGCGTGCGTCACCCGAAGCGTGAGGTCACACGAGGCGTCAAATGAAGCGTAAGATGCCCGCATGAGCGGATCCGACAAGAGGAAGCAGAGCCTGTATTTCCCCGAGGACATGCTGAAGGAGATCGTGAACGAAGCGATGCGGCAAGATCGTTCGCTGTCATGGATCGTCCAGAAGTCCTGGAAGGCGGCCCGAAAGGACATCATGGGAATTCCGTCCGTGGGCGACCCCTCCGCCGGTGACGCACCCGCCGACGGCAAGAAGTAGCGCGCGCGGCGGCCTTTTCGCCGATTGCGTAACTCGCCGTGAGCGCGCATGGTGACGCCACGACGGGTGAGCCTCAGCTTCAAAAGAAGAAATGACAGGAATGGACGACAACTTCGACCACGAATCCGACAGCGACGAATCCGAAGAGAGCCAGCTCGCCTCGGGTGACCGGACCTCCAAGAAGAGCGGGGCCCCGAACAAGGGCAGCAAAGGCCTGAAGAAGGTCGCGACCTCCCAGAAGGAGGGCGAGCGCAAGAAGCGCGAGCTCATCACGAAGGGCAAGGCCAAGGGCTTCCTGACCTACGACGAGGTCAATGAGTCCATGACCGGGAGCGGCGCTTCGTCCCAGCAGATGGACGACTGGCTCGCGGCGTTCTCGGCCCAGGGCATCGAGATCGTCGATGCGGCGTCGAAGCCCAAGGGTGCGCGCAAGGACGCCGTCGAGGACGAGGCGGCCGACGAAGCGTCGAGTGAAGCGTCGAGTGAAGTGGCGCACGAGGCGAGCGACGCCTCGAGCGACGAGGCCGAGGAGGTCGAGGAGAAGGCCGAGGCCGCCGAGGAAGACGACTCGGACGCCTACTCATCGACCAGCGATCCGGTGCGCACGTACCTGCGCAAGATGGGCTCCGTGGCGCTGCTCACGCGCGAGAGCGAGGTCGAGGTCGCCAAGCGCATCGAGGAGGGCGAGCGGCGCGTCTTGCAGGTGGTGCTGAACTCTTCGGTCGCGATCGAGGAGATCCTCAACGTCGGCGACAGGCTGCGCAAGCAGGAGATCCGCGTCAAGGAGGTCGTCAAGGACATCGACGAGGAAGACGCCGAGTTCGACGAGCAGTGGCACATCCAGCGCGTCTGCAAGGTCATCGACAAGGTTCGCCACCTCTGGAAAGCGCGGGCCGGGGTCCTCGAGAAGCTCGAGGCGACGGACTCGGACGCCTCGAAGAAGAAGTACCGAAAGCAGATCGACGACTCCAAGCACGCCATCCTGGACGCGCTCCAGGAGGTGCGGTTCAAGAAGAAGCAGATCGACGAGATCGTCCTCAAGCTCAAGCAGTTCGTGCAGCGCATCGACCAGGCCAACCGCGAGATCGGCGATCGCGAGGTCAAGTCGGGTCTGTCTTTGAAGGAGTTCCGGCAGACCCTGCGTGAGATCCGCTCGTCGCCCCTGCGGCAGAGGGCCGTCTCCAAGAAGCTGGGCCTGCGTCCGGGCGAGGTCGACGAGATGTCGCGGGTCATCGCGGCGGCGCAGAAGAAGAAGAGGAAGGTCGAGGACGAGGCCAAGCTGACCGAGCGCGTGCTGTGCGAGACCGTGCGCGAGATTCAGGAAGGCGAGCACATGGCCGAGAAGGCCAAGGCCGAGCTCATCGAGGCCAACCTGCGGCTCGTCGTGTCGATCGGGAAGAAGTACACGAACCGCGGCTTGCAGTTCCTCGACCTCATCCAGGAGGGCAACATCGGCCTCATGCGAGCGGTCGACAAATTCGACTACAAGCGCGGCTACAAGTTCTCGACGTACGCGACGTGGTGGATCCGTCAGGCCGTCACGCGCGCGATCGCCGACCAGGCGCGGACGATCCGCATTCCGGTGCACATGATCGAGACGATGAACAAGCTCATCCGCACGAGCCGTTACCTGGTTCAGGAGCTCGGGCGCGAGCCGACGCCCGACGAGATCAGCGCCAAGATGGAGCTGCCTCTCGACAAGGTCCGGAAGGTCCTCAAGCTCGCGAAGGAGCCGATGTCGCTGGACACGCCCGTCGGCGAGGAAGACGACTCGCGCCTGGGTGACTTCATCGAGGACAAGAGCATCCTGTCGCCCGCCGACGCCGTCATCTCCATGAACCTGGCCGAGCAGACCAGGAAGGTGCTCGCGACGCTGACGCCGCGCGAGGAGAAGGTCCTGCGCATGCGCTTCGGCATCGGGGAGAAGTCCGACCACACGCTCGAAGAGGTCGGTCAGGATTTCGCGGTGACCCGGGAGCGTATCCGGCAGATCGAGGCCAAGGCGCTGCGCAAGCTCCAGCACCCGTCTCGCGGCAAGCAGCTCAAGTCCTTCATGGAAAACTGAAGGCGCGCGCCGCCCGGCCGTCTGACCGCGACTGAAAGTCGGCGGGACCCGCCCGTCACGCGACGGGTGGGAGAGGCACGCTCCGCAAGCTGACGGTGCTCGGCCGCCAGAACAGTGTGAGCGCGAGACAGTGGAACTCGGCGTCCGACGACAGCGTCACCACGGTCTTGACGATCTCGAGATCGGGATGGTCCCGCAGCCATCTCGTGACTCTCTCTCCGAGGCGTTCTCGATCCGCGAACTTGGTGGCCGAGAACACCGAGACGCCGTCGAAGAGGTTCTTCGACGGGAGAGCTGCGGGGTCGATGTCGGGCGTCGCCATTTGGTTGAACCGTCGTGGTCTTCCGTCGGGAGTATCACGTCGCCGCCCCCACGGGTGAGGCGATCAGGAAGCTGATCCGCGAGGAGCGTCTTGCCCGTCGTTCTCGGGCGGCGGTAGGTGCGCACGCAGGCCCTCCTCGCGAATCCATTTCATACTGGGCTCCGACACTGCAAATTGCCCGCCATGGCGCCAGGGCTGACGTTCCGGGGTTGGCGCCATCGATTGACGGAAGCCCGACGGGCGCGCGACCGCGCCCCCGTCGGAATCCCATCGATCGAGGCCTCGTGCGACGTTCTTGCGCCTCGCCTCTTCGAGGCACGATTACTGCTTAGGAGCTCGGCATGTCCTCGACCTGCCGCAAAGACGACTCCGTCCCCGTCCTCGTCACGGAGGTGGCCACCCGCCCCATCCTCGTGCCACGCGTGATCATCCTCGATGACGACGGCGACGCGTGGACCCCGGTCATCCGATCCATGCGCGAGCGGGGACTCGGCGTGCTCGTGGGCAGCGCCAACGACTCGGCGCTCGACGTCGTCACCGCCTGCGAGGCCGAGGTCGTGATCCTCGCGCTCGGGTCGCCCGCGCGCGCCGGCCTGGACTTCATGGCCCGCGTGAAGGCGGCCTCACCCGACACCGAGGTGATCCTGCTCGCCGGCGATGTGTCGGTCGAAGAGACGATCGCGGCCCACCGCGCCGGCGCCTACGACGTGGTGCGCCGGCCGTTTCAGCCGTGCGACCTCGGCCCGTCGATCCTCCGCGCCGTGGAAAAGCGAAGGCAGAAACGCGACGCGGCCGCCGTGCTGCGCGAGGGGCAGAGATTGCTGTCGGTCCGCGAGCGCGAGCAGCTGCCGGCGCTCGCCGTCGAATTCACGCGGCGGGCGATGCGGGCCGACGTCGTCTCGCTCATGCTGAGGGACACCTCGGGGCGCCTCTACATAGCGCAGGCGCACGGCCTGCCGGCCGAGGTCCTCACGGGAACGCGGCTGCACATGGGACAGCGAATCGCGGGCCGCGTCGCCGAGCTGCGGACCCCCATCCTGCTCGATGACGAGCTCTTCAGCGACGCCCGCTTCGAGGACCTCGCCCCCTTCGGCCGCGTCCAGTCGAGCATCATCTATCCGCTGCTCTCTGGCGACCGCACCATCGGCGTCCTCAACATCGGGCGCTCCGGTCCCGACGGGCCGTTCGTCCGCGCCGATCTCGAGCGCGCCGGCGTCGTGGCGTCGCAGATCGTCCTCGCGCTCGAGACGCTCAAGCAGTGGCAGCGAACGGGCATGACGGATCGGCTCGCGATCGTGGGCCAGCTCGCCGCCAGCGTCGCGCACGAGATCAACAATCCGCTCGCGGCCGTCGTCGGGCAAAACGGCCTGGCCCTCGACGCCGTCGAGGACGTCCTGGCGCGGCTCAGGTCGGGCGCGGCGCCCGAGGCGGCCGAGCTTCGCGCGGCGCTGCTCGACATCCGGAGCTGTCTCGAGGACACCCGGGTCGCCGCGTCCGCCTTGCAAACCGTGGCGAGCGATCTGCGGACGGCCATTCGGGGTGACGCCACGCAGGCGCACACGTTCGAGGTGGCCGAGACGGTCCGGGGCGCCGTGCGGCTCGCCACGGCCGAGCTGAAGCGGCAGGTCGCGATCGTCACGGACGTCGAACCGCGGCTCTTCGCCGCGGGCGACTCGGGGCTCTTGTGTCAGGTCTTCCTCAACCTCGTCCTGAACGCCAACCAGGCGCTCAGAGCCGCGGCCACGCCGGCCCCGGAGATCAGGATCGCCGCCACGCGCGTCCTGGGAGAGGTTCGGATCGACGTGACCGACAACGGACCGGGCATCGGGCCCGAAGATCAGCGCCGCATCTTCGAGCCCTTCTATCCCGGCTCGAGCGCGGGCGCGCGGACCGGTCTTGGCCTGTCGATCGTCAATGACATCGTTCAGGGATTCGGGGCGCGCATCGAGGTGTCGTCGCGCCTCGGAGAGGGGACCTCGTTCTCCGTTTATCTGGCCGAGGCGCCGATCGCGGCGACGAGCTTCGTTCGCGGCCTGGAAGACACGCAGCCGGCCGGCGCCGTCCTTTAGCCGCGTCTCGGCGCGCCCGGCGTATCCTCGGTGCATGCGGCGGCGAACGATCCTCGGGGTGTCGGTCATGGCGGCCGGCGTGGTCGGCGCCGCCGTGATGCTCGCGCAGCGCGCGCGGCACGAGACGCGGGCCGAGGAGCTGGTCATCGTCGAGGGGATACGCAAGGTGTGCAAGCTGTCGACCATCGAGATCTCGCTGGCCGACTATGCGCGGCGCACGGTGCCGAAGACGATCGATCTGCCCTTCACGCACGAGCCGGAGGCGTTTCTCTTTTACTCGGGTGTCGTGGCGGCCGGCTTCGACGTGTGCGACGAGCCGGCGCGCATCGACGTCGATCACGCGGCGCGCGCGGTGCGCGTGTCGTTGCCCGCGCCGCGAATCCTGTCCCTCGACATCAAGCGCTTCGAGACCATCAACGAGCGCTCGGGGTTCTTGAACGCGATCGCGCCCGCCGATCGGAACGGATGGTTCGGGGACGCGCGGGCGTCACTGACGCGCGCCGCGCTCGCGCAGGACGTCCTGCCGCGCGCCGAGGCTCACGCGCGCGAGCTGCTCACGGACTTCGTTTCGCGCTGGGGCTATCACCTGACGCTCGTCGTGGGGGGCGCATCGCCCGCAGGACCGGCCGGAGCAGGACCCTCGGAAGACCGCGGGATGCGCCGTTGACGAGCTGGTTCGGAATATCGTGGTGCGCGACGGGGCAATGCTGCATGATGCGTCCCGATCCGGGAATCCGGCCAAGGAAAAACAATGCAAAAAGGTACCGTCAAGTTCTTCAACACAGCTAAGGGTTTTGGTTTCATCACGCCTGAAGGCGGTGGCAAGGACGTTTTCGTCCACGCCAACGATACGGGCGGCGCCGTCCTCCAGGAGGGCACCAAGGTCGAGTTCGAGGTGGTCCAAGGCAAGAAGGGACCTCAGGCCAGCGGCGTGAAGGTCGTCGCCTAAGGCCGCGAAGCTCACGGCCAGAAGTCCCAAAAGTCTCGACATTTCACCAGGGGGGCGTCTTCGGACGCCCCCTTTTTCGCGTCCGTGCCAGGGCAGCAGGGAAGAACGCCGGCCGCCTGACGTTTGTGATACAGGGTCAAATGGACGACGCCGACGGCCGCTCGCGCCCAAAGACCCCGTCGAATGGACTGTGGGGCGTGCCAGACCCGGAGGCGGACGCCGCCGTTGTCGAACATGGTTCTGGGATCGTCTGGCAGCACATGTCGGTGGACGGCCGATCGTTGTGGGCCGCGCGTGGGTTGGAATTTCTCACGCTGAACGCGCCCCGGACGCCCGTGGCAGCCGGCGACGGGCCCGAGAGCACGCCGCCGCCGGTCGAGCGCTGATCCGCTCGCGGTCGTCGTGGGATCGGCTGACTGCCCGCTGGCGGAGAATTCGTCTCGGGGTACTATTCGGGCGCTCTCGATAGAGCAAATCCCACGACCCCAATAGGAGAGAACCATGAAGCTGATCCGAGCGATGTTCCTGCTGCTGGCTGTCTGTTTGCCGACCTCCTGGACGCTGGCCCACGCCGAGGAGGCTGCCGCCGGCGCGGCTGGCGGCGAGATGAAGGACGCCAAGCCGGCCAAGAAGAAGGGCAAGAAGAAGAAAGAGGGCGGCGACATGGGCGACATGAAGAAGGACGACGCGGACAAGAAGTAGGCGACCCTCTCCGCCGTCGTTTCGAGCTGTTCGACCCAACTTCGACGTTGGGCGATCGGGACGGCGGCGGGTGCAAATCTCGAGACCAAATGCCGACGACCGAGCGACGTCATCACCCCGTGGTGCGTGTCACCCATTGGGTGAACGCGCTCGCGCTCACGATCATGATCGGCAGCGGCCTGCGCATCTTCAACTCGTATCCGGCCTTTGCGCGCAAAGGGGAGACCTTCTGCTGCTATCCCTTCGAGGGCCACAAGATCCCCGCCTGGCTCACCTTCGGAGGCTGGCTCGCGGGCGCGCGCCACTGGCACTTCGCCGCCATGTGGCTCCTCGTCGTCAACGGTCTCGTCTACCTCGGGTTCATCTACCTGCACGGTGAATGGCGCGAGCTCGTCCCGCGGCGGGGCGTGACCGGTGACGTCTGGCAGATGGTCCAGTTCTACCTGGGCGCGCGCAAGGATCATCCGCGCCAGGGCAAGCACAACGCCCTCCAGCGCCTGGCGTACTTTTCGATGCCCCTGTTCGGCGCGCTCGCGGTCGTGTCGGGGATCGCGATCTGGAAGCCCGTGCAGCTCGCGCCTCTCACGGCGCTGCTCGGCGGATACGTGTGGGCGCGCTACTGGCACTTCCTGGCCATGTTCGCCCTCGTCGTGCTCACGCTCGGTCACGTCTTCATGGTGTTCGCGGTCGATCCGTACTCGCTGCGGGCCATGATCACGGGCCGCTACGACGAAGCGAACTCACCCGAGGCGCGCAACGCCCGTCCGTTCGTGAACCTGCGTCCGCCACGGCCCGCGCGCGACGCCGCAGAGGTTTCGCCCCATTCGGCTCCTGACGGACGCGGACAGCCATGAGCAAGCTCTGGCTGCCGCGCAAGCACGAGGCGGAGCGGCGCGGGCTCGATCGCCGCGCCTTCCTCGAGGCCGGCGCGACGGCCGCCGTCGGCGTCTGGGCGACCGCCGCCCTCGGCGGCTGCAACTCTCGCGGGCCGGCGAGCGCGAGCGGCTTGCTCTCGGCGTCGACGCGCTGGAACGAGCGCGTCGAGCGCGCCCTCTTCCGCCACGACGCCATGAACGTCGCCCCCGCGGCCGCGCAGCCGGCCGGCGCGCGGTTTCCGTCCTACTTCGTGTCTGACGAGGTCCCCGTCTGGGACGAGGCGGAGCAGGGCCCGTGGCACCTGGAGATCGGCGGCATGGTGCGGCGGCCCGTGCGGTTGACGCTGGGCGAGCTCAAGGACTTGCCGCGCACCGAGCTCCGCCTCGAGCACTTTTGCGTCGAGGGCTGGTCTGCGGTCGCGGTGCGAACGGGGGTTCGCTTGAGCGAGCTCGCGCTGCGCGCCGACGTGTCGCCCGACGCGCGCTCCGTCGACTTCGAGTCCTTCGACGACGACTACCATGAGAGCTGGGACATCGAGAGCGCGCTCCACGCGCAGACTCTGATCGTCTACGGCCAGGACGGCCGGCTCCTCGATCCGGCCTTCGGCGCGCCGGCGCGCGTCTACTCCCCCGTCAAGCTCGGCTACAAATGCACGAAGTACCTCACGCGGATCATGTTCCTCCCCGCGGCGAACGGTGGCTACTGGAGTGACCAGGGCTACGAATGGTACGGCGGCGTCTAGGGGGGCCGGCGCTTCAGACCGACGGGACGCGGGCCAGGTGCACGCCGTAGAGGCGCCGCTCGTCCTGCCAGACGGTCTCGGGCGCGAACCCCGCGCGCTCGAGGAGCCGGCGGACGCGCGCGTCGGTCGGCTTGTGGCTCGACTCGGTATGGATGCGCTCGCGTGCGGCGAAGTGCACCCGCATGCCGAGGGCCTCGATGACGACGTCCTGGGAGACCGTGCTCTCGAGGTAGAGGTCCACGCGTGAGGCGCGGTCCCTCCAGATGACGACGTGGCGAAAGCGCGGGAGGTGGAAGTTCGCGCCGAGCTCGCGGTTGAGCCGCGCCAGCACGTTCTTGCTGAAGCGGGCCGTCACGCCGGCGTCGTCGTCGTAGGCGGGGAGCAGCACGGCCGGGCTCTTGCGCCGATCGACTCCCATGAGGAATGCGTCGCCGGGCGCGAGGTGGCGCCTCACCGCCGCGAGGAGCTCGAGGGCCCGAGGCGGCTCGTAGTTGCCCACGTTCGATCCCAGGAACAGCACGAGGCGGCGGCCGTTGGCCGGGCGGCGCAGGAAGTCGAGCTCCTCCGGATAGCGTGCCGCCACGGGCTGCAGGTCCACGAGGCGCAGCGGGCGGAGCTCGGCCGCGGCCTGGCTCAGGGCCGCGGGCGAGACGTCCACGGGGACGTAGCGCACGCGCGGCAGCCGCCGGAGCAGCGCCGCGAGCAGCACGGAGGTCTTCGAGGCGGACCCCGCGCCGAGCTCGACGACCTCGCGCGGACAGCCGGCGGCCGCGATGATCGAGTCAGCGTGGGCCGTCAGGATCGCGCGCTCGGTGCGCGTGAGGTAGTACTGGGGCAGGCGCGTGATCTCTTCGAACAGGTCCGACCCCTCGTCGTCATAGAGGAGCCAAGGCGGGAGACGTTTGTGCTTTCGCAGGAGCCCGGCTCGGACGGCCTCCGCGACGGCGGCGAAAGTGTCTCGGGTGGGCACGCCCCGCGCGAGCGCGCTCGGGACGCCGGCCCGGGTTCGTGGGGAGACGACCTGGCCGTTCATGCGTCACGCGCGAGCCGGATGCCGCTCGCCTGCCATCGCGCCTCCGGCGGGAAGAAGTTTCGGTACGTGGGCCGCACGTGGCCCGCCGGCGTGAAGCAGGATCCCCCTCGAAGCACCATCTGGTTGCACATGAACTTGCCGTTATATTCGCCCACGGCGCCCGTGGGGAGACGAAAACCTGGATAGGCCCCATAGGGGCTCTGCGTCCACTGCCAGACGTCACCGAACATTCCGGACCGCGCCGTCCCGGGATGCAGCCGCTCGGAGTCGGCGAAGTGCCCGTCGATTGGGTCATGGGGCGCGTCCTGGGCGGCGCGCTCCCACTCGTCCTCGGTGGGCAAGCGCATCCCCGCCCAGCGCGCGAAGGCGTCCGCCTCGTAGTAGCTCACGTGCGCCACCGCTTCGCGCGCGTCGACCGGCCGCGTTCCGGCGAGCGTATAGAGCGACCACGCGCCGTCGCGGCGTTCCCAGTAGAGCGGGGCGTGCCACCCCGACGCCTGGCGCTCGCGCCAGCCGTCGGAGAGCCAGAGCTCGGGGCGTTCGTACCCACGGTCTTCCATGAACCCGAGGTACTCACCGCACGTCACGGGTCGATCGCCGAGCGCGAAGGCGCGCTGGAAACGCCGGTGCCGCGGTCCCTCGTTGTCGAAGGCGAAGCCGGCTGCGTCGTGTCCGATCCAGACGAGGCCCTCCTCGAACGTGCGCAGCTCCTGGTTCGCCGGCCGCGTCTCCGGAGCCTCGTCGCGGCCGCCGCGGGCCGCGCCGTACGCGGGGCGGAGCGGATTCGCGTGGAGGGCGTGCTTGATGTCCGTGAGAATGAGCTCCTGGTGCTGCTCTTCGTGGTGCAGCCCGAGCTCGAGGATCGCGCGCGCGTCCTCCGCGTCGCCCCGCTCGAGGCGCGCCAGCAGCCCCAGAGTGGCGTCGTCGACGTGGCGCCGGTAGGCGAGCACCTCGGCGAGCGACGGGCGCGACAGGAGGCCCCGCTCGCCGCGGGGCGGCGGCGGGCCCACGGCCTCGTAGTAGGAGTTGAACAGGAACGTGAAGCGCGCGTCGAACGGGCCATAGCCGACCACGCGCGGGCCGAGCACGAAGGTCTCGAAGAACCAGCTCGTATGGGCGAGGTGCCACTTGGTCGGGCTCGCGTCGGCCATCGACTGCACGAGCTGGTCCTCCGCCGAGAGCGGCTCGGCGAGGGCCAGCGTGCGGGCGCGGACGGCGCGGTATCTGTCGACGAGGGGCACGGCGCTGCGCCAAGAATAGCCCGTCGGCCGCGGCGCGGCCCGACTTGCAGTGGCCACCGCGGGGTCGCATGAGATATGAAAGGCGCGAGACGCCACCGCCGACACCGGGAGCCACATCATGGTCACCGCAGAGGAAGAAGCAAGCTGTTCGCACGTCGCGAAGATCGATCGTCACATCAAGCCCAAATCAGACGGATGCGAGGAGTGCCTCGCCATGGGCGACACTTGGGTGCACCTCCGGCTCTGCATGCGCTGCGGCCACGTCGGCTGCTGCGACGATTCGAAGAACAAGCACGCGACCAAGCACTTCCACGCTACGAAGCACCCCGTGATCCGCTCGCTCGAGCCGGGCGAGCGCTGGGGCTGGTGCTTCATCGACGAAGTCGGCTTCGACCCGCTTTAGGGGTCGCCGCCGAGCGCGCCGTTCACAGCTCGAGGAGGGCGCGGTGGACGAGCTGCACGCAGATGGAGCCCTCGCCGACGGCGGCGGCGACGCGCTTCGTGCTTCCCGCGCGCGCGTCGCCAACCGCGAAGACGCCCGGGATGCTCGTCTCGAGCAGGTAAGGCGTGCGGCCGAGCGGCCAGTGCCCCTCGGCCAGGTCGTCCGCGCGCAGGTCGGCGCCCGTCTTGATGAAGTGTTTGTCGTCGAGGCGCACGCAACCTTCGAGCCAGCGCGTGTGCGGGTCGGCGCCCGTCATCATGAAGACGTGACGGATGGGCAGCGTCTCGACCTGGCCCGTGTCCACCTGGCGGCAGCGGATGGCCTCGAGCCAGTCGGCGCCTTCGAGCGCGTCGATGCGCGTGCGCGTCTGGACCTGCGCCGTCGCGCAGTCCTCGATGCGCTGGATGAGATAGCGGGACATGCTGGCGGCGAGGCCCTCGCCACGCACGAGCACGCGCACGCTCGACGCGATCTGCGACAGGAAGACGGCGGCCTGGCCCGCCGAGTTCCCGCCGCCCACGACGGCGACAGGCTCGTTCTTGCACAGCTGCGCCTCGAGGTGGGTGGCGCTGTAGAAAATGCCCGTGCCCTCGAAGCGCGCCAGCTCGGGCAGCTCCGGCCTGCGGTACTTCACGCCCGTCGCGATGACGAGCGCGCGCGTCCGTACGACCTCGCCGTCCTCGAGGATCACCTTGTACGGCTTCGAGTCGCAGTCGAGGCGGGCGGCGCGGCGCCCGATGGCGACTGCGGCCCCGAACTTCTCGGCCTGCGTGAAGGCGCGGCCCGCCAGCGCCTCGCCCGAGATGCCCGTGGGGAAGCCCAGGTAATTCTCGATGCGCGAGCTCGTGCCGGCCTGGCCGCCCGGCGCCGTGGCCTCGAGCACGAGCACGTCGAGCCCCTCGGACGCCGCGTACACGGCGGCCGCCAACCCCGCGGGTCCCGCGCCCACGATGACGACGTCCCTCACGGTCTTTTGGTCGAGCTCGAGGCTCAGGCCGAGCTCCCGCGCCAGGGTGTCGATGGAGGGGTTCTTGAGCACGGCGCCGCGCTCGCAGAGGATGACGGGAACCTCGTCGACCCCGACCTGGAACCGATCGAGCAGCCCCTGCACCGCAGGATCGGTTTCGACGTCCTCGTAAGTGTAGGGCTGCGCGTTGCGCGTGAGGAACTCACGCAGCTTCAGCGTGCTCGCCGAGTGGCGCGAGCCGACGAGCACCATCGTGCCGGCGCCCTGCGCGACGAGGCTGACCCGCCGCAAGATGAAGGCGCGCATGAGGATCTCGCTGAGCTCGGCGTCGCGCTGCACGAGCGTGGGCAGGTGCTCGCGGTCGACGACGACGACCTCCCCGTCCTTCGCGACGCGCGCGCGCACGAGCGCGCGCCGCCCGGAGAGCATGTTGATCTCGCCCGTGAACTCGCCGGGCCCTTGCAGGACGACGCGCTCTTCACCGCCCGCGACCTCGCGCAGGATCTCCAGCTCCCCCTCGAGCACGACGTAGAAGGAGACGTTGCGATCGCCCACCTCGGAGAGCACCTCGCCGGCCTTGACCTTGCGCCGCGTGCCGATGGCGGCCACGCGCGCGATCTGCGCCGCCGTGAGCCTCGGGAACATGCGTTCGTTTCGCTCCGCTGACGTCTTCGCCATCACTCCCTCCTCGCCTAAACCGGACTGGACGGGGCGCTCGCCCAGTCACCCTCGAGTGGCAGACCCGCGCCCTCCCAGTCGATCAAACCCCCGCGATAATGACTGACCTTGCGGTAGCCGCGCTCGAGCAGCTTCGCGATCACCGCGAGGCTCGCGTTGCAGTCGGCGTTCGAGCAGTAGACGACGATGTCGTCGTTCTCGTCGAGCGCCGCGGGCTTCGCGGCGCGGGCGTCGTGCGTGTTGACGTGGAGCGAGCCCGGGATGTGCTTGGCGCGAAATCCGAAGTCGCTGGCGGCCATCACCAGCTTGAACGGCGCGCCGCTCGCGAGCTTGGCGCGCAGCTGCTCGCGATCCACCTCGGGGACCGCTGCCGGGGTGCGCAGGCTCGCCATGGTGCGGGATCTAGCACCATTTGGGCGCTTTGCGTCGGGGCTGCGGACACGTCTCCTACCTCGACGCACATCCGGTCTGGTGCCTACAACGTACTGGGTTCAGGTTGCCGCCTCACTTGGTGAGCCTGGTAATTTTCACTGAGCCGTCTATAACCCAGTGGGGTCTCTAGTAAAAGTGAGAACCCTCGCCACGTGGGCCTCTGTAAGTTGGCTGCTGGCTGTCCCCGCGTGTACCGGACAGGTGGGCGGAGTGGGTGGCTCTTCTCCGTCCGGCACGACGGCGACCGGGATGTCGACCGGGAACGGTGGCGCGGTCGGCGTTGGCGCCGGTGGAGCCGCTGGCGCGAGCATGCTGACGCCGGCCCAGATGGCCGCGCTCTGCGCCGCCACCGTCGACCCGGGGCCGGCCTTCGTGCGTCGCATGACGCACGTCGAATACGACAACACCATCCGCGATCTGCTCGGGACGCCGACGACGGTGGGCGAGCAATTCCCACCCGAGGAGGTGCGGCTCGGGTTCGACAACAACGCGGCGGCGCTCAGCGTGTCGCCCGGGCTCGCCGAGCAATATCTCGACGCCGCCGAGACGCTCGCGACCGCCGCCGTCACGACCAACCTGGCGACCCTCGTCTCCTGCGACCCGACGACGAAAGGCGTGGACGTCTGCGGGCAGCAGTTCATCGCCGCCTTCGGGCAGAGGGCCTACCGACGGCCGGTTTCGGCCAATGACACGGCTCTCCTCAAGACCGTCTTCGACGCGGGCAAGGCCACCGACTTCGCGACGGGGGTGCGGCTCGTCATCGAGACCATCTTACAGTCGCCCCAGTTCCTGTATCGGATAGAGGTGGGTCGCGCGCCCGCGGCGAGCGATCCTTCGATCGCCGTCACCGACGGGAGCGCGCCCAACCCGACGAAGGTCGTGCGCCTCGACGACTGGGAGATGGCCTCGCGGCTGTCGTATCTCCTGTGGGGCAGCATGCCGGACGATGATCTGTTCGCGGCCGCCGCCGCCGGAAAGCTCTCCACCGAGGTGGACATCGCCGTAGAGGCGCAGCGGATGTTGAAGGATCCGAAGGCGCACGACATGGTCGCCGACTTTCACAGCCAGTGGCTCGGGCTCGACGCCATCTCCACCGTCGAGAAGGATCCGACAGTGTTCAAGACCTTCACCCCGACGATCGCCGGTCTCATGGAGCAAGAGACCAAGATGTTCCTCGACGACGTCGTGTGGAGCGAGAACGGGACGCTCGCGACGATCTTCACGGCGCCTTATACGTTCGTCAACGGTCCGCTCGCGCAGTACTACGGCATCGCGGGCGTCACGGGGAGCGCCTTCGTGAAGACGCCGCTCGACGGCACGCAGCGTCTCGGCATGCTCACGCAGGGTGGTTTTCTCAGCCAGCAGGCGAAGACAAACCAGACCTCGCCCGTCCATCGCGGCAAGTTCGTTCGAGAACAGTTCTTGTGCCAGCAGCTGCCGCCGCCGCCGCCCAACCTCCAGATCGTCCCGCCCTCGCTGAGCCCGACGCTGACGACGCGGCAGCGGTTCGCGCAGCACTCGGCCGCCGCGGCCTGCGCTGGGTGCCACTCGCTCATGGATCCGCTCGGGCTCGGCTTCGAGACCTTCGATGGCGCCGGCTTGTACCGCGCGACCGAAAATGGCCAGCCCATCGACGCCTCCGGGCAGGTGGCCAACGCCGACGCGGAGCTCGCGGGACCGTTCAACGGCGCCGTCGAGCTCGAGAAGAAGCTGGGCGGCAGCTCGACCGTTCAAGCCTGCATGACGACGCAGTGGTTCCGGTACGCGTACGGGCGCTCCGAGACCGACGCCGACACCTGCTCGATGGCGACGCTCGCCACCAAGTTTGCCGCTGGAGGCTACAAGATGCAGGATCTCTTGGCCGCGCTCACGCAGACCAAGGCCTTTCTCTATAGACGCGTCACGCCGGCCGTTGGCAGCGTCGGCTCGCCGGGTGGCCCGTGAAGCCCTTCCGTCTCAGCCGACGGGCCGTGTTGCGCGGCGCGGGCGGCATCGCCATCGGCCTTCCGTTCCTCGAGATCATGTCGCCCCTCCGCCGCGCGCGCGCGGCCGCATCGGCCGCCCCCAAGCGCTACATCAACTTCTTCTCTCCGAACGGCACGATCTACCCGGCGTGGTTGCCGACAGCCGGGACGTCGCCGTCGAGCTTCACGCTGTCGCGCATCCTCGCGCCCCTCGCGCCCAATCAGAAGAACATCGTCGTGCTGGACGGCATGACCAACGTGGCGGCCAAGAATGGGCCGGGTGACGATCACATGAGGGGCATGGGAAGCATGCTCACGGGGATCGAGCTCGTCGCCGGGAGCACCGTCGGTGGCTCCGGCACGCCGGCCGGCCTCGCGGGCGGCATCTCGGTCGATCAGGCGATCGCGAACCAGATCGGAAAGACCACCAAGTTCAAGTCGCTGGAGCTGGGCGTTCAAACGGGGTCGGCGGGCACGGTGTGGGGGTACACGAGCTATACGGCCGCCAGCCAGCCTTTGCCGCCCAACAACGATCCCGTTGCCGTGTTCACCCGCGTCTTCAGCGACAGCCAGATCGGACCGGTCGACAACAGCGCCATGCTGCGCCTCATCGCCGAGCGCAGGTCGGTGCTGGACGCCGTGATTGCGAATTATGCGCAGCTTGGTCCCAAGCTGGGAGCGTTCGACAAGAGCAAGTTGGATGCGCATCTCGCCAACGTGCGCGATCTCGAGACGCGGTTGTCGGCGGTGGGCGTGACGGGCGCCGGTTGCATGAAGCCGGCGATGCCCGCGGGGAACTTCAAGGGGAACGCCAGCTTTCCAGCCGTCGGCAAGGCGCAGATGGACCTGCTCGTCATGGCCATGGCGTGCGATCTGACGCGCGTCGGCACCATCCAGTGGGAGATGTCGGTCGGCCAAGCTCAATTCACCTGGGTCGATCCGACGATCAACCGCGGCCACCATGACATGTCCCACGACGGCGACACCAATGCCGACACGATGGAGAAGCTGACCAAGATCAACCTTTGGTACGCGCAGCAATTCAACTATCTCCTCACTGCGCTCGCGGCCGTTCCCGAGCCCACGGCAAGCGGCATGGGCACCATGCTGGACAACACGGTGGTGGTCTGGTGCAACGAGCTGTCGAAAGGCAACGCTCACTCGCACGCGCCCCAGCCGTTCGTGCTCGCGGGCGGCGCGGGCGGCGCCTTGCAGACGGGGCGCTTCATGCAGTTCGCCAGCAGCACGCCACACAACAACCTGCTCGTGTCTCTCATCAATATGATGGGCGGGACCGCGACGACCTTCGGCAACCCGATGTACTGCACGGGCCCGCTCACGGGCCTCTGAGGCCGTGCTCGCGCGCACCATCCAGCAGGGGGACGAGAAGGAATGAGGAGAAGCATGCGAACCGTCGTTTGGTCGTCCGCTTGCGTTCTCTTGTCTGTCGGTGCTTGCTCCAACGCCGCTCGGAACACCGGCCCGGGCTCGGCCGCTGGGAACGGCGGTGGTGGCTTCACGGGCAGCGCAGGCAGCGCCGGCAGCGCCGGCAGCGCCGGCAGCGCCGGATCGATGGCCGGCCAGAGCGGCGACGCGGGAAGCTCGGGGGCCTCGGGCGCTGGCGGCAGCAGCGGCACGGCCGGCGACGGCCCCGCTGGTGCCGCGGGGAGCGCGACCGAAGGTGGCGTCCCCGACGGGGCCACGTCGGGAGCGGGCGGAGCCGGCGGCGCTTTGGGTGCCGGAGGGGTGGGAGGGTATGGCTTCATGGGCGCCTCGCGGTGCGCCACGGCGGGCACTCAGCTCTGCGAGAGCTTCGAGAACGACCTCGACGCCACGCTGTGGACGACGACGCGCACCGGCGACGCCACGGTGGCCGTGGACACGATGCACGCCGCGCGCGGGACCAAGGCCCTGCACGTCAAGACGCCCGCCGGCACCGGCCACGCTTTCATCACCGAGAAGATGACGTTCCCCGCCACGGGCAACTCGCTCTACGCGCGCATGTTCGTCTGGTTCGAGGACGACATCACGACCTCGGGGCACTTCAGCCTGGCTGAGGGCGCGGGGACCGGCACGGGCGCCTTGGTGCGCTTCGGCGGTCAGTTCAAGGAGTTCGGCGTCGGCAGCGACGGCGGCATGTCGGGAGATTGGACCGACCACGACACCGTGATGGTTCCCTCCCAGAAATGGATCTGCGTCGAGTTCCAGTTCGACGGCGCCGCCAACGCCTTCCACGTCTGGACGGACGACACCCACCGGACCGCGCTCGACAGCGGCGCCAACAGGCACGCGAACTTCGTCATGCCGCAGTTCAAGTCATTGTGGTTCGGATGGTGGATGTACAACGCCACCGAGCCGCAGGATCTGTGGATCGACGAGATCGCCGTCGACTCGAAGCCCATCGGCTGCGCGAAATAGCCGAGTCAGCCCGACCGACGCCGCCGCCAGGTGATGCCAATGGTCAAAGCGAGCATGGCCGCGAGGCCGAGGGCCGAGGTCTCGGGCCGGCCGCCGGTGGCGCACCCGCCTGACGAGCGGCCGTGTCCGCTCGTGCCGGCCGCGCCCGTCGCGCCGGCGGCGCCCGTCGGCTGACCCGCCGCGCCCGTCACCGTGCTGCCCGCGGCGCCTGTGACATTTCCGGCCGCGCCAGTCAGGCCGGCGGCGCCCGCCGTCCCACCGCCGCCTCCCGCTCCGGCGCCCGCGACACCGCCGGCTCCGCCGCCGCCGTTCCCTCCGGCGTCGACCGCGTCCGTCCCGGCGTCAGCGACGGCGCCGGGCTGCACGGGCGCCGCGATCTGGGCCTCGGCCATGGTATCGGCCTCGATGAAGTCGTCGAAGTAGATCGTGTCCGTGAAGTTCTCCATGACCTTGCGGTGGAGACCATTTTGATAAAAGAGCGTATTCGTGTCGGGCTTGGTCTGGGCCTTCGCGGCCGTCACGACCTGCTGGCCGTCGAACCAGACGTCGATGCTTCCCTTGGTCTTGTCGACGGACCAGTGGACGTGAATGGCGACCTGGTGCCACTTGCCGATCGAGAAGTCGGCGGTCCAGAGCTTCGTCGCGCCCAGGAATCCCACGCCGAAGTTGACTGTCGTGCCGCCGCTGGCCTTGGGCTCGACCCAGAAGTCCATGATGTTCTGCGAGGTGACGTTCGACTCCCAGAACGCGAACTCGTTCCTCACGCCGGCGTTGGCGGGCATCATGTAGTGGCCCGAGACCCAGGTGTCCTTGCCCTCGTCGGTGAGCGTGCTCTTGTGCTGGATGTCGACGCGATCCTGGACGAACTGACCGAACAGATCGTCAGGGTGGACCGTGATCTTGCAGGCGAACTTGCCCGTGTAGACCTGCTCGCCGAGGACTTCGACGTTTTTGCGGACGGTCCCTCCAGGGAGCGTCTTCGTGGGGTTGACGCCGGGTGACCACTCCGACAGGTCGCCCTTTTCAAGGGTCGAGGTCCACACGACGGTCGCGCGAGCCGGCTCCGGGAACGCGAGGAACGCGCCCAAAAGCGCGACAAAGAGCGCGACGAAGGTTGGCCACGAACGAGCGGAATTCTTCATCGACATCCCTCGAGCAAGGGGGGTGAAACGTCTGTCCGGGAGCATACACCGTCGGCGTCCAGGCCTCATTCCAGAGCGAAAATCGTCGTGACGGGTGACGCTTGCACAGATTGTACGCCGCCGTCCTCGCCATCTGTGCGCTCGTCACCCACCACGAGGTGATTTGCCGGCCTTTCAGCGTGGCACCGCTTTTGCGATGGGTCCCGCCGAGGAGGACGCGTTGTTGACGAGATTCATCCGGCAGGTGTCGAAGCGCATGCGCGTCGCGTGAGGTCGTCACCAGCGGGATTGATGCGTGAAGGCAGCGCCGGACGGGGCGGTCGGCCTGGTTCCGGGGAGAAAAGGGGAGGCCACAGAGGGCGGCCACCGCGGCGGCGTTGCCTCGACGACATCAATTCACGTAGGGCCGGGGAAGGGCGTATCAATGATCGATACCCATAAAATGATGGTGAGGCTCGCCGTCGCGACGGTGACGTTGGCGACACGGGGCTGCGGCAAGCTCAAATCAGATGACGGCCAGGCCGCGGCGACACAATCGGTGTTGCATTTGACGATCGGTCCGACGACGGGCGTCACCGACATCCGCTTCGTGATTGCTCCCGTGGATTGCGGGACGGGCGCGGGTGCGCGCGCGGCCATCGACGTCGCCAAGCCGCTGGACTCGTTGTCCGTTCCGGACAGCATCCCCGAGCTCGGCGACCATCCGCTCGATTCGGGCTCGATGCACGCGTTCGCCGACGACTTCGAGGTCGTCCACGCGGGTTGCTACGACGTCAGCACGCAGCCCTACTACATGGGGGCCCTGGCCTGCCACGAGGCGCACAAGAAGCGGGTGCGCGTCTCGGAGGGGCAGACGACCGAGGTCTTCCTCGTCAACCAGTGCGACGGCCCCACGCCCGGAGGTCTCGACGTCATCTCGGCGCTCAACCACCCGCCCGTGCTGACCGACGTCTCCTTCGACAAGTCCAAGCTCGTCCTGACATGCGGCGCTCAGGTCATCTGCGCGACGGCGTACGATCCCGAGAAGGATCCGTTGAGGTTCGTGTGGACGCCCGCGGGAGGGCCGACCGTGGCCGGTCCGTTCGACGTCCGCGCGGCGACGAACGCGGACGGCTCGATCACGCAGTGCGCGCGGTTCGTCCCGAGCGGTCCCGGCAAGGTCACCTTGAGCGTCACGGTCTACGATCTGCTGCACAACAACACGGCCATGCGCGCGCCCGAGACGTTCGAGCAGTGGCTGGCGGACCAGGGCTATCCGGGCTCGTCGCACACGACGCTCGACTTCTTCTTCTACGCCGAAGGTGGCCCCCGCTCGCCCGTGCCGGAGATCTGCGACGACGGCATCGACGACGACTGCGACGGCCTCGTCGACGCGGCTGACCCGGACTGCGCGTCGATCCCGGCGGGGGGCTGCGACGCCGGGGAGAGGCCCTTCTGCGACCGGCCCATCGACGTCATGCTGCTCGAGGATCTGACGGGATCGTTCGCCGACGATCTGGTGACCGTCAACGGCGTGTCGAGCACGCTCGCCAACGATCTCCTGTCGTCGAACGCCGGGACGCTCATCGGGGTCGCCTCGTTCAAGGACAAGCCGTTCGTGCCCTTCGGGGAGCCCGGCAGCTACGTCTACAAGCTGGAGCTGCCGCTGACGAACACGGCCGGCAGCTTCGTCTCGACGCTCGCGAACCTGTCGGCCGCCGGCGGCGGCGATCTGGCCGAGGCGCAGGTCGAGGCGTTGAACCTCCTGTCGCAGGACGACGCCGCCGGATTCCGGCCGTCGTTCCCGCACTTGGTGGTCGTCGCAACGGACGCTCCCCCGCACGTCGCACCCGAGTGCGTCGCGCTCGGCCTCTGCTCGGGCCCGAACAACGGCGACGGCGTCGCCGATCCCAGCGACGACTACCCGTCGCTCGCGCAGCTCGAGGCGACCTTGAACGCGCGCCAGATCACTCCGATCTTCGCGGTCGCCGGGGGCAACGATTCGTTCTACCAGTCGATCGTCGACGATCTCCACCGGGGGCGCGTCATCACGCTGGCTGACGACAGCCACACCCTCGAGAACGCGATCTTCGCGGGGCTGCCCGCCTGCCACTGCGCCGCGCGGTAAGCGCCGTTTAGCTTAGCTTGTCGACGTCGCGGGTCGTCCCTGCGCCATCTTCGGCGCCGGGGCGGCCCGCGCGCCGTCGGGACGTAGCCTCGCCGCCGCTCACGAGCGCCTATGACGACGCTCGGGGGGAGCGCCGATGTCGCCCGGGGGACATCGGTCCTGGCAGTATCGGGCGACGGTCTCGAGGAGCCGATCGACATCGACGGGCTTGGCGAAGGCCGCGTTGCTCCCGAGGGCGGCCGCGACCTGATGAATTTCGGGCGCGCCGCTCACGACGATGACCGGAAGATCACGCAGGCCGGGCGCGCTCATGAGCAGCGCGCGGAATCGCTGCGCGCTCATACCAGGCGTCCTGAGATCGAGCAGCACCAGACTGGCGTGGCCCTTCGCCAGCAACCGCTCGAACGCTGCCTCGGGCGTCGCGAAGATCTCGACCTCGTGGCCCTCGTGCTCGAGGACATCCGCCAGGGAGCTCGCGAAATCCTGATCGTCGTCGACGATGACGATCTCACACGCCATGATGACCCGTCAGAAAATCTAAGTCGGAAAAAGGGCGATGCCACCCTCGAAAATGGGTGGTCGGGCGGCGCTCGCTCCTGGCAGGGCGCGCTTCAGGACGAAACCAGGCCGCTCAGCGCCGCGAACCGGATGAGCTGGGCCGTCGAGTGCACGCCGAGCTTCTTGTTGATGCGGCTGCGGTGCGTTTCGACCGTCTTGACGCTGATGAACAGCTCCGTGGCGAGCCGGTGGTTCGTGTACCCCTTGACGACGAGATCGAAGATCTCGCGCTCCCGGCCCGACAACGTCGACAGCCCGCCCCGCGAGCTGCTCCCGTTTCCGCCGTCCAGGGATTGCCTTCCGGGCGCTCCATCCAAGGCCTCCTTGATCGAGGGCGCGACATAGGGTTTTCCCCGCGCGATCTGGTTGATCGCGAGCAGCAGCTCGTCGGCGCCGTCGGTCTTCACCGCGTACCCGTCAGCGCCGGCGGCGAGGGCCTCGAGCGCGAAGCCCGGCTCGACGAGCGCCGTGTAGACGAGGATTCGGCATGTCGGCCTGGCGCGGCGAACCTCGCGTGTGGCCGCCAGCCCGCTCTGCCCCGGCAGGAGGACGTCCATGATGACGATATCGGGGTGCAGAGACTCGACCATGGTGACGGCCTGCCTCGCCGTGGACGCCTCGCCGACGACCTCTATGGGCGGCTCGCGCGACGCCAACACTCCCCGAATTGCGTCCCGAAGGACCGGATGATCGTCGACCAAGACCAACCGCACAGCCAAGCCTCCCTTCGTTTACTCCTTTGTTTGAAAGAAGATGACCCCAGGCCCGAAGTGGCTCCCAGTCCCCTAATGCTTGAACGTTTGTCGTATATTCCCCAAAATGAGGACGTCAATTCAAATTCTCTGATGGCGTCCCATCGTTCCGGACCCGCCGCAACCCGGTCAGCTCAACGTGGGTCCGCCGACGTGTCTCCGCCAGCCCCCCTGGGCGGCGCGCCGGTCACATGGACGTGACGCCGCCGTCGATCGGGTACGCGGCGCCCGTGACGAAGGCCGCCTCATCGGAGCAGAGGTAGAGGGCCAGCGAGGCGACCTCTTCGGGCCTCCCCATGCGCCCGATGGGCTGGTAGGCGTTGAGCTTCTGATAAGTCTCCGCCTCGCGCCCCGGATAGTTCTTCTTGACGAAGCCGTCCACGAAAGGCGTGTGGACCCGGGCGGGGCAGATGCAGTTGCAGCGGATCCCCTTCGAAACGTAGTCGACGGCGATCGAGTGCGTCATCGTCAAGATCGCGCCCTTCGTGACCGAGTACGCGAAGCGCTCGGGGACGCCCATGAGCGAGACGATCGAGGCCATGTTCAAGATGACCCCACTTTTGCGGCCGACCATGCGCCGCACGGCGGCCTGGGCGCAGAGGAAGGCGCCGTTGATGTTCACGCGGCAGACGCGCTCGAAGTCGGCCTGCGTCGTCGATTCGATGGTCCCGACGTGCGCGATCCCGGCGTTGTTGACCAGGATGGAGAGCGGCCCGAGCTTGGCCTCGGTCGCCGCGAAGGCCTCCTCGACTCCGGCCGCGTGGGTGACGTCACATCGAAGTCCAATCGCTTCGCCGCCCGCGGCGTCGATGCCACGGGCGGTCTCCCGGGCGGCGCGCTCGTCGACATCGAGGATGGCGACGCGCGCCCCTTGCTGGCCGAACACCTTGCTGATGGCCTGCCCAATGCCCGAGCCTCCGCCGGTGACTATCGCGGTCTTGCCATGGAGGTCGAACACGGAGCGAGCTTAGCAGAGGCGATCGTCAGTACGCGAAGCTGGCGCCGAGGCTGATGACCTCGACCGCCTGCTTCTCGCCACCGTACCACTCGTGGTGCAGCGAGTTGAGCTCGGCCACCCACGTGATCGGGTCGGTGTGGTATTGGACCGCGCCCCAGATATTGCGCTGCACCTTGTTGATGTCGAGGTTGTTCGTGATATCGAACGCGCTGCGATTGAGCCCCGATTGGCCGTACCCAGCCATGACATCGAGCTGACCGATGGTGTAACGGGCTTGGGCGTAAAACCCGGCGCCGTCGCGCAATTGGCCAGCGCCGTCGATGGCCTCGCCACCGGAGAGGGGGACGTAGAGCGTCGTCCCTTTCTCATAGGAGCCCCCGACGCCGACCTTGAAGGCGCCGACGAAGAGGTCGATGCCGGCACCCGCGCCGTACGGATTGAGAGTGTCTCCCGAACCAGCCTTGCCGATCTGCTGCCAGAAGCCGTTGAAGAACGGGTTGATCGTAACGGAACCAACCGTCTTGCTGTACGTGATCAGCGTCTGGAAATGCGGCAAGGGTTTGCGGCTCCACAGCTGGCTCGTGGCGGTCGTCATCATCGGCATCATCGGGTCCGGCGTGATCGTCGAGTTGGCCCCCACCGTCACCGGATCAAGGGCGGCGACCTTGATCTTGAGGCCGCCCAGGCTGGGCGTCGTGTAGTAAAAGCCCGCCCAGAACCCGGGGAACTTCACGCCGTAGCCGCTCGTGTAGCAGGAGAGGTTGTTTCCACCGACGCCGCACGTGTTGCCGAGCCCCATCGCGGCGGACGTAATGTTGATCGTCGAGATGATGCCACCCAAGGTGTAGAGGCCGACGCTGCGACCGATGACGATGTCACCGAACGGCCCCTCGAGCTCGAGGTAGCCATTCCTGATGTCCCAGGCGTTGTTCGTGGCGGCGGGCGCGTCCTCGGTGGAAATCGAGTAGGCGACGCCGAGGTACGCCGACGCCTTGACGTTCTCGGACATCTGCTTCGTGGCGCGCCAGTTGAATCGCCCGCCCGTCCAACCACTGCGGAAACGCGATTGCAGGAAGGTGTTGCCGGAGCCTGCCGGCCCCGTGCCGAGGAAGTCGAAGTTGACGATGTTCGGTCCGGCCGGCGCGACGTCGCCGAACGACAGCATGTAGAAGCCCTGCGCGAGGCCGTCCGTCTTCAGAGTCCAGCCGTCCTTGTCGTAGAGCAACATCTCGCCGCGCGCGCTCGACAGAGGCGCGGCCGCTGCGCATATCAGCACGGTCACCAGCAATAGTCGTCGAGGGTTGATACGATTCATGGGCAGATCTCCAGTGTCGGGTTAACTGTCACGACTTCGTTTGCTTCACTTCGACTTCACTCGAACGGTCGGTGGCAAAATCAGTGGCGCGAATCAGGGTGTGGAGGTCGCAGCGCCAGACCAGATGCGCCCCGCAGGGAACCCGTACTCGGACAGGGCCGCGGGCGTCATCGTCGCGCTGTAGCCGGGCGCCACGGGCGGCATGTAGTGGCCGTCGCGCATCACGACGGGGTTCGCGAACACCTCGTGATAGTGATCGGAGTATTCCGTGAGGCGATCTTCGAGCGACGCGCTCACGCACACGAAGTCGACGATGGCGAGGTGCTGAACGTACTCGCACAGGCCCACGCCGCCGGCGTGCGGCCAAACCGGAACGCCGAACTTCTTCGCGAGGAGCAGGACCGCCAGCACCTCGTTGACGCCGCCCAGCCGGCAGCTGTCGACCTGGCAATATCCGATCGCGTTGGCCTGCATCAACTGCTTGAACATCACGCGGTTGTGGCAGACCTCGCCGGTGGCGACGCGGATGGGCGCGATCGCACGGGCGATCGTCGCGTGGCCCAGGATGTCGTCGGGGCTGGTCGGCTCCTCGATGAAGTGCGGCTTGAACTCGGCCAGATGCTTCATCCAGGCGATCGCCTCGTTGACGCCCCAGACCTGGTTGGCGTCCATCATGAGCTTGCGCTCCCACCCGATCTCCTCGCGCACGATGCGGCAGCGGCGGATGTCGCTCTCGAGGTCGCGTCCGACCTTGATCTTGAAGTGCTTCCAGCCGCGCCCCATGAGCTCGCGGCACAAGCTGCGCACCTTCTCGTCGGAGTAGCCGAGCCAGCCTGCCGAGGTCGTGTAGCTCGGATATCCGTCGCGCTGCATCTCTTCGATGCGCGCCGCCCGCGTGGGCGCCGCCGCCTGGAGGATCGCGAGGGCCTCGTCGCGAGAGAGCGCGTCCTCGATGTAGCGAAAGTCGATGCAGCGGATCATCTCTTCGGGAGTCATGTCGCACAGCAGGCGCCACACCGGCTTGCCGACGGCCTTGCCCCACAGGTCCCAGACGGCGTTGACGACGGCGCCCGTCGCCAGGTGGATGACGCCCTTCTCGGGGCCGACCCAGCGCAGCTGGCTGTCGGACGTCAATGAATGCCAGAAGGCCGCCATGTCTTCGGTGAGCGACTCGAGCGTCTTGCCCACGACGTGCGCGCGCAGGGCGTTGATGCCCGCCACGCAGAGCTCGTTGCCGCGCCCGATCGTGAACGTCAACCCGTCGCCCTCCAGGCCGGGCGCGTCGGTCTTCAACGTCACATAGGCCGCGGAGTAATCCGGATCTGGATGCATGGCATCCGAACCGTCCAGGTTGCGGGAGGTCGGCAGGCGGATGTCGCGTGCGACGAGATCGGTGATGGTCGTGCTCAACAGCGGTTCCTCGGAGGGCTCGGTGGCTGGCAGCTGGTTCGGCGGCCGATGTCGCCCGCCGCGACGGGCGACGGTTGAAGCTTTGGCGTGAGCGGCATCAAGGAGCCGCGCTTGAGGACCGACCCGCCGGCGCGGGCGGCAAAACCAAGCCGCCGGCGTCGGTGGGCATCAGACCCGTGTCGGTGTGCGGTCGCCCGCGCCCGCTACTTCGAGGCGTGAATGGTCTGGCGGTGGTAGAACTTCTCGGCGTTCTTGTACATGACCTTGTCGCGGACCTCGTTGCCCATCGGCTTGAGGTACTCCTCGGCGATGGCGATCTCGGTGGCGACGTCGCCGCCCAGGGCCACGACGGGCCAGTTGCTGCCGAAGATGAGGCGATCGGGTCCGAAGGCCTTCATGAGCACGTCGAAGTGGGGCTTGTACGAGGCCAGATCGGACGGAGACTTCCACGGGTTGTCCTCGCTGGCGGCGGGGTTGAACATGTCGAAGAACGACGAGAACTTCACATAGACGTTCTTGTGCTCCTTGGCGAGGCTGGTCATGGCGGCCTCCCACTCTGGGTCGACCTTCGTGCCCTTGGCGCCGCCGAGGTGGTCGATGATGATGCGCAGGTTCGGCACGGCCTTGGCGAGCGCGGCCACCTTGTCCTTCGGGTTCAGCGTCCCACGGCTGATGATGTCGAGGCTCATCCCTTTCGACGCGAGGTCCTTGAGGTCGGCGAGCTGCTTGGCGTCGAGGGTCAGCGCCGGACCCCAGAGGAAGCCGCGGATCCCGACGACCTTGGGCTCCTTGGCCAGCTTGGCCAGGTTGGCGGAGAAGTCGGCCGACCCTATCTCGCCTGGGTTGCCGACGAGGCCGTGGAAGAAGGGATCGTTCTTGATGAGATCGAGGATCCGGAAGTTCTCCTTGGCGGTCGGATTGGCCTCGACGATAACGGCGCCCGTGATGCCATTGGCCTTCGCGACCTCCTTGTACTCGGCCGGAGTGACGTCGCGATAGATGGCCTTCTGCTTGGGCGACGGCCATGGAATGCCGCCGGGCGCGGTCACCATGTAAAGGTGTAAATGCGTATCCATGATGGGGCGCTTGCCACCGGCGTCGCCGGCCCCAGCTTTAGGGGCGGCCTGGGTCGAGGATTGGCTGAATGCCGCGAGAGAAAACAAAGCCGCAGCGACCGAGAATTTTCCGAGCTTGTTCATGATCATCGGCTCCTGTACGAGACGCACCTGTGTCGTTGCATACGCGTATCCTTGCCAATCAAACGAACGGACGTTGAGCAACCCGCGCTTCGCTCGATAGGCGGAACTGTGAGGCGACCGCCGCCTCGCACGCATGTGTATGTGCAATAAGAGGGCGCTTGCGCGGTGATCAGGTCCACTCCGGGCGCGCTTTTTTTCGGTTGCGTCAACGGGGCGACCGCACCAGCGCGCGATTGGCGCACCAGCCTTGGGGTTTTCGCCTTCAGGCTTGGGGCACGTAAGGAATCGTCTGCGGGCCCTCCGGCATGACGGCGATGTCCACCTCGCCCCGTTTTTGGAGCTCCACAGCTAGGCGCGCCTCGATGTCGCCGACGGGCTCGAGATGCGCGCGGCGGACGTCCTCGGGGGGCAGCTCGCTGTAGAGAGCGACGTTCGCTTTCAGCCTGACGATGGCCAGCAGCTGCGCTTCCCATTGGTCGAACATCGTGAATCCCGGTCGGGTGATCGTGTCGAGCAAGGCGCGGGGCGAGGCGTGGTCGAAGAGCAAGGTTTTGAAGTTGCCGTGGCTCGGAAACCCATCATTGCAGCGCGACGCCGCGAGGATGAAGCCGCCCGGCGTGACGATCTGCGCGGCGGCGTGCATCCCCTTGACGGTCTGGTAGAGGTTCTGGTCCAGCGGGTAGCCGGAGTTCGTCGTGACGACGATGGGAAACGGCTCGGGACAAGCCACCATGGCGGTCGATCGCGCGAACTCGCAGCCCGCGCGGTGGGCGGCGGCCGCGTCGCCACAGAAGAAGCGCGTGATCTGCCTGCGGCTGTTGAGCGTGACGTTGACGAGGAAGTCCAGCGGCAAGAGCGCGCCGTTGTGGCGGATCTGAGCCTGCGTGGGATTCCCATCGAGCACGCCCCAGGTGCTGAGCGGGTGCCCGATGGCGTCCGCGCGGTGGTAATGCATGATGGCGTCGATGTCGGCGATGGCCGGGAACACGCCCTTGTAGCCGCCGGAGAATCCCGCCATGAAGTGCGGCTCGATGAAGCCGAGGGCGATGCGGCGATCGGCCGTGACGTAATCGCGCGCCATGAAAACCGGCTTGCCGTCGGCGCCCTGTCCCGCGAGCGCGAGGCCTTTTGCGTCGCGGGCGTCGTGGTTCACGATCCGGTAGCGGGCCACGATGTCGGCGCCCACCATCTGGGCCAGCTCGGCCGGCGTGTTGCCCCGGTGAGAGCCGGTGCCGTTGATGATCACGAAGCGCTCCGGCGGGACGGCAGGCAGCTCCGCGAAGATCCAGCGCAGCAGGCGGTCCGTCGGCAGCGGACGCGTGATGTCGGGGATGACGATCGCGACCGTCTCGCCAGCGCCGATCGCCTCGCGCAGCGGACGACCTCCCATCGGCCGGCGCGCGGCCGCCGCGAAGGCCGCCCGCTCGTCGGGCAGGCCCTCGACGTACGCCGGCTCGATCACGCGGACGCGCTCGGACGGCAGCTCGACGTCGAGGCCATCGAGGCCGTATTGCAGGTGGACGCGCATCAGCGGGCGCGGACCTCCTCGTGCGCGATCACTTTTTGGCGCGACTGGCCGAGGCCTTCGATCCCCAGCTCGACGACGTCCCCCGCGCGGAGGAACTGGGTCGGCTTGGCGTACGCACCCACGCCCGGCGGGGTCCCCGTACTGATGATGTCGCCCGGCAACAGCGTCATGAACTCACTGATGTAGCTCACGAGGGTGGGCACGTCGAAGATCATGTCGGCGGTCGTGCTGTCCTGCTTGCGTACGCCGTTGACCGTGAGCCACATCTTCAAGTTGCGCGCGTCGACCCCATCCGCCGTCGCGATGTAAGGGCCGAACGGCGCGAACGTGTCGCACCCCTTGCCCTTGTCCCATTGGCCGCCGCGCTCGAGCTGGTACTCGCGCTCGGAGTAGTCGTTGAACAGCGCGTACCCCGCGACGTGAGCGAGCGCCTCGGGCTTCGGGACGTATCTGGCCGTTCGACCGATGATGACCGCGAGCTCGACCTCCCAGTCGGTCTTCAGGGACGCGCGCGGCAGCCGCAGGTCGTCGTTCGGCCCGCAGAAGGAAGAGGTCGACTTCAGGAACAGGATCGGCTCGCGCGGGGGCTCGACGCCCTGTTCGCGGGCGTGCTCGTGGTAGTTGAGCCCGATGCAGACGAGCTTGCTCGGCCGGCACGCCGCCGGGCCGAGCCTCACGCCGGCATCGACGCGCGGCGCGCGCGCGCCGTTCCTCTCCACCCAGGCCGCGAGGCGTGAAAGGCCGTCGCCGCCGAAGAAGGCCTCGTCGTAGTCGCCCCCGAAGCCGGACGCGTCGATGCGCGTTCCGTCGGCGAGGATGATGCCCGGTCGTTCGTCTCCAGGTGCGCCGAACCGAATGAGATGCATGGCTGTCGCTTTAATACCGCGCTCCCGTCGTTGTCAATTGCGGCCAGGGTCCGCGCCTCGAGGATCGCGGCCGAGCGCGGCGGCGCCGTACGCGGATTGGTCGTTGACTTTGGCCCCGCGCCCGTCCGATGTTGTATGACATCTTATGTCGCAGCACGCCAGACACGAGTTCCGGACGACGAGCCTCCCGAACGTCGGGCGCAGCGAGAAGCTGAGCGCCCGCGTCTCGCGCGAGATCGAGAATGTCATCCTCAGCGACGGGCTCCGGCCCGCCACGCGGCTGCCGACGGAGAGCGAGCTCTGTCAATCGTTCGGGGTCAGCCGGACTGTCGTGCGCGAGGCCCTGCAGCACCTCGCGGCGCGCGGCATCGTGAAGTCGGTGGCGGGAAGTGGCAGCTACGTCGCCGCGTCCAACCTCGCCGATCTCGAGCGCTGCCTGACGATGCTCTCGCGCTTGAACGCCGACCAGAAGGCATTTCTGGAGCTGCTGGATCTGCGCTTGCTCGTCGAGACGGAGCTGGCCGGCCGCGTGGCCGTGGCGCCGCCCGTGGCGTGCGTGGCCCAGATGCGGCAGGCGTTGGCCAAGATGAAAGCCAGCCTCGACGACAACGAGGCGTTCGCCAGCGGCGACACGGCGTTTCACCGCGCCATCATCAACGGCGCCGACCACGCCCTCTTCGGAGCGATCTTGAAGCCTCTGTCGCCGCTCGCGCATCGGTACGGCCTGGAGACGTACGATTCGAAGAGCACGCTCGAGGGCGCGGTCCGCGAGCACCGGGCCATCTTGAGCCGCGTCGCCGCGGCGGATCCCGCGGGCGCGCGCCAGGCGATGTCGGACCATCTCAGCTCGTCGCGGAGGCACTTCCTCCTGCTGCTCGAACGAGATCAAAGGCCGAGACGGCGTTGACGACGCTCACCACTCATGAAGTTGGGCGCCCCGGCACGGCGAGGGGCGACGTTCGAGGGCCGGCGCTGCCCAGCATCGACGATCTATTCCGGCGCTACTCCGTCGACGTGGCCGCCTTGGGGCGCGCGGTGCTGGGGCGCGGGGACGAGACGGAAGACATGGTGCAGGACGTCTTCATGGTGGCATTTCGGGCGCTCAAGGGCGTCAAGCACCCGGAGCTCGTCAAGTCGTGGTTGATGACGATCGCCGTCCGCGTCGCGCGCAAGAGCTTGCAGCGCCGGAACCTGCGCTGGACGCGGCTGACCTTCGACGAGAGCGCCGTCGAGGAGGTCGCCGCCCCGGGCGTCCCGCCCGAGGACAGGCTGCTCTTCCGCCGGCTCTTCCGCGTGCTCGACACGCTCCCGGGCAAGCTCCGGGTCGCCTGGGTGCTGCACTACCTGCAGGCTGAGAGCGCGGAGTCGGTCGCCGAGCTGTGCGGGTGCTCGCGCTCGACGGCGAAGCGGCGCATCAGCGCCGCTCAGGAACAGGTGCTGCAGCAGATGACCTGAGCCGGACCGCGACGAAGAACCGGAACCAAAGGGGTGACGCCGTCAGCGGGCCGAGACGGCCTTCGCCAGTCTCTCGCCGCAATCGACGCAGAAGATCGAGCCGCCCCGGCGGCGGACATCGTGGTTCGTCGACGCGCAACGGATCGAGGTCACCTTGCCATTGACGACGACGCCGCAGCTCGGGCAAAACCGCACGGGCGCGTCCGAACGGCGGTGGTTGAGATTGGGACAGAGGAGCGCGTCTTGTCGCATCGGTAGTGCCCTTCGGGGGTGCCCATCGGCGAGGGCCACTCATATACGCGCTTCGGACGGAAGACGCCACGCCTTTGACGCGACGCCGCCCACCACCGCGCGCGGCTCACCGGCCGGCGCGAGCGCTCCTGGGCGTCGCGATGGCCACTCGGTTCATGCCGCTGCACGCGAGATAGACGCGGCCGTCGCTCGTGATCGCCATGTTGCGCACGACGCCGCCGCCCGACGGAATGGGTGCCGTCGCGAAGCTCTTGGAGCGGGGGTCGAAGCGGACGAGGGTGTTGGGCATGACGCCGGATTCGCTGAGCCAGACCTCGCCGTCGGGGGCGACCGCGATGGCGTAAGGACGGGCGTCCGACCCGCTCGGGCACGGCCACTCGTCGACTTTTCCCGTCGCGGGGTCGAGGTGACCGAGGAAGCCGCGCTCGTAGTCGGAGTAGAAGATGGTTCCGTCGCTGGCGAGCGCGAGCCTGCGCGGCCGGGCGCCTTCGGGCAGGGGGTACTCGCGCATGCGCATCGACCGTCGATCGAGACGGCCGATCTTGTTGCTCCCGAACTCGCAGAAGTAGAGCGCGCCGTCGGGGCCGGGCGCGATGCCATAGGGCTGCGCGCGCGGCGTGGGCACGTCGAGGAAACGCACGGCTGCCGTCTTGGGATCGAGACGCCCGATGACGTTCGACTCCTCTGCCGTGAACCACAAGACGCCCGCGTCGTCGAAGACGGGCGTGTGCGGATCCTTGACGCGCCCGTCCTTCCAGTGAAACTCCTTCACGATCCCGGTGCTCGGGTCGAGCGCGCCGACGTACGCCGCGCTGTTCGCCGTGAACCAGATCTTCCCTTGCTTGTCAGCGACCAGTCCGTGCGGGCCTGACGCCGCGGACTTGAGCGGGTATTCGCGGAAGCGACCCGTCACGGCGTCGAGCCGCCCAACCTTGTTCGCGCGTTCCTCCGTGAACCACAACGCGCCATCGGGTCCCACGGCCGGATCGTGCGGAAGCGCGTCTGGCGTCGGGACGACGTACTCGCGGACATCGGCGTCGAGCGCGTCGGTTCCCGCGAAGGCGGCGGCGCACGCCACTCCCACCAGGACTGCGCTCGGCAATGGGCCCCAAAGTCTCATCAGCCATGACCAACTTGTGCATGCGCAATCCGTTCCACAAGCCTCTTCGGCGTCGCGTTCGTCACCGCCCATCAACAATCGAGGGCCTGAGAGCGCACCCAGCGGTGACGTGGAGTCGCTCGGGGCCGAGCTCCGCGGGGCGAGGGTGCTGGCACGGTATGTGCTGTTACGTCCTCCGGGGGATCGAGTTATGAATATATCTCTAGACCGCGACGAAACGTTGGTCGTGGAATGTTCGGAGCCCCGAGAAATCGCCGCTATCGCGGAGCTCCCGTCCGGCGTCGAAAACGAAGTTCGCTCCTTCCGCGCGGAGATCGCGAAGTGGGCCAGCGCGTATGCCCGACAGCGCCAGGGAGATCCGGCGCGCGATTCGAGCGCGGCGGCCGCCGACTTGCGGCGCTGGTCGCGGGAGCACTTCCAAGCGACCCAGGTCCCCGACGCCGACGCCAGCGCAACGGCCGCGGCGCGTCCCGCGCCCGCCGACGTCCGCGCGGCCTGATGCGCGAGCGCCGCTCCCGCTCGCAGGGCCAGCGCCGCACGGGAGCCGGGGGCGAGACGCCAATCCGGGAGCCGAGGCCCTCCGGGTCGACGTCTCGCCGAGGTTCAAGAAGCCTTGGTGGCCCGCTTCTCGGTGCCGGCGGCCTTCTTCTTCGCACAGGCGCACGTGCTGGAGCAATTGCACTTGCCGTCTTTGTCACACGAACAATTTGCGCTGCCGCATTGCGAACATTTCATGGCGATCCTCCCCATCCGAAATACCCGGACAGGGAGAACATGAGCACGCCGCGACCACAATAGAAGGGGCGATCGGCCTTCTAGTCAGTAGCGATACGTCCACAGAGCGTCGACGCCTCCGACGCCGGCGTCGCCGAAGATGCTCTCGACCATCCAGCGACGCGTGAGTCGGTATTCGACGTGTGCCTCGTTCTGGTTGGAGTACTCGTTCGCGCCGAAGACGTGCGCGTAGGAGAGGTAGATGCGGTCGCTGATGTACTTGCCGACCTCGACGCGCGTGTCGGTCTCGCCGGTGGCCTGGCCCTCGTCGTTCTTGACGTCTTGCCCCTCGACCCGCATCACGTCCAGGCCCAGCGCCGACGCGACCTGGTCGGCCAGCTTGGCCAGCACCGCGGTTGCGACGGCGGCCGTCGGATCGAATGACTTGCCCGACGACGGCTGTCCGCCGGGCGACCCGGTGAGGATCAAGCTGACGATCTGCGCCTGGTCGTAGACCGCCGGATCGCTGCTCATGCGCAGCTGCGGCTTCTTCGGCGTTCCATGGAGCTCGATGGTTACCATGGCCTCCGGGTATTGCCGCGTGAGCTTGATGTCGAGCTCGGGATCGAGCTCATAGGAGCCG
>DASXOE010000079.1:0-15861 GCA_036494575.1 Polyangia bacterium | reverse complement strand
GCCAAGAAGATGACGCTCCCCGAGCTCCTCGAGCTCGCGCGCCAGGTGAGCCCCGGCATGCAAGCGGCCGCGGCGGCGACCGAGGCCATGGAGGCGCAGGTCTCCGAGGCGCGGCGCAACTGGTTGCCGCAGGGCGACCTGCTGTCGATCCTCGCGCCTTCGCCCAACCTTCATTGCTACGCCGCGGGCAACACGCCCATCGACAGCACGACACCGCGCGACACCGAGAACTGTGTGCGGACCGCCAACGGCGAGGCGAGCATTTCGAACGTTTCGTGGAACAAGCTTTTCACGCGCACCGAGGTCAAGCTCATCCAGCCAGTCTGGGACTTCGGAAAGATCTCGGCGGGCGTCGCGGCCGCGCGCGCCGGCGTGGGCGTGTCGCAGGAGAAGCAGAACGCCGCGCGGGCCGACGTCGAGCAGAACGTGCGCAAGGCCTACTGGGGCATGAAGCTCGCGCGCGACGTGCTCGACATGCTCGACACGGGCTCGGGCTACGTCGACGACGGCCAGAACAAGCTCGACAAGGATCTCGAGAAGGGCACGGGCACCGCCAGCGTCACCGACAAGCTGCGCATGCGCACGGTACGCGCCGAGGTCGACGCCCGCATCCTCGAGGCCAAGCGTGGCCAGAACCTGGCGCGCGACGGCTTGCGCGCGCTGCTCGGCCCGCAGGCGCCCCCGGAGATCGACGTCGACGACGAGGACTTCGCGCCCATCGAGGTCAAGGAGCACCCGGTGACGTACTACGAGGATCTGGAGCGCTACAACCGGCCCGAGGCGCGCCTGGTCGACTACGCCGTCAAGGCCAAGAGCGCCCTCGCCGACCTCGAGCGCCGCAAGGAGTACCCCGACCTCGTCCTCATCGGCACGGCCGCCTTCGCGCGCGCCCAAGACGTCGACGACCCGCAGAACGCGTTCATGAGCCACTACTTCAACAGCACGACGGCCGGCGTCGCGGCGGCGCTGCGCATGCAACTCGACCTCGGGCCGCGCCTCGCGCGCGCGACGCGCTCGAGCGCCGAGTCCGCCGAGATCGGCTTCCGGCGCACGGAGGCGCTCGGGGGCATCGTGCTCGAGGTGCGCAAGGCCTACGGCGAGCTGACCGAGGCCGGCGAGCGCATCAAGGCCGTCCACAAGGGAGAGAAGGCCGCCAAGTCCTGGATCTCGGCCGTGGCCCAGAACTTCGCCCTCGGTCTCGCCGAGGCGCGCGACCTGACGGACGCCCTGCTGGCCTTCTTCAACATGCGGTATCGCTATCTGCAGGCCGTCTTCGACTACAACATCGCGGTGGCGTCGTTGACGCGCGCGACGGGCGCCTCCGAGCTCTCTCCGTGAGCGCGAACGCCCGGCTGCCGCCTGGCGACCTGGGCCTGCCGCTCCTCGGCGAGACGCTCGCGCTGCTCGCGAACCCCTTCGGTTTCCTCGCCGACCGCCGCAAGCGCCACGGCAACGTCTTCAAGTCGCGCGTCGTGGGCCAGCGCGTGGTCTTTCTCTCGGGCCTCGAGGGCGCCCAGGCCTTTTACGACCCGGACAACGTCTCGCGCGCGAACGCCCACCCGTTCCCGCTCCTCGATCTGTTCGGCGGGGCCAACATGCAGATGTTCGACGGCGAGAGGCACCGCGCGCTCAAGACCATGGCGATGGGGAGCTTCGACCACGCCGCGATCGGCGGCTATCTCCCCGCGCTCGAGGCGCTCGTCGGTGGGACGCTGGCGCGCCTCGCGGAGGCGGGCGGCCCCGTGCGCGCGGCCGTCGAGCTGCGCAAGCTCGTCATCGAGGTCATCTGCCAGAACGTTCTCGGGCTTCCGCCCGGGCCGGAGACGGACGCCGTGTGCGCCGACTACGGCGCCGTCCTCACGGGCATGGTCTCGCTGCCCGTGGCCCTCCCCGGCTCGCGCTACGCGCGCGCTCGAGCGGCGCGCGACCGCGTCCTCGCGCGCATCCGGGGCGTCGTGACCGCGCGCCGGGCCGAGCCGCGCGCGGACGCGCTGTCGCGCATGCTGGTCGCCCAGGCCGAGGGTGGTCACGTGTTCACGGACGACGAGGCCGTGCTGGAGGTCCATCACGTCGTCATCGCCGGCTTCATCGTCTACGCCCTCCTGTCGGAGGTGACGCGCCGGCTCGCGGAGGACCCCGCGCTGCGCGCGCGTTGCGAGGCGGAGGTGCGCGCCCACGCGGCGTCCGGACCTCTCACGATGGAATCGCTCGCGAAGCTGCGGGCGTGCCTCGCCGTCGTGCTCGAGGCGAAGCGCTACGTGCCCATCGTGCCGCTCGCCTTCGGACGCGCCAAGCGCGCGTTCGCCTGCGCCGGCTTCGAGGTGCCCGCGGGGTGGCTCGTCTATCTGGCCCTCGGCGTGCACAACCGCGACCCGGCGATCTACCGCGACCCAGATCGGTTCGATCCGGACCGCTTCGGCCCCGAGCGCGCCGAGCACCGCAAGCACGAGCTGGCCTTCATTCCGCAGGGCGCGCGGGCGCACGTCTGCCTCGGGCTCGACTACTCGACGTTCATCGCGCTCTCTTACCTGGCCTTGCTCGTGCGCGGATACACCTGGGAGCTGCCGGCGCAGGATCTGACCTACGACTGGAAGACCATCCCGCCCGAACCGAAGAGCGGAATGCTGGTGCGCTTCCACGCGCGCTGACCGCCCTCGCCCGGCGAGTCTAAGGGACGCGGGGCGAGAAGGTCAGGCTCTTCACGAGGGCGACGTACTCGTCCTCGAGCTTGGGCGCGGCACGCGCCGGCGCGTTGAGCACGACGAAGACCACGACGCCCGCGTGCTCGAGCGTCGTGATCTCGCCCGCGTGCATGACCCCGTCGGCCTCGCCGCGCTCGCGGAAGCCCTCGCGCCGGCTGCCGGGCACGAGCGGCGCCAGCGTCTTGAGCTTGGCGCTCGGGAACATGTTGCGGCCGGCCTTCTTGAGGAGCGCAGCGCGCGCGGCGGCGTTGTCGGGTCGCTCGGCGAGCAGCACGGCGGCGCCGCGCTGGGCGTTGCCGTCGTCGTCGAGCACGCGCTCCGTCGCGAGATCGACGAGCACGCCGTTTTCGGGCGTGAGCGACTGCCCCACGACGCGCCAGGCGATGGGCCAGTCGACGTGAAAGCCGTAGGGCGCGCAGGTCACGCCCGCGTGCGTCGCGGTCGCCCCGAAGCGCAGCCCCGCGTCGGTCGCGGGGGGCGGCGCGAGGCGCGGCTCCCGTCCACCCGTGGCCACGAGCTCAGAAGCGCGGGGGTCGCCGGGCTCGGCGGCGAGGTAGCGGCGCAGCTCGTCGAGGCCGTCCTTCGTCCTGCCCGTCGCGAGCAGTGCGCGGCCGAGGACGTAGCGGGCGCGCGCCGGCGCGTGCGGCAGCCCGACCGCCGCCTGGGCGACGGACAGCGCGAGCTCGTGGCTGGCCCGAAGCTCGTGGACGCTCGCGCGCGCGACGAGCACGTCGGCGCTGTCGGGCGCCCGCAGCTGGGCGTCGTCGAGGACGGCGGCAGCGCTCTCGGCGGCGCCCGGCCAGTCGAGCCCCGCGGCGAGCGCGAGCGCGCGGCCCGCCAGCACGCGGCGCTGGACCTCGAAGGCCGGATCGGCCTTGAGCGACCAGGCCTCGTCGAGCAGGTCGTGAACGCGCTCGTCGACGACGGCGCGCCCGTTCTCGGCGATGAGCGGCGGCCGCTCGGCGATCGTGCGCTCGAGGTGGCCGAGGTCGCGCTCGAGCTCGCGCACGTGGCCGAGGGAGCTGTCGCCCTTGACGTTGATGCGGTAGGCGGTGGCCTCGGGGCGCAGCGCCTTGCCGTCCGCGAAGAAGACGTCGTCGCTCGTGCGCGCCGCCCCGTCCGCCTCGCGCTCGTCCTGCAACATCCAGCGCTCGTCGAGCCGGCCCGCGAGCACGGCCATGCGCCCGCACGCGCCCGCGCCCGTCGGCCGCACGAGGACGTCGCCGGGCGCGAGCTCGGCCGGCGCCACGCGCGCGAAGAGGCCCTTCGGATCGCGCGCCTCGGCCGCGAGCAGCTCGGCGGCGCGCCGGGGATTCGGGTAGCGCCACCAGGCGGGCGGCGCCTGCGTGCCGTCCTCCTCGATCTCGGGCACGATGCCGCCGCGCGATTCGACGGCCTTCCAGGCCGGGGCCGCCGCGTCGTCGCACGGCGCGACGGCGCGCGCCGCCCCGGCCGCGCCCGCGAGGCCCCCGAGGCAAGCCAGCGCCGCGATCCCGAGGCCGGCGGCGGCGCGCCCGCGTCGCGCCATCGTCACACGCCGATGAACAGGCGGTGGCCGAAGTTCGGCTCGAGGTCCGTCCCGAAGATCTTCTCGGCCGAGGCCTTGATGTCGTACTCGACGCGCTTGAACTCGAAGAGCTTGGTCTCGGTGTCGAAGAGCACGTAGCTCGCCCGCGGATCGTAGTCGCGCGGCTGCCCCACGGAGCCAACGCTCACGATGTAGCGCCACCCGTCGCGCAGCTCGAAGCGGTCGGAGACGACCTCATAGACGCCGTCGGGCGACAGCGCGAACGACTTGCACAGGTGCGAATGCCCGATGAGCGTGAGCTGCGCGAGCTGGTCCCAGATCTCCATGCACTGCGCGGCCTGGTCGCGCGCGAAGATGTAGTCGAAGTCCTCGATGTTGAGGGGCGAGCCGTGGCAGAAGTGGACCTCGCCCTGGCGGACCTCGTAGGGGAGCTGCTTGAGCCACGACATGTGCTCGGGCTTGAGCTGGCGCGCGTGCAGGTCGAGGGCGTGGCGCGCGGCGTGATAGTAATACGAGTAGTCCATGCGGCCCGCGACGGCGGCGTCGTGGTTGCCGAGGATGGTGTGAGCCGCCTTCGAGCGCACGAGCGCGCAGCACTCGTTGGGGCTCGCGCCGTAACCCACGGTGTCGCCCAAACATACGTATTGGTCGACCTTCTCAGCGTCGATGGCCTTCATGACCGCGTCGAGCGCTTCGATGTTCGCGTGAGTGTCGGAGAAGATCCCGATCCGCATCGCCCCCTGGGCTGTTACAGTAACACCGATTCGGCGAGCGCGCCCGCGTCAGTGGAGCTTGGCGGCGCCTGGCAGCTCGGCGACGCCCGGCAGCTCGACGGCGCCGGGTCCCGCGGCGGCGCTGGGTTGGATCATGACGCGCGCGAGCACTGACGAGACCTCGAGCAGCGCGGCGCGCGCGCGCGGCGCACCGATCCCGGCACCCCCGAGCTCGGCGCGCAGCCACTCGCCCTGGTGGCGCACGCCGCGCAGCGCGAAAGCCGTCGCGACGGGCGCCGACGCGCGCGCGCGCAGCTCGAGGAGCGGCAGCTCCCCCACGGCGAGCACGCGCACGTCGCCCGCGTAGCTGCGCAGATCGTAGTGGGCGCCCGCGCGCAGCGGCCCGAGCAGCACGACCTCGCCGGTCGTCGTCTGGAGGTGTACCCAGGAGGCGCGCACGTCGTCGGCGCGGATGTTGCCGTCGACGACCCGCGCCGAGGCGCGGCCGCCCACGAGGCGGCGCAGATCCATGTCGCCCTCGATGCCGTCGAGATCGACGTCGCCGTCGACGCCCGAGACGCTCTGCCCGCCGCGCAATTGTCGCGTCACGACGGGGCCGCGCACGTCGCTGATGCCGATGCGCCCGCCCGTCGTCTCGAGCCGCGCGCCGGCGCGCAGCCCGGACGCCGTGACGTCGCCCCCGAACGTCTTGGCCTCGACGGCGACGTCGGAGGGCACCTCGATGACGAGATCGATGCCGCTGCCGCCGAGCGGGACGGAGCGCTCGCGGCCCTCGAGCTCGACGCGCGTGTCGAGCTGCACCTCGCCGCTCTGGAAGGCCACGTAGTGAACCCGCAGGCGGCCGAGCGCCTCCGCGGTCATGGCGCGCTTCTGCGCGAGGATGTGAATGACGTCGGCCCGCCCGCCGCCGCGGATCTCGACCCGTCCCATGGGGTTGTCGATGCGCATGACCTCGACGCTGCCCGCCGGCACGGGGACGATGATCTCGCGGCGGTCGGTGAAGGCGGCGACCTCGCCTTGGCGGCCGTCGTCGGCGCCGGCGTCACCCCCTGGCCGCCCCAGGGCGCGCGCGGGCGCGAGCGCCGCGAGGGACGCCGCGAGGCCGAGCGCAGCCCACGCGCGCTTCATGGCGCCCAACCGCCGCCCCGGTGGACCGTCTCGGTGAGGAACGCGATCTTCTGCTGGTACGCCGCGAAGAGCTGCTCGTTGCCCTCGCTGTCGCCGGGCGCGCGGCGGGCCGTCTCGCGCGAACGCGCGATGGCGTCGTCGAGGCGCGCCAGCCGCTCGACGTAGCGCGCGCGCACGTCGGGAGACCAGCGCGCCTCCTCGCGCGTGAGCAGGCCGCGCAGCTTCTCGATCGACCGCTCGTAGACGGCGCCGGCGCGCGCGAACTCCTGCTCGGCCTCGGCGAGCAGCGGATCGGTCGCGACCGGCGGCGCGCCGCCCGGCTCCGACGCGCGCGACGCCTCGAAGGCGGCCGGCGCGGCCTCGCGCCATGCCCGCGGGCTCGCCGGCCGCGCGCCCCAGACGAGGACCAGCGCCGCCGCGGCCGCCGCGCCCGCGAGCGCCCCGATCCCGAACGGCCGCCACGACGCCCACCACTTTTCGGCGCGCGTCTGCCGCGCGAGCGCCCCCTCGATGGAGGGCCACAGAGTGGGCGGCGGCTCCGGCGGTTCGAGCGCGCGGGTGGCGCGGGTCACGGCGCCGACCTCGTCGAGCCGCCGCGCGCACGCCAGACACGCCTCGAGGTGATGGCGCACGGAGGAGAGCTCGGGGCCCGGCAGATCACCGTCGAGGAACGCCGACAGCCGCTCGAGCGAGAACGGCGACGGCTCGCCCGCGGCGCAGACGTCCGCTCGTCCGCTCGTCGGTCCTGGGCCCCTCGCGTCCATCACTCGCGCTCCAGGAGCTCGGCGGCCGTGATGCCCTGGGCGGCGAGCATCTCGCGCAGCCTGGCGCGCGCCTTGTGGAGCTGCGACTTCGACGTGCCGACGTGGCAGCCGAGGATCGACGCCACCTCCTCGTGCTCGAGCCCTTCGACGTCGTGGAGCACGATGACGGTGCGGTAGCCCACGGGCAGCAGGGCGAGCGCGCGCTCGAGCTGCTTGCGGAGCGCGAGGTCGCGCGCCTCCGGCGTCACGGCGACGACGCGCTCCGCCCCGCCCTCCTCGAGGGGAGCGGCCGGCACGTTTGCCCGCCGCGTGCGATGCGACAAGGCGACGTTGACGGCCAGGCGGTAGATCCAGGTGCCGAGCGCCGCGTCGCCGCGAAACTTCGGCAGGCCGCGGAACACGCGGATGAACGCCTCCTGCGCGACCTCCTCGGCGTCGACCACACCGACGATGCGCAGCGCGAGCGCGAAGACGCGCCGCTTGTAGCGGTGATAAACGGCCTCGCGGCTGCCGGGCGCGCCGCGTCGAACGTCCTCGACGAGGGCTGCCTCGTCGGCGCGCCCTCCCTCCGCGGATCCCGCCGCCAGCCCGTCGATCACGGATGCTCCTAGCATCGTCGAATTGTCGGGTTTGACTTCCACAATCGGCTTTCGGTTGCCCCGCGCGCAAGGGTATCAGGTCCGGTTGTTTCCGGCCCGGCTAGGAGACTTCTTCGTCTGTTACATTCGGCGGACCCATGCGGGCCGTCATCCTCGCCTGTTTCTTCTTGTCAGGCGCGTCCGGCCTCATCCTGGAGATGCTCTGGACGAGGATGCTGACCCTCGTCTTCGGGTCGACGACGCTGGCCGTCTCGACGGTGCTGACGGCCTTCATGGGCGGCCTCGGCCTCGGCTCTTTCCTGGCGGGCCGCTTCGCAGACCGCCTCAAGACGCCCGTGCAGGCCTACGCCGCCCTCGAGGCGTCGATCGGCCTGTACGCGCTGCTCGTGCCCGTCGTCGTGGCGTTCTATCCGGCGCTCAACCGCTGGCTGTGGACGGCGTTCGGCGATCGCTACGCGCTGCTCTCCGTGCTCCGCTTCGTCGCCTCGGCGGGCCTGCTGCTCGTCCCGACGACGCTCATGGGCGCGACGCTGCCCATCCTCGCGCGCCACTTCGTGCAGCACCCATGGGAGCTGCGGCGCGTGGGGATGCGCATCGGCAGCCTCTACGCCGTCAACCTCTTCGGCGCCGTCGCGGGCGCCTTCTTCGCGGGCTTCGTGTTCCTGCCCGAGCTCGGCCTGCGCGGGACGAACGTCACGGCGGCCGCCTTCAACCTCACGCTCGCGGCGGGCGTGCTCCTCGCCCGGCGCTTCTTGCCGGCGGCGGCCGCGGCCGGCCCCTCGATGGAGGCGCTGCTCGACGAGGCGGCCGCCGACGGGCGCATCGAGGCCGGCGCGCTGCCGCCCGCGCCCGTCGTCGACGCGCGCTCGCGTCGCGTGGCGCTCGGCGCCTTCGTCGTGTCGGGCGCGACGGCCATGACCCTGCAGGTCATGTGGACGCGCGCCCTCGCCGTGCTCATCGGCTCGTCGATCTTTTCCTTCACGATCATCCTCGTGGCGTTCCTCATCGGCCTCGGCTGCGGGTCGGCCGTGTTCGGGCGCCTCTCGCAGCGCACCGCGCACCCCGTGCGCTGGCTCGCGGGCCTGCACCTCGGCATCGCGCTCGCCGTGGGCGTGTCGTACCTGTGCACCGACCGCCTGCCCTTCGTCTTCACGTGGCTGCTCAAGTCGACGAGCTTCGGCGTCGACACGATCCTCGTCTGTCAGTTCGTCCTCGCGTGCGTCACCGTGCTGCCGGCGACGATCCTCATGGGCGGCGTCTTCCCACTCACCATTCGCATCGCGGCGCCGCGGCTCGAGTCGGTGGGCCGCGACGTCGGCAACGCCTACGCCCTCAACACGATCGGCGCCATCGTCGGGTCGTTCTTGTCGGGCTTCGTCGTGCTGCCGAAGCTCGGCCTGCAGCGCGGGATCTACGCCTCGGTCGTGGGCGGGCTCGCGCTCGCGGCGGTGCTGGCGGCCGTGGCCCCGGGTCTGTCGCGCGCGCGCCGCGCCGCCGGCATCGGCGCCGCGTGCGCGCTCGCGGCCCTCGGGCTCGTGCTGCCGCGCTGGAACCTCGTGACGTTCTCGTCGGGCTTCTTTCGCGTGTCGATCGCGCGCGAGTACATCTCGCGCCAGATCCACAAGAAGGCCTGGCAGGATCCCAAGCTCGTCTTCTACGAGGACGGCACGGCCACCACCGTCACCGTCGACCAGTGGGGCAAGACGTTCTCCCTCAAGAACAACGGCAAGGTCGACGCCTCGAACGACAGCGACATGGCCACGCAGATCGTCGTCGGCCTCCTGCCCCTCCTCCTTTACGAGGGGCAGGCGCCGCCCAAGGTCGCGCTCGTCGGCTTCGGCTCGGGAGTCACGGCGGGCGCCATCACGCAGTTCCCGATCGCCTCGCTCGAGGTCGTCGAGCTCGAGCCGGCGATCTACCGCGCGTCGCACTTCTTCGACGCGGACAACCACCGGCCGCTCGACAACCCCAAGGTCAAGGCGCGCGTGGGCGACGGGCGCAACTTCCTCACGCAGCGACGCGATCGCTTCGACGTCCTCGTGAGCCAGCCGTCGAACCCGTGGCTCACGGGCGTGTCGAACCTCTTCACGCGCGAGTACTTCCGCGACGTCAAGACGCGCCTCGCGCCACATGGTCTGTTCTGCCAGTGGGCGCAGCTCTACGAGATGTCGCCCTGGAACATCAAGACGATCTATCGAACGCTGCGCGAGGAGTTCCCGTACGTCTACGTCTTCGCGGCCGAGGATCTGTCGTCCGACACGATCCTCATCGCGAGCGAGGAGCCCATCAAGCTGGACCTCGCCGCGCTCGAGCGCGCCTTCGCCGACCCGGCGACGCGCGCCGAGGCGCGCCGCGCCGGCTTCGCCTCGCCCCACGACGTCATGGCGTATCTCCTGCTCGGGTCCGACGAGCTCGAGTCGTTCACGGCCGGCTCACCCACCAACACCGACGACAACGCGCTCATTGAATTCACGGCGCCGCGCGATCTGTTGGGCTACGCCAAGTTCGATCCGTACCTCGCGAAGGTCTACGGGCCCATGTGGCCGTACGGTCGCCTCACGGAGCTCGTGAGCGGGTACGACGGTCCGGCACGCAGCGCGAACTGCGGGCGCCTGGGACGCAGCCTGCTCGCGCACGGCAAGGCGCGCGAGGCCGAGCTGTGGACGCGCCGCGCAGAGGCGGCGGGCGACACGCCCGAGGCGCGCCACGCCCGGCTGCTCCTGCGTCTCGTCTCGACGCGCATGGACCGCGACCCCGAGATCCCCCTCGCGCCCGGCGAGACGCTGGCCCCGCCCGTCGTGCCGGCCAAGATCGCCGCCGCGCACCCCGAGTACGTGGCGCGCGTCGCCGAGGAGTACCGCGACGTGCTCGCCGATCTGGGCGCGCGCCGCTACGCGACCGCCTACAAGCTCCTCGACAAGTGGCCCGAGCCGCTGTGGACCGGCCTCGGCCAGGACTTCGCCCTGCTGTCGGGCTTCCTCGACTACAAGGCCGAGTTCTACGCGGACGCCGTCGAGACGCTCAAGGCGCTGGCCGACGACGCCAGATATGTGGCGCGCCGTCCCGAGGTGCTCTACTACCTCGGCCGAGCGCACTACGCGAGCGCCGCCTACGGCAAGGCCGTCGACGCCCTCGAGCGCTTCGTGCGCTCCCAGGGCGTCCTGGGCCGCGCCGTGCTGCCAGCCTCTGACTCCGCGGGCCGAGCCGCGTCCGGGGCGACTGCGCCTGCGCCGCTGTGATATTTTGAACGCATGAGCGCCTCGAACGACTGCGTCGTCGGCCTCGGCCAGGTCATGGTCGAGAACCTCGGCGTCGGCCCGCGCTCGCCAGAGACGATCGTCGAGCTGTCGGCCTTCAGCATGCAGGCGGGCGGCGCCATCGGCACGACGCTCGCGACCGTGTGCGCCCTGGGCGGCCACGCTCGCTACATGGGCCGCCTCTCCGACGACGACCTCGGGCGCATCGCGCTGCGCGGGCTCCAGGAGTTCGGCGTCGACGTCTCGAGCGTGCTCATCGAGCCGGGCCGCGTCTCGCCCGCCTCGTTCACACTCGTCGACGATCGGACGGCCCGGCGCTTCGTGCGCTTCACGCGCGGCAACACGTCGCCGCTCCTGCCGGGAGAGCTGCCGCGGACGCTCTTCGACGGCGCGCGCGCTCTCGTCGTGGACGGCCGCGCGCCGGCGCCACAGATCGCGGCCGCCGAGCGCGCCAAGGCCCTCGGCCTCACCGTCATCCTCGACGCGCGCCACCTCGGACCCGGCATGGGCGAGCTTTTGGGCCTGTGCGACATCGTCATCGGCAACGAGCGCTTCGCCGCCGAGTCCTCGCACTCGGCCGACATGAAGCGCAGCCTCAACGAGCTCGTGAAGATGGGCCCCCGCACGGCGGTCATCACCCTCGGCGAGGAGGGCGCGATCGGGCTCGAAGCCGACACGGTCGTGCGTCAGCCCGCGCTCGACGTCGACGTCATCGACACGACGGGCGCGAGCGAGGTCTTTCGCGGCGCCTTCATCTATGGGCTCCTACGAGGCTGGGGGCTCGAACGCTGTCTGCCGCTCGCGAACGCCGCCGCCGGTCTGAACTGCCGCCACCTGGGAGGTCTCGGGGGCATCGCGCCGCTGTCGGAGATCCTCGAGGTCTCCGGCCTCGGCTGAGGGGCGGCGCTCAGCGCGCCGTGACGCGAACGCCGTCGCGCGCGAGCTCGATGAGCGGCGCGGGGTCGGGCGACTGCGGCGTCAGGAAGAAGCGGAGGTTGATGCCCCCGCCCGGCAGCGCGTGGACCCAGACTGACCGGAGGCCCGGCACGCGGGGCCGGTAGATCCCGAACGCGACCTTGGCGCGCGCGTGCGGCAGGTTGAATGCGATGCCGTCGGGATCGCGCAGCAGGTAGCGGCGCGATCCCGCGAGCGAGCCCGCGAGGGCGACGCTGTACGTCTCGGGCTTGGCGTCGGGCTCGGGCTCGGCCGGCGCGACGACCGCGGACACCCGCGTCGCGCCCCGCTCGGGCGTCGGTGCGACTCCGACGACGGGCTCGGCGGGCGCGGCATTCTCTGGGACGGGCTCGGCCGGCGGCGCGACCTTCTCCATGACGATCGGGGCCGACGAGATCGAAGGAGGCAGCGGCGCGCTCGACCGCACCGTCTTCATCAAGACTATCGCCGCCACGAAGGCCGCCAGCGCGATCAGGCCGGCGATCATGCCGCCCCCGAGCGCGCGCCAGCGCGAGGGCCGCTCGAGGCGAACGATCTCGGTGCGGTCGGAGTCCGCGACGGCGGGCGTGGCGCCTAGGCCATCGACGAGCGGCGGCTCCGAATCGTCGGCGGCCGGCAGCGGCGACGTATCCGCCGAGACGATCGTCGGCGTCATCGCACCGACCTCGATGGGGTCTTCAAACGGGGTTCGATCGGAGGTGAGCGTCTCGACGACGGGCGTGAGCGCCGACGAACCGTGGCTCGTCAGCTCCGCATCGTCGATGCGCACGTCGATGAGCAGGCGCGGCGCGCCGTCGACCTGACTGCGCTCGAGCGCGACCCGGGAGACCCAGCCCCGGGTGCTCACGCTCGCGTCGGGAGACAGCGCGATGTCCACCTCGGTGTCGGGCTTCAAGAAGGGCAACGACGTCGAGAGCCGAAATCCCTCGTCGGTCGGAAAGGCGCTCGCGCGCACGACCTGATTCGTGCCCTCGAAGCGCACCTTCACCCGTTGGGGCTTCTCGTCACTCTCGTCGATGACGTCGCGCAGCTCGGCGACCTCGTGCGGCGACAGATCGACGAACTCGATTCCCATGCCGACCTTCGCGGCGGACAGCAGCCGCCGGTGCGCGACCCGCCCGCGCAGGAGGCGCGGACCGCGCGGCAGAATGACGTCGCACAGGACGTCGGAGCCCACGGGGCATGGCGTGGGCGTGGGCGCGTCGACGAGGATCCCCGCCGACGACAGGTTCACCGCGCGCGCGACGACGCCGCTCACCTCGCCTGGCCAGATCACGCGGACCGGCTCACGATAGTCCACCCGCGGCTCCGTTCTTCGCCCCAGCCAGGCACTCATGATCGTGTCGCCAGTGTAGAAGCGCGTCCCACGAACGCAAATAAATCCGGCGGTGAAACCGAGCTGTTTCTCGGTGGAAACACGCTCTCGTTTTTCGCGCGCAAAGAGCGTTGCGTGGACTACGGCGGCGGAGGCGCGGCTTTCGGATCGGGGCCCTTGTGGCCGGGCAGCCCCGCTTTTGCGAGGAACTCCGGCGTGACGTTCGCGGCGGTTCCCCAGCGCGACTTGCTCCACCTGGTCTCGTACGCGTAGAGCAGACCGAGGACGCCGCGCATCTGGCGCAGCGCGATCGGGCGTTCGGCCGCGACGTTCTTCTGCTCGCGCCGATCCTCGTATTCGTCGTAGAGCTCGATGCGGCCCGGACCGTAGTGCACGAGCCGGTAGCGCTGCACCTTGAGGCCGCGCGCGACCTGCCCGTCGACCGTGAGCGCGGCGCGGGGGCCGGCGCCGACCTCGTCGAGCGCGAGCGGCACGAGGGAGGCGCCCTCGACGATGGGCAGGGGCTTGATGCCCGCGAGCGCGAGCATCGTAGCGTAGACATCGGTGATCTCGACGTCGGCCTCGACGACGTGGCCTCGGGGGAAGAGCCCCGGGGCTCTGATGATGAGGGGTACGTGCGTGAGCTCCTGGTAGACGGTGTCGCCATGGCCGACGCTGCCGTGCTCGTAGAACTGGTCGCCGTGATCGGAGACGACGATGACGGCCGACCTGTCGTAGACGCCCGCGGCCTTGAGATCGTCGATGAAGGTCTTGAACGCGTCGTCGCTCTGCGTGATCTCGGCGTCGTGGAGCGCCTCGAGGTACGCCTTGTCGTTGTCGTTGACCTTGAGCTTGCCCGCCTTGATCGACCCGAGCTGCGCGCCCGTGAGCGCCGGCTTGATGGGCCCAACGTAGGGCTTGTCCCAGTACTTCACGAGGAAGGCCTTGGGCGGGTTGTAGATGACGTGCGGCTCGACGGTCGCGAGGTAGACGAAGTCGCGCTTGCCTGCCTTGAGGCCGGGGAGGATCCAGGCCTTGGCCGTCTTCCACAGATACACGGCGCCGTTCGGCAGCGACTCGCGGATGAAGTTGCGGTTGATGTCCCAGCCGCGATCGAAGCCCCACTTCGCCGACACGTAACCGTTCGACGAGAACATGCCGGTGCGGTAGCCGGCCTTCTTCATGTCCTCGGCGACGAAGGGGACGTCCTTCGACAGGCGCGCCTCGTGCGCGACCGCCTTGTGCACGGTCGGGTAGACGCCCGTGAGCAGCGACGCGTGCGAGGGCAGTGACCACGTGCCGGGCACCTGCGCCCACGCGAAGCGCGTCGCGTCGGCGGCGAAGGCGTCGTAGTTCGGGGTCTGCACGCGCGTCTTCGGGTTGAAGACGTGCACCTTGTCGGCGCGCAGCGTATCGACCATCCAGACGTAGATGTGATCGAAGCGGGCGAGCGCGGCGGGCGCGGGCGGCGGTGGCGCCTCGACGACGATGCGCGGCTCGGCCCACGCGACGTCGCCGCCGCGCGCGACCAGATCGATGCGGGCCGCCTGCTTCGAGGCGGCGCCGAGCGGCAGCGAGACGTCCGTCCACGCGGACTTGGCGCTGCCCTCGTGGAGCGTGCGGAGGGGCTGGCCGTCGACGGCGACGCGCACGAGCACGCTCGCGCCAGCGGTCGCCGCGGCGTAGCCGAGCGAGAGCTGGGCCGCCTCGGGCAGCTGGACGTAGAACGACACGCGCGAGGCGCCGCCGCCCGGGACGACGGCGCGACGTCGGACACCGCCCGCAGTGACCTCGCTCGCGGCGGCGATCCCGAGCTCGCCCTTCGGCGGCCCCAGGGACGCCGGTCCGAACGCCACCTTCTCGAGGGCCGCGGCCGCGCGCCTGCCGCCCGGCAGAGTGGCCGCCGCCTTGAACGTGAGGCGCACGCGGTTGTCGCCGAGCTTGAGCACGCCGCCCGGCACGTTGACGTCGTAGCGCTTCGCGACCGTGTCCACCTCGATCGTGCTCACGGGCTTCTCGTTGACGAAGATCGAGACGCGCTGCTTGGGCGCGAGCGCGCGCATCGTGAGCGACAGCGTCGAGTCCGCGAGGGCCTTGCCGCCCGCGCCGTCGCCGTCCGTGTCGACGGGGACGAAGAACATCGCCGAGAGCCCCGCGACGAGGGCGGCCGCCTTCCCCCCGGCCACGTCGAGCTCGCCCACGACGAACGACGTCTTCCACCCACCGTCGACGTACTTGAGGAAGTCGATCGACGACGCGTCAGTGACGAACCGCCCGTCGCGATGCGAGGTCGCGTGAACCAGATTGGTCGCGAGATCGATCACTGTCCGCGCGCCGTCGGCGTCCGGGGTCCGCGCGGGTGCGGCTCGCTCGACGGCGGCCGCCGCGGGCGGCGGACCGGCCTCGAGCAGCGCCGTGGTCGTCGTCCTGCTGCCCCCGCCGCCGCAGCTCGCGAGCAGGAACGCCAAAACGGCCGGGAGTCGGGCGTGAGGAAAAGGAGAAACGATGCTCCGAGTGTGCTTGCTCAACGCGAGACCGCAAGTATCGCGCACGAAGAACGGCGTCAAGTCCGGGGGGTCCCAATTTGTCAGCGCCGCACCGCCGTGGTAGCCACGGGGAACCGAATGCGACTTCGCGACGTGCACGGGCCCCTCGCGGCCTCGACGTTCGCCGGTGTCTTCGGAGTGGGCGTGGTCGACGCCGCCGTGACACTGGCGCGCGGCGGTGCGCCTGGCGCTGGCCTCGGCGTCGTCGAGCTCGCGCTCGGGCTCTACGGCGCCGCGGGCCTCGCGCTCGCGGTCGTCGTCGGCTTCCTCGTGGGCGGCGTCCTCGAAGCCATCCCCGGCGGCGCCGGCGCGCTGCGCGCCGACGGAGAGCGCG
>DASXOE010000078.1:0-11574 GCA_036494575.1 Polyangia bacterium | reverse complement strand
AAGCAGTGCGAACGGACATTAACCCCTGCCCATCGCCCCGCCTCTGTGCGCCGTTGCCGTCATACGGAGTTGCGCTTTGCACAATCACTCCCATCGCATGCACGACCGTCGGTGATTGTCCCACCTTTCTGCCGCCAGTGGATGGCGGAGCGTCAGACGGGGCGGCGTCGGACGGTGGGGCGTCGACATGGAGCTGCGTGGCAAGTGTTTGCGACTACCCAGGGTTTGAGTATGCAACTCGATAGGCACTCCGGTAGTCGCGCTGCGGATGGGCGGGTTGGCGCCCGACCCGGCCTCGCAACCTCGCGACGCCTCTTGGGCACTCGGGCGCGCGGAGTCGGCACGGTATCGAGTGACGTCAGCCGACAACATTTAACAGGTTAACCGTAACCCGTCCACGAGGAGCGTGATGTCGACCAGCGGGCGGGATGGCAAGACAGGGCCCGGGAGGTGGCCCGATGTTGCGATTGCCTGGTCGTCGTTTGCAGTCCGCGCAGCTGCTGCTGAAGCGGCGTTGGACGATGGAGGATGCGCGGTTGGTTCTGGACCGGCTCGAGGCGTCGGGACAGTCGGTGCGCGAGTTTGCCGAACGCGAGGGCGTGGATCGCCAGCGACTGTACCGCTGGCGAGCGCAGCTCGGCGCGACGACAGCGCCGACGTTCGTCGAGATCGCGCGGGCAGGATCTGGGGCGACCATCGAGGTGGTTCTTCGCTCGGGGCGCGTTCTGCGCGTGGCTGACGGTTTCTCCGAGGAGACGCTCCGGCGCGTGGTGGAGATTCTCGATGATTGGGCGCCAGGGTGCTGAGCCTGCCCGCCCAGTGTCCGGCTGTTCGTCGCCACGCAACCTGTCGACGGGCGCAAAGGCGCGGACAGCCTGATGGTGATCGTGCGCGACGTGTTCCGGCAGGATCCGCTGAGCGGGCATCTGTTCATCTTCTTCTCGAAGCGCTGCGACCGCGTGCGTTTGGTTTATTGGGACCGCAACGGTTTTGCGATGTGGACGAAGCGTCTCGAGATCGGCCGCTTTCGCCCGGCGTTTTCGTCTTACGGGCGGCTCGCGCCACAGGCGATCGAGGCGGCGGAGCTGGCGCTGATCGTCGAAGGGATCGACCTGGCGGGCGCACGTCGGCGGCGACGGTGGCAGCCGAGTCGAGCCGCCTGAAGAAAAAGCTTCGCGGCGGATCATCTTTTTGTTGACGGCGATCGTCGCGTTCGCGCATCTAGCTTCTGCGAGATGAGCGAGCCAGCGACGATGACTTCCGCCCACGTGCCTGACGTCGACGACGTCCGGCAGTGGATGGAGAAGATGATCAAGTCGCTGCGGTTCGTCGAGCTCGTGGTCGCGGTAGGGGCAGGCGGAAGAAGCGCGGTTTTTCCGCCCGAGCCGCGCATTTCCGGTTGTCCGATAATTACGGTTCGGTCAACTTCGCCGAAGCCTACCCCCCCTCCGCCGGGGGAAAACAAGGACCCGCCGGCCAGTTCCAGGCCCTCAGGGTAGGCCTGACCCTCCGGAGGCACCGGGCGGGTCACGCGGAGAAATCTTCAGGCGGCGGCGGGTCGACGAAATCGGCTGACGGCTCGTCGGCGACGAGATCTCGTTCGGGCGGCGCGCGCGCCGGCGCGAGCGTTGGCGCGCGCGGCTCGTGGCCGAGATGGCGCAGGATTCGTTCGACGGCCGTCGCCTCTATCACCGCGGCCACGATCCGCATCCGGCCGTGGCACCTCGGGCAGTCGAGCGCGTCGACGAGGAAGACCCGCCTCAGCAGGTCTGCCCATGGGAGCCGGTACGCCGTTCCCGGTGGCGCCGTGGGCTTCGATGGCTCGGCCGCCTTCGGCTGCGGAACAATTCCCGACCGCGCCGCCGCGGCCGGCGCGAGTACGCCGTGAAAACGGATGACGTGCTTTCGTGGTCGAGGCACGAGTGGGAGCAGTTTCGCTATGAGCTCTGCGGGCGTGAAGACCAGCGCCTCGGTGCCGTCCGACCACCGCCGCTTGAGCCGGAGCGCCACGCTGCCGTCCGGCAACGCCGTGAGCCGATCGGCGGAGATCGGCGGGCGCGCCAAATAGCGCGCCACGTGTTCCAGCCCGTCGCGATCGTTGGCGGCGATGCGGACGTTGGCGTGGAGGCTGAACCCATCGACCAGGGCGCAGCGGCGGCCCACGACTGTCGCCTCCCCGGGTGGACCCGGCCCGATGATGCGCCCGACGCGCGCACCCCGCCTGGCGCCCGTGGCCACGACGCCGGCTACCGACGCGCTCGCGAGGCTAGCAAGCAGGGGCTCGTCGGCGACCGCGGCACCTTCGGCCACATCATCGAGACCGGCGAGCTTGTCGGCCACCTTCCGCAGCACTGCCCCGGCGATCGCCGCCACGTCGTCATCTGTGGGCGCCGGCACCGGATGGAAGATCGGCGACCCGCCCAGGCGCAGCTCGTACACGCCGGCGATCATGATGGTGTGGAAGTGGACGTTCAGGTTCAGGGCCGATCCGAAGCGCTGGATGACGGTCACACCGCCGGTCTTGAGCTGCCCCCGGATGCCCACCGCGCGCGCGCGCCGGCGCAGCCACCGTGAGACGACCGACACGAAGGTCCGCAGCACCAAGCCCGTGAGGTCGGGATTGAAGGCCATGCGGAATCGCAGCCCGTGCGGCACGGTAAGAACCCACTGCCGCACGGGCGCGCGCGGCATCACTCGGTCGCGAAGGTGAGCAGCAAAATCGCACATGCGCCGGCCCAGGCACGAGCTGCAGAAGCCGCGCCGCTTACACGAAAAGGCCACAAGTCGATTCCCCTGGCAGTCGTCGCAGACGACGCGCAGGAACCCGTGCGCCAGGATCCCGCACTTGAGGAACGCCTCGACCTCTTCGATCACGAAGCGCGGCAGCTCCGGACCCGATTCGCCGGTGCCCACCTCGGCGAGGAAAGTGGGCCAGTGCGCCTGCAGCGTTTGGTAGAGGACCGTGTCCTCGGGGCGGTGGCGCTCGTAGGTGGCGCCGCGCGACGATGCCGCAGCGGATGCCAGGGCGGTCTGCGCGGCGGCCACCCGGAATCATCGAGCGATCCTTCGTTGTGGTTTCGGGGCCCGCCCCGCCGGCTGCGCCTGAAAACGATCAAGGCTGCCATTGCGGACCGATCATCGTTCTCCGTCGGTGAGCCCCGAATCACGAACCGCTAATCATGAAAACCTCCACGATCAGAACAGGTTAGGTTGGGTCGCTCATTACGACGAGGTAGGCACTCATTAGGAAATCTCGTTTAACTACCAATACATAGCGCCGCAGGCCATTGTCTCTTTATCTTGCGATGCGCCGGTTAAACCTCAGCCCGGGGGCAGTGAGTACAAGCTGGGGGTTCGGCCGAGCGCGTGTCCGATAAACCGCCTCCGTCAACTCGCACCCCCTCCGAATACCCCCAGATTGCCCGTTTTCACGGGGAAAACAAGGACCGCGCTGGCTTCCGGGACGGACGCTGGCCATCCGTGTCCCGAACTACGGGCCGGTTGGTGCTGACGTCCCCGCGTGATTCAGACGCCGAAGTCCTCGGGAGCCGGCGGGTCGGGGTAGAACGCCGCCGTCGCATCGCCGAAGAACAGCTCGGCCTGCGGCGGCGGGCGCGCGGAGTGAAACTCCGGCGCATCGAACGTGAGCCCTAGATGTAGGAGCACACGCTCGATGTTCGGTCGCGACGTCAGTGCCGCCACGATCCCATTCGCCCCTTGCAGGCGCGTGGGCGCGGGACGAGGGCGACGAGGCGCCCGATGAGCTCGTGCGGCACGGGTTCGATCGCGGAAGTCGCGTGGGAAGCCGCTGTCTTGCCCCATTCCGGATTTCGCATGATCAGTCGTTCGCGAGATGCTTCTTGCCAGTCTTCGCAGCCGTGATGTCCGGCGGCCGGCCGTAGAATGGCACGGCCTTCTCGAGATCGTCGGCCTCGCCGCGCGCGAGCCGCGGGAGAGCCAGCGCGCCGATCGACAGCGCCGTGGGCCCCGCGATCGGGACGTGGCGCGCGCCCGCGCCGATGACCGCGGCGTGGCGCTCCGCGCCGTTCCCCGCGACGAGCGCCTCGGGAACGTCGGCGAGGCGCGCGACGAGCGCCTCGGGCGTCAGGCGCCACGGCTCCCCGCCGGGCGCCACGACGCCCGCCGCGTCGAGCGCGCAGGCGACCGCGTACACCTCGCCCTTCCCCGCGTCGATGCACGGCACGACGAAGCCGGGCGCAGCTGGCGCGGCGGCGCGCGCGATGTCCGTCGCGAGGGCCTGCAGCGACGACACGAGGAGCAGCGGCTTGCCGGTCGCGAGCGCGAGGCCCTTTGCGACCGCGAGCCCGACGCGCAGCCCCGTGAAGCTCCCCGGGCCGGCGCCGCAGGCGATGCCGTCGAGCCCGGCGGGGCGCAGGCCCGACGCGCGCAGGACCTCGTCGCAGAGCGTGAGCACGTGCGCAGAATGGCGCTCCGCCGTGGCCTCCGCGCGCGCCACGGGCGCGCCCGAGCCGTCGACGACGGCCACGCGCGCCGTCTGCGTCGAAGTGTCGAGGCAAAGCAAGCGCACGGAGGGCGTCATCGCGGGAGGAGGTAGCGCACGACGTCGTTGCGCAGCGCGAAGATCATGAGCGTCCCCACGATGACGAGGCCGACGTAGGAGGCGATCTCCCGCGCGCGGGGCGAGGGCGGACGACGCTTGAACAGCTCGAGCGTGAAGAACACGAGCAGGCCGCCGTCGAGGATGGGCACGGGCAGGAAGTTGAGCAGCCCGAGGTTGATGCTGATGAGGGCCATCAGCCACAGGTACTGATCGAAGCCCTGCTCGGCGGCCACGCCCGCGACGTAGCCGATCATGATGGGCCCGCCCAGCGTCGTGAGCGGCACGCGGCCTCGCACGATCTCGACGAAGCCGTGCGCCATCGCGAGGATGATCTGACCCGTGCGCTCGATGGAGTGACCGACGGCGTACCCGAAGCGGTTCGAGATCGGCACGGGCGCCTCGGTCTTCCACGCGAGGCGGTTGAGCGCGCCGAAGATGGGGTGAGGCGCCTGTTGGCGGTAGGCGTCCATCTCCTCGCGCACCTCTTGGCGAAAGGTCGCCTCGTGGCGCAGCCCGCCCGGCGAGAGCCAGGTGATGCGAAACGTCCGCTCGGGCGCGGCGGCCAGGCGCTCGCGCAGCAGGTCCCAGTGCGGCAAGGGCTCGCCGTCGAGCGCGAGGATCTGATCGCCGCGCCGGATGCCGATGGAGTCGGCGGGGCTGCCGGGCTCGACGGAGTACACGAAGAGCTCGGCCGAAACGATGCCGGTCTCGTAGTGGCGGTGGCCCGCGCCGTCGAACACGGGCACGGGAATGACGACGGCCGAGCCAGGCTGCTGCAGCTCGACGTGCGCGAACGGCACGGCCGAGTAGCCGCCGCGCAGGAAGTTGAGCCGCAGCGGCGACGCGCCCACGCGCTCGATGGCCTTCGCGAACTCGGTCCACGTCGCGACCGGCACGCCGTTGACGGCCGTCACGAAGTCGAAGGTCTTGAGGCCCGCCTGCGCCGCGGGCGAGCTCGGGTCGAGGACGCCGATCTCGGGTAGGTGGAACCGCGGCGAGACGCCGATCCAGCCGACGCGCTCCTTGAGGCGCAGCGTGCCGGCACGATCGATGAGCACGGGCGTGACGTCGCGCTCCTCGGCCTCGGTGCCGCGCCGGATGCCGAAGCGCATCGTCTTACCGGCGTTTTCGGCGATGACGCGCTCGAGCTCCTCCCAGTACCGCACGCGCTGCCCGTCGACCGTCTCCACCTTGTCGCCCGGGAGCAGCCCCGCCTGCGCCGCGGGCAGGTCGGGCAGGACGGTGCCGATCGTCGGCGGCAGCAGCGTCCGCTGGCCCGCGTAGTGGACGAAGTAGATGAGCAGCGGCAAGAGCAGGTTGAAGATCGGCCCCGCGATGACGATCGTGTAGCGTTGCCACAGCGGCTTGGCCGCGAGCGCGCGGCGCCGATCGACCGGCGGGATCGGCTCGGAGGGATCTTCGCCGAGGAGCCGCACGTAGCCGCCGAGAGGCACGAGCGAGAGCTGGTACTCGGTCTCGCCGCGCTGAAAGCCGAACAGGCGCGGACCGAACCCGAGCGAGAAGCGCAGCACCTTGACGTCGAAGAACTTCGCGAAGACGAAGTGGCCGAGCTCGTGGACGAGGATCAGCACGCCGAGCAGCGCGACGACGGCGGCCGCCCAAAACAGCAAATTCACGCGCGCACCGTCCGCGTCATGACCGCTCCCTCATACCACTTCCCCGCCCGGATCCGGCGCGCCGCCTTCGAAGGACGCCAGGGCGGCGGCGCGCGATTGCGCCTCGTCGGGTGGCAGCCGGCCGTCCTTCCAGAGGGCATCCTCGATGGCGGCCAGCAGCGGCACCGTCGTCGGCGCGCTCTCGGCCGAGATCCCGACGACCGGCCGGCCGCCGTCCACGCGCGCGGCGCGCAGGAGGACTTCGCGCTCCTCCCCGGGCACGAGGTCCATCTTGTTGAGCACCATGAGGCGCGGCGTCTCGGCGAGGCCGAGGTCGGCCAGGATCGTCTCGACCGCGCTCGTCTGCTGCTCTCGGGCCGGATCCGCCGCGTCGACGACGTGCAAGAGCAGGTCGGCCTCGTCGAGCTCCTCGAGCGTCGCGCGGAAGGCCTGCGCGAGATCGCGCGGCAGATCTCGGATAAAGCCCACGGTGTCGGCGATGATGATCTCGCGTTCGGTGGGGAAGCGCAGGCGGCGCGTCGTCGGGTCGAGCGTCGCGAAAAGCCTGTCCTCGGCGAGGACGTCGCTCTGCGTGAGCGTGTTGAGCAGCGTCGACTTGCCGGCGTTCGTATAGCCGACGATGGCCACGATGGGCAGGCCGCGGCGCACGCGCGCCGCGCGGCGCCCGGCGCGCTGCTCGCCGAAGCGGTCGATCTCTTTCTCGAGGCGGTGAATGCGCTCGCGCGCGCGCCGGCGGTTCTCCTCGAGCTTCGTCTCGCCGGGACCGCGCCCGCCGATGCCGCCCGTGAGGCGGCTCATCATGGTGTTCTTCTCGTGCAGACGGGGCAAGCGGTAGCGGAGCTGCGCGAGCTCGACCTGCAACTTGCCGTCGCGGCTCTTCGCGCGCTGCGCGAAGATGTCGAGGATCAACATCGTCCGGTCGATGACCTTGAGATCAGTGAAGTCGGCGATGGCGTGGGCCTGGCCGGGCGTTAGATCCGGATCGAAGATCAGCACGTTGGCGTCGACCTGCATGGCGCGGATGAGGATCTCCTCGAGCTTACCGCGCCCGACGAGGTACTTCGGGTCGGCCTCGTGCCGCCGCTGCTCGAGCACGCCCATGACGCCCACCCCCGCCGTGGCACAAAGCTCTCGGAGCTCCGCGACCCGCCCCGACGAATCGTCGGCGAGGGCCATCGCGCTCTTCTCGCGTGTCTTTCGCGCGACCTCGACCACGACGAGCAGCGCGCGATCGCGCGCGTCGGTCACGCGCGCCGCCGGCGCGACACGCTCGAACTCCTCCTCCAGGGCCGCGACGAGCGCCGCGGCGTCGAGCGTGCTGCGGTGAAAAGGCTCGGTGGGCAAGATGCGCCACGGCTCCGTGCGCTGGCCCGGCACGGGCGGCAGCAGGTGTGCCGCGTGGAGATCGGCGGGCCGCCCGTCGGGCTGGACGCCGATGGCGGCGACGAGATCGAGGCGGAGCAGCGCGAGATCAACGAGGTCGTCGCGCGTGAGCGGCTCGTTGCGCAGGTGGGTGTGGACGAGCCGCAAGCCGCGGAAGCGACCTCGGCCGGCGCGGATGCGGCCGATCTCGGGGAGCGTCAGCTTCGAGGCGTCGCCAACGAAGACGTGCTCGATGTCGCCGCGGCGCCCGACGAGGAGCCCGACCTGACGCTCGATCTCGCGCGACAACGTGCACAGATACGCCGCGAGCTCGGGAGACGCGACCTCGGCCGGCTGCAACCGGCGCCGGTACACGCGCTCGAGCGCGTGCATCTGGCTCGGCTTGAGGCCCGTCGTGTTGCCCGTGACGGTCTTCAGCGCGCTTGCTCCCCCGCGCCGGTTCGCGGTGCTTCCCGCCCTCCAACGCGCGACCGTTCCTGCGCGCGGATGTACGCCGTCTCGTCGACGACCAGCTTGGCGTCCGCGTCCGCCACGGCGTCGCGCACCTGGCGGCGCTCGTCCGGCGTCATGACCGTCCAGGAGCCCGCGGCGTAGCCGGCCGTCCAGAAGAACACGACGTCCCAGGCGAAGCGCGGGCAGATGAACACCGCCAGCGGCGTCGTCGTGAGGAAGCCGATGAGGAGCACCTTCGCGTACCAGACCTGCTTGCGCCCATGGTGGCTCATGAAAGGTAAGCTCGACAGCTCGCCCGCGGCGACCAAGACGACGAGCGGGAGCCCGAGCCAGAGGCCACCGGGCAACCGGCTGAAGAACACCGAGTTCGCGAAGCCGAGCAGCACGAACGAGGCGACGTTGCGCGGCAGGCCCACCCACGCGAAGGGGACCGCCACGGGACGAACGATGTTGCGGGCCTGACGAATCGTCGCCGCGAGCACGAGGACGGCCGCGAGCAGCAACCCGATGCCATCGGCGGCCGCGGCGCTCACACCGAGGCGCGCGGCCGACTGCGCGTAGAGCGTGTACACGACGAAGGCCGGCGCCAGGGCCTGCGCCACGAAGTCGGCCGCCGTGTCGAACTCGGAGCCGAAGCGATTCCCCGAGCGCGTCAGGCGCGCGACGAGCCCGTCGAAGACGTCGGCGGCGTAGCCCGCGAGGAACGAGTAGGACGCCCAAAGGGGCCGCCCCTTGATGCAGAAATAAATCCCCACGACTCCCGACAGCGCGTTTGCCGACGTGAAAACGTCCTTGAGCCCGAACATGCGGCGCGCGCCGCGCGGGATCTCGCCGTCCGCGCTCACGGCCGCCCCCGCGCCGAGGGCGGTCGTGCTCGTCTGGCTCTCGTTGCTCTCCAGCGCCTTACCAGGCCCGGGGGCCCGCTCCTCGTGTCTCGCGCTACGTCTTGAGGTCGGCGTCTTCGGCCGGCGGCTTCTGCGCCGTGAGCGTCGCGATGGGGCCGGTGCCCGCGCTCGGCGACCCCCGCTCGTCGAGCAGCGCGAGCGCGACGGCCAGCGCGCGCTTCGTCTTCTCCGTCGTCTTTTCGTCCCCGCGGATGCGCTGGTACGCGCGCACCAGTTGATCCTCGTACTCGGCGACCTTGGCCTCGAGCGCGCCGAGGCGATCGCGGCTCTGCGCGAGCTTGACGTCGCGATCACCGAGCTCCGCCCGCGCCGCGTCGAGATCGGCCTCGAGGCCCGCGAGCCGCCGGTACGACTGCTCGAGCTCTTGCGCGCGCGCCGCGAGCTCGCCCTCGGCCCGCGCCGCGCGCGCGAGCGCGGCGTCGTACTCGGTGCGGTGCTTCTCGGCGAGCTCGGTCTTCTCCGTGAGGTGCCGGCGCTCGATCTCGGTGACGCGCGCGTGCTGCTCCTCGTCGCGCGCCTGCAGCTCGGAGCGCCGCCGGCTCTCCGCCGCCTCGTTCTCGGAGACGCGCCGCACCTCGTGCTCGGAGACGTCGCGCTGGCGGCGATCCTCGGCGGCGGCCAGCTCCTCCTCGTGGCGGCGACTGAGGCCCAAGATCTCGTTGCGGTGGTCCCGCTCCTTCTGCTCCGTGAGGGTCTCGTAGGCCTGCCTTTCGGAGGCGAGCTGAGCCGACTGCTCGTCCCGCAGGCTCGCCATGGCCTTCTCGTGCTCACGCTTGAGCTTGCTCACCTCGGCGGCCATCCGGTCGCCCGAAGTCGACTGCTCGTCGAGCAGCCGCCGCTGCAGCGTCTCCGTCTCGGCCTTGTGTATCGCGTCCACGCGCGCGAGCTCGGCCTGGTGCGCCGAGTCCTTCGAGGCGTCGGCGAGCGCGCGCTCCTCCGTCAGCTTGGCGAGCTCGGCGCGCTGGTGCTCCTCGAGCTCGACGACCTGCGTCTCCATCTCGGCCCGCAGGCGATCGATGTCCGTGCGCGCCCGCGCCTCGTCCTGCACGATGCGTTTCTTGAGCGCGTCCACCTCTTCGTGCGACTTGCGCAGCGCCTCGTGCGCGTCGTCGAGGCGCGCCTTGAGGCCCTTCTCCCGGTCGACCGATCTCTCGCGATCGAGCGCCAGCTCCGCGACCTTCTCGTTGGCGGCCACGAGGCTCTTCTCGAAGCCGAGGGTCTTCTCCTCGAGATCGCGGCGTCCACGATCGAGCTCGCGCACCTTGTCGCGATAGTCGAGGATCTCGCGCTCCTTCGCGTCCATGCCGTCGCGAAGGTCGAGGATGTCCTTCTCTTTCTTGTTGATGATCTCGCGCAGGCCGAGGAACTCGCGCTCTTTCGAGAAGGTCGCCGATTGCGTGAACCGCTCGCGCGCCTCCTCGAGCTCCCGGCGCAGCGTGTAGCGCTCGCCCTCGAGCGAGTGAATGCGCGCCGCGAGCTCGGCGGCCCGCGCCTCGAGCTCGCGCACCTGGGCGTCGTCCCGCGCCACGGGAATGCCCAGCGCGGCGTCGCCGAACCCAGGATCTCCGATCGACGTGATGTCGATGCCGACGTCCTCCGGCGCGGGCGGCGCGCCGATGTGCTCGATGCCCATGGCGTCGACGGTGGCGTAGGCGTCGGAGCCGATGCGCTCCGGTCCGAGCGTCTCGCCAGTGCGGTAGGCGTCTGGGTCGTTAATCATCGTTGCGTCGGCGTCGGGCGCCCGCGCGTCGTCGGGCAGCGCCTGGTCCTTGCCCACCGCCGTCGTCGCGGTCGCCTGGTCCCAGTTGAGCGCCGAAGGAAGATCGTCGTCCGACCACAGGTTCCGCAGATCGACCATGTCGCCGCCCGCGGTGGGTCCTTCCGGCGAGCCGGCCTCGAGCGCCGCGAAGGCCGCCTGCGTCTCGGGATCGAACTTCTCTCCCTCGAACGGCGAGGCCGGCTCACCCTCGGGCGAGACGCGCGTCTCGCGGGTGACTTCGGGGCCGACGGCCGACGGGCCCGAGGAGCCCGTGTGCAGACCGGCGAGCCTCTCGTCATTTTCGGACTCCGCGTCGTCCATGTTCCCGATGATGGCGATGTCCTCGTCGTCGGCGATGACGATGTCGGCGTCGTCGTCGAGGTTCTGGACGTCCATCTCGTCGGTCCTCTGCTGTGCGGCGCCCAGGCCCACGAGCGCGTCCACCTTGCTCACGAGCTCGGCCCCGTCGAGCGGCTTCAGCAAGTACTCCTCGGCGCGCGACTTGAGCTTCCTGTGCTGCTCGAACGTCGCCAGCGTCTCCTCGGAGGAGATGAGCACGAGCGGAATGTCGCGCAGGAGCGGGTTGCGCTTGATCTTGTTGCAGATGGCGTAACCGACCTTGCGCGGCTCGACTGACAGAATCATGAGCGCCGGCTGGTTCGAGCGCGCCCAGTCGATGGCGTCGTCCCCGTTGGGAATGCTCTCGACGGCGAACCCGTACGGCCCGAGATCGCGACGGATCACGTCCACGGTCGCGCTGTCGGGTTCGATGCACAACAGGATGCGCTCGGCCATCGGGCTCCTCTCCTAGAAGCCGGCCATACTACCAGAACCTCCGCGAAAATACGGCGGAAT
>DASXOE010000077.1:0-17281 GCA_036494575.1 Polyangia bacterium | reverse complement strand
CGCCTCCCGGCGGCGCGGCGGCTGGTGACCGGGCCAGCGCCTCGCTCTTTCGCTTCGCGACCCGCGTCGGCGTCTTGGCCGCGGCGCTCGTGGCGACCGGAACGCCCTCGTCCATGGTTCGCGTGGGGGCGCCCGCCGCGCGCGCCGGATCGACGAGCTGCAGAGGCACCGTCTGCGAAAGTCCCGCGCCCGACGGCGTGAAGAGCGCGCGCACGAGCTCGCCGAGCGGCGCCCCGTCGGGCGAATAGCTCGGCAGCGCGAGCACGGCCGACAAGGCCTCGGCCGTCGTCCGAAACCGCGCGCCCGGCTCGGGCGCGAGCATGCGGCGCACGACCGCCTCCACGGCCGGCGGCACGTCGCGCCTCCCTTCGAGGTCGCCGAGCCGGGGGATCTCGCAGCGAGCGACTTTGCCGATGATCTCGAGATCGCTCACGCCGTCGAACAGCTTGCGCCCCGCGAACATCTCCCAGATGGTGACCCCCGCGGCGAACTGGTCGGTGCGGTGATCGACGAGGCCGCCCGCGAGCTGCTCGGGTGAGGCGTAGGCGATCTTGCCGCGCAGACTGCCGGACTTCGTGCTTCGCGCGCTGTGCTCGCGCGCCTTGGCGATTCCGAAGTCGGAGAGCTTGACCTCGCCCGTGGACCCGACGAGCACGTTGTGCGGCGAGACGTCCCGATGGACGAGGCCGAGCGCGGCGCCGCCCTCGCGCTTGTCGTGCACGTAGCGCAAGGCCTTGAGGACCTCGCCCGCGACGTAGAGCGCGACGCCCGTTGGGAAGACGTAGCCCGCGCGGCGGGCCGCCTCGAAGAGGCGTCGCAGGTCCTGCCCCTCGACGCGCTCCATCGCCAGGTAGTAGCGACCCGCGACGCCGCGCTCGCCGTCGGCGTCGATCTTGTCGAAGTCGAATACGGTGACGAGGTTCGCGTGCTGCAGGCGTGCCGCGATGCGCGCTTCGTTGACGAACAATCGCTCGAGCTCGGGATCGCCCGAGAACGACTCGAGGATGAACTTGAGCGCGACCGGCTTGACGAAGCCCTCGCGCCCCTCGGCGTGGGCGGCCCAGACCTCGGCCATGCCGCCCACGGCGATCCGTCGGTCGAGGACGTATTTGCCGATGCGCCGCCCCGCTTCCACGGGCCTTGTATACAACCCGCGCGCGCGGCCGCCAAACCCGCTACGGCGCGTTGTCGATGCGGATGTCGTCGTAATAGAAGACGATCGGCGTCGTGCTCGCCGAGTACCAGCCGAACGGCGACTGCACCTTGTCGTAGGCGACGCCCGTGAGCGGAAGCGAGAGCTTCTGCCAGGCCTGGCCCGCGGGGAGCGTCGGCGTGAACAGGTCGATTTGGTCCGTTCCCCAAAGATTGAAAGTCACTGCCTCGCCGCCCACGTCTCCCGCGACCTGCGCCGTCATCTTCATGGCGCCCGGGGGCACGTGCGGGGCCACTGTCGGATCGAAGCTCGGCCGGCCATCGTTCGGAATGGCGGGGATGAGCCCGACTGAAGCGTGGGTCGAGCCGCCGTCGGCGGCGACGGGCGTGTACGTGATCTTGAAGCAGTCGCCGACGGCGCCCGCGACGCGGTTCGCGCAGGGCCCCGTCGTCGGCTTCGTCGTCGTTTGATCCTCGATCGTGATGGGGGCCGGCTTGGCCGTGAACTGGCTCACCGTGGCCGGGTCACCGTCCCAACCCGACGGATACCAGTACGCCGTCACCGCGACCGGAAGCGCCGAGGTCGTGATCGACCTGTCGACCGGGGGCGAGCTCGTGCCCGCAGCGCCCGTGCTCGAATCGCCGGCCGCGCCCGTCGAGCCACCGTTGTCGCCGCCGCTGTCGCCCGCCGTGCCGGTGCCGCCCGCTGCCGAGCCAGCGCTGCCGGCGCTGCCCGCCGCGCCTGTCCCGGCCGCGCCCGTCCCGGCCGTGCCCGCGCTCGTCCCCGTCGAGCCTGCGCCACCCGTGGTCCCGGGAGGCGCCTTGTAGGGCGATGAGCTCGAGCAGGCCAGCACGCCGCCGACGAAGCAAATCGCGGCGCCGTTGAAGAGTCGTGAAAAATGAGTCTGGGACATTTGGATCCTTTCAATAAGTAAGGCGGAGCGCAGCCGTGACCCAGCGCCCTCTCGACACTCTCGAATCGCGCGGAAAGATATCCAGCGACCCGATCGCCGTGTTGCGCTCGGGGCCTTGCCGATGCACGGCGCCGCCGCGACTGGCGACGGCCGTTGCCGCGAGCCGCCGCGGCGCGCATCAAGGCCGGCCCCGAGGCCGTCGATGACTTTCTCCGCGGCGCACTGGTCGGGCCGCGCATCCGACATGTGTGTCGGCCGTTGCGCTCGAGCCCCGGCAAACGCACAGCCGGCGGGAAGTTCTGGCTTGCTGGCCGACTCTATTCCAATAACAAGATCCGGCACGTTCGGGCGCGTGGGGCCGGGTCGTCCTCAGCTCTCGAGAACCGTGCTCCCCCTGTCGGAGGTCTTCAAAATGTTTTCGCTTCGCCCCCGCGTCCCGAACGTCGCCTCGCGTCGCGGCCGAGGTTTGCGGGTGTCTGCCGTGCTGCTCGCGGTGTGCGCGCTGTGGGCGGCGGGTTGCGGCGCGGGAAGCGGCCGCGGCGGCGCGGCGGCGGGCGGCGCTGGCGGCGGAGCGACCGGCGGAGTGGCCGGGGTCGGAACCGGGAAGGCCGGCACCGGCCCGGTCGCCGAAGCCGGCGGCGGAAGCCCGACGGGGACCGCCGGCACGGCTCCCGCCGGTCCCTGCGTGGCGGGCGACGCGAGCGCGCCTCAGCTCCCGGCCAGCTTCTACCCGCTCTGCGGCTCCTGCCACAGCGCCTTCGGCCCGTCGGGCAACCCGGCGGTGCCCAACCTCTTCACGTACGCGGCCAGCGCCGAAGGGACGGCGACGGCCTTCCTGGGCCAGGTGCGCACGCCCCAAGGCGGGACGCTCATGCCTCCGTTCACGGCGCAGCAGATGGCCGACGGGGACGTGCAGAAAATCTACGAATACTTCAAGGCCGGCGCTCCGGCCGGCGCGACGACGTGCCCGGACGCGAACGGCATGTCGAGCGCCAACCTAGGCGCCTGCTCGGGCATGGCGTTGTCGTATACGCCCCTCTTCACGCCGACGTCGACGCCGGCGATGCCCGTCTCTTACGTCGACGCGACGTCGAAGCACCTCATCTTCCGGGGCGCGGGCCGCGTGCGCTTCCGCCACGAGATGGAAGACTCGTTCGCGATCTATCACGACCATTACTTCGAGGACCGGACGTTCTCGTACGTTCTCGACGACAGCATCCCGGCGGGCGGGTCCACGATCACCGTGACGTTCTTGGCGGTCGCCGACCAGTACTACAGCCCGCAGATGTCGGCGAGCCTGCAGCAGGGAGGCGCCGATCTGAACATCCGCGCCTGGAAGATTTATGGCGGCATCGACGGCAACGCCTTTGCGACCAACGCCGGCGGCGCCGCGCACAACGTGCTGCCCACGAATTGCGCCGATCCAAACGGCCCGACCTGTGACACGACGAAGTACAGCTACGTCATCGGCCGGAACGATCGCGACCGTCGCGCCATCCAGATGGGCGACCAGCTGCAGGTCGAGTTCGGCATCTTCCTCGCGCGCTACCCGTCGGCGATGGGCAGCCACGTGAGCAACATCCTCCCGCTGCCGAAGGGGTGCACGCTCAATGGAGCGCCCTTCGACAACAACTGCTACACGCAGGCGAACTACTACTCCGACTCGTTCCGCTACGTCGTCGGCAAAGGCATCGTCACGCCGGCGAACGAGGACTGCACGATGTCGGTGCCCTTCGGCATGGAGGGCGCGTTCGCCAAGCCCTACGACTGCTCGCCGGACGGGCCCATCCTGAAGGCCATCGCGGCGGGCACGCTGGCGGATCGGCAGGGCCCGGTGGAATCGGGGTGGTCGGCCGGCTCGATGACGCAGCCCTACCTGCGGCAGCGACACGACCTTTACCTCTCGCAGATGAGCCCGGCCATCCTCGGCGAGAACACTCAGAGCTTCGTGCAGGGGCGGCGCCTCTTCCACACCGACTTCTCGACGGGTCAGCACATCGAGGTCAACAACGGCCTGACTCCCGAGGAGGTCGCCGTCCACGCCAACCTGGCGGGCCCGCTCTACAACCAGCTCGCGTGCGAAGGCTGCCACTCGCACAACAACCGTGGCGTGGCGCCGGCGGCCGGCGTCGCCTTCGACTCGATCGTGGTCAAGCTCGCGGGCGCGGGCAAGGACGCCCACGGCGGCAACCTCCCCGATCCCAACTACGGCAAGCAGCTGCAGAACCACGGGCTCGGCAGCGTCGCCGCCGAGGGCTCGGCGAGCTTCACGACGACGACGGTGACCGGCGCGTTCGCGGACGGCGCGCCTTACACGCTCACCAAGCCGACGACGACGTTCCAGAACATGGCGGCGGGCCCGCCGGCCAACCCCTCGGTGCGCCTGGCGCGTCCCCTCGTGGGCCTCGGTCTGCTCGAGGCCATCCCCGAGGCGGACATCCTCGCCCACGCCGACCCGACGGATTGCAACCAGGACGGCATCAAGGGCGTGCCGAACCTGGTCTTCGATCCCGAGGACGGCACGATGAAGCTCGGCCGCCTGGGCTGGAAGGCCTCGAAGGCCAGCGTCCGCATGCAGGTCGCCGAGGCCCTCAACCTCGACATGGGCGTCACGACGAGCGTCTTTCCGAAGCACGACTGCGGCTCCGCGCAGGCCGAATGCGCGGCGGCCGACAAGCCTACGCCCGAGCTCTCCGACGACGATCTCGCGAAGCTCGTGACTTACATGCGCACGCTCGGCGTGCCGGCGCGGCGCGACCTCGCGAACGCCGACGTCGTGCGCGGCGAGGGGCTATTTACCCAGCTCGGCTGTGTGACCTGCCACCAACCGAACCAGCACACGGGCACGGCGACGCCGTTTCTCGAGCTACAAAATCAGGTCATCCACCCTTACTCCGACCTGCTGCTCCACGACATGGGACCGGACCTGGCCGACGACAACCCGCAAGGGGAGTTCGCGGCGACCGCCGCCATGTGGCGCACGCCTCCCCTGTGGACGATCGGGCTTTGTGACGAGGTCGCCGCGGGCTTCCAGGCCGACCAGACGATGAATCCGGCCCCGGACAACGGCCCTTGCCACTATCTGCACGATGGCCGCGCCGGCACGCTCCTCGAAGCGGTCCTCTGGCACGGCGGCGAGGCCGAGAACGTCAAGAAGGCCGTCGTGGCGCTCCCGGCGGCCGACCGCGCCGCGCTCGTGGCCTTTCTCAAGTCTCTCTAGGCGAGCGCGCGGGGCGGAACCCTCGGTTTCGAAACCGGCGTTTCCGCCGAGCCGTCTCGGGCTAGACGTCACGCCGAATGCGGGGGAGGGGTGGCAGGGTAGGCTGTCCGTCCGCGACGTGAGCCCGTTGCGTCTTACGCAGACGGGCTCCTAGCTCGTGAGGACGGAGTAAAGGACGGTCACGAGCCCCGCGAGGAAAAGGCTGGACCCGATGAAGAGGGCCTTCTGTTGCGACGATCTCCGCTTGATGTAGTTCGTGAACGGATCACCGCCGCACGCGCGACGCTTGCGCGCCGCGACGGCGTAGTATCGCTTCCAATCTTCAGCAGTGGCCTTGGACATCGCCCCTCCGATTTGGCCCAGATCTCCCCCCGAATCTCCCATCGGCGGACTGGCGATGGGACTGAACCTGCGAGGCCGACCCCATGCGTTCAGGGCGGCGCTCGCGTCAGAAATCTGGCGCGACGAAGGCGCCGGTCCGGGGTCGCGCTTTTCAAATGAGGACGAGGCGAGGCCGTTGCGGCGCGGCGCCCCCGAGCGGGGCGACGTCGCCGAAGCGAGCGTCGAGGGCGACCGAAGGGAGCTCGAGCCTGCCCAAGCGCGCCACGACGCGCCGCCGACGGGCGATCGGGATCCCGTCCACCTCGACCAAGTCCTCCCAGTGGTGCGCGCCACGCGCCCACCACCCGATGATGTCGGCGACGTAGTCGTGACGGCACAAGAGGCCCTCGGCGTCGAAGAAGAAGGTCTGGCGGCGGCAGTGGGTGTGGAGGGTCGGCGGCAGCTCGACGGTCACGCCCGTGAGCGTGCGGCCGGCGGAGCGGGCGCGCCGGACGCCGAGCGGCCGCGCCGCCGTGAGCGAGAACGGCAGCGAGTGGTAGTGCGCGAGGGCGTAGCCGAAGAAATACAGCGCGTCGAGGGGCGCCCAGCGCCGGTGTTTCCGAAATCCGGCGAACGAGGCGCGCGGATCGGCGCGCGCCTCGAGGAGGATCTCGCCTTCGAGGATTTGAGCTTGCCCGGCCGCGAATACGCCGCGCCGGCCGACTGCGGGGAAGTCGTGCATCACGACGAGGCCACGGCGGGCCCAGACGTCGGCCCGCTTCGGCATCGGGAAGGTGTCGTCCACGCCCTTCCACCGCGGCACGAGCCCCGTGAGCGATCGCAGCGTCAGCGCGACGCCGCCCGTGCGCCGCCAGGCCGCCCAACCGCCGTGTCGCTCGATGGCGCGCTCGAGCAGGGCCCGCGCCTCGCCCGTCCACGGCGAAGACGCGCTGAACGGCTCGCCGACGTCATCCACTGCCGTGGCCTCGTCGCTCACGACGAATTCGCCCCCACGGGCTCACGATACCCGATCCGCGCCTCCTTGCTTCGCAGATCTGTAACCCGACGCGTGGTCCTGGCATCTGAGGGGCCAAGGCGCGCCGGGGGCCCGCCGTCTCACCATTTGGAGGAGCCGAATATCCATGAAGATCGCTTCCCTCGTTTCACTCGCGTGCTTGTCACTCTCGCTCTCCGGCACGACAGTCGCCGTTGCGGCCGACGCGGGGCCGCCCATGGCGGCGCCTTCTGCCGCGCCCGCCGCCGGGGCGAAGAAGATCGACTGGGCTCACATGAGCACGGCCGACAAGAAGAAGTACATGAAGACGACGGTGCTGCCGGAGATGAAGAAAGCCTTCCAGGCCTACGACGCCAAGGCTTACAAGAAGTTCTCCTGCGCGACCTGCCACGGCGAGGGCGCGACCGACGGCAAGTTCAAGATGCCCAACCCCAAGCTGCCCAAGTTGCCGGCGCCGACGGACCGCGCCGGCTTCATGGCGCTCCAGCAGAAGAAGCCCGACGCCGTGAAGTTCATGGGCACCGTCGTGAAGCCGAAGGTGGCCGAGCTGCTCGGGTTGCCCGAGTGGACCCCGCAGACGCCGACCGGGTTCGGCTGCTACCAGTGCCACACGAGCGAGGCCAAGTAAGAGCCAGGTGGAAGATCAGAAGGCCGGCGCCGGAAACCCGCGCGCCGGCCGCGCGAAGAGGTAACCCTGGTAGAGGTCGCCACCGAGGCGGCTGAGGCAGTCCCGCTCCTCGGCGACCTCGACCCCCTCGGCGACGAGCTCGACGTCGAGATCGCGGCACAACGTCGTGAAGGACTGGAAGAGCTTCTGCTTCATCGGCGAGGTGTGGATGCCGCGCACGAGCGACATGTCCACCTTGACGATGTCCGGCTCGAGCAGCGCGAAGCTGGACAGGCCGGCGTAGCCCGCGCCCAGATCGTCGAGCGCGATGTGAAACCCGAGCCCGCGCAGGCGCGCGACGGCGATGGCGAGCCCGTACACCTTGTCGAGAGCCGCGCGCTCCGTGACCTCGAGGACGATGCGCGGGGCGTAGGCCGTGAGCGCGCCGTCGGGCGCCGACAGCTCCTCGTCGACGAGGTCGGAGGGGTGGAGGTTGACGAACACCTTCGCCGACGTGGGCACGCCCGCCATCACGCCCGCGATCCGCCGCCGGATGATGCGGCTGAGCTCGCGCGCGCAGCCGAGGCGCTCGGCGGCGTCGAGGAAGTCGATCGGGTTGCGCAGCGTGGGCTCGTCGGTGCGTAGGAGCGCTTCGAAGGCATAGACAGAACGGTTGCGCCACGACAGGACGGGCTGCATTGCCATCCAGAGCTTGTCGACGCCAGAGGCGTAACGCGCCTCGAGCCCGGCCCGATCACCGATGCGTTTGCTGCCGAGCGCGTCGGCCGCGTCGCGGCGGACGCGGGCGAACTTGTGGAGCTGGGACGCGCGCTCGACGAGCTCGACGATCTCCTTGCCGTCGACGGGCTTCATCAGATACCTGAACGCGCCGTGCTCCATGGCCTCGATGACCGTCTCGAGGGCGGGGCTTCCAGTCATGAAGGCGACGGGGACGTCCAGGTCCTTGGCGCGGATCTCGCGCAACAGCGTCAGTCCGTCCATGCCCGGCATCCGGATGTCGCTCAGGACCACGTCGAACTTCGAAGAGGCCAGGAGCGTGACGGCCTCCTTCCCGCTGCACGCCGTCGAGACGACGTGGCCCGCGGCGCTCAAGGTGCGGGCCAGGCTGCGCGCGATCACGGGCTCGTCGTCGACGAGCAGCACGCGCGCACCCGTTTGCTGCTCGTCGATCGCGGCCCCATGCGGGGCAGCGCCCTCCATCAAGCCGCCTCCCGGGCTTCGCCGTCTCCGCGGCGTGCGACGCGCAGCCGCTTCGTCGCCTCGCCGTGGATCTGACAGACGCGGCACTCCGTGACGCCGAGGACGAGCCCGATCTCGCGCAGACTCAAGCTCTCGCGGTAATAGAGTGACAGGACCTGCTGCATGCGGGGCGGCAGCGCCGCGATGTCTCTCGCGAGCCGGTCGACCAGCTCGCGGCGCGCCGCGAGCTCCTGGGGATCGTCGGCGCTCTGGTCGGCGACCCGCTCGAGCAGGTCGGCGCCCGCGTCGTCTAGACCGATGACGCGCGCCCCGTCGAGCAGCGCGCGCTGCCGGCGCAGCTCATCGAGGGACAGCCCGAGCTCGTCCGCCACCTCTTGCTCGGAGGGCGTGCGCCCGAGCCTCTGCGTGAGGACGCTCGTCGAGCGATTGATGGTCCGCCAGGTGCGCCGCATGTCGCGCGACATGCTGTCGCGTACGCGGATGTCGTCCAACATGGCGCCGCGGATCCGGATCCGGGCGAAAGCTTCGAAACTCTCTCCGCGCGCCGGATCGAAGCGCCCGGCCGCCTCGATGAGCCCGAGGGCCCCCGCGGACATCAAATCGCTCAGGTCCGTCGACGGCGGGAGTCGCCGGAGCAGGATTTTCGCGACTTTCGCGATGCAGTGGTAGTAACGCGTGACGAATTCGTTGCGGCGCGCGAGGCTCATCCTCATCCGTCGCTTTGGTCGACTCGGCGCGGAAATCTCCGTCGCTGGTGTCATGGGCACGCAGCAAAGCAGCTTGTGTGCCACGTCCTCTCGGCACGGTCGCCCGTCGCTGGTGGCCGACGCGAGGGCGCGTCAGAGCGTCTGCGGCGACTGCGAGGCGACGACCAAGTAGCGCGTCAGGTCGGCGACGTCGTCGCCGGAGAGCTTGAGCCGGCCCGACATCTCTTTCACGAAGCCCGGCCAGCGCGCCGCCTCGACCCGATGGGGATCGATGAGCCCGTGGCACCCCGAGCAACGCTGGACGTACTGCTGCCTGCCGCGGTGCAGATCGCCCACCGTCGTGCCCGGCCACGCCTGCGCGGCGCGCACGGCGTCGGCGGCGTTCGGCTCGGGAAGGCGCGCCGCGCATCCAGCGAAGAGACCGCCAGCGAGGAGAGCGACGGCCACCCACGGTCCGACGTTGACGTTGCGCCCGTGCGTGTTGATGTTGAGATTGATTCTCACTATCGGACTCTAAGATACTCGCGAAAGACCCCGCGGACAAGCCCCAGCGGTCACGCTCCAGGTAGGGGTAATGACGCGTTCGGGCGAGCGCGTGGGACCGCCGAGGGCTGGCCGTTAGGGGGTCCCGCCGAGCCCGGTCTTGCGCGGCGGTTCGAGCGTGAACGAGAACCGCGCGCCGCCGCCCATCGACGCATCGACCCAAATTCGTCCGCCGTGGCCCGTGACGATGCGGCTCACGATCGCGAGCCCGATGCCCGTGCCTTCGAACTCCGACGCCTTGTGGAGGCGTTGGAATGGCTGAAACAGGCGCGACGCGAAGCTCGGGTCGAAGCCGACGCCGTCGTCCTTTACGAAATAGACGGCCTCCTCGGCGCGCGCGACGCCCACCTCGATGCGCGCACCGGGGCGCTGCCGCGTGAACTTCCAGGCGTTGCGCAGCAGATTCTCGAGGGCGACCTGCAAGAGCCGCGAGTCTCCGCGCGCCTCGAGCGCCACGGGGACGACGAGCTCGACGTCGCGCGCGGGCTCGCGCTCGCGCAGCTCGCCCACGATGGCCTGAACCATGGGCGTCAGATCGACGGACTGGCGGCGCACTTGCGCGCGGCTCACCTTGGAGAGCTCGAGGAGATCGTCGATGAGCTCGCCCATGCGCTTCGCGGCGGCGCGGATGCGGCGCAGGTAGTCACGCGCCTTGTCGTCGAGCGCGGCGCCGTAGTCGTCCTCGAGCACGGCGCAGAAGCCGTCGAGCGGGCGCAGCGGCGCGCGCAGATCGTGCGAGACGGAGTAGTTGAAGGCCTCGAGCTCGGCGAGCGTGCGCTTGTGGGCCGCGATCTCGCCCAGGAGCCGCCGCCGACCGACGTGCAGCTCGAGGAAGACCTGCACCTTGCTCTTGAGGACCTGCGCGTTGATGGGCTTGAACAAGAAGTCGATGGCGCCGCTGCCGTAGCCTTGCAGGAGGTTCTCCTCGGTCTCGTGCATGGCAGTCACGAAGACGATGGGCATGTCCCGCGTCGCCCGGTTGTCTCGCGCGAGGCGCGCGACCTCGTACCCGTCCATCTCGGGCATCTGCACGTCGAGCAGCATGACGGCGAACTCCCGGCGCAGCAGCTGCCGGAGGGCTTCGTTGCCCGAGCGCGCGCGCACGATGTCGCAGGGGAGGCTCGCGAGCTGCGCCTCGAGCGCGACGAGGTTCGCCTCGACGTCGTCGACGATGAGGACCGCGGGACGCTCCGCGAGCTCGGGATTCACGGCGCCCCCGTTCGTCGGTAGATGCGCTCGTTGGGCGCGAGCTCGCTGAAGGGCTCGCGGCCGTCAGCCCCCATGCGCTCGCTCGCGCCCAAACAAAGAAACCCGCCCGAGCAGAGGCTCCCGCAGAGCTTGCGCATGACCTGATCGCGCAGCGCGCGCCCAAAATAAATGAGCACGTTTCGGCAAAAGACCACCTGCATCTCGCCGAAGACGTGATCCGACACGAGGTCGTGTTGGAAGAAGAGAATGTTGCGGCGCAGCGACTCCTTGATGGCGAGCTGTCCGTACGCCACGGTCGCGTGGGCCTCGAGCGTATCGCCGCCGCCGGAGCGACCGTACCCGGCGACGATGGCGGCGAGATCTTCGGCCGGGAAGACGCCTTCCTTCGCTCGTGCGATGGCCGCGGCTGACAGATCGGTCGCGTAGATCTGAGATCGCTCGTAGAGCCCTTCCTCGCGCAGCAGGATGGCCATCGAATACGCCTCCTCGCCCGTCGAGCAACCCGCGAGCCAAACATTGATGAGCGGGTAGGTCCGCAGCATCGGAACGACGCGCTCGCGGATGGCGCGATAGAAGTCAGGGTCGCGGAAGAGCCCGGTCACTTGGACCGTGAGATCGCCGAGGACGCGCGCGAACGCGTCGGGATCGGTGAGCACGCGGTGCTGGAGGGCTCCGAGGTCCGTCAGGCCGGAGCGCGCGAGCGCGACGTGCACGCGCCGTCCGATCGAGGCGGCGGCGTAGCCGCGCAGATCGTAGCCGTAGCGCTCGTAGATCGCCTCGAGGAGCAGGCGCACCTCGATGGTCGTGACGTCGTCCTGGGGGGACGCGCCCGGCGGAGCGGCCGCGAGCTCAGCCACGAGCGCGCGCCTCCCCCGCCCCGCCGAGGCAGGTCGCGATGAGCGCCAGCAGGCGGTCGGCGTCGATGGGCTTCGGCAGATAGCGGCTCGCGCCCGCCTCGACGCACTTCTCGGCGTCGCCCTTCATGGCTTTGGCCGTGAGGGCGATGATGGGCAGCGCACCGAAACGCGCGTCGGCGCGGATGCGGCGCATGGCCTCGTAGCCGTCCATCTCGGGCATCATGATGTCCATGAGCACGATCTCGATGTCGGCCCGCGCCTCGAGCGCCTCGAGCGCCGCCTTGCCTGTGTCGGCGACGACGACCTCGATGCCTTTCGAGCGCAAGGTCGCCGAGAGCGCGTAGACCGTCCGCATGTCGTCGTCGACGACGAGGACCTTGCGCCCCTCGAAGCGCACGTCGGGGGGCACTGCCTCGAGGCCCCGAGATGGTGCGCCGTCCCGCCCTGGGCCGGATTGGAATCGGCGCACGAACAAGCGCACCTCGTCGAGCAGGCGTTCGACGGACGAGCCGTCCTTGAGCACGATCGCCTCGGCATAGGCCTCGAGCGCCTTCGTTTCCGGCCGACTGAGCGCGCGCGCGGTGTAGACGACGACCTTCGGTGACGCCCCGCCTTGCTGCTCGCGGAGCGCCTGAAGGAGATCGAGGCCGCTCATGTCGGCCAGCGACAGATCGAGGATCATGCAGTCGAAGCGTTCGCGCGACAGCACGGCCAGCGCCGCTTCAGCGCTCGAGACGCGGCGGGTCTCGAGGCGCTCGGCCTCGAGCACGCGCACGATGGAATCCGCGGTGAAGGCATCGTCTTCGACGACGAGGAAGCGGGCCGACCGCTCCCCCGCGCGCGGCACGAGCGACTCGATGACGCTCACGAGATCACGGCGCGTGACCGGCTTCGTGAGGTAACCGACGGCGCCCATGGCGAGCCCACGCTCGGACGCGTCGAGCGCCGAGATGAAGTGCACGGGAATCGCGGCCGTGTTGGGGTCGGCGCGCAGCTTCTCCATGACGCGCCAACCGTCCATGTCGGGGAGCCGGACGTCCAGGATGATGCCCGCAGGACGCCGCTCGCGCGCGATGCGCAAACCAGTCTGGCCGTTCGGCGCCAGCACGTAGGTGAAGCCCTGTCCCTCGATGACCTCGCCGAAGGTCGCGGCGAAAACTGGATCGTCCTCGATGAGCAAGAGGAATGGCTCACCCGGCCCAGGCGCCGCGGTGCTGGGGGCGAGCGACTTCGAGGACGACGCCGCGGGCGACTGGTCCCGCCCGCCGTGGGCGCCGCTGGGCTCCGCGATGGCCGCCCTGGCCGGATTCGCGGCCGCAGCGAGCTGCGCGGGGGCCCTACGCGGCAAGAAGCACGTGAACGTGCTTCCGAGGCCCAACATGCTCCGCAGCTGCAGCTCACCGCCGAGCAGGGCCGTCAGCTCGCGGGCGATACCGAGACCGAGGCCCGTGCCCCCGTACCGTCGATCGGCCGCCGCGTCGACCTGTTCGAAGGGTGCGAAGACGCGCTCGTGATCCTCCGGGGCGATGCCGAGGCCCGTGTCGGACACCACGAACGCGATGAATCCGTCCGGGTCGACGTCCGAGCGGCGAAACCGCGCGTCCGCGCCCGCGGGCTCGATCCGGAGCGCCACCTCGCCCTTCGTGGTGAACTTGATGGCGTTGCCGAGCAGGTTCGTGAGGATCTGCTCGACGCGCCGACGGTCGGTCGGGATCGCGTCGGGCAGCCCGCCCGCGACCGTGACGGCGAAAGTCAGGCCCTTGTCGCGCGCGAGCGGCGTGAACACCCGACGGGCACGCTCGGCGAGGTCGGCGAGGGGCACCGGGCCGATCTCGATCTCTTGGCGGCCCGATTCGACCTTGGCCAAATCGAGGACCTGGTTGATGAGCGCGAGGAGATCCTTGCCGGCGGAGAAGATCGTGCGCGCGAACTCGACCTGGCGCGGCGTGAGCCTTCCCTCCTCGTTCTCGGCGAGAAGGTTCGAGAGCAGGAGCATGCTGTTGAGCGGGGTTCGCAGCTCGTGCGACATGTTGGCGAGGAACTGCGACTTGTAGGCGCTCACCGTCGTGAGCTCGGCGGCGCGCTGCTCGAGGCGCACGCGCGCCTCGTCGAGCTCGGCGTTGCGCTGCGCGAGCGTCTGCCGCTGGGCCTCGAGCTCCTCCGTCTGTTGCGACAGGTCCGTGTTGGCCGTCCGCAGCTCCTCCTCCTGCGCCGCGAGCTCGTCGTTGTTCGCCCGCAGCTCCTCCTCCTGCGCCGCGAGCCGCTCGGCCTGGCGCTGCGTCGCCGCGAGGAGCTCGCGCGTCGCGGCCCGCGCGCGCGCGACCACGATCGCGATGGCGAGCGTGTCGCGCACCGAAGAAACGAGCTCGGCCGCGCCCTCTGACCACGGTTTGAACATCGCGAGCTCGAGGACGCCGACGACGCGGCTCGCGTGGGGCAGCGGCACGAGAACGATCGACCCCGGCGCGCCCTCGCCGGTGCCCGACCGGACGCGCAGATAGTCGGGCGGTACGTCGCTGACGACCGTCAAGTCTTCCTGCAGCGCCGCCTGGCCGACCAGCCCCTCGCCCTTGCGAAACCTCGCCGGCGCGCCGCCGCCCACGGGCGCCAATGCGTGCTCCGCGGCGAGCCGAAAGGAGCCGTCGACGTCGACCGTGTAGAGCGCGGCGGCCGGAGCCTCGACGGCGCGCGCGAGGAAGCGGACGGCCCGCGTCGCGACCTCCTCGGGCTCGAGCTCCCCGCGCAGCTCGCGCACGAGGCCGGCCTGGGCGTTCTTGAGCCAGTCGCGTCGGTCGCGCTCGGCCATGAGCTGGCGCAAGCTGTCGGCCATCTGGTTGGCCTGCACGGCGACGTCCCCGAGCTCGTCGCGGCTCACGACGTCGATGGGACGGGCGAAGTCCCCCTTCCCGAAGCGCTGCAGACCGTCGTCGACGACGCCCAGTGACCGGAGCACACCGCTCCCCAACCAAATCGCCAGCGAAATCACGAGCGCGAGACAGGCGGAGCTGAGCACGAGGCGCACCCGTCCCACGGTGGTTTGGGTGCGCGCGATCGTCGCAAAGGCCTCGCGCAGCTCGCCACGGTCGAGGCGCGTCGCGACCTTCAGGCGGTCCGCCGCGAGGGCCTGCTTCGCCTGCATGGCCGCCATGGCGCCCACGAGCGCCTCTCCGGTCTCGCCGCTCACGAGGCGGTGAGACACGTCGAAGGCTGTCGCGAAATAGCCCTCGATGGCCTCGCGGAGCGCCGTCGCCTGCGCGGGATCGAGGAAGTCGCGCGCCGCAGCGAGCTCGTCGAGGATGGCGGCCTTGCGATCGCGCGCCTCATTGACGGCGTCGAGATCGTGCGACCCGACCGCGTCCTGAAACGCGCGCCGGGCGCGCTCGAAGTCGGCCTCGAGGCGTGGCCCCAGATCCATCTTCGGCAGATAGTGCCCCTGGATCGTGTCGAGCTCGGCCTGCATGCGGTTCGCGATGAGGTTCGTCCCCACGATGAGGACGACGAGGGCCAGCACCGCGGCGACGACGATGGCCGCGAGCTTGGTTCGAATCGTGACCCGCATGCCCATCACCTCACGGTGACGATCTTGACATGCTCGACGTTGACAACGCCCGATACGTATCCGATGGCGCCGTCGTGCTTGGCGACGTAGCGAACGACCTCATCGTCGGTGTCGAGCTCGGGCGGCGGCAGATCCCGTCCCGAGAACACGATTTGCTGCCAGTAGTTCTTCACGGCCACCACGGACCGGCCGAGCACGTCCTCGGAGAACTTCTGCCGAACGGGTGACTCACCGTTCAGATCGACCGGCCGGATGGTGCTCCCATCGGCCCAGCGCGTCGTCTTCTTGAGGAACGCTTCGGCGAGAAAGCGCCGCTCGACGGCGTTCGACGGGTTGCTCGGGTTGACGACGACGCGGAACGAGACTCCCGGCCCCGCAGATGACGCAGCGATGTGCAGCGCGCATGGCGCCATGAGGCCGACCAGCAAGGCACCGAGCCTGACCGCGCGCATCGTGGCCTCAGAAGTATGCCGTCGTCTTCGCGAGGAAGACGGCCCAGTTGCGCGTCAGCGCGTCGAGCGAGCGGTTGTCGTTGAGCGTCGGGTCGAGGCCCGCCGTCCCGTGCATGAAGTGCCCCTCGAGCTTGACGAGCCAGTGCGCGTTGACGTCGAAGCGCAGGGTCCCCGCGAAGTCGTGCATCATGTCCCTCGAGGCGCCACTCAAGGTCGCGTTGGCTTCGTCGGGGAAAAGCACGGAGTAGTAGGCGCCGGGCCAAAGCCAACGCGCGGCGTGGTAGGTCGCCGAGACATATCCACGTTCGCTCACGGTGATGCGTTTGGTCCCGGGCGGGAAGACCGCTAGGTCAGCGGCGTCGATGCCGACGCGCCACTGGGCGAGCTCGGCCGCGAGCGTGAGGTTGCTGCGCACGAATTCGGCCGAGCCGACGCCGAGAACCGCGGACAGACCTGTGCTCGCGGGCGCCGTGGCCATCATCGGGACGAACTGGAAGGTGAGCCGAATGGCCTGCACGCTGCCCCCGAGACGCAGCCCCGGCACCGGCGTCTCCCACATGGCGCGGCCACCCGCGACGTACGGCACGTCGACGGCCCTGATGGCCGGATTGGTAGAGACGTCGACGTAAATGGTTCCGCCGTAGAGGCGGTACTCGAGCGCTCCCGCCGCCCGGAGGTCGACGTAGCCGTAGATTTCGACGCCGGTCTGCGCGAGCAGGAAGTCGCGGTTCGACACGGGATAGACCGACTGCGGCAGCAGGACCGCGACGCGCGCGGCATCGATGTCACTCGTCTCGTTGTAAAGACCGAACGGCAGCTTGACGCGACCAGCGCGGATGCCGAACCAGTCGCGCCATCGGTAGTCGAGGTAGAACCAATCGGCGTGCGCCTCGTAGTTCCCCACGGGCCCGAGGTCGTGCGTGAAGAGCTGCAGACCGAGGCGCAGGCGGTCGGTGAGCTGGCTCGTGAAATTGACACCGACCTCGGCGAACTCGAGGCTTCCCCGCTTGGACTTCGCGAGGTAATTGTTGCCCGTCGAGAGGATCGCGCCCTGGCTCACGAAGCCGTGGACGTCGAGGGGAACGTCGCCGTCTCCGCCTCCGAGCTCGGCGGCGCGCGCCGTCGCGCCCGTCGCGCTCAGCGCCGCCGCGACGGCCAACGCCCACGCGCGCCCCAGGCCGCGGCGTTTCGTGGCTGACCCGGCGCGGGTCCTGAAAGCTAAGTTACACATGCGCTGAGGCTGGTTCAGACGAGAGCTCCCTTCTCCCGCCGTCCGCTAGCCCCCCACCAGCAGAAGACGCGCCGACATTATTCGGCAACTCGGTCGTCGGGGTCAACGTTTCCGTTTGGAAGCGCTCCCCGGTTTTGTGGCGTTTTGGCCACGTTTTACCCTGCGCCGGTGACGGCGCGCGGGCCGCGCGGAAGGCCTCCCCGAGAGCGCCCTGCGCGCCCGCGGGCGACCCGGCGACGATCCGCGGCTCCAGCTCGGCGCCTTGGCGCGACG
>DASXOE010000076.1:0-37736 GCA_036494575.1 Polyangia bacterium | reverse complement strand
GTGGGCGCCGCGCTGGCCGCGACGACCGCGCTCGTCGTCGCGCTGCTGCTCGTCACCGAGATTCGCCTGCAGGAGGTCACCGTCGTGCTCGGGTGGGCGCTGCGCGGCAGCGCGCGCGCCATCGCGGCCGGCCTGGGCGCCGCCTGGCGCGTCACGCGCGCCGCCTTCCCGGAGCGGGACGAGGCCGAGCGCGCCGCGGCCGAGCGCGCCGAGGAGCGCGCGCGCAGCCTCGATATCAGGGTCGTCGAGGCCGAGCGCCGCGCCGTCGCGCGCGACGCCCTGTCCGACGCCGACGAGCTGGACGACGCCGCGCCCACGGCGCGCGACGGCGTCCCGGGCCTCGCCGGGGAGCAGGTCAGCGAGGGCGTGCGGGTGGGCGAGGCGCGCTCCGCGCGCGACGAGGCCCAACGCAAGGACACAGAGCGCGCCGCGATGGCGGCCATCTTCGCGGAGATGGCGGCCGTCGAGCAGATCGCGAAGCCACCCGCCGCGGCGCCGGAGGAAGACGACGCGCGCGAGGAGCTCGCGGCCGAGCCCGAAAGACGCGTCGAGCTTCCGCTCGTCGCCATGCACGGCGTGCCCATGCACGCCGACGAGGTCGACGCGGCCGACGCCGCTGAGCTCGAGTCGGCGCCGCCCCCGCGGCCCGGCGACGGCCCCATCATCGTCGAGCCGGCCGCCGTCGCCCCGAACGAGCGCGTCTCGATCGCTCTCATGAAGCCGCGGCCCCTGCAGACGCAGGCGGACGGCCCCGGCTTCATCAAGCTCACGAACGGCGCCTACCAGCTGCCCGGCACCGAGATGCTCGAGTACCTGCCGCCGCAGGCGCACGACACCGACAAGCAGGCCCTCTACGACATGGCCGAGCGCCTCGAGCAGGCCATGTCGAACTACGGTGTGCGCGGCAAGGTCAAGGAGATCCACATGGGTCCCGTCGTGACCATGTACGAGTTCGCGCCCGCGCCCGGCACGCGCACGGGCAAGATCGCCAACCTCGAGAAGGATCTGGCGATGGCCCTCGAGGCGCAGGCCGTGCGCATCGTCGCGCCCATCCCGGGCAAGGCCGTCGTGGGCGTCGAGGTGCCGAACAAGACGCGCGAGATGGTCTACCTCAAGGAGATCCTCCAGGACGAGTGCTTCACGGGGTCGACATCGAAGCTGCAGGTCGCCCTCGGCAAGGACATCAAGGGCGCGCCCGTGAGCGTCAACCTCGCGAAGATGCCGCACCTGCTCGTCGCGGGCACGACGGGCTCGGGCAAGTCCGTGGCCGTCAACGGCATGATCGCGAGCATCCTCTACAACGCGTCACCCGAAGAGGTGCGCTTCATCATGGTCGATCCCAAGATGCTCGAGCTCTCTATCTACGAGGGCATCCCGCACCTCTTGCTGCCGGTCGTCACCGACCCGAAGAAGGCGAACCTCGCGCTGCGCTGGGCCGTCGACGAGATGGAGCGCCGCTACGAGCTGCTCGCCAAGACCGGCGTGCGTGACATCGCCGGCTACAACGCCAAGGTCGAGGCTCTTCAGAAGGGCCATGACGCCAAGCAGGCGCCGGCGGGCGGCGCCAAGAAGATCCGCGTCGTCATCGCGGGCGCCGACGGCACCGAGCAGGAGGTCGATCTCGACGCCGACTCCGAGATCTCTCTCCAAGAATACGACGGCGCCGCCAATGGTGTCGTGCTGGCCGAGGCGCCCAGCGACGAGGATCTCTCCGACGTCGCGGCCAAGGCTCAGGCCGAAGCCGCCGTCGAGCCGCCCCCGCGCAAGCTGCCCTACATCGTCATCGTCATCGACGAGTTCGCCGACCTCATGATGGTGGCGCCCAAGGATGTCGAGACGAGCGTGGCGCGCATCGCGCAGAAGGCGCGCGCCGCGGGCCTTCACCTCATCCTCGCGACGCAGCGGCCGTCCGTCGACGTCATCACGGGGCTCATCAAGGCGAACTTCCCGAGCCGCATCGCGCTGCAGGTCGCATCGAAGATCGACTCGCGCACGGTGCTCGACACCTCGGGCGCCGAGACGCTGCTCGGCAACGGCGACATGCTGTTCTCGGACCGCGGCCTCAAGCTCCGCCGCATTCACGGCGCCTTCCTCTCGGACGACGAGGTCCACCGTGTCGTCGACTTCCTCAAGACGCAGGCCAAGCCCGTCTACGACATGGACATCCTCAAGCCGCGCCCGGAGGACGCCGACGGCGACGGGGAGGCCGCCGCCGACGACTTCCACGACGAGCTCTACGATCAGGCCGTCGCGATCGTCTGCGAGACGCGGCAGGCGTCGGTGTCCTACATCCAGCGCCGCCTGCAGATCGGGTACAATCGATCGGCGCGGCTCGTCGAGCAGATGGAGCGAGAGGGCATCGTGGGAGCCGCCAACGGCGCCAAGCCGCGCGAGGTGCTGGCGCCTCCCGGCGAGTACCTGCAACAGGCGGGGTGACGAGCAAACATGGAGATCTCCCTCGGCTCGATCGTGTCGTCGGCGTGGCTGGGCATCGCGCTCGTGGGGCTCTTCGGGACGCTCGCCATCGTCGGCCAGGAGACGAACCGGCGCTGGCTCCTCGCGCTCGCCAAGCCGGTGGCGACGGCATCGCTGCTGCTCATCGTGGGCGCGCCGCCGACCTACATCGTCGAGAAGCTCGTGGCCTTCGGCATCGTCTTCTCGATCATCGGCGACGCCTTCCTCGTCGTCGAAGGCGATCGCGCTTTCTTCGCGGGCACGTCGGCCTTCCTCACGGCTCAGATCCTCTATGCGGCGGCGTTCTGGTCGCTGCGCGCGCCGGCGCGGCCCGTCGCGCCCGTGGCGGGCGTCGTCGTCGTCGTCTCGGCGCTGCTGGTCGCCAACCTCTGGCGGTCCGCGGGCTCGATGCGCCCGGCCGTCGCCCTCTACGCCGTCGCCATCACGCTCATGGTCGGCACGGCGCTAGGGACGCTGGGCGGACCCATGCACCCCGTGGCCGCGCTCTGCGCAGCGAGCGGCGCCGTGCTCTTCTACATCTCAGACGCGACGCTCGCCTGGGACAAGTTCAAGAGGCCCGTGCGCCACGCCTCGTTCGTCACCATGGGCATCTACTGGATCGGCCAGATCGGCATCGCGCTCGCGGCGCGCATCTCCAGCTGAATCAGGGGTCCCCCTCAGGCGTCCGTGACTATAGTTGACGAATGCGCGCGTTGAAACGGCTCCTCTCCGTCGCCTGGCTCGCCGCCGTCGCGCTGCCCTTCTCTGCGCGCGCCACCGGGCCCACGGTGCCCATCGGCCCCCCGGCGACGCGCCTCGCCGTCAAAGACGTCGTCGAGCACGTGCAGAAGCGCTACGACGCGGCCAAGGACTTCCGCGCGCGCTTCAATCAGACGCTCACGAACGCCGCGTTCGCGCGCAAGACGAGCTCCGCGGGCGAGGTGTTGCTGAAGAAGCCCGGCCGCATGCGCTGGAACTACGCGCAGCCCGAGCCGAAGATGTATCTCGCCGACGGCAACACGCTTTGGCTCTTCGAGCCCGACGACAAGCAGGCCTTCAAGCAGGATCTCAAGTCTTCGCAGCTTCCGGCTGCGTTGGCCTTCCTCGGGGGCCAGGGCAAGCTCGCGGCCGAGTTCGACATCGCCGAGGCCGACCCGAAGACGCCGTACGGCACGCCGCGCGACTACGTGCTGGCGCTCTCGCCGAAGACGCCGCAGGCGCAGGTCAAGACGATCCTGTTCGTCGTCGACACCAAGACCTTCGACGTGCGCGAGAGCGTCATCACCGACCAACAGGGCAACGTCAACGACCTGCTGTTCAGCGACATCCGCACGAACACGAACATCCCCGAAACGACCTTCCGCTGGGCGCCGCCCGCCGGCGTGCGCCTCATCGACACGGCGAAGCTCGGCCGCTAGGCTCCGGCCGGTAGCCGACGCCTAAAAACGCAAAGAGAGCGCGCCGCCGGCCACGCCGTGGCCCAGCATGGGCGCCATGAAAGCCGTCGCCGGCGCCTCGGTCTTCTCGGCGCTCGGCTTCGTGAACAGCGGGTACCCGGCGATAACGGCGCCCACGACGGCCACGCCCGCGAGCGCGAAGCCCAGGTCGGCAAGGGCGGCGTCGCGGCGGCCGCGGCTCGAGATAGAGTCGAGGGTGGCGTGATCGCCGGGCGCCGCCTTCTCGTAGTCGTTCTCGGCGCTGTTCTCCAGCACGGCGAAGGCGACGCCCCCAACCAGCGCGACGCCCCCCACGATGAGGCAGATCTTCGCGAGGCGCAGGCGCGACGGCGAGATCTCGCCCCCCATGAAGCCTCCCTTGCCGCCGACCGCGGCGGGCGCCTCGGACTTGGCGCCGCCGATCTCGACCGTGGCCTCTTCGTTCTCGGTCACGCTCACGGGTGAGCTCACCTGCTTGCCGGAGCCCACGATCGTCCCCTCGACGATGTAGTCCCCCTTGGGCACGCTGTAGACCGTGACGGGCGCGTCGCCGAAGTAGCGGCCCTCGAGGTAAACCTGGATCTTGTCGCCCGATTTCGACTTCACGGTGACGCGTCCCAGGCCCTCGGCCTGGGGGTTGGCGAAGTTGACGTGGCCGTTGGCGTCAGCCTCGGGCGGCACGGGGCCCGCGGGCTCCGCCGTCTCCGGAACGGACGGGTCCATCTTGAGCTTGTGCTGCTTCTTCGCGTGGGCCGCGCCCGGGAAGGCGGCCATGAGACCCAACGCTCCGCACGTCGCGAGGACGCAGAGCGCGCGCGAAACCCTTCTCGATCCGTGTGTCGTGCCCATGGCCTCGAACTTTAACCCCATTTGCCGGGCGTCTCGCGCGCGAAAATGAGGGTGGCCGGAGGCCCGTGTGGCGGGACGTAGGTGGATGTAGTTCAGCGATTTCCCGCGGCTGGCGTCGGTCGCACGAAGGGATTGCCCGCGCGCTCCTCTTCTATCGTCGTTTCCGGGCCGTGGCCGGGCACGACGATGGTGGCGCCGGGCAGCGTGAGCAGGCGCTCGCGGATGGAACGGGTGATGGCTTCGAGGGACCCGCCCCAAAGATCCGTGCGGCCGATCGACCGGCGGAAGAGCGTGTCGCCCGCGAACACGATGGGGGTCTCGCCGGCGTGCTCGAGGAAGAAGCAGAGCGAGCCGGGCGTGTGTCCGGGCGTGTGGAGCGCGCGCGCCTCGCGCCGCCCGAAGGCGAGCGCCTCGTCGCCCGCGAGCTCGCGCGTGGGCGGCGGCGGCGGCTGGTCGCCGGGCCGCCACAGCCCGAACATCTGGGCCTGCATGGGCACGTTGTCGTAGAGCCAGCGGTCGTCGGCATGGATCAGGATCTCGGCGCCCGTGCGGGCCGCGACCTCGCCCGTGCCCATGACGTGATCGAAGTGGGCGTGCGTGTGGACGATCTTCACGGCGTGCGCGCCCTCGGCGGCCAGCGCCTCGAGCACGCGCGGCGCCTCGTCGCCCGGGTCGACGACGAGCGCCTCCTTCGTGTCGGGGCAGACGACGACGCTGCAGTTGCACCCGAGCGCGCCCACCGGGAACGAACGGCGCACCAACGTCATGCGCGCGCTCAGCGCAGGCGCAGCGCGATCCCGCTCACGAGCAGGGTCGCCGCCGTCGCGCGCTCGGAGAGGATCTGATTGGCCATGCCCACGACCTCGACGAGGCGCCGGTCGGGAACGTTCGCGGGCAGAAAGCCGAGGCCCACTTCGGTCGTCACGACGACGGCCGGCGTCGTAGAGCGGTAGAGCCGGTCGGCGACGCGCTCGACCTCGGCGAGCAGCGCGCGATCGCCGCCCGCGTCGGCGCGCGCGAGCCGGTTCGCGAGCCACACCGTGAAGCGATCGATGAGCAGCGCGCCGTAGCCGTCGAGCCTCGCGGGCTCGAGGAGCTGCTCGAGGTGCTCGGGCGCCTCGAGCAGCTTCCAGGTCGCCTCCTGATCGCGGCGGTGCTTGCCGAGCCAACTCTTGAGCTCGTCGTCGCCTTCGATGGCGGGCGCGACGTAGAGCCACGGCGGCGCGCCCAGCTCCGACGCACGGCGCAGCGCGTACTCCGACTTGCCCGAGCGCAGCCCACCCGTGACGAACGTGAACATGCCTCTACGCTAACCAATGAAGCCGCCCGTAGCCAGCGCGGGCGCGCGGCCGCTCAAAACTCGGAGGTGGCGCCCGTGAGGCCGAAGGCGACGAGCACCATCGACGTCGGCTTGTCGATCCCCTGGCTCTTGACGAGGCCCGACAGCGGCACCTCGGGGTGCGACCAGGACTGGTTCGCGCTGTGCCACGGGCCCCAGGTCGCCTCGGTGCGCGCGCGGAAGCAACCCGTGAACGTTCCCGCGGGCACGGCGGCCTCCTCTTGCGGCAGGCCCTGCCAGCTCATGGCGAGCGTCGACACCGCGCCCTGGTACATGTTGCGCATGAGCGAGAGCATGGGGCCGTCGAGCGTCGTGACGCGCCCCTTTCTGTCCTTGAGGCTGACGGCGCGGATGTCCATCGAGCCCAGGTCCGCGCGGTTCGGGAGCGCGAGCAGCATCTTCAGCATCGTGCGGCCCGTGTATCCCTCCGTGACGGTCTCGATCCAGAAGCCGTCGCCCTCCTGGGCCAGCACCTTGTAGGTCAGGAACGAAGGCTGACCCTTGTCGTCGACGAGCTTGTGGCGCGTCCACTGCCCGGCGGCGAACGGCATGGGCACGAACCCGGTCGGCGCGCCGAACGACTGCTGCGGCGCCGCCAGCGCGCCCACGCGCCGGTCGAGGTCGGCCTTGGCGGCGGGATCGATCGACGGGCCACAGGCCGCGAGCAAAACGGGGAAGAGCGCAAAGAGAGCGCCGGGCAAGGCCTGGCGCGTTTGCGGCCGCGGCCGCCCCTGGGTTTGCATGGGCGGCATTCTAACGAGCGCGGGAAGGCGCCGCTAGAGCCGCGTCGCGCGGGCCGCGGAGCGCGCGCGGGTCGGGATGAGGAGGCGGCGGCGCGGCGAAGGGCGGCAGCCCGGGGGCCTTGACGATCGGGTAGCCCTTCTGCTGCCAGGCGAAGACGCCTTCGTCGATGACGGCGGTGTGCGCGTAGCCGCGCTTGCGGAGCTCGTCGACGACCAGGCCCGAGACGTGGTGCGGACACGCGCAGTAGGCGAGCACCCACGTGCCGTCGTTGGGCAGATCGTCGAGGGATTTGAGATCATAGTAGGGCGTCGAGATCGCGCCCGTGATGTGCAGGCTCTCGTAGTCCGAGGGCGGGCGCGCGTCGGCGATGATGAGGCGGCGCTTCTGGTCGAGCGCCCGCTTGAGGTCGTCGATGGAGACGTAGAGCGCCTCCTTGAGCGTGAAGTCGGGGGTCCGCCCCTTGGGGTTGAGCACGATGGGGCCGTGGCGCGGCGCGGGCGGGCCGGCCGTCGGGGACGTGGGCGGCGGCGGCGTTCCCGGCGGCACGGCCAGCGAGCGGACGTAGGCGACGATGTCGTCGATCTGCGCGGGGCGCAGCGTCTCCTTCCAGGGGATCATCGACGTGGGCGGTCGGCCCCACTCGACCGCCCAGCGGAGAAACGCGTCGGACGCCGTGGCGAGCAGCACCGGGTTCGCGAGGTGGACGGCGCTGCTGCGCTGGGTGGGGGTGCCGTGACAGCGCACGCAGAGCGTCTCGAAGAGCACCTTCCCGTTCTTCGCGTTGCCGGGGGCGGCGCCGGGCGCGGCGCTCGGCAGCTCGGCGCGGGGCGGACCGCCCTGGCGCAGGAAGGCGACGAGGGCGGTCACGTCCTCGGGGCCGAGCGGACCGCCCAGGGCGCGCCCGTACGCCGCCATGGCCGTGCCGGGCCGGCCGCGCGCAATGCCGTCGCGGAGGAAAGCGTCTGATGCCGTCGCGAGGAACGTCGGGCTGCGCAGCGAGGGCGCGTTGTCGGCGGCGTAGCCGTTGCCGGCGACGCCGTGGCACGTCGCGCAGAGCTGCCCGTAGACGTGCCGGCCGCGCTCGAGGACGGGCTCGGCGGCCGCCGATTTCTTCGCGGCGCAGCCCGCGGCGAGGACGACGAAGAGCACGACGAAGAGCACGACGAGCTTTTCGTTCATCGAGGGCATGGCTCGACCCTTCCGGTATCAGCGGGCGGAGTCAATGTCCAAATACCTCTCGCCCCCGGGCCCGCCGCCGGTTGCGTCCCGCCGCGCGGCGATCTATGGAGCGCGCATGGACTCCACGGCGACGACCCCGGCGAAGAAGAAGACCGCGCTCGTGACGGGCGCCTCGTCGGGCCTCGGCCTCGAGCTCGCGCAGCTCTTCGCGGCCGACGGGCACGACGTCGTGCTCGTGGCGCGGCGGAAGGCCGAGCTCGAGGCGCTCGCGGCGCGCCTCGTCGCCGAGCGCGGCGTCAAGGCGCACGTCCTCGCGGAGGATCTCTCGGACCCCGCGGCGCCCGACCGCCTCGTCGCCGAGCTCGCGCGTCGGGGGCTCGAGATCGAATTCCTGGTCAACAACGCCGGCTTCGGCGCGACCGGCCGCTTCGCCGAGCTCGCGCTCGGCCGCCAGCTGCAGATGATCCAGGTGAACGTGAACGGCCTCGTGCACCTCACGGGCCTGCTCCTCCCCGGAATGCTCGCGCGGCGCGGCGGCCGCATCCTGAACCTCGGTTCGACGGCCGGCTTCCAGCCTGGGCCCGGCATGGCCGTCTACTACGCCACGAAGGCCTTCGTGAACTCGTTCACCGAGGCGCTCGCCGTCGAGCTGCGCGGTACTGGCGTGACGGCGACCGTGAGCTGTCCCGGGGCGACCGCCACGGAGTTCGGCGGCGTCGCCGGCAACGGCAAGACGCGGCTGTTCAAGCGGGGCTTCATGGCCGCGCCGATCGTCGCCGAGGGCGCCTACCGCGCCATGCTGGCGGGCAAGGTCAGCGTCATCCACGGCGCGCGCAACAAGCTCCTCATCCAATCGCAGCGCCTGGCTCCGCGCGCCACCGTGCGCGCCATCGCCGCCCGCCTCAACCTCCCCTGACCCCCCAAAAAGAATTCGGCCCGGCGGCGTTCACCACGCGCCGGGCCGAACCGCGGTCAGGGATTCGCTGAGGTCGCTATGAGCAACCAGAAGTGGTGCCGCAGTTCACGCACTTGTGGCAGCTGCCATTGGGGATCATGATCGAGCCGCACTCGGGGCAGGTGGGCGCGTCGGTGCGGGCGATGAAGTTGTAGTTCCCGTTGCCCGCGACCGTGGTCTTGCCGTTGCCATTGGCGTGGCCGTTGCCGTTGGTCGAGCCGGCATTCGAGGTTACCTCGATGACCTCGACCTTGTGCGCGGCTCCGCGGGCCGCGGCGACCACTTGGGCGACGCGCGCGATCTCGGGCGACGCCGTGGCCGTCGTCTCGGCCTCGGTCGGCTCCTGCTCGCGCTTGATGAACTTCGAGCCGAGCCAGCGGAAGAGGTAGTCCATGATGGAGCTCGCGCGCGGGATGTCGGGGTTCTCCGTGAAGCCGTAGGGCTCGAAGCGCGTGCGCGAGAACTTGTCGACGATGAGGCGCAGCGGCACGCCGTGCTGCAGCGCCAGCGAGATGGCCGTCGCGAAGCTGTCCATGAGGCCCGAGATCGTCGAGCCCTCCTTGGCCATCTTCACGAAGATCTCGCCCGGCTCGCCCGTCTCGTAGAGGCCCACGTGGATGTAGCCCTCGTGGCCCGCGATCGAGAACTTGTGCGTGAGCGATTGCCGCTCGTCGGGCAGCTTGCGCCGCACGGCCGCGGGCGGTCCGTTCTTGACGGGCACCTCGACAAGTGACATTTGCGCCGTCGAGCTCGACAAGGCCTTCGCCATGCCGGGATCCGTCTTGCTCGTCGACAGCGGTTGCGTGCGCTTGCATCCGTCGCGGTAGACGGCCACGGCCTTGAGCCCGAGCTTCCACGACTCCATGTAGGCGTCCTGGAAGTCCTCGACCGTGGCGTCGGGCGGCAAGTTCACCGTCTTCGAGATCGCGCCCGAGATGAACGGCTGCGCGGCCGCCATCATGCGGATGTGACCCTTGTAGTCGATCGAGCGCGTGCCGTTGGCCGCGCGGAACGCGCAGTCGAACACGGCGAGGTGCTCGTCCTTGAGGCCAGGCGCGCCTTCGATCGTTTCCTCGGTGTCGATGTACTCGATGATGGCCTTGATCTGATCGTCGCTGTACGCGAGGTGCTCGAGCGCCTCGGTGATCGTGTTGTTGACGATCTTGATCATGCCGCCGCCCACGAGGCGCTTGTACTTGATGAGCGCGATGTCCGGCTCGATGCCGGTCGTGTCGCAGTCCATCATGAAACCGATCGTGCCCGTGGGCGCGAGCACCGTGGCCTGACCGTTGCGGAAGCCGTGGTCCTTGCCTATCGCGATGGCCTCGTCCCAGGCGACGCGGGCCGCCGTCATCATCTCGCCCGGCACGTACGTGTGGTCGATCTTGTCGACGTGCGTGCGGTGCTTCTTCATGACGCCCAAGAACGGCTCGACGTTCTCGGCGTAGCCCGCGAACGGGCCCGTGACGTCGCGCGAGATGACGGCGCTCGTCCGGTAGGCCCAGCCCGTCATGAGGGCCGTGATGGCGCCCGCGTAGGCGCGCGCCTCTGCGCTGTCGTAGGGCAGCCCGCGCGACATGAGCAGCGCGCCCAGGTTCGCGTAGCCGAGGCCGAGCGGCCTGAACTTGTGCGAGTTGTCGCGGATGCGCTCCGTCGGGTACTTGGCGTTCCCGACGATGATCTCCTGCGCGAGGATGGTGAGCTCGACGGCGCGCTTGAAAGACTCGACGTCGAACTCACCGGCCTGACGGTCTTCCGGCATGTCAGCCGCGACCTGGGGCACGAACTTGCGCAGGTTGAGTGAGGCGAGGTTGCAGGCCGAGTCGTCGAGGTACATGTACTCGGAGCACGGGTTGGACGCGTTGATGCGCGCCGTGTTCGCCGAGGTGTGCCAGGCGTTGATCGTCGTGTCGTACTGCAGGCCCGGATCGCCGCACTGCCAGGCGGCCTCGGAGATCCAGCGCCACAGATCGCGCGCCTTGTACGTCTCGACCGGGCTGTCGTCGCGCACGGCGCGCGTCGTCCAGTCGCGATCCTTCTGTACGGCCTCCATGAAGTCGTCGCTGACGCGCACCGAGTTGTTCGAGTTCTGGAAGAAGACGGACTTGTACGCCTCACCGTCGAACGAGCCGTCGTAGCCCGCGTCGATGAGCGTCCAGGCCTTCTTTTCTTCCTTGGCCTTGCACCACACGAACTCCTCGATGTCCGGGTGATCGATGTCGAGCATGACCATCTTGGCGGCGCGACGGGTCTTGCCGCCCGACTTGATGACGCCCGCGAAGGCGTCGAAGCCGCGCATGAAGCTCACGGGACCCGAGGCCGTGCCGCCGCCCTGGAGCAGCTCCTTCGCGCTGCGGATGGGCGAGAGGTTCGTGCCCGTGCCCGAGCCGTACTTGAAGAGCATGCCCTCGGTCTTCGCGAGGCCGAGGATCGACTCCATGGTGTCTTCGACGCTGTTGATGAAGCACGCCGAGCACTGCGGGTCGGCCTCGCTGCCGACGTTGAACCAGACGGGCGAGTTGAAGGCCATCTTCTGCTCGACGAGCAGGTGCTTGAGCTCGGCGTTGAACACACGCGCCGACTCGTCGCCCTCGGCTCCGCGGCCGAAGAAGCCGTCTTTGCGGCCCCAGGCCGTGATCGTGTCGGCGACGCGCGAGATGAGCTGGCGCACGGAGCGCTCGCGCTCGGGCGTGCCGACCGTGCCGCGGAAGTATTTTTGCACGACGACGTTGGTCGCAGTCTGCGTCCAGCTCTTGGGCACCTCGACGTCACGTTGCTCGAACACCGACTTGCCGTTCTCGCCGGTGATGGCGGCCGTGCGGAGCTCCCACTGGACGTTCGAGAAGCCGTCGTCGCCCGGTTTCGTGAAGTAGCGGTGTAGCTGCAGCCCGTGCTGGGCCGGCGGAAGATCGAGCGCCTGCCTCGCGACCGATTTCAAGGTGGCGCCGCTGCCCGCGATGGCGCGGCTCACCTTCGACTCCTTTGTTGTCTCCTTGGTCGTTTCTTTCGTCGTTTCTTTGGCGTTGTCGGTGCTACGGCCATGGCGAGCTCTCCGGACGTCGTGCTTTTCGAGCATGAAATGTCCTCCCCCTAAATGCTTCGTAAATCCTGCGGAGGCGCCGGCCTCCGCCTTCCCCACCTCGGTTGCCCGGGACAGCCCGAAGCGACGTCGATGGTGGGATAGTTTTTAATCACGCCGAAACCGCGAAAGCAACAAAACCACACAAGATGTTGTGTATTTTGTCCTACTACCCCATACCCATAGTGTGGATAACGCAGTGGAGAATCTGTGGATTCCGCTCGAAATCGAGCCGGCTTTCGATGCGTTGGGGGCCAGCCAAATATTATCCACGGCGGGTGAATAAAAGTAAATGCATTACATGCCGTGCCCATATACGTATGGTCACAATTATTGCCGATGGCGTTCCTCATGGCCGTCCTTGGCGCGCCCGCCCCTATTTGAGATGCTGGCCGGCGCTGTGCGTCGCTTTTCTCGTCCGCCACCCGAGGCGTTTCGCCCGACGTCTGCGGCGCGCACGAAGCTCGTGACGCTGATGCTGCTCCTCGCCGTCTCGGGCTGCGTCGCGCCGCCCGATGAGACCGCGCTCAAGCAGGGCGCCGTGCTCGACGTCTGCACGACGGCGCCCGAGGGGGCGCTTTGCGATGATGGGAATGTTTGCACGGTCTTCGACGTGTGCAAGGCGGGCGTTTGCAAGGGCTCGGCGGCGCCCGACGGCACGCTCTGCACCGACGGCAACGTCTGCACGGCAAACGACTCGTGTCGCGTCGGCGTGTGCACAGGTGACCCGGTCCCCGACACGACGGCGTGCACCGACGGCGATCCCTGCACCGTCGGGGACACGTGCAAGATGGGCGCTTGCGTGTCTGGCGCCGGCCTGCTGGCGTGCAACGACGGCGTGGCCTGCACGCTCGACGTTTGTGTCGCGGGCGTGGGCTGCGTCTACTCGCCCGTCGGTGACTGTAGCGTGCCCAAGGACGCGAGCCCCGAAGCCGCGTCTGATGCGTCGGACGGCAAGCCGTCGGTCGACGTCGGCGTGGAGGTCACCGCCGACGTCATGATGTCGGGCGGCGACGTCGCGAGCGATCGTCCCGCCGCCCCCGACGCTCCCGCGGATCGCGCGCCCGCGGACGTCCTCCCGGACGTCCTCCCGGACGTCCTCCCGGACGTGGCGCCCGACGTCGCGCCTCCCGTCGACGCGCCGCCAGACGCGCCGCCCGCCGACGGGGGCGCGCCTGACGGCACCATCGACGCCGATGCGGGCGCGCTCGACGGCGCCATGGACGCAGGTGCGGGCGACGGCCTCGACGACGCGCCGGCCGCCGACGCGGGTGCGCCCGATGCGGGCCCGATGCTGACCTTGCCCGTGCTGCGGGCCAGCGGCGGCGCGTGCACGTGCGCGACCGGCGAGGGCTCGCCCCGCCCGGGCTGGACCCTGTTGGCGTTGGCGGCGCTGGCCGTCTTGGCGCGCGGCCGCGCGCGCTCGTCCCGACGGTAAACCAGCAAAACTGGAGGTTCGCGCGCGCGCCGGTAGCATCGAGGCGTGCTTCGGATCCTGAGCGTGTCGCTTCGCGTGGGCGGTCACATGGTGCTCGACGACGTCAGCCTGCAGGTGCGCGCGGGCGAGCTCGTCGTCGTCGAGGGTCACCGCGCTTCGGGGAAGTCGTCGCTCGCGCGCGTCGCCGCCGTCTTGCGCCGGCCCGACGTGGGCGAGGTGTGGATCGGAGAGCGCGACGTCGCGACGCTCCAGGAGGGCTCGCTGCCCTACGTGCGGCGGAACATCGGCTTTTACTCGGGGGACTTGCCGCTCCTGGCGCGCTTCTCGGCGCTCGAGAACGTCATGCTCGCCGCCGGCGCGCGCGGGTTCGAGCCCGCGCAGGCGCGCGAGCTCGCCGTACGCGCGCTCGGCCGCGTGGGCGCCGTGGGCTCCGCGACGCGCGCGGTCGGGACGCTGTCCGGCGCCGAGCGGCAGCTCGTCGCGGTCGCGCGCGCACTCGCGGGCGCGCCGCCGCTGCTCGTCCTCGATGATCCCTCGGCGCACCTCGCCGCCAACGACGCGGGCGCCGTGCTGTCGGCCGTCCTGGGCGTCGTCGAGGTGGGAGGCGCGGCCCTCTGCGCGTCGCCCGACGCGGCGTTCGCGAGCGCCGTCGTGCGCGCGGGAGGGCGGCGCGTGCGGCTCGACGGCGGGCGCGTGCTCGCGGGCGGCGGCCCCATCGGCGTCGTCGCGCGCCGCGCGCCCGACGAAGAGCCGCCCGTGCGTGTCGAGGCGCACCGGTGACGCGCGCCTGGCTGCTGCGCCGGCTCGTAGGCGACGGCCGCCGCCACGGGCTCGCGTGGCTCGCGCTCGTGGCCGCCTTCGGCGTCGTGGGCTTCTCGGCCGCAGGGGCGCGTCTCGTGGCGCGCGCCGCGATGCCCGTCGCGGCGCCCGGCGTGCGCGTCATCGCGTACCTCGAAGACGACCTCGACGCGCCCGGCGTGGCGGCGCTCGAGCGTGCGCTCGCGAAGTTGCCCGGCGTCGAGGCGGTCCGCGTCGTATCGGCGCGCGAGGGGCTCGAGCTCCTGCGCGGCGCGCTCGGCCCGCGCGCCGCCGTCATCGAGGGCGTAGGCCCCGACTTGCTGTCGCCGTCGCTCGAGCTCCTGGCGCGGCCCGCCCTCGCGGAGGCGCTCGCCTTTCGTCTGCGCCGTCTGCGCGGCGTGGCCGGCGTCGATCTCGTGGCCGCGCCGCCGCCGCCAGGACCCGGCGACGGGCCGCTGCGGTCGCGTTTTCTCTTCGCGCCGGGAGCCGCGCTCGGCGGGCTCGGGCTGCTCGCGGCCTTCGCGTTCTTGCGCGCGCGCCTGCGCGTCGAGCTGGCGCTCTGGTTCGCGCTCGGGCTGCCACGCGGCGCGAGCGCGCGGCCCGCGGTGTGGCTCGCCATGGCGGCGGCGGGGCTCGGCGCGGCCCTCGGCGGGTTCGCCGTCTCGTGGAGCGCTCGCTCCTGGCTCGAGCTCGGCACCCTGCCGTTGCGCGAGCTCGCGCTCGGCGCCGCGAGCTTGCTCGTCCTCGCCTTCGTCGCGTCGCGCGTGGCGCTGCGGATCCCCGAGGCGGCCGGTGCGCGCTGAGGCGGCGCTGGCGAGCGCCGCGCTCACGGGGCTGGTCGCGGCGGCCGTCGCGGGCGGGTCCGCGCGCGGCGCCGAGGTCGCGGCGGTCCTCGCCGGCGCGCCCGCGCAAGGCGCCGAGGTCGCGCCGCGCGGCGCGCCAGGAGACCGCGCCGTCTCGACCCTCTCGGTCCGCGAAGCCGTGCTCGTCCACCAGGCCGACGGCGCGCGGGCCGAGGTCCGCTGGCGGCTCGGCGCCCTCTATCGCTTGGTCGTCGCTGGACAGGCCCTCCCGGCCGCGACGCGGGCGCGCGCCCTCGACGCGGGGACGCGGGTGCTCGCGCGCGAGCTCGCGGAGGCGCGCAGCCTCGGGAGCGAGCGCGACCAGCTCCAGGCCCAGCGCGCGACCGTGGTCGCGGTCGCGGGTCGCGAGGAGGGGATCGGCGTCCCGCCCCCCTTCGCGATGCCCGTCTCGGGCGCGGTCCTCGCGCGCTTCGGCGTCGCGCCCGATCGAGACACCGGCGCCCTCGTGCCGCGCGCCGGCCTCCGCCTTGCCGCCGGCAGGCTCGCCGCCGTGCGGGCGCCGGCCGCGGGTCGCGTCGCGCTCGTGGCCTCCGAGCCAGACGGCCGGGCGGTCATGCTCGACCACGGCGCGGGATGGGTGACCATCGTGGGCGGGCTCGCCGCGGTCGGCGTCGCCGAGGGCGATGGCGTGGCGGCCGGGCAGTGCCTCGGCGCCGCGGCGGCCGGCGCGGGCGTCGCCTTCGAGGTCTGGCGCGGCCGGCGGCCCGTCGATCCGCTGCTGCTCGTGCGGCCCGTCTCGGCGCCGCGCGCCGCGCTCGCCGCTTCGGCCGCGCTGCCGTAGACTGAGCGTCCTGCCCACGGCTGGAGGTTCGACGATGCTCCCCAAGACAAGGCTCCCGCGCGCGCCGCGCGGGGCGGTGCTCGCGCTGCTCGTGGCGTCCGCCTTCGCGGCGGGCATGGTGTTCTCGCGTCCGCTCGCGGCGGGGCGGTTCAATCCGTACCAGAAGCTCGGCATCTTCACGAAGGTGCTCTCGTACATCGAGACCCACTACGTCGAAGATGTACAGGAGACGGAGCTGATGTACGGCGCCGCGCGCGGGCTGACCGACGTGCTCGATCCGCACTCGCGCTTCATGGATCCCGACGAGTACGGGCGGCTCAAGCAGGAGACGGAAGGAAACGAGGAGATCGACGGCATCGGCATCGACGTCGAGAAGCGCAAGACGCACCTCGTGATCATCTCGCCCATCGAGGGCTCGCCCGCGGCCAAGGCCGGTATCGAGCCCGGCGACGTCATCCGGCGCGTCGACGGCGTCGACGTCGGTCCGCTCGAGTTCGATGACGCCGTCGCCCGCATGCAGGGCCCGCCGGGGAGCGAAGTCGTGCTCGCCGTAGAGCGCAAGGGCCGCGAGCTGACCTTCAAGATCAAGCGCGCGCGCTACGAGCTCAAGCCCGTCGAGGGGAAGCTGCTAGAGGACGGCATCGCCTACGTCAAGATCCGCCTCTTCTCCGCGACGACTGACGGCATGCTGGGCGAGCTCCTCGATCAGCTGAGCGGCAAGGCCAAGGGCCTGCGCGGGCTCGTGCTCGACATCCGCCGCAACCCGGGCGGGCTCCTCGATCAGGGCATCCGCGTCGCGGACCGGTTCATCGCCGACGGGCTCATCGTCAAGACAGTGGGCAAGGGCGGCCGCATCATGGACGAGGCCAAGGCGCACTCGCACGGGACGTGGCTGGGCTTCCCCATGGTCGTCGTCGTCGACGGCGCGACGGCCTCGGCCGCCGAAATCGTCGCGGGCGCGCTGCAGGATCACGGGCGCGCCGTCATCCTCGGCACGCAGACGTTCGGCAAGGGGTCGGTGCAGACGGTCATCGATCTCGACGGCTGCGGCGCCAGGCCGTGCGGCCTCAAGCTCACCGTGGCGCGCTACTACACGCCGAGCGGCCGCTCGATCCAGGGGCAGGGCATCACCCCCGACGTCGTCGTCGAGGCGACGGCGCCCGCGCCCGATCCCGAAGAGGCCGAGCTGCCGCGCGAGCGCGATCTGCGCAAGCGGCTGCGCAACGAGCAGGGCGACAAGGCGGCGACCCGCCAGCACCTCGACGACTATCAGCTCCAGATGGCCCTCGACTACCTGCGCTCGTGGTCGCTCTTCGCCAAGCAGGTCGGCTCCAAGAGATGACCCCGTGGGCGCGGGCGCCCGGCCCTTGATTTTGGCGCCGAACTGAGGTTTTCTGCGACACCCGCATGTCGATGGGATCCCCTCCAGGAATGGACGAGTACCAGCGCCTCATCGCCGACCGGGCCGCGGCCCAGAAGCGAAAGCGCGCCGTCTTCGGCGTCGTGCTCGTCGCGGCGCTCGGCGCGGGCGGCTATTGGTGGAAACAGCAACGGGAGAAGGCCCTCGCGGCGCAGGGCGTGCTCGACGCGGCCGGCCGCTTCGCCGAGCGTGACAAGACCGAGATGGGCGCCTTTTGGAGCTGCGCGTTCGGCAGCGACGTCGACGTGGGGATGCTCGCCTCCGCCAACCAGATCCAGCAGAAGATCGAGGCCGCCTACTTCACGCAGCAGAAGACCTTCTCCGACCACCTCACGACGGAGTGCGTGCCGAAGCTCGAGCGCGCGCGCGGCACGCTGGGCGCCCTCGTGGGCGACATGCCCGCCGAGCTCAAGCCGCCGCTCGAGAAGTACGTGGGCGCGCTGCCGCGCATGCAGACGGGGCTCGAGGTCTACGCCGAGAAGATCAAGGGGCGGGGCGCCACCAAGGACGTCGACCAGACGATCCAGGAGGTGGGCGGGGCCTTCTCGCCGGAGGCGACCCCGGAGTCCGTGGCCTTCGAGAAGTTCCTCGCGTGCGCCATCCCCGACCTCGACAAGAAGAAAGACATCCAGGCCGTGCTCGAGTACCTGGCTGACACGTGCAAGGGCAGCGCGCTCGAGTTCATGACGCGCGTGCGCGAGCAGTGCGGCCCGCTCGTCCAGAACGTCGACAAGAACGCCAAGGCGACGCCCTCGAAGACGTTCAAGGCCAACGTCAAGAAGCTGTACGAGGAGGATCAGCGGCAGCTTCAGGCCTGGGACTACTGCGCGCGCCGGTCGCGCAAGGGCAAGAAGCAGCTCGACCTCGAGGACTTCCTCGACGCGGCCGGCGACTACATGGAGGCGCGCGCCGAGCTCGTGCAGACGGCGCGCGACAGCGCCGCGAAGATAGAGGGCAAGCCTCTGCCGCCGGCCACGAAGAAGGCGGCCGCCGCTCCCGCCGAGTAGCGTTGCGGCCGAGGGTCACTTTCGCGGGCGCAGCGAGAAGGCGCGGGGCAGCAGGCGCCCGAGCGTCGTCGCCTGGGCTGCGCCCGCGGGGCCGGCGAGGAGCACGCGCGTGCGCGCGCCGCCGAGCTCGGCGAGGACCTGGCGGCAGGCGCCGCAGGGCGACCCAGGCGGACGCGTGGGCGTCACGACGGCGACGGCGCGCACGGCGCGCGCCCCGGCGGCGACGGCCGCGGCGACGGCGTTGCGCTCGGCGCAGGTCGTGAGGCCGTAGGAGGCGTTCTCGACGTTGCACCCCACATGGACGCGCCCGCGCTCGTCGCGCACGGCGGCGCCGACCGAGAAGCGAGAGTACGGCGCATGCGCGTTGCGGCGCGTCGCCCGCGCGGCCGCCAGCAGCTCGGCGTCGGCGGCGTCGCGGCTCACCGGAGGCCCGCGACGATCCGGCTCACGAGGCGCCCCATAGCGTTAGCGCCCGCGGCCGCCGCGCGCGTGACGTCCTCGTGGCGCAGCGGCTCGCCCGTGACGCCCGCGGCGTGATTGGCGACGAGCGACAGGCCGAGCACGGCCATGCCCGCGTGCCGCGCCGCGATCACCTCGAGGACGGTCGACATGCCGACGAGCCCCGCGCCCAGCGTTCGCAGGAGGCGCACCTCGGCGGGCGTCTCGTAGGCGGGGCCGGCCATGCCCGCGTAGATGGCCTCGCGGAGCGGCGCGCCGAAGCAGCTCTGTCCGGCGGTCTTCGCGAGGGCGCGCAGCGCGGGAGCGTAGGCGTCGGTCATGTCGAGGAAGCGCGGGCCGAGGCGCTCGTCGTTGGGGCCCGTGAGCGGCGACTGTCCCGTGAGGTTGATCTGATCGGAGATCACGACGATCTCGCCGGGCGCGAGCGTGGGCTCGACGCCCCCAGAAGCGTTGGTCGTGACGAGCGTGCGCGCGCCGAGCGCGGCGGCGACGCGCACGCCGAAGCCGACCTCCGAGGGCGGATAGCCTTCGTAGCCGTGGACGCGCCCGCACAGCATGAGGAGCTTGTGGCCGCCGATCGTGCCGACGACGATCCGCCCGGGGTGACCGGCCACAGTGGTCTCGGGGAAGCCGGGCAGCGACGCGTAGGGCGCCGAGCGAGGGCTCTCGAGGACGTCGGCGATGCTCGCGAGCCCGGAACCGAGCACGACGGCGACCTTGGCCCCGTCGCCGTCGAGGTGGTCGGCCACGGCGCGCGCCGCTCCCTGCACGCGATCGAAGAGCGACGCCGCGGGCTTCACGAGGCGGACCCGCCACCGAGCGACCGGCCCAAACCGCCTAAGGCGTCTGCCAGAAAAGCCCCGACAGCCGTCGCGAAGGCCTGGGGCGCCTCGAGGTGGCACAGGTGGCCGGCGCCGGCGAGCTCGACGTAACGCGCGCGACGGGCGGCCGCGCGGCCGCCGTTGCCGATGGCCGCCGTCATGCTGCGCATCTCGGCGGCGGGCGTGACTCGATCGTCCGCGCCGCAGACGACGAGGGCCGGGCACGCGATGGCGGCGAGCTCGGCCGAGCGATCGGGGCGATCGCGCAGCGCCTTGACGCCGGCGACGAGGCTTTCGGCGCGCGGCTCGGCGCGAGCCCGCACGTGCGCGAGCAGCGGAGGCGCGGCCCGCGGCGACAAGAGACGCGCGAGGCTGCCGTCGAGGTAGGCGTCGGGGCCGCGCCCCTGGATCGTCGCGAGGGCCTCGTCGCGCTTGGCGCGCACCTCTGGCGTGTCGGCGGCGGCGCGCGTGTCGGCGAGCACGAGGGCGGCCAGACGCGCCGGGTGGCGCGCCGCGAACGCGAGCGCCGTGTAGCCGCCCATCGACATGCCGACGACGGCCGCGCGCTCGACGGCGAGCGCGTCGAGCAAGGCCGCGAGGTCGTCGGCGAGATCGGTGAGGGCGTAGGGCGCCGACGGGCCGGCCTCCGATGCCTTCGCGCGGTCGCGCAGGTCCGACTCGCCGAAGCCGCGCGCGTCGACCGAGAGCACGCGGAAGCGCGCCGCGAGCGCCGCCGTGACGTCGCCGTCCGCGCCGAGGCCATGCCAGATGTCCCGCGCGAAGGGAAACGCGTGCAGGAACACGACGGCCTCGCCTCGTCCGCGGTCTTCGTAGCCGAGGTCGCGACCTCGCACCTGGCGGCGCATGCTCGCAACGTTACTCCACTCAGCCGATGGTCTCCAGCACGAGCGGCGCCGCCGCCCGGGCCCGCGCGCCGAGCCGGAAGGCGCCGGCGACTTGCCGCAGGGCCGCTCCGAGCCGCGCCTCAGCGGCGTAACGGATCGTGCACAGCGCTTCGCCTCGCGCCACGCGCGCGCCTTGCTTGACGTGGAGCGTGAGGCCGACGCCGGGGTCGACGCGGTCCTCCTTGCGCAGGCGGCCCGCGCCGAGGAGTGTCGCCGCACGCCCGAGGGCACCCGCATCGACGACGGCGACGGCGCCCGCACGCGACGCGCGTACGACGTGGCTTCGGGGCGCGCGCGGCAGGCGGGAGGGGTCGTCGACGACTCGGGCGTCACCGCCGTGCAGGCGGACGCACAGCGCGAGGCGCGCGAGACCTTCGCCGCGGGCGAGCGCGCGCTCGAGCCGGGCGGTGGCCTCGGCGCGTGTCTTGGCGACGCGCCCGAGCAGCAGCATCTCCGCGCCGAGGCGGAGCGTCAGTGCGCGCACGTCGGCGGGTCCCTCGCCGCGCAGGACCGCGATGGCCTCGGCGAGCTCGTTGGCATTGCCGATCTCAAGGCCGAGCGGCTCGTCCATCGACGTCAGCAGCGCGCGCACCTCGAGGCCGAGGCGCCGCCCCAGCGTCACGAGCGTGCGGGCGAGGGCGCGCGCGCGCGCCCTCGACGGGAGAAAGGCGCCGCGCCCGACCTTGACGTCCATCACGAGAGCGTCCGCGCCCTCGGCGACCTTCTTCGAGAGGATCGAGGACGCGATGAGCGGGATCGACTCGACGGTCGCCGTGGCGTCGCGCAGCGCATAGAAGAGGCGATCGGCTGGCACGAGGCGCGCGCTCTGGCCGGCGAGCACGAGCCCCGCGCGCGCCAGCACGCGCCGAAACTGCGCCGGCGGCAGCGCCGTGCGGAAGCCGGGGATGGCCTCGAGCTTGTCGAGCGTGCCGCCCGTGTGGCCGAGCCCGCGCCCGGACATCATGGGGACCGGCACGCCGCAGGCCGCGACGAGCGGCGCGAGGCAGATCGAGATCTTGTCGCCCACGCCGCCCGTCGAGTGCTTGTCGACCTTGCGGCCCGGGATGCCGCGGAGGCGCATGCGCTCGCCAGAGGAGATCATGGCCTCCGTCCACGTCACGAGCTCGCGCGCGTCGAGGCCGCGCCACACGATCGCCATGAGCAGCGCCGCCAGCTGGTACTCGGGAATCGCGCCCGTGACGGCACCGTCGATGATCGCTCGAATCTCGGCGTCGGCGAGCGCGCCCCCGTCGCGCTTCCTGGCGATGAGCGCCGGCACGGCGAGGGGCGCGGTGGGGCGTCGGGTCAGAGCTCGACCCCTAGCTGGCAGCGATGACGCCATCGATCGTGAATCTCACCGTGGCTCCTTTGGAGCCGAGTAGACAGACACGTAGATGGCGATCACCTCAGACGCTCGCGGGCCGCCCTGTACTCGTACGCGGGATAGAAATGAATCTGTCCGCGAAGCGCGGACAGAGAACGCCGTCGCTTTGACTCGATGAGAGCCTGCAGACCCATGCGGACCAGCACCCGTTTGGTCCTGATGCCGGTCAGACGCGCGGCCTCTTGCAGGAGATCGGCGTCGAGCTCGATGTTCGTTCGCACAGTGCGCGCCCTCTCGCGCGATCAGTATGCATCAAGGGCCGCGCCACGCGGCGGCCTCGTTTCATCCCGTCATCACGCCCAGGAAGCTCGTGCCGCGCGCGAGCGCGGGGACGCCGAGGCCCGCGGCGATCGTCTGGCCGAGATCGCAGAAGGACGCGCGCTCGCCGAGCGGCGCGGGGCGCACCGGGGGGCCGAAGGCCAAGACGGGCACGCGCTCGCGGGTATGATCGGTCCCGGGCGTCGTCGGGTCGTTGCCGTGGTCGGCCGTGATGAAGGCCGCGTCGCCGGGCGCGAGCGCGCGCTGGAACGCCGGCAGCCAGGTGTCGAGCTCGGCGAGAGCGCGCGCGAACCCGGGGGCGTCGTTGCGGTGCCCGTACACCATGTCGAAGTCGACGAGATTGACGAAGAGCAGGCCGCGCGGCACGCGCGCCAGGGTCTCGAGCGTGAGCCGCAGCCCGTCGGCGTTGCCTTCGCTGTGGATCGATTCGCTGATGCCGCGTCCGCCGAAGATATCGCCGATCTTGCCGAGGCCCACGGTGGGCAGACCGGCCGCCGCCACGACGTCGCACAACGTCGGCGCGGGCGGAATCATGGCGTAGTCGCGGCGGTTGTACGTGCGCTTGAAGGCGCCGGGCGTGCCGACGAACGGCCGCGCGATGACGCGCCCGATCCCGTTGCGATCGGCGATGCCGCGCGCCTTTTCGCAGATCGCGTAGAGCTCGGCCAGCGGCACGACCTGCTCATGCGCGGCGAGCTGCAGCACGGAATCGGCCGACGTGTAGAGAATGAGCGCTCCCGTCGCGAGGTGCGCCGGGCCGAGCTCCTCGATGATCGCCGTGCCCGAGGCCGTCTTGTTGCCGAGCAGCTCGCGCCCCGCGGCGGCGCGCAGCTCGTCGGTGATGGCCGCAGGAAAGCCGTTCGGGAACGTCGCCATGGCTCGCTCCGTGACGAGGCCGGCCATCTCCCAGTGGCCCGTGATCGTGTCCTTGCCCGCCGAGGCCTCGCGCATGGCGCCCCAGGCGCCGCCGGGAGCCGCGACGCGCGGCACGCCCGCGATGTCCGTCAGGTTCCCGAGGCCGAGCGCGCCCAGGTTCGGCAGCGCGAGGCCGCCCAGCTTGCGCGCCAGGTTGCCCAGCGTGTCGGCGCCTTCGTCGCCATAGGCGTCCGCGTCGGGCGCGCCGCCGCAGCCGACGCCGTCGGCGACGAGGATGATCGCACGCTGAAATCGAGCGCCGGGTGCGGGCATGTGAGCGCCGACTCGCCGGGCCTAATCGCCCCAAGAGCCGCCGGGCTCGGGGTCGTCGGCGTAGTTTTCGAAGCGCGTGTACTCCTTGATGAACGTCATCTTGACGGCGCCCGTGCCACCGTTTCGGTGCTTGCCGATGATGATCTCGGCGACGGCGGTCGGCATTGCGGCGTCGGGCGTCTCGCCGCCCTGCATGTCCTCGCGGTGGATGAAGAGGATGAGGTCGGCGTCCTGCTCGATGGCGCCCGACTCGCGCAGATCGGACAGCTTGGGCTTGCCCTGTTCCCGCTTCTCGACCTCGCGGTTGAGTTGGGAGATCGCGATGATGGGGATCTTGAGATCCTTCGCGAGGGCCTTGAGGCCGCGCGAGATGTCGGCGATCTCCTGCTGGCGGTTGTCGTCCTTGCGTGACGACGAGCCCCGCGCGAGCTGCAGGTAGTCGACGACGATGAGGCCGAGCGGCGGCTGCGGCGCGTGGCCGCCCTCGGCGACGAGCGGCGGCGGCGGGAAGTACTTCGGGTCGCTGCGGAACCGGCGCGCCTTGGCGCGGATCTCCATGATCGAGATCGCCGACGAATCGTCGATGAGGATGGGCGCCGCGGCCAGGCGTCCCGAGGCGGGGTGGATCTTGTTCTTCCAGTCGGCGTATTCGAGGAAGCCGCGCTTGATCTTCGACGAGTCGATGCGCGCCTCGCCGGCGAGCATGCGCTCCATGAGCTCGTACTTCGACATCTCGAGCGAGAAGATCAGCACGGGGATCTTCTGGTGGAGCGCCGCGTGCATCGCCACGTTGACGGCCCACGAGGTCTTGCCGCCGCCGGGGCGCGCCGCCACGATGACGAGGTTCTCGCGTTGCAGCCCCGCCGTGAGCTCGTCGAGCTTGGAGAACCCCGTGGGTACGCCCGTCACAGCCTTTCTTTCGGACGTGCGCACCTCGAGGTTGTGCAGCACCTCCTCCATGAGCTCGCTCGTGGCCGAGTAGGTCTCGCGCCGGTTCTGCTGGGCGACCTTGAAGATCTTCGTCTCGGCGTCGTCGAGGAAGGCCTCGAATTCGCCGAAGTCGCCGTAGGCGCTCGACTGCACCTCCGCGCAAGCCGCGATGAGCCGCCGCAGCGTGGCCTTCTCCTTGACGAGTCGCCCGTAGTGGGCGCTGTTCTCGGCCGTAGGCACGCCGTTGTGCAGCTCGGTGAGGTAGGCCATGCCGCCCTCGAGCCGGGGCAGCATGCCGCGCACCTTCAGCTCGTCGGCGACGGCGATGACGTCGATGGGTTGCCGCCGGCCGTCGAGCGCCAGCATGGCCTCGAAGATCTCGCGGTGGACGGGCAGGAAGAAGTCGTCGACCTGCAACGTCGTCGCTATCTCGTCGAACGCCGCCGGCTTGATGAAGATCGAGCCCAGCACCGACTTCTCCGCGTCGAGGTTGTGCGGCTGGCTGCGCTGGGCCGGCGTCGTGTTGTTCGAGGCGAGCTCCAGCATGGGACAGGCATCCTACTCCTGTCGCCTCTGAATCGGCGACGGCGATCTTGGCGTCGCGCCCAATCATCCGCGCCAAGAGGCAAGAAAGGATCGTTACCCACAACTTTCCCCCTGCCGGCTGATGCCGCCCGGCCGCGTCGTGACCACGCGTGTCGTCGATCAGGGCCCGCGGGAACGTCGGCGTGCTCGGGCCACGACCGGCAGCGTGGCCACGAGCTCGTTGAGCACGGTCAGGCGGTTCTTGCCGTCGAGGTGCTCCGCGAGCTGTCGCAGCACCCGGCGCACGCGCGACAAATCGATCCGCTCTCGATGGAGCAGCAGAAGGCTCTCGACGTCCGGAAGATCGCGGGGCCGGCTGGCGATGAGCTTGTAGATCACGAGATCTTCGGGGCGCGCGGCGCGAATTCGCGTCGTCCCGAAGGGCATGCTTTTGGCGCGCTCGATCGCCTCGAGCTCGAAGGGTATCCACGCGAGGCTGAGGTCGAGCTCGATTCCCGTCGCGACGTGCTTGAGCAAGAGAACCTGGTTTTCGCGCGCGAACTCGATGGCTTTCGGCATTCGAGGCACGATGGCGTGCGCCTTCAGGGTGCGAACGAGGGCGCGGAGGTCCAGGTCCGCCCCGGGGATCGTGGCGTCGATGTCACCCGTGAAGCGCGCGACGCCATTTGCATTGATGGCGATGCCACCGATGACGGCGACCGGCGTCTTCTCGGCGGCCATGGCCTGACGGAGCGCGTCGAGGGCTCGTTCGAAACGACGGGCGCCGCCGCGCGCCTTCACCGCCTGACCACGAAAGGCGCGCGCAAGCGTCGCCAAACGGCCCGCACGGCGGCGATGTCGCGCTCGCGGATCTGACTTCGAGGCCCCGGCAGTTCACCCGTTCCCACATCGAGGAGGTCGAGCGCGAGGTCAGCGGCGTGCCGGAGATTGACGTTCCCAGCGGCCAGGAGCTCGCGTTGTCGCTGCTCGGTACGTCGGTAGCCGGCTCGCCAACGCCGCAGCTCGCTGGCCGTGGGACGCGCCGGGTCGGCGACCGGAGCCTTTCGAACGGGCACGGACGCTACGCTAGCACGTGGGTACGCCGATAAACGAAAGCGCGCGTCACCATGACGGTGCCGCGCGCTTCGACCTCACCCGGCCCGAGGGCCGGCGGGGGCTATTCCTCTTTCTTGACGACCCAGACCTTGATCGTCGCGTTGACGCCGCGGCCGAGCTTGACCTGAACTTCGGTCAAGCCGAGGGTCTTGATCGGCTCTTCGAGGTGGATCTTCTTCGAGTCGACCTTGACGCCCTGCTCGCCCAGCGCCTCGGCGATGTCTCGCGACGTCACCGAGCCGTAGAGCTTCTCCTCTTCCCCGACGGCGCGCGCGATCGAGACGCTCACCTTCGAGAGGCCGTCGGCTTCCGCCTGCGCCTCCTTGGCGAGCTTGGTCGTCCGCGCCGCGATGACGCGCTTCTCGTGCTCGACGCGCTTGACGTCGCTCGCCGTCGCCTTGATGGCGAAGCCGCGCGGCAGCAGGTAGTTGCGCGCGTAGCCCGGCTTGACGTTCACGACCTCGCCCGACTTGCCGAGGTTGTCCATGTCGTCCCTGAGAATGACCTGCATGGCTCAGGCTCCCGTGACCGCGAAGGGCATGATGGCGAGCATGCGCGCGCGGTTGACCGCCACGGCGATCTCCCGCTGATGCTTCGCGCAGTTGCCCGACAGGCGCCGCGGCACGAGCTTGCCGCGGTCCGTGATGAAGTACTTGAGGAGACCGGCGTCCTTGTAATCGATCTTGAGCGCCTCGTCCCCGCAGAACTTGCACTGCTTGCGGCGGCCCATCGGGCGCTTCTTGTCCCGATCTCCGCCCTTTGCGTCCTCTGTTGCTCCAGCTGCTGCCGACATGATCTAGTCCTCCCTCTTGCCCGAGCGCAGAGGCTCGTCCACGCCGCCGAAGACGGCTTCCTCGAAGTCGAAAGCGCCCTCGTCCTCTTCGAAGGGCGAGCGCGCCGCGGCCTGACCCGTGGCGATCTCCTCCTCGTCGGGGCCGGGCGTCGAGGCCTTCGTGAAGGCCTCCTCGGTGAACTCGCTCGTGCGCGCCGCGGGGTCGACGTTCTCGGCGATCTTCACCGAGTAGTAGCGGATGACCGAGTCGGTGAGGCGCAGGTTGCGCTCGAGCTCCTCGACGAGGCCCGCCGAGCCCAGGTACGAGAAGAACAGGTAGATGCCCTTGAGCTGCTTCTGCACCTCGTAGGCGAGCTTCCGCTTGCCCCAGTTGTCGACCTTGATGATCGTCCCGCCGCCCGCCTCGATGACGGTGCGCGCCTTGGTGTTGACCTGGCCGATGACGTCGTTCGTGCTGTCGGGCCGCAGGATGTAGATGGTTTCGTACTCTCGTTTGCGGCCGGCCATGTCTCTGGCCGAGCCCAGTCGCGGTGCTGCCATGTTGTCTCCTTATGGACAGATGGTCCGTGTTGCCACGGGCAAGGAAACGGGGAGAGGGCGCGTGACCATCACGCGTCGCCTCCCGCGGTGCCTGGTTTTTCTGACGTCGATTTGGGTTTGGTGTTGAACTTGTTCATGGCGGCCGGCAGGCCGCGCGTCATGATCTCCTCGACGGCGTCGGCCGCGAGGTCGATGAGGGCCGGCAGGGCCTTCTGCTCGGCGCCCGTGAAGTTCGCGAGGACGTAGTCCGCGCCCTTCCACTCGGGCGGCGGCCGGTCGACGCCGACGCGCACGCGCACGAAGTCCGGCGTGCCGAGGTCGGCGATCACGGAGCGCACGCCGTTGTGCCCGCCCGCGCCGCCGCCCACGCCGAGCTTGAGCCGCCCGAAGGGCAGGTCGAGCTCGTCGTGCACGACGATGGTGCGCGCCGCCGGGATCTTGTGGAATCCCGCGACCTGGCGCACGACCTGACCGCTGACGTTCATGAACTCCATGGGTTTGCAGAGGATGACGCGTTCACCACCGAGCGTGACGTCGGAGAGCTCGCCGCCGTACTTGTCGCGCGGGGACGCGGCCCCCGCGCGCGCCGCGAGCTCTTCGACGATGCGGAAACCCACGTTGTGGCGGTTGCCCTGATACTGCCGGCCCGGGTTCCCGAGCCCCACCACGAGGAACATGGAAGATCCGTCGCGCTCGAAGGATTACTTGCCCTTCTTCTCTCCGCCCCCTTCTTTCTTTGCGCCAGCGGCGGGCTTGGCGCCCGCGGCCGGCGCCGCGCCGGCCTTGTCGCCACCGGCGGCGGGGGTGGCGCCAGCAGCGGCCGCGCCCTCGGCGGGGACCGCGCCCTCGACGGGTGCGGCGGCCGCCTCTTCGACCTTCTCGGCCTTCGGCGCCACGACGGACGCGATGGCGTCGCGCGGGTCGAGCAGCGCGCGCACGCCCGCGCCGAGCTTGAGATCGCTGACGTGGAGCGCGTCGCCCATGTCGAGCGCCGTGACGTCTGCCTCGATCTTCGTCGGGATCGCGGCGGGCTTCGCGGCGATGGCGATGACGTGCATGCTCTGGTGCAGCTGGCCGCCGCTCGTCGTGCCGATGGCCTTGCCAGTGAGGACGAGCGGCACCGTGACGGTCACCTCGGCGTCGAGATCGACGCGCAGGAAGTCGACGTGGATGATGCGCTGGGAGATCGGGTCGATCTGCGCGTCGCGCACCATGGCCGTGACGCTCTCGGTCTGACCGGCGCCGGCGACGTTGAGCGTGAACACCGTGTTGCGCCGCTTCTCCTTGTCGAGCGACGCGAGCAGCGCCTTCTCCTCGAAGGCCACGGCGACGGGCTCGAGCTTGCGGCCGTAGAGGACCCCCGGCACCTTCCCGGCCGCGCGCACCTTGTGGGCGCCGCCCTTGCCGACCTGGGACCTGACCTCGACGTTGACCTTTGCGAATTCCATGATGACTTCCTTTTTGGCTTTCTCTTTCAGATGAACAAGGAGCTGATCGAATCGCCGTGGTGGATGCGCTTGACGGCCTCGCCGACCATCTTCGCGACCGAGTAGACCTCGATCTTCGCGCACGCACGGACCTCGGGGCGGGGCGGGATCGTGTCAGTGATGATGAGCAGCTCGATGGGCGAGGCCGTGATGCGCTCGATGGCCGGGTTCGACAGCACGCCGTGCGAGGCGACGGCGAAGACGGCGCGCGCGCCCTTGTCCTTGATGGCCTGGGCGGCGGCGCACACGGTGCCCGCCGTGTCGATCATGTCGTCGACGATGATGGCGTCGCGGCCCTTGACGTCGCCGATGATGTTGACGACCTCGGAGACGTTCGGCGCCGGACGGCGCTTGTCGATGATGGCGAGGCTCGTGCCCAGGCGCTTCGAATAGGCGCGCGCGCGCTCGACGCCGCCGGCGTCGGGCGAGACGATGACGGCGTCGGACGAGATGCGCTGCTTGAGCGGCTCGATGAGCACGGGCATGGCGTACAAATGATCGACGGGGATGTTGAAGAATCCCTGGATTTGCCCGGCGTGCAGATCGATGGAGAGCACGCGGTTGACGCCCGCGGCCGTGAGCAAATCGGCCACGAGGCGCGCCGAGATCGGCGTTCGCGGCTTGCTCTTGCGGTCCTGGCGCGCGTAGCCGAAGTACGGGATGACGGCGATGATCGAGCCGGCCGAGGCGCGCTTGAGCGCGTCGATCATGACCAGCAACTCCATGAGGTTGTCGTTCGCGGGCGCGCACGTCGGCTGCACCACGAAACAGTTCACGCCGCGCACGTTCTCGTTGATCTCGACGTAGATCTCGCCGTCGGCGAAGCGGGTCACCTCGGCATTGCCGAGCGGCGTCTCGACGTAGCTGCAGATCGCCTTCGCGAGGTCGCGATTCGCGTTGCCGCTGAAGATGGTTAGCGCTTTGAGCACGGGGGTTTACTCACGTCCCGCGGGCCACGAGGCAGGCCCGGGTCCAAAGAGGGGCGCATCCTGCCACCCGCGGCCCACGTCGTCAACGCCGGGCGGCCGCCTGGCGGTGTGCGTCAAGCGCGGCTAGAGCTGGATCTGAGCCAGGCAGAACTTCATGTTGCTCTCGTCGACGATGTGGAGCGAGGCCTTGGTCTCGGGCGGCACGAGGCCCTCGAGCTGCGACCAGCGGCTGCGCTCGACGACGAAGAAGGCCCGGTGGCCGCGGTGCTTGGCCATCCACGCCTTCAGGTTCTCGACGTTCTTGTCGCCGAGGAACACGGTGCGCTCGGCGGCCGGGCCCTCGAAGATCTCGTTCTGGGTGTAGAAGTTCTCGCCGCGCCAGTACATCTGCCAGACCAGCAGGTGCTCGTCGGGCGAGGTGCGCAGCTTGTAGTACGTCGCGATGAGGTTCTTTTGCGTCCAATAGGGCGTGACCTTCATCATGTAGCCGTCGAGCAGGAAGTAGGTGAACGCCACCGCCGCGAGGCAGAGGCCGAGGGCCGCCCCGCGCTGCAGCCGGCGCACGCCGAGCGCGAGCGTCGCGATTCCGAAGAGCACGCCGAAGCTGATGAGCCACGGGCCGAAGTCGAGCGCGGGGGGCCAGGGCCGGCCCGCGGGCGCGTTGATGTAATCGTAGGAGAACAGCCAGATGAAGTGCTGCGCGTTCTTCGGCACGGCCGCGAGATCGACGACGACGAGCGCGAGCAGCGGCAGGCCGACGAGCGCCGCGGCGGCGGCGGGCGCGGTCGCGCGCCGCTCGAGCAGGTCGTCGAGGAAGCACCCGATCGCGATGGCGAGGCCGGGCAGGGCAGGCAGGATGTAGTGGTGGAACTTCGTGACCGAGAGTGAGACGAGCGCGTAGGCGGCCACGAACCAGATGGCGCCGAACCAGAAGATGCCCTGGCGGCGGACGTCGCGCACGGGGCGCATGACGGCGTAGGCCAGCGCCGAGGGCGCGAGGGCGATCCACGGCAGCGTCGCGTAGCCGAGCTCGCGCAGGAAGTACTCGAAGGTGCCGCGATCGCCATGGCGGCCCACGACGAGGCGTCGCCAGTGGTTGTCGCCGTAGAGCTCGTCCCAGAACGGCTTGCCGTGCAGGACCAGCATGGCCTGGTGCCACGGCACGGCCACGACGGCGACGGCCAGCAGCGCGACGAGGACGCCGTAGAGCAGCTGGGCGCGCGAGAGGCGCTTCCAGTTCCAGGTGAAGCCGAGGTACGCGAGGAACACGAGCACGGGCAGGCCGAGGCCGGCGATGCCCTTGGCGAGCGTCGCGAGGCCGCAGAGCGTCGCCGCGATGAACAGATAGAGCGGCGCCCGGTAGCGCACGCGGGCAGAGAGCAGCAGGAAGGCCACGAAGCCCGCGAAGTAAGGCAGCATGACGACGACGCCGGGGATGGCGAACCCGCGGCCCACGGGCAGGTGCCAGACGAGCTGGATCGAGTTGACGACGAGCTGGGGCAGCGCCGCCACCGTGAAGAGGCCGATGGCCACGTAGAAGAGCGGGTCGTGGGGCCAAGACAGCGTCCGCCGTCCAAGGCCGGCCACCCGCAGGCTGACCTCGCGGCGCTCGAGCGTCGCATCCTCGTCGTCGAAGAGCGCGAGGGCGCCGAGCGCGAGCGCCATCGTCATCGGCCCCACGAAGGCCATGTCGGTCATGGCCTGCCGCGCGACGAGGCTGTAGAGCGGCGACGTCGCCGTCACCACGGCAGCGATGACGCCCGCCCTGCGGCTCACGAAGCGCGAGACGCACAGATAGACGGCGTAGACGCCCACGACGCCGAGGAGGCAGAAGGGCAGGCGAGCCGCCCACTCGGCGCGCGTCGACAGGGCCATCGTCCCCGGGGCCGGGTGGCCGCCGAGGCCGAACAGCGTCATCGACAGGCTCATGAGCCAGAACGAAAGGACGGGCTTCGACCAGAAGTGATCGGCGTCGATGGGCGCGCCGGGCCACCACAGGCTGATGTAGTCGTGTCGCTGCATCATCTGACGCGCGACCTCGGAGTAGTGCGACTCCCAGGGATCGTAGAAGCCGAAGCTGCCCGCGAAGGGGATGTAGAGCGCGAGGCCGAAGAGGATCACGAGGAGGGCCATCTGCCGCTCCGTGAAGCGGTCGAAGAACGAGGCGCCCGCCGCCCCGCGCAGAGTTGTCGCGCCCGGAACGGGCGCGGGCAGGGCCGAGGGCGAGGTCGGCGCGTCGGCGTCGGCGGGCGGCTCGGTCATGACCGCGGGATGCTATGCGGGCCCGCCTCGGCGCGCAAACCCCGACCGCGGCGGGCGCGCGATTGGTCCGCGACCTCGGGCGTGATAGGAACCAACCATGAAGCGGCCGCGCCTCTCCGGCGCTCTGTCCCATTTGGACGAGCGCGGCGCCGCGCGCATGGTCGACGTCGGCGCCAAGCCCGAGACGGCGCGGCGGGCCGTCGCGGGCGCCGAGGTCCACATGAGCGCGGCCACTCTGGCCCTCGTGGTGTCGGCGGGGGGCGCGCGCGGCAAGGGCGACGTCCTCGCGACGGCGCGCCTCGCCGCCGTCATGGCGTGCAAGCGAACGGCCGAGCTCATCCCGCTCTGTCACCCCGTGCGCGTCGTCGGCACGGACGTCGCCTTCACGGTCGATCGCCGCCTGCCGGGTGTGCGCGTCCAGGTCACCGTCGACGCCGTCGACCGGACGGGCGTCGAGATGGAGGCCATGGTGGCCGCCTCGGTGGCGGCCCTCACGATCTACGACATGGTCAAGGGCGTCGAGCGCGGCGTGGAGATTGGCGCCGTGCGCCTCCTCGAGAAGAGCGGCGGACGCAGCGGCACCTGGACGCGCGTCCGGAACGGCGGACGCGGGGTGAAACCAAATGCCCGATCGGCATCCAATAGAAAAGGATAGAAGGAACACATGTCCCTGCCGCAGCACACCAAGGTCGTCATCATCGGCTCCGGCCCGGCCGGCTACACGGCGGCCGTCTACGCCGGACGCGCCAACCTGGAGCCCGTGCTGTTCGAGGGCGGCGGCGCGACGATCGAGCCCATCACGCTGCCGGGCGGGCAGCTCATGATCACGACGGAGGTCGAGAACTACCCGGGCTTTCCGCACGGCGTGCAGGGCCCGGAGCTCATGGAGCTGTTCAAGGCGCAGGGCGCGCGCTTCGGCACGAAGATCGTCACGGCGGACGTCACGGCCGTCGATCTGTCGCGCCGCCCGTTTCACGTCACGTCGACCGAGGGCGAGCTCGACGCCGACACGGTCATCATCGCGACCGGCGCGTCGGCGAAGTGGCTCGGCATCCCGTCGGAGCAGAAGTTCCAGAACTACGGCCTGTCGGCCTGCGCGACCTGCGACGGCGCGCTCTTCCGCGGACGCGAGCTCGTCGTCGTGGGCGGCGGCGACACGGCGATGGAGGAGGCGACGTTCCTCACGCGCTTCGCGCCCAAGGTGACGATCGTCCACCGGCGCGACGAGTTCCGCGCCTCGAAGATCATGCTCGAGCGCGCCCAGCGCAACCCGAAGATCGCGTTCCTCACGAACGCCGTCATCGAGGAGATCCTCGGCGACCTGCCCAAGCCGGGCGTCACGGGCGTGCGCCTGCGCGACACGCGCAGCGGCGGCGTCAGCGAGATGCCGATCGGCGGCATCTTCGTCGCCATCGGTCACGAGCCGAACTCGAAGCTCTTCCGCGGTCAGCTCGACATGGATCCAGCCGGCTATCTGATCGTCAAGCCGGGCTCGACGGCCACGAAGATCCCGGGCGTCTTCGCCTGCGGCGACGTCGCCGATCACGTGTACCGGCAGGCCGTCACGGCCGCGGGAACGGGCTGCATGGCCGCCATCGACGCCGAGCGATTCCTGGCCCATTAGGGCCGCCGCGTGCGCATAATGTCGGCCATGAACGAGGCGGACTTCGATCTCGGCGAAGGGCTCGGGGAGGGCGTGCGCCTGCCGAGCCCCGCGGGCGCGCCCGCGGCTCCGAAGGAGGGTCCGTCGGGCCCCATCGCGCAGAGCTCCGTGGCCCCGGAGCACGCCATCGAGCTGCTCTCGAAGATCGGCCTATTCTCGGCGCTGCAGCCGACGTACTTGCGGCGCATCGCGACGCTCGGGCTCGAGGAGGACTACGCCGAGGGCGCCCTCATCTTCAAAGAGGGCGCCGTGGGCGACAAGGTCTACCTCATCATCAGCGGGGCCGTGCGCATCAGCCGCACCGTCCCGGGCATGGGCGAGGAGGCGCTGGCGGTCCTGCGCACCGGCACGCACTTCGGCGAGATGGCGCTCATCGACGATTTCCCCCGCAGCGCCGACGCACGCGCGCACGAGGCCTGCCGCCTCTTCGTCATCCGCAAGGAGGACCTCGAGGACCTCCTCTTCGTCGACCGCGATCTGGCCTACGATCTGCTGTGGTCGTTCGTGCGCACGCTGTCGGGGCGCCTGCGCGAGACCAACGACAAGATGACCTTCATGGCCGTCACGTCGAAGTTCTGACGGACGTCGCTCGGGCCTCCTAAACGCGAAGGCGGGTCACGCCGGGGACGGCGTCGAATCCGGCGTCGAAAGTCATGATGCGGGCGATGGTCTCGCGCTCCATCACCGCGGCGTGGAGCGCATCGCGCGCCGACAGGCGCGGCCGGCCGAGCACGATCGTCTTCGCGAGCTGCGCGTCGGCCGCGCTGATCGAGAGAACCTCGTCTACAACACCGAGGATCGCGTCGAAGGCGGGCTGGATAGCGTCGCGACGGTTGATGGCGACGTACCGGTGCAAGATCTCCTGAAGGACTTCGGCGTCGGTGACGAGCCGCTCCCCCGCCGACAACGCTGTCTCGAGGAGTTGGCGGGCGTCGGCTTTGTGCGGATGCGCGGCGCCGACGAGGTACATCGGGATATTCGAGTCGACGAAGATCAAGGCGCAGAACCATCGCCGTATCCGCGCTCGATCTCCTCGAGCATCTGATCGATGTCGGCCGTGGGAAAGACATGCTCCGCCGCGCTCCGTACGATGGCGAGCTTCTTCTTGACGTCGCCGCGCGGTTCGGCGCGTCGAGCCTTGCTCAAGACCTGACGCACCCATTCGGAGCTCGTCATGTGATTTCGCCGCGCAACCCGTTGAATTTCGGCCAGCTCGTCGTCATCCAGAACGACCTGGAGCCTTTTACTCATCATATGAGTATGACATACTCTCAAGTGAGTACCACTATCGCAGCTCGACGACGCTCACGCCGTCGCCGCCCTGGCGCGGCTCGCCGGGCGCCCAGCGCGCGACGTAGGGCGAGCGCGCGAGGTAGGCGCGGACCTCCTTGCGCAGCGCGCCCGTGCCGTGGCCGTGCACGAGGATCACGGGCGAGGTGCCTTCGAGGGCCGCGCGATCGAGGAAGCTCTCGACGGAGGCGAGCGCCTCGTCGGCGCGCTGGCCGCGGAGGTCGAGCGTGTTGGTGGCGTTCTGAATGACGATCGAGAGCTCGTCGGGCGCGCTGCCGCGAACGCCGCCCGCGGTCGCCGCGGCGCGCGCCGCCTTGGCGGCCGCCTTCCCGCGGCCGAGCGCGGCGGCGTCGAGGTCGACGCTCAGGGCGCCGACCTGAACCTTGACGCGCCCGCGCGCATCGGCGGCGCGCGCGACGACGCCTTCGGCGCCCATGGACGGGACGAAGACGCGCGCGCCCACGGCCAGCGAGGCCGGCCGCTCGGGAGTGGCCGGCGCCGGCCGCCGGGGCAAGCGGGCCAGCGCGGCCGCCTCGACGTCCGCGAGCGCGACGCGCCCCTCTTCGGCCGCGCGTGACGTCCCGGCGCGCTGCGCGTCGCGCACGATGGCGCGCAGGGCCTCGCGGGCCTCGCGCACGGAGGCCTCCACGGCCTCGGCCGAGTGGCGGCCGAGCTCGCGCTCGCGCCGCTCGAGCGCCGCCGTCGCGGCGCGCTGGCTCTCCTCGGCGGCGGCCAGCGTCGCGCGCGTGTCCGCGAGACGGCGCGCCTCGGTGGCGACCTCCGCCTCGCGCGCCTCCAGCCCCGCGATCGTGGTCTCGAGGCCGACGCTCGCGGCGCCCGCGAGCGCGCGCGCCCGCTCGACGAGGGCGGGCGGCAGGCCCATGCGCGTCGCGATGTCGAGCGCGAACGAACGGCCCGGCGTACCGAGCACGAGCCGGAAGGTCGGCCGCAAGCTCGCGACGTCGTACTCCATGCCGGCGTTGACGAAGCGGGCGTCGGTGTCGGCCAGCGCCTTGAGGCTGTCGTAGTGGGTCGTGAGGACGCCGAGGCCCAGCCCGTCGGCGAGGGCCTCCGCCGTCGCGCGCGCGAGCGCGGCGCCTTGCTCGGGATTCGTGCCCGCCATGAGCTCGTCGAGCAGGACGAGCGCCGGGCCGCCCTCGCGCCGCAAGATCTCGGAGATGTGCGCCAGGTGTCCCGAGAACGTCGAGAGATCGCCGGCCACGGACTGCTGGTCGCCGATGTCGGCGAGCACGGCGGCGAAGAAGCCCACGCGGCTGCCCGGGTCCGCGGGCACGAGCAGCCCGGCGCGCGCCAGCAAGGCGGCGAGCGCCACCGTCTTGAGCAGCACCGTCTTGCCGCCGGCGTTCGGCCCGCTCACGACGAGCAGGCGCGAAGGCACGTTGCCCCCGAGCGCGACGTCGTTGGCGACGAGCGCGAAGCCCTCGCGCGACGCGCGCAACGCGAGCAGAGGGTGGCGGGCGCGGCGCAGCTCGACGAGCGGCTCGTCGACGAGCGCGATGGCGACGCCCCCGTAGGCGACGCCGAGGCGGGCGGCCGCGGCGAGGACGTCGATGGCGACGAGCGCCTCGGCCGTCGCGCGCAGCGACGGGGCCGCCGCGGCGACGCGCGCCGTGAGCTCCTCGAGGATGCGCCGCGACTCGGCGCGGATCTCGAGCTCTGCGACCTTGAGGCGGTTGTTCGCGGCGACGAGGGCCATGGGCTCGACGTAGACGGTCTCGCCCGTGCGGGACGTGTCGTGCACGATGCCGAGCCCCATCGACTTCGCGCTCGCCTTGACGGGCACCACGTACCGCTCCTCGCGCACGGTGACGTAACGGTCTTGCAAGAAGGGCGCGAGCTCCGACGAGCGCATGAGCGCCTCGATGGCGCTGCGCGCGCCTTCGGACAGGGAAGAGCGCTCGCGGCGCAGGCGCGCGAGCACGGGCGAGACGGAATCGCGGATCTCGCCCTGGGCGTCGAAGGTCTCGCCGAGCACGCGCGCGAGCTCCGGCTGCGCGTCGACGGCGGCGACGCGCGCGTCGAGCTCGGGCGTGGGCGCGCGGCCGCGGGCGGCCGCCTCGTCGACGAAGCTGTCGACGAAGCGCCGCACGCCCGCAGCCACGGCGCACAGGTCGGCGACGGGCCGGACCTCCTCGGGACCGAGCACGAGGCCCTTCTCGGCCGCCGCGAGGAGCTCCCCGACCTTGGGGACGTTCAGCGCGGGCAGCCCCTCGCCGCGTCGCAAGATCGCCGCGAGCTCCTCGACGGCCGCCATGTGCCTCCGCGCCTCGTCGGCGTCGTCGTGAAGCGGGAGCTCCAGGCACGCCGCGCGGCCCGCCTCGGACTGCGCGCGCGACCCCAACTCCGTGAGAAGGGAGGGCCAATCGAGGGCGGCGCGCGAGCGCTCGGCGAGGTCCATGGGCGGCCAACCCTAACCCGGTCCGGAGGCCGCCAGCTCAGGCGTTGAGGATTTCCTTCATCTGCATGTAGGGGAGGTTGGCGCGCGCGATGCCGAAGTCGTCGACGCCCGGGCCGGACATGGCGAAGACGTCCTTCATGATCGTGACGTGGAGATCCCGGAGCCAGCGCTTGGTGAAGACGACGTGCTGGTCGGTCTTGAGCTTTCCACCGCCGCCGCCAATCAGCGTCATCGGGAACTGACTGCAGGAGTGGTTGCTGCCGTGCATGCAGCCGCTGAACCAGATCACGCTGTTGTCGAGGATGCTCTTGTCGCCTTCCTTGACGGCGTCCAGCTTCGCGCACAGCGACGCGACCTTGCCCGTGTTCCACCAGCACATCGTGGCGAACTCGTTCTGATCTCCG
>DASXOE010000075.1:0-5373 GCA_036494575.1 Polyangia bacterium | reverse complement strand
TTCGTTATCCGACCGGCGTTGGCCTACGCGGCCTGGGCGAACGACTTCATGAAGTCGACCAGGGCGCGCACGCCGGCGATCGGCATCGCGTTGTAGATCGACGCGCGGATACCGCCAACGGTGCGATAGCCCTTGAGCGCCACCATGCCGTTCTTGGACGCGTCCTTGACGAACTTCTCCGTGACCTCTTCGCTCGGCAGCAGGAACGTCACGTTCATGTGGCTGCGCGCCGCCTTGTCGCTGACGGTGCCCTTGTAGAAGCCGCCCGAGCCGTCGATCGCGTCGTAAATCAGCGTGGCCTTCTCGGTGTTGCGCTTCTCGATCGCCGCCAGGCCGCCCTGGTTCTCCATCCACTTGAACGTCTCGAGCAGGAAGTAGATGCCGAAGGTCGGCGGCGTGTTCAGGCAGCTCTTCGCCTCGGCCAACGCCGAGAAGCTGAAGATCTTGGGCACGCTCTTCGCGATGCGCGAGTAGAGATCCTTGCGGACGATCGTCAGCACCACGCCGGCGGGGCCCAGGTTCTTTTGCGCGCCGGCGTAGACCAGCGCGCTGCGCGAGATCGGGTGCGGGCGCGACATCATCTCCGAGCTCGCGTCGACCACCAGGGTCGGGTGCTCCGGCCACTCGGCCAGGCGGTGCCCGTGCACGGTCTCGTTCGAGCAGACGTGCAGGTAGGCGGCGCTCGGGTCGGCCGTCCAGCCCGTGGGCGGGCCGTCGAACTGCGTCGCCTCGCTCGTGGCGATGACGCGCAGCTTGTCGCCCGCGATGGGCTTGGCCATGTCGACGGCCTTCTTCGACCACTCGCCGCCCACGACATAGTCCGCCGGCCCCGAGAGGAAGTTCATGGGGATCGTCGCGAAGAGCTGGGTCGCGCCGCCCTGCAGGAAGAGGATGTCGTGGGTGTCGGGCACGGCGAGCAGCTTCTTGACGAGCGCGATGGCCTCGTCGAGCACGCCGTCGAATTCCTTGCCGCGGTGGCTGACCTCGGCGATGCCGAAGCCTTTGCCCTGGTAATCGACGAGGGCCTTGGCCGAGGCCTCGAGGACCTCGAGCGGCAACATGGCGGGACCGGCTGAGAAGTTGAAGACGCGTTTGCTCATGGCGCCCGAGAGTTTCCACCAAGGCGCGCGCGCTGCCAACTCCGAAATGGAGGCGAGCCGCGGGCCTACTTGAAGACGGCCGACGTCTTCGCGACGACCTCGCCCTTGTCGTTGACGAGCTGGAGGAAGTAGACCTTGCCGCGCACGAGCCCCTGGCGCTCGCTCATCGAGAGCTCGCCCGTGAGCACGGGGCTCGCGACGTCGACGATGGGAATGGGGCTCTCGGCGTCCTGCCGGCGATCCTGCTCGCCGCTGACGTAGCGCAGCTTGAGGCCGAGGTTGCCGGTCTTCTTGAGAAACGCCGCGTAGTGGAAGCGCCAGACCTGGCCGTCGTCCGTGGGCAGCCCGACGATCGTCGTGAGCTGTGCGGCCTTGAGCTTGGCGATCGTCTCCTTGTCGCTCGCGCCGGGGGCGACCATGTCGCGCGACAGGACGATCTTGCCTCGAAATGCCGCGACGACGGCCTCGGAGACCTGAGGCTGGGCAGCCACGACCGTTGCGACGAGGACGACGGCGACGGACAGCAGGGGGGCGAACCGGCCGCGGCGAGACATGGTGACCTCCGTGCGACGCGTTAGGGCGCGAGGACCTGGCCGTTTCTACTGCAGGAGCGGGGGCGCGGGCAAATCGGGCCGCGATGACGGCCGCGGTCGGCTACGCTACCGACGCCCATGATCGCCACGAGCAGCCTCGCCAAGGAATACGGCGCGCGCGTCCTGTTCGAGAACGTCTCGCTGCAGCTCAACCCGGGCTCGCGCTACGGCCTCGTGGGCGCGAATGGGTCGGGGAAGACCACGTTCCTGCGCGTCCTCGCGGGCGACGAGGAGGCCTCGGCGGGCTCGTTCACGATCGCCAAGGGCGCGCGCATGGGCGTGCTGCGCCAGGACAGGTTCCTCGACGACGCGGAGATCATCCTCGACCTCGCGATGCGCGGCGACGCCGTCGTCTGGAACGCGCTGGCGGAGCAGGCGCGCATGGTCGAGGCGGGCGGCGTGGGCGCGGGGCACGTCGACGCAGCGCGCATGGCGGACCTCGAGGACGTCATCGCGGCGCACGACGGCTACACGCTGGAGGCGCGCGCGAGCGAGGTGCTCGAGGGCCTGGCCATCCCGACGCGCCTGCACCGGGCGCCCCTGTCGACGCTGTCGGGCGGGTTCAAGCTGCGCGTGCTGCTCGCGCAGGTGCTCGTGGGCGGCGTCGACGTCCTGCTCCTCGACGAGCCGACCAACCACCTCGACATCCTCACGATCCGCTGGCTCGAGAAGTTCCTGGCGGGCTACGCCGGGTGCGCCGTCATCATCTCGCACGACCAGCGCTTCCTCGACAACGTCACGAGCCACACGCTCGACGTCGATTACCGCACGATCACGCTCTACGCGGGCGCCTACTCGCGCGCCATCGTCGAGAAGACGGCTGCGCGCGCGCGCGCCGAGGTGAGCCTGGCGCGCGCCGAGGACGAGATCGCGCGCAAGCGCGCCTGGGTCGAGCGCTTCGGCGCCAAGAACACCAAGGCCACGCAGGCGCAGAGTCGCGTCAAGCAGATCGAAAAGATCGAGGCCGACCTCGAGGACCTGGCCGAGACGTCGCGGCGCACGCCCGTGTTCCGCGTCGTGCCCGAGCGGCCGAGCGGCAAGGACGTGCTGGAGATCGGCGGCGTCGCGAAGGCGTACGGCGAGAAGGTCGTGCTCAAGAACGTATCGCTCGTCGTGCGCCGCCACGAGCGCGTCGCCATCATCGGGCCGAACGGGCTCGGCAAGTCGACGCTCATCCGGATCGCCGTGGGGCGGACCGAGGCCGACACCGGCAAGGTCAAGTGGGGCCACGAGGCGAAGGTCGGGTACTTTCCGCAGGATCACCGCGAGGTGCTCGAGGACGCCGACGCGACGCCGCTCGGGCTCATCGAGGCGGAGACGCCCGCCGAGGGCCCGACGTTCTGGCGGAGCGAGCTCGGCCGCGTGCTGTTCTCGGGGCCCGACGTCGGCAAGCGCGTCGGCTTGTTGTCGGGAGGCGAGGCCGCGCGGCTCATCTTCGCGCTCATCGCGGTGCAGAAACCGAACGTGCTCGTGCTCGACGAGCCGACGAACCACCTCGACCTCGAAGCGATCCACGCGCTCGTCGCGGCGCTCGAGGCCTTCAGCGGGACGGTGGTCTTCGTCTCGCACGACCGCGCCTTCGTGAGCGCGCTCGCGACGCGGGTCGTGGAGGTGACGGCCAACGGGTTGCGCGACTTCGCGGGGACCTACGCGGAGTACCTCGCGAAGCTCGGCGACGACCACCTGGACGGTGATGCGGTGGCCTTGAAGGCCAAGGCCTCGACACAGAAGAGCGACGCGGGATCGAACGCCGGCGAGACGTGGGAAGAACAGAAGAAGCGGAGGAACCGCGTCACGCAGCTCCCGAAGCTGCGCGACAAGGTGCTGGCGGAGATCGCGGCGGCCGAAACGCGCAAGGGGGAGATCGCCGCGATCTACGCCGATGCGGGGTTCTTCCAACGCGCGGGGCGCGACGAGATCGAAGCGTTGGTCACGGAGAACGACGCGCTCGGGCCGCGGATCGATGCCTTGGTGGTGGAATGGGAAGCGCTCGAGCTCGAGATGGAGCGGGAGGCCGGATAGGAGCCCCTCTGCCTAGCGGCAACGGCCTCACGTCGGGGCCTCGCGCCCTGCCACCCACCCTCGTGGCCTTCGGCCGCGCTCCCAGCGGGACGCGGCGGGCGTTACTGCCAGGTGACCACGCAGCCGTCGAGTGTTTCCGCGCGCGCGAGGCAGGAGTCCCGCGGGCCGCCCGAGCGCCCGTTTGTCGCGTCTTTCAGCGCTGGCGCGCAAATTGAATCGACTCCGGAGGCCGTGACGGCACGGCGTTTCATGGGCAACACGCGCAAGCCGGTTGGCAAGCAAGCTCGAAGGAAGAGGCGTCGAGCGGAGGCGCGTCACGCCGACGAGCGCCGCTGCGGGCGCTACGAGCTGCTGCACCCGCTCGGCGCGGGCGGCATGGCGGAGGTCTTCAAGGCGCGCGTCACGGGCTCAGCCGGGTTCCAGCGCGACGTCGTCCTCAAGCGGCTGCACGCGGCGAACAACGACGATCCCGAGTTCGTGAGCATGTTCACGGACGAGGCGCGCATCCTCGGGGTGCTCCATCACCCCAACGTCGTCCAGGCCCTCGACTTCGGCAGGGAGAACGACAAGCTGTTCCTCGTCCTCGAGTACGTAGAAGGTCCGTCGCTCGCGCGCGTGCTCCGGCACCGTCGCCCCGTGCCCACGGGGATCGTCGCCTATGTCGGCCGCGAGCTCTGCCGCGCGCTCGACTACATGCACCGCTTCGCGGACGCCGACGGGACGCCGCTCGGGCTCGTCCATCGCGACGTCACGCCTTCCAACATCATCCTGACGCCCGCGGGCGCGGTGAAGTTGCTCGACTTCGGGATCGCGAAGTTCGCGAAGGCCACGCAGGCGACGCAGAACGGAGTCGTCAAGGGCAAGTCCGGCTATCTGTCGCCCGAGCAATTGCGCGGCGAAGCGGGCATCGACGGGCGCGTCGATCTGTTCGCGCTGGGAGCGGTGTTGCACGAGCTGCTCACGGGCGAGCGTCTCTTCGCGGGCGACACCGATCTCGGCACGATGAAGAAGATCCTCGAGATGAGGATCCCGCTCCCCTCCAGCTTGCGCGAGGACGTGCCGCCAGCGCTCGATCACGTCGTGATGCGCGCGCTCGAGCGCAGCCCCGCGAAGCGCTATGTCAGCGCGTGGGAGATGGCGCGCGATCTCGACGCCGTCGTGTTGGCGATGGGCCTGCGGGAGGGCACCGTCGCGGCCTTCGTGCGCGAAGTCGAGGCGGCGCCCGCCGGCCTGCCCTTCGGCGCCGGCTCTCGTCTCGCGCTCGGCTCCGACACGACGGTGCGTGGCGACCTGGCGACCCGCCGCGATCTGCTGCTGCCCATACGGCTGTGGGTGAACGCGCGGACGTCGGCGCGGCGCGCGGTCGTCGTCGCGGGATTGGGCGTCGCGCTCGGCGCCGGCGCGTTCGGACTGGGGATGAGGATGCTGTCGGCGCGAGACGCGCGGCAAACCCGTTCGTCGGAGCGCACGCCCATGACCGGTCCCCGCCCGAAGCCGACGCCGCTGCGGCCTCCCGCGGTGGCTGGCGCCCTCGCGACGGCGCGCTGAGCGCGCCGGCCGCGGCGTTCGGCGTCAGGCTTCTCGCTCCGGCGTGACCAAGTGTCGCTTGCCGATCACGATGGCGCGCCGGACGTAGTCCGCGAGCGCCAGCAGGCCCA
>DASXOE010000074.1:0-26308 GCA_036494575.1 Polyangia bacterium | reverse complement strand
CCCGGTGCCCGCGACGGCGCCACCCGCCGCCGCGGCCGAGCCCGTCCTCGCGGCGACGCCCGGCTCCGCTCCCGCCAACGTCGCGGTCCGACCGGCGGCGCAAGCCGCCGAGAACCTCATCGGGCGCACGCTCAATCACCGCTACCTCATCGAGGACAAGATCGGCGAGGGCGGTTTCGGCGCCGTCTTTCGCGGCAAGCAGATCGCCACGGGACGCGACGTGGCTCTCAAGATCCTCCACCCGCACAACTCGTCCGACCAGACGATCATCGCGCGGTTCAAGCGCGAGGCCGAGGCCTGCTCGAAGCTGCGCGACCCTCACACCGTCACGACCTACGACTTCGACGAGACCGAGGACGGCATCCTCTTCCTCGCGATGGAGCTCCTGCGCGGCCGGAGCCTGCACCAGGTCCAGAAGACCGACGGCGTCCTGACATCCGAGCGGGTGCTCGTGATCCTGGACCAGGTCGCACAGTCGCTGGGAGAGGCGCACGCCAACGGCATCGTCCACCGCGACATGAAGCCCGAGAACGTCTTCATCGAGTCCCGAAGCGTCGGCACGGCGCCCGGCTCCAAGCTCGAGGATCACGTCAAGGTGCTCGACTTCGGCATCGCCAAGATGATGTCCGGCGAAAAGGAGCTCCAGGCGCTCACGGCGGTGGGCCAGACCCTCGGCACCTTGGAGTTCATGTCGCCCGAGCAGCTGCGCGGCCAGAAGCTCGATGGGCGGTCCGACATCTACGCGCTCGGGATGATGTCGTACGAGATGCTCACGGGGACGCTGCCCTTTCAGGGCGCGAAGAGCCCCATCGAGATCATCAACTTTCACATGAAGCAAACGCCGCCCCCGCCCTCGAAGCTCAAGGAGAACTCGAGGATTCCCGGGGCCGTCGACGACATCATCGTCAAGATGGTCGCCAAGAACCGCGACGACCGCTTCGCCGACACCAACGAGCTGCGCGAGGCCATCGCCAAGGCGCAGAGAGTCACCGATCGCAGCGCCGACAAGACCGAGGGCTACCGCCTCGCCGCCGTGATCGCCGCGACCATCCTCGTCGTCGGCATCCTCGTCTTCGTCTTGACCAGGTAGGGCTGAGCGAAGCGATCAGCGCACGGGCTGGAAGAAGCGGTTCCAGCGGATCGCCTTGATCCAGTCGACCGGGCTCATGCCGTCGGCGGTGGCGCGCGACCACCAGACGATGAGGGCCTTGCCCTTGATGAGATCGCGGTCGACGGTGCCCCACACGCGCGAGTCCGACGAGTTGTCGCGATTGTCGCCCATGACGAACACATGGCCCGCCGGCACGACCTTGCGCTCGAAGTCGCGCGGCCCGCGCACGGGCTCCTGGATCGTCTCGTGCTTGCGGCCGTCGAGGGTCTCGATCCACAGCTCCCCCTCGTGATCTTCGGGCGGCCCCGTGCCGTGCGAGGCGTCGGAGTAGTGATAGGGCCGCGGCACGCGCTCGCGCGGCACGGCGTGGCCGTTGACGTAGAGCTCCTCTTGGCGCATCTCGATGACGTCGCCCGGCAGGCCCACGACACGCTTGATATAGTCCGTGCTCTGGTCGAGCGGATACTTGAAGACGATGATGTCGCCGCGTTTGGGCTCCGCGAGCTGCATGATCTTGGTGTTCGTGAACGGGATCGTCAGCCCGTAGGCGAACTTCGAGACGAAGATGTGATCCCCGACCTCGAGCGTCGGGATCATCGATCCGGAGGGGATCTGGAAGGCCTCGACGACGAAGGCGCGCAGCAGGAGCGCGATCGCCACGGCGACGCCGATTGACTCCGAGTACTCGCGGACGGTCGACTTGCGCGCGAAGGCCAGGTGCTCGTCCATCGTGTCGTCGAGCGCGGCGATGGCCTTGCGCACGCGCTCGAGGTCCTGGCCGCCGAGCGCCTCCTCGACCGTATCGGCCTGCGCGGCCACGAGCGCCGCCGTGGCCTCGGGGATGCGGTAGCCCCTCCGCTTGAGGATGCGGCGCGATTCCTTCGTGAGGTGGCGGCCCTCGAGACGCGCCCGCTTCCAGGCGGACCGCTCCTGCCACCACTGCATGAAACCGACTTTTGAACCCGTGCTCGCCATGCGCTCGCTGCCCTCCGGTCAACTCACGTTGCCCCGTCGCGACCCAACCCCATTTTTACGTCAGTCCACTTTGAGGATCGCCAGGAAGGCCTCTTGCGGAATCTCCACGTTGCCCACCTGCTTCATCCTCTTCTTACCTTCCTTCTGACGCTCCAGCAACTTGCGCTTGCGCGTGATGTCGCCGCCGTAGCACTTGGCCGTAACGTTCTTGCGCAGCGCCTTCACCGTCGTGCGCGCGATGACGCGCGACCCGATCGACGCCTGGATCGCCACCTCGAACTGCTGCTGCGGAATGAGCTCCTTCATCTTGACGCAGAGGTCCCGGCCCTTGTTGTAGGCGCTCTCGCGGTGGACGATGAGCGAGAGCGCGTCGACCCGCTCTCCATTGACGAGCAGATCCATGCGCACGAGATCGGCCGGCTGGTAGTCCTTGGGCTCGTAATCCAGCGAGGCGTACCCGCGCGACGCGGACTTGAGGCGATCGTAGAACCCGAACACCATTTCGGTGAGCGGCAGGTCGTAGCGGATGATGACGCGCTTTTCGCCGGCATAGGTCAGCCCCGTCTGGGTCCCTCGTTTCTCCTCGCACAACTTGAGGATGGCCCCGACATATTCCGGCGGCGTGTGGATCGTGACGGCGATGATGGGCTCCTCGATGCGCTCGAGGCCGCCCTCCGACGGGAACTTCGCGGGGTTGTCGAGCTCGATGATGTCGCCGTTCTGCAGGATGCACCGGAAGCGCACCGTGGGCGCCGTCGTGATGAGGTCGAGGTTGTACTCGCGCTCGAGGCGCTCCTGCACGATCTCCATGTGCAGAAGGCCCAGGAAGCCGCACCGGAAGCCGAACCCCAGCGCCGCCGAGGTCTCAGGCTCGCGCGTGAACGACGAGTCGTTGAGCCGCAGCTTGTCGAGCGCGTCGCGCAGATCCTCGTAGCGCGCCGTGTCCGTCGGGAAGATGCCCGCGAAGACCATGGGCTTGGCCGGCTTGAACCCGGGCAGCGCCTCGGCGCAGGGCCGCGCGGCCTCGGTGATCGTGTCGCCGACGCGCGCGTCGCCCACGTCTTTGATGGCGGCCGTGAAGAAGCCCACCTCGCCCGGGCCGAGATCCGGGACCTCGCGCGCGAAGGGCGCGAAGGCGCCGACGGTCTGGAGCTCGTACTCGCGGCGCACCGCCATGAACAGCACCTTCTGCTTGGCGCGCATGACGCCGTCGATGACGCGCACGAGGATGACGACGCCCCGGTAGGTGTCGTACCAGCTGTCGAGCAGCAGCACCTTGAGCGGCGCCTCCGGGGCGCCCACCGGCGGCGGCACCTTCTTGACGATCATCTCGAGGATCTCGTGGATGCCGATCCCCTCCTTCGCGGAGGCGAGGACGGCCTCCGACGCGTCGATGCCGACGACCTCCTCGATCTCCCGCCGCGCGTTCTCGGGATCGGCGGCCGGCAGGTCGATCTTGTTGATGACGGGCACGATCGCCAGGTTGAGATTCACGGCGAGGTAGACGTTCGCGAGCGTCTGCGCCTCGACGCCCTGGGACGCGTCGACGACGAGCACGGCGCCCTCGCAGGCCGCGAGCGAGCGCGAGACCTCGTAGTGAAAGTCGACGTGACCGGGCGTGTCGATGAGGTTGAGCTCGTAGGTCAGGCCGTCCTCCGCGGCGTAGCTGAGCCGCACGGTGGCCGCCTTGATCGTGATGCCGCGCTCGCGCTCGAGGTCCATGCTGTCCATGAACTGCGCGCGGCGCTCGCGGTCGCTGAGCGCGCCCGTGGCGTCGAGCAGGCGATCGGCCAGGGTCGACTTGCCGTGATCGATGTGCGCGATGATCGAGAAGTTGCGGATCAGGTGCGTCGGAGTGGACATCGAGAGAAAGCGGACGCTACCAGTCTGCCCTGTGGGAAGCTCGGAGTCGCCCGCGTGTGGCGACCCTTACTACAGCGTCCGCCTCGAGTTCTGCAAACCCTTTCGGCGTCGAGCGCGTCCACGCGCGGCTTGGTCGCGGAAGCGGAGCGGCCGCGACGTCACCTCGGCGATCTCACGTTGAGGGCGAGCTGCCCCGGAAGGTGGTCCTTCTGCTTCTCGAGCACGAGATCGATGCCCTGCCGGATGTACTCGGCGACGGGGACCTTCGTCTTGTTGTGCAGGAGCTTCAGCTGCTCGCTCTGCTCGGGCGTGATGTAGACGGTCGTCGAGACTTTGTTGCGCGGCATCTCTGTGACGATATATGGCCATACACCTGTGGTCAAGATCTTCGGCCGGCCGCGCGGCGCCGGGACCCGTTCCCGCGAACGGACTTGATGCAAAGGGGCGATGGCCCTACCGTATTGCACCATGCGCCTCGACCGTTCTTCGTCCTTCGAGCCCCGGTTGGCCGACCTCCGTATGGCGGCCGCCCTCCTCTGCCTATCCGCGTCCGCCACGCTGACGGCGTGCGGCGGAACGCCCCACGCCGGCGAGATGGCGGTGGGCGGCGACTCCAACATCCCCAACGCGCCGCAGATCGATCGCAGCAAATGCAGCGACAGGGGCAAGGAGATCGTCACCGCGGACACCAACCTCGACAAGAAGCCGGACGTCTGGAAGTTCTTCCAGACCGTGAACGTCAACGGCCAGAAGGTGCAGGTCCTGACCTGCAAGCAGGTCGACCTCAACCACGACGGCAAGCTCGACCTCATCTACTACTACGACGACAAGGGCACGCAGACGACGCTCGAAGAGTTCGACATGGACTTCGACGGCAAGTTCGACCTGACCGTCTACTACGTCAACGGTAAGAAGGTGCGCGAGGAGCTCGACACGAACTACGACCAGAAGCCCGACCTCTTCAAGTACTACGAGGACGAGAAGCTCGTGCGCATCGAGCGCGACACCAACAACGACGGCAAGATCGACGAGTGGCAATACTACGAGGGCGGCAAGCTCGACCGCATCGGCTACGACACGCAGGGCACAGGCAAGGTCGACAAGTGGGACCGCCAGCCGGAAGCCGACGAGTCGGCGCCCGCCGAGGGCTCGGCGGCCCCAGCGCCGGCCACGCCCGCGCCCGCCAAAGGACCCGCGCCAGCGACGACGCCTCCCGCGCCCGCGGCCACGACGCCGCCGGCCCCCGCGACGCCCCCGCCCGCGAAGGCGACGGCGAAGCCAGCCGCAGCCACCACGCCCGTGGCCGCGCCCAAGAAGTAACTACGCCGCGTTTCCGAGCTCGAAGCCCTCGTGGAGGGCGCGCACGGCGAGCTCGGCGTACTTGGCGTCGATGACGCAGGAGATCTTGATCTCCGAGGTCGAGATGAGGTGAACGTGGATGTTCTCCTTCGCGAGCACCTCGAACATCTTGAGCGCGACGCCCGCGTGCGAACGCATGCCCACGCCCACGATCGAGACCTTCGAAAGGCCGGACTCGCTCTTGATCTGCTCGGCCGCGCACACGTTGGCGCAGTGCTTGACGAGGATGTCGCACGCGCGCGGCAGGTCGCTCGCCGCCAAAGTAAAGGTCAGGTTCGTGCGCCCATCCTGGATGTAGGCCTGCACGATGACGTCCAGCGAGACGCCGGCCTCGGCGAGCGGCCTGAACACCTGCGCCTGAATCCCGGGCGCGTCGGAGATCCCCTGCAGGGTGATCTTGGCTTCGTCCTTGGTGGCGGTGACGCCAGCGACCACAACGGCTTCCATGGCTTTCTCCTCGGGCACGACCCAGGTTCCTTCGTTGTCGTTGAAGCTCGAACGGACGTGGATGCGCACGCCGTACTTCATGCCGAACTCGACCGAGCGAATCTGCAGCACCTTGGCGCCCAGCGACGCCAGCTCGAGCATCTCCTCGTAGCTGATGCGATCGACCTTGCGCGCCGTCGCGACGACGTTCGGATCGGCGGTGTAGACGCCGTCGACGTCGGTGTAGATCTCGCACGAGTCGGCTTTGAGGGCCGCCGCGACGGCGACCGCGGAGGTGTCGGAGCCGCCGCGTCCGAGCGTCGTGATGTTCCCGCCCTTGTCGACGCCTTGGAACCCGGCCACGACTGCGATCTTGCCGCTCTCGAGGGCGGCGTTGATGGCGCGCGCGTCGATGTCCTGGATGCGGGCGCGCGCGAACGCGCTGTCGGTGAGGATGCGCACCTGGTGCCCCAGCAGCGACACGGCGCTGCCGCCCTCGGCGTGGATGGCGAGCGCGAGCAGCCCCACGGTGACCTGCTCGCCCGTCGACGCGATGACGTCGAGCTCGCGTTCGTCGGGCAGCTCGCTGATCTGCTTGGCGAGGCCGAGCAAGCGATTCGTCTCGCCCGACATGGCCGAGACGATGACGACGACGCGGTGACCCTGCCGCTGCGTCGCGAGGCAACGGCGCGCGACGTTGCGGATGCGCTCGACGTTGCCCACTGAAGTACCGCCGTATTTCTGCACGATGAGCAAGGCGCCGGGACTGTCCAATGGCGGCCCCGGCGTCGTCAAGTCTCGGGGCAAATTGCTGTAGAGTGGAGGCGTGGCCGACGCGCTCGAGCTGCACATCACGGCCCCCAACGCCGACCAAGCCGCCGCCATGGCTCGCGCCCTCGTCGAGGAGCGGCTCTGCGCGTGCGTCAACATCGTGCCCGGCGTGCGCTCCGTCTATCGCTATGACGACAAGATCTGGGACGAGCCCGAGGTCCTGTGCGTCGCAAAGACGCGGCCCGCGCTCTTCGAGCGCGTCTGCGCGCGCGTCTTCGAGCTTCACCCCTACGAAGTCCCGGAGATCCTAGCGTTCAAGGTCGACGAGGGCAGCCCGGCCTACCTGGCGTGGCTGTATGAGTCGACCTCTCCCAAAACCTGAGGTGGAGGCGGCACGATGAAGACGGCGTTCGCGGTGGTGGTCCTGAGTGGCATGACGTTGGGTTGCGGCGGTGGATCGTCGAGCGGGATTCCGAGCCAGGTCCAAGTGTCTCAGCTGCCGGCGCTCTGGCCCCGGACCGTCTGCGACCAAAACTTCAAGTGCGCTTCAGCGGCCGACATCATGGGCCGCATGAAGAGCGATTGCGTCAGCATGAACATGGCGGCCTGGCAATTCGTCGCGTCGTCCGTCGAGGACGGCGAATCGAAGGGTCGGCTCGGCTATGACGCCACCATGATGGGGACCTGCCTCTCGACGCTCGCGGGCCAGACCTGCGCCGATTGGCTCACGGGCCTCGCTCATCCTCCCGAGTGTGACGGCGCGTTCATCGCCAAGGTCCAAGTTGGCGGCGCCTGCCAGAGCGACTTCGAGTGCATCATGGGCCACTGCGACGGCGCCGACAGCTCGACGAAGCCGCCGACCGACGGGATGTGCAAGCCGAGGCTCGCGCACGGCGCCGCCTGCACCTTCGCCGAGACCTGCGTCGACACGGACTATTGCGACAACGACGCGATGATGTGCGTCGGGAAGAAGGCGGGCGCGGCCGCCTGCACGTCCGACGACCAATGCGGCAACAGCTGCAACACGGACACGAACCAGTGCAGCGGGTACGCGGGCTGCAGCGTCGGGCCCCTCACGCCGCGGGGCACGCTGCTGCCGGCCCTGGGGCTGGCCCTGGCCTTCTCGGCGGCGCGACGCCGTCGTCGGCGCCGCTGAGGGCGCCCACAACGCCTACCTGAGCGGGAGCTCGACCTTCCAGCTCTTCGCCTCGCGCACGACGCGCACGCTCTGGCGATCGCCGCCGCCCGAGTAGACCTCGACCTCCGCGTCGTCACCATCGCGGCGCAAAAGACGCGTGCCGGCTGCCTCCCACGCGGGAGGCACCCAGCCGACGGTCACGAGATCTTCGGGTCGAAGGATGCGCGTCGCGCCCGTGCGCCGCGCCGAAGACAGCAGATCGTCGATGCGCGCGCGCGTGCGCGGGCCGAAGCGCTGGTACACGGCGAGGCGATCTCCGGCGCGCGCGGCGGCGATGAGCGACTGCACGGCGGCCTCGGGGCTCGACCCGTCGTCGCGGCTCGAGCACCCCGCCGCGTGAGTCGCGAGGCTGACGAACGCGGCGAGGAGGGCGACGCGCCCCGCGCTCACGGCGCCGCCGCCGCGAGGCCCAGGCGTTCGCGCACGCGCGCCATCGTGTCGCGCGCGACAGCCCGCGCCCGCGACGCGCCGGCCGCGAGGATCTCGTCGACGTGGCCCGGCTTCGCCCGCAGCTCGTCGGCACGCGCCCGGATGCGTGCCAGGTCGGTCTTGAGGCCCTCGAGCAGGAGCTTCTTGCAGTCGATGCACCCGATACCGGCCGTCATGCAGCCCTCGTGCACGGATTGCTGCACGGGGGGGGGAGAGAAGAACTTGTGCAGCGTGTAGATGTTGCACTTCTCTGGGGTGCCCGGGTCGGTGCGCTTGACGCGCGCCGGGTCGGTCGCCGCCGTGCGGAGCTTGTCCCAGATCGCCTTGTCGTCCTCGCGCAGGCTGATGGTGTTGCCGAGGCTCTTCGACATCTTGGCGTGGCCGTCGAGGCCGAGGATCTTCGGCGTCGTCGAGAACAGCGGCTGCGGCTCGACGAACGTCTCGCCGAACCGGGCGTTCCAGCGCCGCACGATCTCGCGCGCGAGCTCGAGGTGTTGCCGCTGGTCCTCGCCAACGGGCACGCGCGTCGCGCCATAGAGCAGGATGTCCGCCGTCTGCAGCACGGGGTACGTGAAGAGGCCGGCGTTGATGTTGTCGGGGTGATGCTCGGACTTGTCCTTGAACTGCGTCATGCGGCCGAGCTCGCCGAACGGCGTCACCGACGACAGCGCCCAGGCCAGCTCGGTGTGCTCGGGCACCGCCGATTGCAGAAACAGCGTCGCGCGGCCCGGGTCGACGCCGCAGGCGAGCACGTCGATGGCCATCTCGCGGGCGCGGCTCGCCATCTCGCCCGGCACGTACGGCTGCGTGATGGCGTGGTAGTCGACGATGCAATAGAAGCAGCGATACGTCTGCTGCAGCTCGACCCACGTGCGAATGGCGCCGAGGTAGTTGCCGAGGTGCAGCTCGCCCGAAGGCTGGATCCCGGAAAAGACGGTCTCCATCGTCTGGCGTTGTTTAGTCGTGTCCTCTGCCCCGGTCAAGTCGAGGCGCGGCGCGCAGCTGGGCACCCTTGCGGTCAATTGAATTGGTGGGTACCGTGGATCGTCCAAACGACTGAAGGAGACCCCCATGCGCCCCTCGCCCCGCTCCTCTCGGCTCGTCCCGTCGCTGCTCCTGTCCCTCGTCGTGCCGTTGTCGGCCTTCGCTGGCGGGTGCGTGGTTCGCGCGGCGCCGGCGCCGGTCTATTACTCGAACGATCCGAATTACGCGCCGCCGCCCGCGTACGCGCCGCCGCCCGCGTACGCCCCGCCGCCCGCGGCGGCGCCGGCCGTCGAGCTCGACGCCACCGTCTATCCGACGGCCGCGCCGCCGCCGCCCGTCGCTGAGTACCGCCCCCCGGCGCCAGGTTACGGGTACCTGTGGGTCGACGGGTATTGGGACTGGAGCGGCTATGACTGGGCCTGGTCGAACGGCTACTGGCAACCCGACCGGCCTGGCTTCCTCTTCATCGGGCCGCGTTACGTGTCTGAAGGCGGCCGCCCCGTCTATTATCGTGGCTACTGGCAGGGCTCGAACGGCTATCGCGACTACCACTATCGCAGTGAGCCGCAGCCGGCCTGGCGGGGGACGCCGACGGCCGCGCCCGCGGGCGGGTGGCGCGCAACGCCGCCGGCGAGGACCGGCTCCGCCTGGCGCGGGACCGCTCCGGGCGGCGGCGGCGCGGCGCCTTCGCAGGCCTGGCGGGGAACGGCCACGGCGCCGACCTCATCCGGGCCGCAGCCGAATGGGGGCTGGCGGGGGTCCGCGCCGGCGACGGCTCCAACCGCGAACAATCTGCCGCCGAACGGAAATTGGCGAGGCAGCACGCCCGCGACGCCTGCGTCGAACGGGTGGAACGCGCGGCCCGGGACGGCTGCTCCGCCGAGCGGATTCGGCGGCCAACCGTCGGCCGGTCAACCGGGCAGCGCAAACGCGATGCCTGGCGCCCATGGAAACCCGAATCCTGGGCAGCCCCCCGGACCGGCCGCGGGCGGCTGGCACGCGACGACGCCCCCCGGGCAGTCGGCAGGCTTTCCCGGCAACGCGGCCGCTCACCCCGGACCCGCTCCGTCGCCCGGCATGGGCGCGCGGCCCGCGCCCGCGCCCAACTGGGGTGGATTTCGCGGGCCGCCTCCTGGCAACAGTGGAATGGCGGGGCAAATGAGCGGCGCCCACCCAGGCGGCGGGGCCGCGGGCCAGCCGATGTCGGCTCACGGGAACCCGAGCACGGCCGCTCCGGGCTCCGGCCGCCCCGCCCCCGCTCCGGTGCAGAGCTCGGGTCCGCGGCGGGTGATCAAGAAATAGGCGGAGGTCTCAAGGGTGCCGCTGCCGCGCATCGATCGCGGCGGCGGCTTCGCGCGCGGCGGCGACGACCGTCGGCTCGGTGTCGTGCCGCGCGGCGTGCTCGAGGGCGCCCACGGCGGCCGGATCTCCGATGCGCGCCAAGGCGACGGCGGCGCGCACGCGGACGGGGACGTACTCGTCGCGCTCGAGCCGCTCGACGAGCGCGTCGCGCGCCGCGACGTCGCCGATCTCGCCGAGCGCGTCCACCATCTCGCGCCGGTTCTGGACCTCGGGCAGGTGCGCGAGCAGGGCCGGGACGGCGCGCGCGTCGCGAAGCTGGCCGAGGCTCAAGATGATGAGCCTGCACAGCAGCACGTCCTCGCAGCGATCGAGCGCGTCCGCGAGGACCGGGACGCCGCTCGGGTCGCCTGCGCCCGCGAGCGCGAGCGCCGCACGCACGCGAAGAGCGGGCGCCGCGACCGGCCCGTCTGCGGCGACGAGCGACCTGACGCGCGCGCGCGCACCGACGTCTCCGATGCGGACGCCGCCCACGGCCGCCCAGTCGGCGATGATCGGATCGGCGTCCGCGGCTGCGCGCGCGAGCGACGCCGCCGTCTCGCGCCGCGGCGGCAGCCCCACGAGGAGCTGGGCCGCCTCTCGGCGCTGAGCGAGAGGGCCGTTCCCGATCATGAGCGCGCCGAGCTCGGGAGCGGCCAGCAGGTCGCCGAGGCGTCCGCGCTCGATGGCCTTGGGCACGGGGCCGCCCTCGGGGTTCGATGCGCCGCGCGCCAGGAGCGGTTCGAGCCGAACGTGGCCGTCGAGCCAGTGATCGAGCAAGGCGCGCATGGCGGCGGCGCGCTCGGGCTTTTCCTCGGCGAGGTTGCGCGTCTCGCGCGGATCGTTCGCAAGATCATAGTAGGCGCAGAAGCCCCAGTGCAGATCGCAGATGAGCTTCTCGTCGCGCCAGACGACCATGCGGCGATCCTCGACCTCTGCGAAGGCGGGTGGCAGGCGCGTCGCGGGCGCGGGCGGCGTCGCGAGCCAGGGGCCGAGGTCGGTCCCGCGCATGCGCGCCGGCACCGGGATGTCGAGCAGGTTGAGCACCGTCGGCGTGACGTCGATGAGCTCCACCTGATCGGAGACGACGCCCGGCGCGACGCCCGGCACCGACACGATGAGCGGCACGTGGAGCTGCTCCTCGTACAGCGTTGACCCGTGGTAGCGCCCGCCATGCTCGTCGAACTCCTCGCCGTGGTCGGCCGCGACGACGACGATGGTGCCCGGCCGACGCCTGCGCGCCTCGGCGACGAGCCGGCCCACGGCGGCGTCGGTGTACGCGATCTCGCTGTCGTAGCGATCCATGTCGCCGGCGCCGAAGGAAAAGCCTGCGTGCGCCTCGTACGGTTCGTGGGGCTCGAAGAAATGGATCCACACGAACGATCGCTGCGGTTTGACCGTGTCGTAGTAGTCGAGCACCTGATCGACGCGCCGCTCGGCGTCGATGTACTCGAACTTGACGTACTCGAAGCTGAAGTTCGTCGCGGCGTAAATTTTCGTCTTCGCGGCGTCGACGTAGAAAACAGCGGGCGGATAGAAGGCCGCCGTGCGCCAGCCGTAGGTGCGCAGCACGGCGGCGATCGGCTCGTGGCTCTCGCCGGGTGCCAGGCGCGCGAGCGTCGGGAAATACTTTCCGGTGAGCATCGACGCCACGGAGAACGACGTGTGTGGCGCCTGGCTGTAGGCGCGCGCGAACCGCACGCCTTCCGCGGCGAGACGGTCGATGTGAGGCGTCGTCGCGCGCCTATATCCGTAGGCGCCGACGTGGTCGGCGCGCAGGGCGTCGATCGTGATGAGCAGGACGTCCGCCTCGGGGCGGCGCGGACCGTCGGGCAAGGGCGGCAGGTCCATCTCGGCGACCTGTCGCTCGGCCCCCGCCGCTGTGTGCGGACGGAGTGACGTCGGCACGGCGCGCAGCGCGAGCGACGTCATGGCCGTACGCTCGTGGGCGGCGAACCGGAGGACCTGACTGCCGGCGAGCGCGTGGAGCGAGAACGCGACGCCCACGAGCGTCGCGAAGGCGAGAGCGCCCGCGAGGCGACGGCGGCGAGACCTTTGGCCCGGCACGACGGCGATGACGAGCCTCAGGGCCAGCAACGCGAGGACGAACGCCACGAGGGCGGCCGAGGCGTGGAACCATGGGTAGAGCCGCGGCAGCACGGTGACGTTCACGGCGTGCGCCCCGAGGGCCGCAGAGAACAGCGCCACGGCGGCGGCGCGCGCGCCTCCCCGACTACGCCCGGGCGCGACGCGCGCAGGCGCGTAGCCCGCAGCCGTGGGCGGCGCCGCAATGAGGACGTTTCCATAGACGCGCGCGAGGACGAAGATCGCGGCCGTGCCCAAGAGCGCGAGGGCGACCGAGACCGCGGTGTGCGCCGGAACGCGCGACGCCTTGGGACCCGTGAAGAGCGCAAAGGCCACGAAGACGACCGCCGGGCTCGCGAGCAAGGCCGTGAGGCCGGCCTCGCGCCGGGCGAGCGCCGTCCCGGAGGCGCCCCAACGATGCAGCGCCGCGCCCAGCGCGGCAACGAGCGCGCCCGCCAGGATGCCGGCGGCGGCGAGCATGCTCGCCGAGAGAACGAGGAGGTGGATGGCCCGCGCGAAGCCGAGGCCGCCGATCCCCCGCGCGATCGCGGTTCCGGCGTCGAGCCCGCCAGCGCCGGCCCCCCCGAGCGCGCCGGCGACGATCCAGTCCCAGGCGGTCGCCCTGGACGCCCCGGAGGCGTCGGGGTCGGCCGGCGCCGGTGTCGTGGACATCAGGAGGCCTCCCCCTCGAAGAGGCCGCGGCGCGCCTCGAGCGCGCGCGCCGCCGCGGCGAGGGCCGCGTGCTCGGGCCGCGCGAGGCGCGGATCGGCCGTCAGCACGCGCTCGGCCTCGCCGCGCGCGCGCTCGAGGAGCGCGAGCGTCTCGGCCAGAGGCGCCGGTCCAAAGGAGGGCATCCCGGTTTGTCGCGCGCCGAAGAGATCGCCCGGCCCGCGCGCGACGAGATCGGCCTCGGCGAGCCGAAAGCCGTCGGCTGTCTCGGCGAGCGCGGCGAGCCGCGCCGCCCCCTCGCCGGCCGCGTCATCGTCCGACGTGCAGAGGAGACAGAGGCCCGGCGCCGTCCCGCGGCCCACGCGCCCGCGCAACTGGTGCAGCTGCGCGAGGCCGAAGCGGTCGGCGTCCTCGACGATCATGAGCGTCGCGTTCGGGACGTCGAGGCCGAGCTCGACGACGGTCGTCGCCACGAGCACGTCGAGCTCGCCCGCGACGAAGGCGCGCAACACCCTCTCCTTCTCGGGAGACGCGAGCGCCCCGTGCAGCAGACCCACGCGCGCGGGCGCGAGGCGCCGCCGAAGCTCGCCGAAGTGACCGATGGCCGTGACGGCGCCGGCGCGCCTCGCGCGCTCGCGGACGTGGCACACGACGAACACCTGGTGGCCGCCCGCCAGCTCCTCGCGCAGGAGCTCGTAGGCCGCTCGCTTCTCGTCGGCGCCGCGGCAGACGACCGTGGCGGGCGCTCGGCGGCCCGCGGGACGCTCGTCGAGGATCGAGGCGTCGAGATCGCCGTGGCGAGCGAGCGCCAGCGTGCGTGGGATGGGCGTCGCCGAGAGCACGAGCAGGTGCGGCAACCCGGCGGCCGCGCCACGCCGGCGCGCCGCCGCCCGCTGGCCCACGCCGAAGCGGTGCTGCTCGTCGACGACGACGAGGCGCAGGTCGCGAAACGCGAGCGCCGGAGTGGCCACGGCGTGCGTCCCGATGACGAGCGCGACCCGGCCCGCGCCGACGTCGGCGAGGACGCCCGCGCGCGCGCGGGCCGGCGTGCCCGCCGTGAGCTGCGCCACCCGGAAGCCGAGGCGGGCCGCGAGCGGGCCGAGCGTGCGGGCGTGCTGTTCGACGAGGACCTCGGTCGGCGCCATGAGCAGGGCCTGACCACCGGCGCTCGCGACCAGCGCCGCGGCGGCGAACGCCACCGCCGTTTTGCCGCTGCCGACGTCGCCGATGAGCAACCGCTGCATGGGGCGGGACGAGGTCAGATCGCGCGCGATCTCGTCGATGGCGCGCGCCTGGGCCTGCGTGAGCGAAAAAGCCAGCACCTCCCGGAGGCGCGCGAGCGCGCCGGGCACGTCGGCGGCCGCGAGCGGGGGCGGCCCGAGGTCGCCGCCGGCGCGCGCGCGTCGCAACAGGAACGCGACCTGGACGGTCACGAGCGCCTCGAGCGCCAGCCGCCGGTGCGCCGGCGAGCTCCCGCGGGCCAGTGCCGCGAGCTCCTCGTCGGCGAGATCCTCGGGAGGCGCGTGCAGCGCCCGGAGGGCCTCACGCAGCGTGGGGACGTCGAGCCGCGCGCACGCCTCCTCCGTGAGCGTCTCCACGCGGGCGCCATCACCCCCTTCGAGCCGCGCGAGCGCCGCCGCGACGATCCGCTCGAGAACGCGGGTCCCGACCCCGTCGAACGCGGGATAGCGCGGCCGCAGCCCGAGCCCGCGCGCCTGTCCGGCGGCCGCGAGCGCCGCGGTGACGTTCGTCGGGTGCACGAGCTCGCGGACGCCCTTGGCGTCCGTGCGCAGCGGGCCCGCGAGCGCGACCTCCCCGCCCTTGACGAAGCCCTTCGACATGCCGGGCGGCGGCCGGAACCAGCGCGCGCGCAACGTGACGCCGCCCGCCTCGATGACGACGTCGAGCAGGCGGCGTGGAAACACGTGCACGCGCCGCACGGCGCCGCGCACGAGCACCGTCGTGCCGTCGGCCAGGTCGCTCACGCGCGGCAGCGGCGTCTCGAGCCGCAGATCGTCGTAGCCACGCGGCGCGCGCAGCAGGAGGTCGCGCACCGTCTCGAGGCCATGCGCCGCGAGGCGACGCGCCGTCACGGGACCCGCGCCCCGCAGCCCGAGCAGCCGCTCGTCGAGAGGCGAGACCGACCCTGCGAGCGGCGCGCGCCGAGCGCGCGTCAGGCGAGCCTCACCGCTTGTAGGTGAAGCGGAGCTCGTAGTCACAGAGGTGGAAGAGATCACCTTCGTCGATGCGCTTGTTGTCGATGCGCATGCCCTTGAAGTCGATGCCGTTGGTCGAGCCGAGATCCTTGATGAAGTAGGTCCCGTTGCGACGGATGACGGCGGCGTGCTTGCGCGAGATGTTGCCGTCCTTGATCGGGAGATCGGAGGACTTCGATCCGCGCCCGATGATGAACTGGTCCTTGTCGATGCGATATTTCTGGTTGTCGAACACGAGGTAGAGCGGCGGGGCCGTCGAGCCGCCGGGCGTGCCGTCGCCCCCGAGGCCGTGCGCGGGTGGCGGCGGTGGCGCGCCCATGGAGCCGAGGCCCCCGGTGCCGGGGATGGCGCGCCCAAAGCGCCCGCCAGCGGGAGGCATCGGCGGGGGCGGCGGCGCCAACGGACGGCCGGCCGCGGCGCCCGCCGGCGGGTGCGTCGGCGGCGGCGTCGCCGGCCCGTCGTCGTCGTCGATCGAGATCCCGGTCTGGTAGCCCGCGAGCTGCGCGTAGGCCACGAGCGCGTCCGAGATGAGCTCGTCGACGCCCTTCTCCTGGTCCTCGGCCATGCGCTGGCACGTGCTCCACAGCGCGTCGCTGCAGAGGAACTGGTGAGGACTCTTTCGACCGCTGGCAGCCATCAGGACTTCTTCTTGACGATCTCCGCGACCCGCGCCGCCTCCTTGCCGATCGTCTCCCCCGCTGGGAAACCCTTCACCGCCGTCGAGTCACCCGCAAGTTTTTCGAGGGCCGGCGCGTCAGACGCGCGCCCGACCTGCTCGAGCGAAATGACCGCCGTCATGCGCGCGAGGGGCGCCGACGAGCCCAACGTCTTGACGAGCGCCGGCCGCGCCGGCAGCCCGAGCTTCTCGATGAGCTTCACGAGAAGGTCGTCGACGTCGACCTTCTTGTACGGCACCGCCGCGGGGAAGGCCTCGAGGGCGGACTCTATCGCATCGGCCTTGCCGACCGTCAGCGCCGACTCGAAGGCGCGGTAGCGCACGATCTCTTCCTTGTCGGAAGAAATGATCCCGAACAAGCCACGCTGCGCCTCGAGGCCGCCGATGGCCTCGATGACGCCGAACATCTCGTCACGCACGATCTTATCGCCCTTGGGGTCGGACGCGACCTTGAGCGCGAACGGCAGAACGGCCGCATCGCGGCGCTCCTGCAGCGCGCGAACGGCTAGCGCGGCGTCGTCCTTGTTCGAGCCCAGCACCTTGTCCTCGAGGAACTTCGCCGCCGTGGCGCCGCCGACCGCCCCGAGCGCCTTGTAGATGGCGCCGTCGGGCTCCTTGCCCTTCTTGCCGTGGGGCCGCTCGGACTTCTCACGCTGGGCGCGCGCCACGAGCGCGGCGCCACCCTTCTCTCGCGCTTCGGCGTCGCCTATCTTGCCGAGGAGCTCGGCGGCCTGCAGATACGACGCGTCGGGCTCTGCCAGCACGCGCGCGAGCATGGCGCCCGCGTCGGAGCCGACGGCGGTCAGCATCTTGTCGATCGAATGGCGGCCCTGGCGCAGGTGGCCCGCCTTCAGATCGGCCTCGAGCACGGGCACGAGCGCGGCATCGATGCGCTTCTGCTCGTCGGGAACGACGAACTGTCGCAGCGAGTACAGCGCGTCCCGATAGGCGAGCGCCTTGTCGGGCGACGGATCCTTCATCGAGACCTCGTAGAGAGGCTCGAGGTGCTTGGCGATCTCGCTCCGATCGTCGGGCGGCAGCGCCTGGAAGGTGGTGTCGACCTCCTCGGCTCGGCCGACGTCGACGAGGGCGACGGCGGCTTCGGCGCGCAGGCGCGGCGGCGTCCCGTGGTCGGCCAAGGTTTCGCGCAGGCGCTCGGGGCCCTTTTCCGTCGTCTTCCAGAGCTGGATGTTGTCGGACGAGGGCTTGTTGCAGCCGGACGCCGCCAACGTCATGAGGAGCGCGGCGAGCCCTGGCGCACCGAGCGTGCGCGCCGAGGCGGGAAGCGAGTGCCGCATCGGCTTGGGCGCCATTCCGAGCCGATGTTAGCCACGCGCGGATCGGACCGTCAAGGCATTGCCGCCTCGGGGCCCTTCGGATAACGTCGCGTGAGCTCATGAGTTTCGTCGACGACCGCGTCAGGAGGGCCGGCGTCGCGGCGGGCTCCGCGGTGACCGCCTTCGTGGCGGCCGTGGTCACAGTCGTCGTGGTCATGGGAGCGGACGCGAGCGCCGCGCCGCTCGATGAGCCGTTCGTGGGCGGGCTCTCCTTCACGGGACCGACCTCGGCGTCCCTCTCTGCCATCTACTGGAATCCGGCGGCGCTGGGCCTCGTGCGCGGCACGCAGGTCATGGTGTCGGGAGGGGTGCGGCTGTCCACGACGACGGTGACGCGCGCCTCGATCGATCCGGTGACGGGCGCGCCCGGCGGCGGGCTCGCGCCCGGCGCGGCGACGGCCCACGACGTCATGCAGCCGGCGCAGTGGCCCATCGGGCCGGGCGCGTTCCTCGGCGTGAGCTCGGATCTCGGCGGTGACCGCTTCACGATCGGCTTCGCGACGTTCATGCCCTATGTGCAGCAGATCAAGTTCGCGCTCTCGCCCGCGGGGACCGAGCCGACGCGCTACCAAGCCCTGCAGATCGACCTGCGCAACCTCGCGCTCGTGCCGGCGCTCTCGATTCGCTTCGGGAACGACTTTCGCGTCGGCTTCTCGACGGGGTTCCTCTTTTCGACGGGCCGCCTCGTGTTCGCCGAGGACACGGCCCTCGACGGCGTCGCGAAAAACTGCGCCGGCGGCGCGGCGTGCGGCCCAGAGAATCCCCAGGCGGCCGCGCGCTACGACGTGAGCTCCGGCAACGGCCTCGGCGACGCGAAGTTCTCCGTGACGCTGGGCGGTGGAATCTACTATCGGCGCCAGAACGTCGAGATCGGCCTCGCCTATTCGAGCCGCCCGCTCGGCAGCAGCGTCCCGGGCGTCGAGGTGGCCGGCGAGCGCACGACCGTGACGGCGCCGCCCGTGAACGGGGGAGCCCTCGTGACCTGCCCCACCGGATCGACGACGCGCTGCGTGTTCGGCGATCTGTCGTACCGGCTGCCCGACGTGTGGATCGGCGGCGTGACGTGGCGGCGCCGGCCGGGCCTCGAGGTCACGCTCATGGCGCGCTGGATCTGGTTCCACCTCCACGACCGCATCGACGTGAGGCTCACGGGCCCGACGCTCGAGGCGGCGGGCGTGCCCGAGCACGTCGTGCTCTACCGAGGGTTTCGCGACGTGTGGGACGTGCGCGGGCGCGTCTCGTACTGGTTCCTCGAGCGCGTGCGCCTGGGCGCCCAGCTGCGCATCGAGACCAGCGCCGTCGATCCCTCGGCCGTCAACGCCGCCGCCGTCGACGGGCTCTCGGTCGAGCCCATGCTGCTCGCCGAGGGCCGTCTCGGGCGGCACGTGTGGCTCTCCGCGGGTTATGGCCTGACGCTCATGGGCGAGGTCACGGTGAACCCGTCGGACTTCGATCCGAAGGCGGCCACGGCCTGCGCCGGCAGCGGCAACGACCTCGACGCGTGCGTGGCCCGCAACGCCGGGCAGGCCCGCCCGACGGCCGCTGGCACCTACACGCGGGTCGTGCAGGATCTCGGTCTCACGATGACGGCAAAATTTTGATGCGCGCAGCGGCTCCCGCGATCATGGTGACGGTCATGGCTCTCGGCTGCGCGTCCGCGAACGGCATTGGTGGTTCCTCTGCGCGCGGCGTCCGGGCCGGCGGGCCCGGGGCCGCCGGCGGCGGCGCGGCCGCACCGGCGGCAGGTGGAGAGCCCGTCGAGCTTTCGCGCGCGTCCCTGGGGCCCCTCAGCGTGGGCAAGTGGCGCCTGCCCAACGGCCTCACGATCGTGCTCGTGCCCGACCCGACGGCGACGAGCGTGAGCTACACGACCTGGTTCCGCGTCGGCTCGCGCGATGAGGACGAGGCGGCGGGCGACACCGGGCTCGCGCACCTCTTCGAGCACCTCATGTTCACGCAGACGAAGAACCACCCCGTGGGCGAGTTCGATCGCGCCATCGAGGCCGCGGGCGGCAACTCGAACGCCATGACGTACTACGACTTCACGGCCTACGTGGACGACGTGCCGCCGGCCGAGCTCGCGGTCGCCGTGCACCTCGAGGCCGATCGAATGGTGAACCTCGACCTGCGCAAGCGCCAGGTCGACAACGAGCGCGACGTCGTCGTCGAGGAGCGGCTCTCGTCTGTCGAGGACAGCGTCGACGGCGTGCTCGACGAGCTCATGTACAAGCAGGCCTTCAAGACCCACCCCTACCGCTGGCCGGTCATCGGGTGGATGAAGGACATCAAGGCCGTGACGCCCGAGAAGGCCGTGGCGTTCTACCGGCGCTTCTACGCGCCCGACAACGCCATCGTCGTCATCGCGGGCCGCTTCGAGGAGACGGCCGCGCTCGCGCTCGTGAACGACGCCTACGGCCGCATCCCCTCCTCGGGCGGGACGCCGCGCGCCGAGGCCCAGCCCGAGCTCGCGCCCGCCGCCGAGGTGCGCGCCCTCGTCACGCGGCCCGTGCCCGCGGATCGCGTCGCCATCGGGTTCCCGGCCCCGGCGCTCGGCGACCCGGAGCGCGCGGCCTACGAGATCATCGCCGAGATCCTCGCGGGTGGGCCCTCGTCACGCCTGCAGCGCGAGCTCGTCGTCGACAAGGCGCTCGCGTCCTCGGTCCACGGCGATGTCGCGCCCACGAAGGATCCCGGGCTCTACGCGCTGTGGATCCAGATGACGAAGGGCCACGCCGCCGAAGAGGCCGAGGCCCGCGTCCTGGCGGCCATCGCCGATCTCGCGGCGCGGCCCGTCTCCGCGGCCGAGCTCTCGAAGGCGCAGGCGCGCGTCGAGACGGCGTTCTGGCGCGACCTCGCGGCGAGCCACGGGCGCGCCGAGCGCCTGGGTGAGTTCGAGATCGCGACGGGCGATTTCCGGCGCGCCTTCGTGCGCGGCGACGAGCTCGCGCGCGTCACGGCCGCGGACGTCCAGCGCGTCGCCACGAAGTACCTGGCGCGCGGCGCGCGCTCGGTCGTCATCGCGCGCAGCAAAGCCGGCGAGCCGTGAGCGTCCGCCATGCAGCCGTCGTCGCAATCGTCCTTGGAGCCCTCGAGATGACCGGGGGTGGGCGGGCGCGCGCCCAGAAGGAAGCGGCCGAGGCGGGCGCGAGCGCCGCGAGCGCCGCCAACACCGGCGCCCCCGCCGTGACGCGCGGCCCCGGTCCAGGCGGCTCGCTCGTAATCGTCGAGAGCAACCGCACGGTACCCCTCGTCCACCTCGTCGTGGCTTCGCGCTCGGGGTCGGCCGCCGACCCGCGGCACCGGGAGGGCCTGACGAACCTCGCGGCCGAGATGGCGCTGCGGGGCGCGGGCGGCAAGACGCGCGAGGAGCTCGACGCCGCGCTCGACGCGCTCGGCGCGACGCTCGAGGTCGAGACCCAGCCCGACGAGACGCGCTTCGAGGGCGACGTGCTCGCGCGCAACCTCGACGCGTACCTCGCGCTCCTCGCGGACGTCCTGCTGCGCCCGACGTTCGCGCCCGACGAGCTCGCGCGCACGAAGCGTGAGCTCGTCGCGCAGATCGAGGAGCTTCGCACGGACGATCGCGCTCTCTGCGCGCGCTTCTTCACGCACAACCTCTTCGGCGATCACCCGTACGGCCACCCGCCCGAGGGCTTGCCGGCGGCCCTCGAGGCCGCGAGCGCCGCCGAGGTCTCGGCGCACTTCAAGCGTCTCTTCGTGGGCAGAAACCTCGTGATCGCCGTCGGCGGCGACGTCGACGCCGCCGACGTGCGGGCGCGGCTCGCGCGCGCGTTCAAGGGCATTCGCGATCTCGCGGCGCCGCCCCCGGACGCGCTCGAGCTGCGGCCGCCCGTGCCGCCGCGCGGGTGGCGCATCCAGCTCGTCGACAAACCCGATCGCCAGCAGGCGCAGCTCATGTTCGGGCACCCCGCGCTGCGCGCCACCGATCCCGACTACCTCCCCCTCATGATCGGGCTCGCCGCCTTCGGGGGCCACGGCATGAACGCGACGCTCATGAACGAGGTGCGGACGAAGCGCGGGCTCGCCTACGGCGCGTACATGACGCTCGGCGAGCGGCGGGGCGTGGGCGCGGCCGCGGGGTGGGTCTTCTCGGGCACGGACAAGACCGTCGCGACGCTCAAGCTCGTCCTCAAGCTCTACGTCGCGCTCGGCGAGTGGGGCGTGACGACGGACCAGGTGGCGTTCTTCCGCAACTTTCTCATCGGCTCGCACGCCTCGGACATGGACGCGCCGGCGCACAGGATGGACGCGCGCGTCTCGGCCGAGATCGCCGGGCTGCCCGCGGACTGGGTCGACGCGCTGCCGGCGCGCCTCGCCGCCATCAAGCCCGCGGCCGTCAACGCCGCGCTCAAGCGCCACGTGCACGCGCACGATCTCGCCATCACGATGGTGGCGTCGGCGCCCGTCATGAAGAAGCTCCTCGTGGGCAGCCGCATCAAGGAGAGCGACGTCGACGTCGTGCCGTGGGGCAGCTATTGAGGTAAGTTCCCGGCCCATGTCTTCCGCCGCTCCGCGGGGCCGCGTGCTCGCCCAAGGCCGTTACCTGACGCTCGTCGACGACGACGGATGGGAGTTCATCACGCGTCGGGGCATCACGGGGGTCGTCGTCCTCGTCGCGATCACATCCGAGCGCGAGCTCGTGCTCGTCGAGCAGCACCGCCGCGCCGTCGGCAAGCGCGTCGTCGAGCTCCCCGCGGGTCTCGTGGGCGACGTCGCGGGCCATGAGGCCGAGAGCCTCGCGACGGCCGCCCACCGCGAGCTCCTCGAGGAGACCGGCTTCGAGGCCCGCGAGCTCGTCGACCTCGGTGCCGGGCCCATCGCCGTGGGCGTGTCCGACGAGGAGGTGACGTTCTTCGAGGCCCGCGGGCTCGCGCGCGTCGGCCCGGGGGGCGGAGATGACTCCGAGGACATCACCGTTCACGTCGTGCCGCTCGCGCGGCTGCGCGCCTTCCTGGCCGAAAAGCGATCCGCGGGACTGGCGGTGGATCCGAAGATCTACGCCGGCCTCTTTCTCGCGGGCGAGACGGACGGGCGCGGCGAGCGCCGGGAGACCGCGTCGTGACCCTGCCCTTCGAGCCAGGCGTGCCGCTCGGCCCGCTCGGGTTCGTGCCGCGCCAAGCCGGCGGCGGCACGGCCACGTGGGAGTACACGGTCGATCCGGCGCACTACAACACCAACGGCGTGCTCCACGGCGGCATCCTCATGGCCCTGCTCGACACGGCCATGGGTCACGCCGTCGCGGAGCTCGTGGCGCCCGCGGGCCGCTTCAACGCCGCCGCGCAGTTCAACATTCATTTTTTCTACCCCATCAAGAGCGGGCTCGTGCGCGCGCAGGCGCAGGTGAAAAAGCTCGGCAAGCGGCTGGCCGTCGTCGAGGCCGAGGCCACCGACGAGGCGGGCCGCGTCCTCGGCATCGCGACCTCGACGCACAGCCTTCTGCCCTGAGTCACGTCTCGAGTCACGTCTCGAGGATCGCGCGGGTCCGGGCCGGGTCGTTCGTGATGATGCCGTCGACGCGCATGTCGCGGCAGGCCCGCACGGCGGCCTCGTCGTCGACGGTCCAGACGTTGACCGCGTAGCCGAGCGCGTGCCAGCGCGCCACGCGCGCCGGCGTGCACAGAGCGAGCTCGGGGTTGAGCGCCGCCGGCCGCAGCCAGGCGGCGGCCCAGGCCCGCCGCAGCGGCAGGAGCTCGGCGCGCTCGAAGAGGAGCGCCGCGGGAACCGCGGGGGCGCGACGCATCCACAGACGCACGGCGCGCGGGCTGAACGACGACACGAGCACGCGCGACGACGTCCCCGTGCGCGTCAGGACCTCCGCGACACCCTCGACGAGGGACTGGAGACGAGCCCCGCCGGCGCGGCCGGCCTTGAGCTCGACGTTGACGAGGAGCTCGGGCCCGCACGCCTCGAACGCCTCCTCGAGCGTGGGGATGTGCGCGCCGCCCGCCAAGCGCACCCGCCGCAGGTCCGCGAGCGACAGCGCGTCGACCCGGTCGGGCCGGCCGCCCAGACGCGTCAGATCGTCGTCGTGGAAGACGACCACCTCGCCGGTCCCGCAGCGAAGCACGTCCAGCTCGACGCCGTCGGCCCCGTCGCCGCCGGCGCGCGCGAAGGCTTCGACGCTGTTTTCGGCGGCGCGCGCGCTCGCGCCCCGGTGCCCGACGACGAGGGGCCTCGCGCCGGCGGCCCTGCCCCCCCACATCGACATGGCCATGACGAAAAGCGTACCACTGGGCCAGCGGCGAACTAAAATCGCGGGATGCCTTCGCGCGTCTCCCTGTCTGCTGCCCTCGGCGTCGGCGCGCTCGCGCTCGGCCTCGCGGCGTGCGCCCACCGCGGGCCGCCCGCGCCCTCCGGCCCCTCGCGGGCACTGCTCGGCGAGGCGGCGCACATCGGTCGCGTCGCCTACGAGGACGACTTCCAGGAGGCACGCCTCGTGCTGCAAGCGCTTCCGAAAGACGCGCCGGAGCGCCTCGCTCTTCGCGAGAACCTCCTGCACTACCTGCTCGACCCCGTGCTCGCGCTCAAGCCGGAGGCGCTGCGGCGCGAGGCGCAGGAGCTCGAGAACGACGACGCCGACGAGCGCGTGCTCGACTCGTTCCGCGACGCGCTCGGCCTCTTCGACCCAGCCGAAGCGTGGAACGTGCCCGCGCGCTTCGCACCAGCCGAGCGCGCTCTGCTCGAGCCGGCGGCCCGGCTCGTCCTCGCGCTCTTCTCGCCCCAGGGCGCGCAGCAGCCCGCGACGCTCGCCGTGGCCGCGCTCGCGACGCTCGCGGCCGGCACGCCCGACGCGAAGATGTGGAACGACAGGCTCGACGAGCTCGTGCGCTGGAGCGAGGAGGCGGGCGAGAGCACCGAGTCGGCGACGTTCAGGCGAGTGCCGGGTGCCATAGACATCCTCGAGGGCGTCCTCCCCGACTGGCCAGCGCCCGCGATCGTCGAGCGGCTCGACGCCCTCTACGTGGATCGCCAGAAGAAGTTCTCGGAGGCGCTGCGGCACCCCGTCGGTGGCGGCGGCGAGTCGGCGCGGCGAGCGCTCGGCGAGCTCCTCATCGCGCACGGCGACGAGATGCAGCGCGGCGTCCTCAACCTCGCGACGCTCTACCTGCGCGCGGGCGCGATCGAGCTCGCGGCGAAGCGGACGGCGGCCCTGGCCGGCGACGCGGGTGACGATCCGGATCTGCGCGCGCTGCTAGAGGCCGCCGCCCAGCCCAAGGCCGGTGCCGCCGCGTACCTCGCGCTCGCGCGCCGGTTCCTGCCGCGCGTCGAGCTGCTCGGCGGCACGTCGACCGACACCGCCGATCCTCTGGCGGCCTTCCGCGTCCTCGAGGCCGGGCTCGACCACGCACCCGGTGACGTCGAGCTCCTGCTGCTGACGGCGCACGTGGCACGCGCCGCCTCGTCCTACTTCGTCGCGATTCGCCGCCTCGAGGAGGTGGCCGCCGTGCTCGAGAAGACGCCCGGCTCCGACGACGCGCAGGCGCGCGTCTCCGCGGAGCTCATGGAGCTCTACTTCCTGCGCCTGCGGCTGCGACTCGATCCCGAGCGCGACCCGCCGGCCTTCGCCGAGGCGGACGTCGTGCGCCGCCAATTCGCGCGGGCGCGCGAGCGCTTCAAGAACACGCAGCTCAAGCTGCGGGACGCAGACATCGACTTCGAGGTGGGCCGCAGCTACGTCAACACGGGGCAGATCGAGCGCGCCGAGCCGGCGTTCCTGCGCGCGCGTGACGAAGGCGAGCCCACGGCGGAGATCACGACCGAGCTGTCGAGCCTCGCGCTCAAGCGCGGCGATCCGCAGCGCGCCGCCCAGATCCTCCACGACGGGCTCGAGGCCATGCGGGCCCAATCCATCAAGGACAACCAGCCCGACACCATCGGCTCCGTCGAGGGTCACGCGCGCCTGCAGCGCCTGCTCGGCGACGCGTATGACGTCGGAGGCAAGCGTGAGGAGGCCGACGTCGCCTGGCGCGGCTCGCTCGTCGACTGGGAGCGCCTCCTCATCGAGCACCTGCGGCGCAAGACGGTCTCGTCGGCCGCCGAGGCGGAGATCGAGGTGGGCCGTCTGCTCTATCTGCTCGGGCGCCACGCCGAGGGCATGCAGAAGTTCGAGGAGGCGCTCGAGCAGGACGGCGACCGCGACCAGACCTACATCGACACCGTCGCGTTCCTCGTGCAAAACGGCGAGACTGACGAGGCCGTCTCGATCTACCACCGCGCCCTCACGCGCCCCTCGCGCGCCGTGTCCGAGTACGTGCGCGTGTACACCTCGCTCTGGATCCACGATCTGACGCGCCGGACGAACAAGGCCGCCGACCCCGTGGCCGATGCGTATCTGCGCACGCTCGACGAGCGGCACGGCGAGCTGCGCCCACGGCGAGGCGCCGCGTGGACCCACATGCTCGCGCGCTTCGAGACCGGCAAGGTCACGTACGAGCAAGCGCTCACCGCCGCCGACACCGTGGGAAAACGCGCCGAGATCTACTTCTACGAGGCCATGCACCGCCTCGGCGACGGCAAGCCCGAAGACGCCCACCAACTCTGGAAGAAGGTCGTCGAGACGCGCATGTTCTCCTTCTTCGAGTTCGACATGGCCTCCCGCTACCTCCGCCTAGGCGCCCCCAGCACCCCCCCCACAAATAGCCGTCCCACCACCGAAACGATTTAGTTCGGGACCCTCGGAGGCCCCGCGCCCCCGACGTTCGCTCCGGCGGGCGAAGCCCGCCTGAGCTCGGGCTCGTTCTCAAACCTGCGGCGGCGATTTATCGACGGGAGGCGCGGCTTCGCCGCGCCGGCTCACTTTACGAAAAGAAGTGGGCCCGCGGGAGGGGCGGAGCCCCGCCCGCGGGCCCC
>DASXOE010000073.1:0-6337 GCA_036494575.1 Polyangia bacterium | reverse complement strand
TGGTCGTCCACGGCGTCGATGCGCGCCCGCAACGCGCCGAGCTCGGCCGCAGCCGGCGCCGCGGGCGGGGGCGCGGGGCGGCGCGGCGACGTCATGGCATCCACGGGCGCAAAGCCGGCAGACGCTACCCGCGCCGCCGCCTATAATCAATGCGATGACGTCCTCGCCCACCGTGGCGTTCGCCCTCGGATTCGGCCTGCTCACAGCGCTGACCCCTTGCGTCTACCCGATGATTCCCATCACGCTCGCGATCTTCGGCGCCAAGGGCGTCGGCCGCCGGCGCGCCGCCGCGCTCGCCTCGTCGTACGTGGCGGGCATCGCCGTCCTCTTCGGCGCGCTCGGCACGACGTTCGGTCTGCTCGGCAAGGCCTTCGGCGCCTACCTCGGCAACCCGTGGGTGGTCGTGCCGCTCGCGCTTTTCTTCGTCGCCATGGCGCTGTCGATGTTCGGCGCCTTCGAGCTCGCGCTGCCGCAGGGCCTGCAGGCGCGGCTGTCGCGCGTGGGCGGCCGGGGCTTCGGCGGCGCGTTCCTCATGGGCCTCGTCGCGGGCCTCATCGCGGCGCCGTGCACGGGGCCGCCGCTCGCCGGCCTGCTCGCCTACATCTCGACGACGCACGACGCGGCCTTCGGGTTCGTGCTGTGCGCCGTCTACGGCCTGGGCGTGGGCCTGCCCTTCCTGCTGCTGGCGGCGTTCTCGATGTCGCTGCCGCGCTCGGGCGCCTGGATGGAGTCGGTGAAGAGCGTGTTCGGCGTCGTCCTCGTCACGGCGGCGCTCTACTACCTGAAGAACGTCGCGCCGCCGCTCGAGCGCTTCACCTCTCGGGAGCTGCGCTTCGCCGGCCTCATGGCGGCCCTCGTCGTCGCGGGCCTCCTGCTGGGCGCCGTCCACCTGACGTTCCACGGCAAGGCCTTCGAGCGCGCGCGCAAGGCCACGGGCGTTGCGCTCGCCGTGATCGGCCTCTTCGGGCTGACCAACTACGTGCTGACACCGAAGGGCACGGTCGAGCTCGCCTGGCTGCGTGACGAGCCCGCGGCCGTCGCCGACGCCCGCGCGTCGGGCCGGCCGATGCTCGTCGACTTCATGGCGAGCTGGTGCCTGCCGTGCAAGGAGCTCGAGCTCAAGGTCTTCTCGCGCCCCGACGTGGCCGAGGCCCTCCAGCGCTTCACGCTCCTGCGCGTCGACCTCACGCACGAGGACGACGATCCTGCGCTCCCGCTCGTGAAGAAGAAGTACGGCGCCGAGACGCTCCCCGCCATCCGCCTCGTCGGCCCCGACGGCGCCCTCCTCGGCAAGACCGACGAGTACATGGAGCCCGACGCGTTCCTGCGCCTCCTCAATACCCGAGGTGGAACGTGAAGGTCGCGAAGCCGGCCAGCTGATACCCGGAGCTGTGGGTCTGGTTGGGGGTGGCGAGCATCACCGATTTTCCGCCGTCGACGAAGTAGTGGTAGCCGTAGTCGACCTCGGCCCCGACGCCCAGGAACTCGTTGATGAAGTGCTCGTAGCCGACCCCGATGTTCGAGACGAGACCCTTCGCGGAGATCTGGGCGTTGTCGAGCGGCGGCTTCACCGGCTCGGGCGTGCCCGCCGCGACGCCGATGTTCACCACGGGGCGGATGATGTTCCGGCTTTTGCCGCGCTCGATGCCCTTGTGGAACTTGTCGTTCCCCACGGGCACGTCGATGTTGACGCCGAACAGCAGCTGCGTCAGCGTCCCGGCCCTGCCGTTGCCGTCGAAGATCTGCAGGAAGCTCGTCGACAGATCGAAGACGAGGAGCTTCACTCCGAGCGCGACGCCGAGGCCCGGCCCCTTGCGGCGGTCGAAGAAATCCGGCGTGTTCGTCGTGTCGCCCCAGCCCGTGACGCCGCCGCCGATCACACCGGCGTGCAGATCGATGAGCCGCGCGAAGGCGCGCGGCGCGGCCAGCAGCACCGCCGCCCCGATCCCGAGGGCGAGGGCCAACGCCGCGAAACCAGGTGACGTCCTTTTCCTCATGTCGGTTCTCCCAGCAGCGCGTCGATGCGCGCCCGATCGAAGCCCTGCAGCAGCCGCCCGCGCACCTCGATGACGGGGACGCGGTCGGTCGGAATGCCCATCTTCGCGGCCTTCTCCGACAGCTCGCGCGCGGCCGCCGGGTCACGCTCGATGTCCTTGTCGGCGAAGGGCACGCGGCGCTCGGTGAGGTATTGCCGCGCCGAGCGGCAGGCCCCGCACCACGACGTCCCGTAGATTGTGACAACTGGGGTGCCGCTGTCGGCCGCGGGCAAGGGAGTCGGCGGCGCCTGCTCCGGCGCCCCCTCCGTCCCGCGCGCCGCGAGCGCCGACGACGCGCCCGGCGGCAGCTGGGCGAGCGCCGCGGTCTCGAAGGCGTCGCGTGACATGGGCTTGGCGCCGGCCTTGCCAGACTTCAACAATTGGTTGAGGTCCGTGACGGTAACCTGGCCGGGGGCGTCGGTCTTCGCCATCTCGGCCGGATCGAAGACGCGCACGATGGCGCGCGCGCCCTCGGGCACGCTCTCGGCCTTGTCGGTGGTCGCGAAGGTGCCCGCCGGCTCGACGTAGGTGAAGAGCCATCGTCCCCCCTTGAGGATCTCGACGACGCCCCGCTGTGCCTTCGGCTGCGGGGGCGCCTCCGGCGCAGACCGGCGGCAGGCGCCGGCGAGCGACAGGACCGTCAAGCCGATGCTGCCAGCGATTCCGATGATGGCGGCGGCTCTCACTTCCTCTTCTTGCCTCGCTTGCTCTCGTTCATGGGCCCCGACTTGCCGATCGACAGCTTCAAGACGGCCTGATCGACGGCCTGCTTGACGGCGCCTTTGATGGCGTCCTTCGCGAGGTCCTGCGTCTCGGCGTCCATTCCCTTGTCGGAGACCTCCGCCTCGACGCTCGACTCGCCGTCGCCGCTGAAGGCCAGCTTCTCCTCCGGGATTGTCGTGCCGAAGACCGAGAGCTTCACGTTCAAGGCCATGCGCTTGTGGCGCGCGCCGGGGCTCGGCTCCTTGGTCTCCTTCTGCAGATGCTCGAACCTCACCACGACGGAGAACCCGCGCAGCTTGCGCTTCTTGAGCTCGGCGACGAGCGCCTCCGTATCAGCCCCGCCGCTCGCCGTCCCCACGTCGGACGCCCACTCGGGCCGCGCCGCCAAGTCCGCCTTGACGGCCTCGCCGGCGTAGGCCTTGAGGGCCGGATCGACCTCGGGGCCGGCCTTCACCTCTCCGAGGCGGAAATAGAACTTCGGCGCCGCGCCCCGCGCGAGGGCGACCGCTCCCGCGCCGACGGCGAGCATGGCCACGCCGGCCGCCGTCAGGATCCCGAGCCTGCTCGCATTCATGATGTGTTTATACTGCGCCCGATGCCCGCGACGCCAAAGACCAAACCACCGACGCCGCCCGCCCCGGCCGCGCGGCCGGATCGCACCTCCGCCGTCGTGACGGCGACGTTGATCTTGCTCACGGTGCTGGGCGTGATCACGGTGTTCTGGGAGCCGCTCACCGCCCTCGCCGTCGGCGCGCCGCCAACCGAATCGGTGGCCGAGACACGCGGGATTTCGGGCGATGCCGGCACCGCAGCGACGTCGCCTCCGTCGGCAAACGGAGGGGCGGCGCCTGCGGCCGCCTCACCGGACGCCTCGGGCAATTCTTGACCACGGGGATCCTTAGGGAATAACGTCTGCCGTGCCGCGGATCACTCCTGCCCACGAGGCTGCATGATCAAGCTGACCATGACGGAAAAAGGAGGCGAGCCGAAGGCGCTCTCCTTCGACAAGGAAGAGGTCACCATCGGACGCGTGTCGGGAAACGACATCGTGCTGCCGAAGGGTAACGTCTCGAAGAGACACTCTCGGCTTTCGGTCCGGGACGGACACGTCGAGATCGCCGACCTCAAGAGCACGAACGGCACCTACGTGAACGGCAAGAAGATCAGCGAGGTGACGCCCCTTGGCGCGACGGATCGCGTCTACGTCGGGGATTTTCTCATCGTGATCGAGAGCGTGAGCGGCGAGGTCATGAGCCCGTCGCGGCGCATGCCGCCGCCTCCGCCCCCTCCACGTTCGTCGAGCTCGAGCGCGGCCAACCTGCCGCTAGACGACGAGACCGGCTCGGCGGCCGACCACGCCGACCGCCAAGACGAAGACGAGGCCGATCTGCCGCTCGCGGCCAAGCCGCCGCGGGCCGGGCGCCTCCCGCCGCCGCCTCCGCCGCCGCCACGCCGGCCGCCCACGCCCCTCTCCTCGACCGCGCTCGAGGACGAGAGCGTCGCCGACGATCTGCCGGCGCCCTCCGCCGCCGAGGTGAGCGCCGCGGACAATCCGGTGCTCGAAGAATCGACGAACAACATGGGCCTCTTCGAGCGCCGCAAGACCGCCGACCACGCGACCTTCGAAGGCGGCGGCCGGCAGCGTCTGCCCACCGGGAGCGTGCCCGCCTCGTCGGCCGACCAGGGACCATTGCCGGCCCCTCCCGGCCAAGCCATGGCACCCGCGCCCGACTTCGCGGCGGTCGCGGGCGGTGGCGCGGGCGAGGGGCTCGAGGGGCTGCTGGCCGACCCCGCCGTCGCGCAGATCGTCATCGCGGGCCCCGACGCCGCCTTCGTGGATCGCGGCTCGGGCCTGGCGCCGTACGCGGGAGCGCTGGGTGACGCCAACGCCGTGGCCGACACCATGTGGCGGCTCGCGAACCTGGCCGTGCCGCCGCCGGCTCCCGACAATCCGATCGTCGACGTGCGCTTTTCGGACGGCACGCGCCTCGCCGCCATCTTCCCGCCCGTCTCGCCCCTGGGCGTCGTGGGGTCGATTCGGCGCCCCGTGCCGGGCGAGCGCGCCCTCGCCGACCTCGTGCCGCCTGGCGCCAAGGATGTGCAGGCGCTGCTCGAGGCGGCCGTCGCGGGCCAGCGCAACCTGCTGCTCACGGGTGACGCGGCCGCGATCGTCGTCCTCACGGGCGCGCTCGGCGCGCTCATTCCCGCCGAGCGGCGCGTGATCTCGATCGGCGTCGGCGCGGCCCGCGCGCGCCCAGGCTGGACCGATCTGCAACCGACGTCGGATCTCGGGGCGCTCGTGCGCGTGGCGGCCTCGTTCCGCGCCGATCACCTGCTCCTCGCGGAGGCCGTCGGCCTCGAGGTCGCCGATCTGCTGCTCGCGGCGGCGCGCGGCCAGGAGGGCATTCTCGTGGCGGTGCCCGCGCGCACCGTCGGCGAGGGCCTCGCGCGCCTCGAGGCGCTCGCGACGCCCGCGTTCGGCGGAGGCGCCGCATCGGTCGCGCCGCTCGTGACCAGCACGATCGATCTCGTCGTGCACGTCGTCGCCAACGCCGACGGGGGCGCGCGCGTCGTCGACGTCGGCGAGCCCAAGACCGACGCGGGCCGCGTGTCCGTCGAGTCCGCCATCACGTGGCGCAGCGACAGCGGCCGCCGCGGCGGAGGCGCGGGCAAGCTCCAGGTCACGGGCGTCTCCGCTCGCCTCGGCGCCGCGCTCGCCGCCGTCGGCCAGTCCCTGCCCTCGAGCCTCGTCCGGAGATGAGGACGCGCGGGCGACCGCGCTGATGTTCTTCGAGCGATTTCGCGAGGCGGTCGCGCGCCTGCCCGACGGCCTCATCCGCCCGGCGCCGCCCGCGGCGGCGGAGGCCATCGCGCGCGCCGAGGCGGGACTCGGCGCGCTGCCGCCCGACTACGCTTCGTTCCTGCGCTCGTTCGACGGCGCCGATCTCTTCCACGAGGCCATCGTCATCGCGGGTGTCGGCGAGGCGGCGCCGCGCGCCCTGCTCGCTCTCAACGAGGATCGGCAGGAGCCAAACGGCCCGAGCGGTCGCCGCGCGCTCGTCTTCGCCGAGGCCGTCGCGGGCGACCGCTTCGCGCTCGACGAGCGCGGCCGCGTCCTGCGCCTGCGCGCTGGCTCCGACGAGCGAATCGTCGCCGGCTCGGGCTTCGAGCGCTGGCTCGACGCCGCCGTCGCGCGCGAGCGCGTGCTCTACGGGCCAGACGGCGAGTTCGCCCCCGACGTATTCGATGACGACGGCGAGGAGATCGCGGCCGCCGTCGTCCTCCGCCAGACCGAGCGCGCGCTCAAGGTCGATCCCGGGTCGGCCGAGGCCCAGCACGACCGGGGCGTGGCGCTGCGGCGCCTGGGACGCGCCGAGCGCGCGCTCGAGGCGTTCGCGGCGGCGAGCGCGCTCGATCCGGACGACCCCTGGCCGTGGTTCGACTTCGGACGCACCGCCCTCGCCGCCGGACGCGACCTGCCGCGCGCGCGCGAGGCGTTCGAACGCGCGGCCGCGCTCGAGGCGGGGCCGTCGGGCGCGCGGCTCCTCGCCTGGGCGGCGCGCGCCGCGACCCTCGCG
>DASXOE010000072.1:0-19426 GCA_036494575.1 Polyangia bacterium | reverse complement strand
GCCGAAAGCCACCAGGAACCCGGTATCCGCGATCCCCTTCACCCCTTGGAGAATCCTTTTCGAGTCGAAAGATCCGGCGGCCCCGAAATAGCGCCCGCGAGCCGCATGAACGGTCGCTCACGAACGCTCGCTCGCCCCATCTCGAGCTGGTCCCTCACGACCTTTCCTTTCGAGATGCCCCGCTTCTTGGCCGTGGCCTCGATCCACTGATCCAGGTCGTCGCCGATGCGAACCGTCAATGTACGACCCATGAGGCAGAAGTGTATTACATCAGGACGCCGGGTTCAAACCGGGCGCTTCGCGCCGCCTACGTCGACCCGAAGTAGACCTCGTCGTAGGCGCAGGTCGCGTCCTTGTCGGCGGGCTGGGGGTAGTCAACGAGCTTGCCCTCGTAGTTGCGCAGGGTCCACTTGTCGGGGCCGCGCGAGACGACGTAGTCGGGGCCGATGCTGACCTTGCCCATGCCGCCGGGCGTGTCGATCACGAGGTGTGGAATCGCGAGGCCCGAGATGTGGCCGCGCAGCTGCTGCATGAGCTCGACGCCCGTCTCGACCGAGGTGCGCAGGTGCGACGTCCCGGCGGCGACGTCGCCCTGGAAGAGGTAGTACGGGCGGACGCGGCAGCGCAGGAGCTCGGTGAAGAGCTTGCGCAGAACCTTCACCGAGGAGTTCACGCCGCGCAGGAGCACGGTCTGGTTGCCGAGCGGTATGCCGGCGTCGGCGAGCTTTTCGCACGCCGCGCGCGCGAGCGGCGTCAGCTCCTTGGGGTGGTTGAAGTGCGTGTTGATGAAGAGCGGGTGGTACCGCTTGAGCATTGCGCAGAGCTCGTCGGTGACGCGCATGGGCAGCACGACGGGCACCCGCGTGCCGATGCGAATGATCTCGACGTGCGGAATGGCTCGCAAGGCCTTGATGATCTCCTCGAGGCGCGACGTCGACAGCGTGAGCGGGTCCCCACCCGAGATGAGGACGTCGCGGATGGCGGGCGTGCGCGCGATGTAGTCGAGCGCCTGCCGCAGATCCTCGCGCGAGATGGGCGCCTCACCCTGCCCCACGAGCCGCCGGCGGTTGCAGTGCCGGCAATAGATCGCGCAGCGGTCGAGCGCGAGCAGGAGGCAGCGGTCCGGGTAGCGGTGGAAGATCCCGGTCGCCGGCGAATGGCTGTCCTCGCCCAGGGGATCGACGAGGTCACCGGGCTCGTTGACGAGCTCGCGGCCGCGCGGGATGACCTGCATGCGCACCGGGCAGTCGGGGCGCGCGGCGTCGATCAGAGAAAAATAGTAGGGCGTCACGGCGACGCGAAAGTGGCCCGGCGCCGCGTCGAGGCCCGCGATCTCCTCCGGCGTGAGCGGGAGGCGCGCGGCGATGTCTGCCTTCGTCGTGATGCGGTTGCGGAGCTGCCACCCCCAGTCCTCGGCGTCCGGCAGGACGGGCAGAGGGCGAAGCGGCGGTGAAAGGGGGACCGGTGCGGCGATGGTCATGGCGTTTCCGCCCCATCCTGGCTCACTCGGTCGCGCCGTCCAAGCCCATCGCGTCTGCGCCGTCGGTCAGGCCGTCGGCGCCGGCCGGTCCGTCCTGACCCGCCGCGCCATCCGTCTCGGAGCCGCCGTCTCCGTCGGGCGCGTCGGCGGTCGAGCTCCCGTCCGTCGGACCGTTGGCGCCGCCGTCTTGACCGTTGGGCGGCAGCTCGGCCGTCAACATGACGCTGATGCTCGTCTGGCCGCCGATCTGGATGTGCTGTTGCATCGTGGTGCCGAAGCCGATCGGTGAGCCGCTGGCGTCGAGGGCGTCGATCGAGACCGTGATGGGCCCCATGCGCGAGCGATCGAGGGCGATCGTGAAGCTCGCCGGCAGACTGATCGGCTCGCCCGCGGGCGTCGGCGTGGGGGGCACGAAAAAGTTGCGCGCGTCGGGTCCGGCCGAGACGGTGACACTGAATTGAGACGGCATCAGCGCGGCCGGCCCCGCCACCTCGACGAGCAAGATCGTGTCCGACGGCTTGCAGCCACCCCACGCGAGCAGGAAGCCGACGAGGCCGACCAGACCGGAGCGCGTCACGGGACGGTTCATCCTCAGAACCGATAGTTCCCCAGGGTCACGGGCGGCAGGGCCTGGTCCTTGGGCCGCAGGAACAAGTAGCCCGCGACGCCGCCGCCGACGGCGACGATCGCGAGCGTCGTCCAGAGCCACCAGCGCGAGCCGGTCTTCGCCTCCGAGGCCGGCGTTTCGCCGGGCGTCGAGCGCGGCGCCTCGACGAGGGTCGTCCCGTTCCCGCCGGCCGAGGGCGGCGGCGGCAAGAAAGGCATGGGGCCCACGGCCTCGTTCGGCGCAGACGCGGGCGGCGGCGGCGCGGTTGGCGCTGGCGGGGGCGCGGGCGGCGGCGCCGCCGCGCGCGAAGGCGGCGCCGGCGCACGCGCGACGGGCGGAGACGGTCCGGGCGCCGGCGGCGCGGCGGCCTTGTCTAGGGCGGCGATGCGCGCCTCGATCTCGGCGCGGTTGGGCGCCGCGGGAAAACCCGTGAGGAAGCCCCGATAGTCGTCTGCCGCCTTCGCGCTCTCGCCGAGGCGACGGTAGCACTCCGCCCGGTTGAAGAGCACGATCGGGTCGTGAAGTTTCTGGTACGCGGCGGTGTACTCCCGCACGGCCGCGGCGCACTTGCCCTCTTCTGCCAGCTCGTTGGCCTTTTTGAGGTGGTGGCGCGCGTCGGAAGTGTGCTCGCGCGCGACGGCGGTCCCACCGGCGAGCAGGCAGGCGAGCACGATCCCGGCCGGGAGCCTCATCGTCTTCCTAGTCTCGCGTCGGCGGCGCGCCCGCGCAACTTAAGGCGTGGTCAAAGAAGGCCTGGTCATCGAACGGCCGCCGCTCGCCCCAGGCGCTCGACATAGCCGGAGAGCGACTGGATCTTCGGCAAGCTGAGGCTCGCGCCGAAGGCGGGCATCTGGCCCTTGCCCGCCATGATCGTGCGCGCGAGGTCGTCGGTCTGGGCCTTCGCGAGGAACACGGGATCCGAGAAGTCGCGCACGGGCAGCGTCTTCTTGAGCTCGGGATCGCCGCGGCCGTCGGCACCGTGGCAGCGCGCGCAGTTCTGCGCGTACATGACGGCCGGGTCGATGGGCACGGCCGGACCGGCGTCGTTCGTGCAACCCGCCGCCGCGACGGCGCCCGCGCCGAAGAGCGCCGCCGCGCGCGCGAGGCGCGCGAAGGCTCGCCGGCCGCCGGTCACGCTCGAGCTACTCCCCACCGGCAGGCCCATCGGGCACGTAGAGGGTCTGCCCGGCCGCGTGGAACGCCTCGGCCTTCTCGCGCAGCCCGGCCGCGAGCGCCTCGTCCTCGGCGAGGCCTTGCTTCGCGGCGTAATCGCGCACGTCCTGCGTGATCTTCATCGAGCAGAAGTGCGGCCCGCACATCGAGCAGAAGTGCGCGCCCTTGGCGGCGGGCGCGGGCAGCGTCTCGTCGTGGAACTCCCGCGCCGTGTCCGGATCGAGCGAGAGGTTGAACTGGTCCTGCCAGCGGAAGTCGAAGCGCGCCTTGCTGAGCGCGTCGTCGCGCCGCTGCGCGCCCGGGTGCCCCTTGGCGAGGTCCGCCGCGTGCGCCGCGATCTTGTAGGCGATCACGCCGTCCTTGACGTCCTTCCGGTTCGGCAACCCGAGGTGCTCCTTGGGCGTGACGTAGCAGAGCATGGCCGTGCCCTGCCAGCCGATCATGGCCGCGCCGATCGCCGACGTGATGTGGTCGTAGCCGGGGGCGATGTCCGTCACGAGCGGCCCGAGCGTGTAGAACGGCGCTTCATGACAAAGCGCGAGCTGCTTGTCCATATTTTCCTGGATCTTGTGCAGCGGCACGTGCCCGGGGCCCTCGATCATGACCTGCACGTCGTGCTTCCAGGCGATCTTCGTGAGCTCGCCCAGCGTCTCGAGCTCGCCGAACTGCGCGGCGTCGTTCGCGTCGGCGATGCAGCCGGGACGCAGGCCGTCGCCGAGGCTGAAGGCGACGTCGTACTTCTTCATGAGCGCGCAGATCTCCTCGAAGTGCGTGTAGAGAAAGTTCTCCTCGTGGTGCGCGAGGCACCACTTCGCCATGATCGACCCGCCGCGCGAGACGATGCCCGTCACGCGCCGGGCCGTGAGCGGCACGTAGCGCAGGAGCACGCCCGCGTGGATCGTGAAGTAGTCCACGCCCTGCTCCGCTTGCTCGACGAGCGTCTGGAGAAAGACGTCGATGTCGAGCTCCTCGGCCTTGCCCTTGACCTTCTCGAGGGCCTGGTAGATCGGGACGGTCCCGATGGGCACGGGCGAGTTGCGGATGATCCACTCCCGCGTCTCGTGGATGTTGTCGCCCGTCGACAGGTCCATGACGGTGTCGGCGCCCCAGCGCACGGACCAGCGCAGCTTGTCGACCTCCTCGCCGATCGACGACGAGACGGCGGAGTTGCCGATGTTGGCGTTGATCTTCACGAGAAAGTTGCGCCCGATGATCATGGGCTCGCTCTCGGGGTGCTTGCGGTTCGCGGGGATGATGGCGCGCCCGCGCGCGAGCTCGTCGCGCACGAATTCGGGCGCGACGTTCTCGCGCAGCGCGACGAAGCGCATCTCCTCGGTGACCTCGCCGAGACGCGCGTAGTGCATCTGGCTGAAGTTCACGTCGCCGCGCGCGACGCGGCGGTCGATCCACGGCTGGCGCAGCTTGGGCAGGCCTTGGTGCAGGTCGACCGTGCGCGGGCCCGAGGTGTCGTACACGTCGAGCGGTGGCTCGGCGCCGTCCGCCACGGCGATGCGACGGACCGGCACGCGGAGGTCGCCGTCGGTCAGGTAGACGCGTTCGGAGGCGGGCAGCTCCTCGAGCGGCGCCAGGCCCTGAACAGGATCGGCCGTGACGGTCGGGAGCGCGCGCTTGCCGGCGCCGCCCTGAGAACTCTTGGAACCAATGTCGTCCACGCTGGCCTCGCTTTCCCTTCGCCGGCATTACCCGGAGCAGGTTCAGGGGTCGCGCGCTCTCGGCGCGCCTCTCAGCCAACGGGTCCACCCGGACCACTCGGCTCCCCCAGCTATTTCGAATCGACGTCTAACCTAACGCGCCAACGCCGGAATGAAAAGGCCGCCACCCACCCTCGCCCGCTCAATTCCAGTATTTGTGCGAACGGGCGCCCTTGGCCCGCCCGGGCACGCCGCCGTCGATGACCTTGTAGCGTTGCCGCAACCGGCGGGCGCGAAAGGTGTCGTAGGCCTCGCGCAAACCCCCGGGCGCGCCCAGGACGTACCCGACCGCCGTCACGACGAGCGTGCCCGCCAGCGACGCGAGATCACGCCGCAGGAGGTCGGCGACGATGGCCCAGCCCACGAAGATCATCGCCAGGTGGTGAGCCTTGAGGTACAGCGTGCCGAGGACCTGGGTCGGGGCCGGCCCGTAGATGCGCGCGAAGGCCACGAAGAGCGCCAGCACGGCGCCCGACGTCCCGGCGTAGACGCCCCGCGCGCCGTAGACCGACGCGACGAGGCCGATGGCGACGTTCGCCAGGATGCCCGCGGCGAAGAACAACGTGAGGAACCGCCGCGTCCCCTGCGTGCGCTCGATGAAGGCCCCGACGAACCAGAGCCCCACGAGGTTGAGCACGAAGCTCAGCGGGTCGAAGTGGACGAACAGGGCCGTGATCGGCTGCCAGGGCTCGTGCAGCATCGCCTCGCCCACGGCGAGGTGCTCCAGCATCACGGGCCTGATCTCCTTCACGAACACGTACATGAGGTAGACGGCCGTGTTCGCGATCACGAGGGCCTTGATCGCGGGCGTCATGCGGGACGCGACCGTGTCCATCCACGGCGCGCGGCGGCCGCCGCTGCGGGGGCTTTTCGGCATTCGACGAAAGTCTAGCTCATCCGGGCCGCCCCGGCACGAGCCCTTGGGGACGCGGCCCGTCCACCCGTTCAGGACCTGTCAGTTGACGTCGAAGGGCACGTCACCAAGGTCGGTGATGCCGCAGCTCGAGACGTGAACCGTCATGGAAGAGGTCTGCGAAAGAACCTGAAGGGTGCCGTTCGCATCGGGACCGAGCAGCGTGAGGTCGACATCATAGTCGCCGGGCGCGAGCGTGGTCGTCAGGACCTGCCCGGCGTTGCAGTCCGAAGGAAACGCGGTGTTGTTCACGTTGAGGTCCACTTCCGTCGCCGCAGCCTGATCGCAGTTGAGATGCGCTCCCGTGGCTGCCTTGTCGATGAACCAGGTCACGCCAATCGCAGGTGCATCGCATGCGGGCGGAGGTGAGCCACCGCCGCCACAACCCGCGAGCACCCCCGCCAAAGCCAGCGCGCCCATGGCGAGCCCCCGGCGCCACGCCCCCGCACTTTTCGTCTGGTTCGTCATCTCGGTCTCCTTCGTCATAAGCACCCTCCGCCTTGACCTCAAGGACGCGTACAGACTGCGGTGCTATTCATTCCCTCGCACCCCATCGCGCAGGCCGCTTCGAGCAGGAACGCCTCGACCTCGGTCGGCTGACCGCGCACGACGGTTCGCAAGATGGGGGCCGGTGCGATGATGCCCGGCAGGTCGGCGCCGTCCGCGCCCACCGCCACCACGGAAATCGCATACATTTCATCGCCGTGCGTCTCGGGGACGTCGAAGGGCGTCGCGCCGGTTTGACGCTGGCAGGCAAACTGGCACTGGGAGCGGCCGGCGCACGGCCTGCTGCCGTCGATGGCCCCGTGCTGGCCCACGATCTCGATGCGGACGCTCGCGATGGGCTGAGGCGGCGCGTTTGGGTCGGCGTTCGGGGCGACCGCGCAGGAGCAATCCGTGATGGCGCGTCCATTGGCGTGCACGACCCAGCTCACCTCGACGGAGCCGCCACTTATCTGCACGCAGCTGCCCGCGAAGCTGCCCGCGAGCAGGCCGAGGACGACGATTGGGATTGAGCCGTACATGCAGGACGAAGAAAGAACGAAGGTAAGAACGGAGCCCGGTCGTGTCAAACTGGCGGCCCGAACTCGACGACTCGACAAGGAGGCTCCCCGCCGATGCTGCCCCTCATATTACAGGCCGGCGCCGCAGAAGCGCGGCTCGACATCCTCCAGCTCATCCTGAACGCTTCGCCCGTCGTCAAGGGAGTGCTCGGGCTGCTGATCCTGATGTCGGTGGCCTCCTGGTTCGTCATCGGGTCGAAGACGATCTACCTGTCGAACGCCGCTTCGCGCTCGGCCAAGTTCCAGGACGCGTTCTGGAAGACGGGGCGGCTCGACGAGATCTGGCGCATCAGCGAGGCCTCGGCGCCGTCGCCCGTGGGCGAGGTGTTCCGCGCGGGCTACACCGAGCTCGCGAAGCTGCAGAAGCGTCGCCAGGAGGCGACGGACTCGGCGGGCGACGAGCTGCTCGGCGACATCGAGAGCGTGCAGCGCGCCCTCGACCGCGCGCGCACGACCGCCATCACCGACATGGAGAGCCGCGTGCCGCTGCTCGGCACGACGGCGAGCGCCGGTCCGTTCATCGGCCTGTTCGGCACGGTGTGGGGCATCATGAACTCGTTCCGCAACATCGGCGCCAAGGGCGCCGCCAACCTCGCGACCGTCGCGCCGGGCATCGCCGAGGCGCTCGTCGCGACGGCCATCGGCCTCATGGCGGCCATCCCGGCCGTCATGGCCTACAACTATTTTTCGCGGCGCATCCGCGTGCTGTCGGCCGAGATGGAGACGTTCTCGAGCGACTTCCTCAACATCGTGCGCCGGCGGTTCTTTTAGCCATGTCCATGTCGACGGGGAGCAGCGGCGGGTCCGGGATGGGTTCGCTCACCGAGATCAACGTCACGCCCCTCGTCGACGTCATGCTCGTGCTCCTCATCATCTTCATGGTGACGGCGCCCATGCTGCAGACGGGCGTCGACGTGAACCTGCCCCAGGCGAAGGCCCAGACGATCCCCGACGACGAGGGCAAGCTCATCCTGACGGTGACGAAGGACAAGCGGGTGTTCCTCGGCAAGCTGCAGATCCCGTGGGACGACGTCGAGAAGCTCCTCAAGAACAACGCCAAGCTCAACGCCGACCACGAGCTCTACCTGCACGCCGACAAGGACCTCTTGTACGGCGACGTCGTGAAGATCATGGCGGCCGTCAAGCAGGCCGGCGTCGACAAGCTCGGCATGGTGACGGACCCGCTCGAGTAGCGACGACGGCCATGGCGAGGCAGGGCAACCGGCGGACTTCGGGACGCGGCTTTCAGGGGCTGCTGATCACGCTCGCGCTGCACGGAGGCCTGTTCGCCGCCATCGCCGTCGCCAACAACCGAGAGCAGCCCCCCCTCGTCATCAACCGAGACTTCGTCGTCGCGGAGATGGTCAAGCTCGGGAAGCCGCGCGACAAGTTCTGGCTGCCGCGCATCACGCAGCCGCAGCGCTCGACGGCGCCGCCCGACTCGCTGAAGGTCGCCGAGGATCCGAACGCCAAGGCCGCGCCCAAGGAGGCGCCGCGGCCCGACGACCCGACGATCTCGAAGAACCTCAAGAGGGCGCTCGATCGCGCGCGCAAGCTCGAGCAGCTCGCCGTGCCCGACGAACCGGACGAGGGTTCCCTCACGGGCTCGAAGCTCGGCACGTCGAACACGGAGACGGGCGACCAGTACCTCGCCGAGGTCAAGGGCCTGCTCATGCAGAACTACGCGCTGCCCGCGGGCATGGCCCCCGGCTCGGTGAGCACGCCGCCCGAGATTCGTTTCCGGCTGGGCGAGGACGGCACACTGTCGGATATCAAGCTCGTGAAGTCGTCGGGCAACAGCTTCGCCGACGACGCGTGCGTGGGCGCGGCCCAGCAGACGCGTAAGGTTTCTCCGCCGCCGCCGAAGTACCGCAACCATGGTATAGGGGTCGAGTGCGACAAGTAGCCGGGGGTCTCTTCCTCGACGGGGCGTCTCTGTCTCGCGCGGCGCTCGCGGCGGTCGCGCTGATCGGCATCGCCGCCCACGCGCGGCCGGCGCGCGCCCAGGCAGGCGGCGACGAGGACCTGCCCGTCATCCGACTCTCGGGCGCCGGGATCGAGCTCCTGCGCGTCGGCGTGCCGCGGGCCGAGGGCGACGCGACGGCGGCCGTCACGGCTGGCGAAACGCTCGCCAAGGACCTCGACGTCACAGGGCTGTTCCAGGTGCTCGACCCCGCCTCGTTCCCGGCGGCGCTGCAGAGCGAGGGCCTGGGCTTCTCTTCGCCGATGTGGACCCAGGTGGGCGCGCAGGCGGTCGTGAAGATGCGCGTCGCGGGCAGCCAGATCGAGGCGCGCCTCTACGTTACGGCCCGGGGCGACACGGCGCAGCTCTCGAAGGTGTACCGCGGCGCCGACGTGCGCGATGCCGTGCACGACTTCGCGAACGACATCGTCAAGTCGTTCACGGGCCAGGCGGGTGTCTTCGGTTCGCGCATCGCCATCGCGATGTCGGGCAAGGGCGCGCACGAAATCGCGACCGTCGACATGGACGGCGGGCGCACGGCCGTCGTCACGAAGATGGCATCGGACTGTTTGCTGCCGGCCTTCTCGCCCGGCGGCGGGGAGATCGCGTTCACGTCCTACCTGCGCAACAACCCCGACCTCTACATCGTCTCGGCGGGCGGCGGGCGAGCGCGGCGCGTCTCGAAGCAGCCAGGGCTCAACACGGGCGCGGCCTGGGCCCCCGACGGGCACACCCTCGCCCTCACGATGTCGTACGAGGGCAACGCCGAGCTCTACCGCATCAACGCGGAGGGTGGCGCGCAGGCGCGGCTGACCTCGAACCCGGCCATCGACAGCTCGCCCTCGTTCTCGCCCGACGGCGGACAGATCGCCTTCGTGTCGAACCGCCAGGGCTCGCCGCAGATTTTCATCATGTCGGCGGGGGGCGGCGGCGCGAAGCGCGTCACGTTCCAGGGCAAGTACAACCAGACGCCGCGCTTCAACCCCCGCGCCGACAAGTCGCAGATCGCGTTCACGGGGCGCGACGAGCGCGGCGTGTTCGATGTCTTCATCCTCGACGTCAAGTCGGGGAAGATCGATCGCGTCACGCAGGGCAAGGGCTCGAACCTCGATCCGACGTGGTCGCCTGACGGACGCCTCATCGCGTACGTCTCGAGCCGCGGCGGTCTGTGGGTGCAGAATCCCGAGACGCACCACGAGGTCCAGATCTGGCGCGGCAGCGGCTCGTCTCCGTCGTGGGGCCCGGCGCCGCGGCGCTGAGGGAGCCAGCGCGTGACGACGCTCGCGACGATTGACGTCGGCACGAACACGACGCTGCTGCTCGTGGCGCGCGCCGAGAACGCGGGCGCCGTCACCGTGCTCGACGAGCGCGCGGAGATCACGCGCCTCGGCCGCGGCATTGGCCTTGGCGGCGCCCTGGGCGCCGAGGGCATCTCACGCACGCTGGACGTGCTGCGCGGCTACGCGGCGCTCGCGCGCCAGCACGGCGCGCGCATCGCCGCTGTAGGCACCGAGGCGCTGCGCCGCGCGCCCAACGGGTCCGACTTCCTCGGTCCCGCGGCGGAGATCCTGGGCGTGCCCGTCGAGGTCATCGACGGCGCGCGCGAGGCGGCGCTGACCTTCCGCGCGGCGGCCGCGTCGTTCCCGGCCGAGGCGCGTTCGGGCGCGCTCGTCGTCGTCGACATCGGTGGCGGCTCGACGGAGATCATCCTCTCCGATCGCGGCGCCGTGACGTGGAGCGCGAGCCTGCCGCTCGGCTCCGTGCGCCTCACGGAGAGACACGTCCGCGACGATCCGCCCACGCCCGCCGAGGTCGACGCCATCGAGCGCGAGGTCGACGGCGCGCTCGCCGCGGTGCCCTGGCCCGGAGGCCCGAGCGCCACCGTCGTCGGCGTCGCCGGCACGGTGACCTCGCTGGCCGCCATGGCGCTCCGCCTCGCGACCTACGACCCGACGCGCGTGCACGGCTACGATCTCGACGTCGCGGCCCTCGACGCCGAGGTCGCGCGCCTGCGCGCTTCGAAGCAGGACGAGCGCGAGCGCATCGTGGGCCTCGATCCGCGGCGCGCCGACGTCATCCTCGCGGGCGCGCTGATCTTGCGGCGCCTCGCCGCCGCCGCGCGCGCCTCGGTGATTCGCGTCAGCGATCGCGGCATCCGCTGGGGGCTGCTCTACGCGGCGCTCGAGCGCCGCTGATCAGGTTTTCGTCGACGGCGCCCGCAGCCAGGCCGCGACGTCGGGCGGAGGAACGGTGGGCGTCTTGACCTGCGCGTAGTCCGCGAGGGCCTGGCGCGCCAGGGACCGCGCCCGCTCGCGCTCGGCGGGTTTCGCCCAGAGGGCGCGCGCCAGGGCGAAGCGCGTCTCACCGACGCGCTCGGGGTCGAATTGCTTGGCGACCCGAACCCGCAAGGCCTCCTCCAGTGGCGCGACGGCCTCTGCCGCCTTCCCCTCGCCGAGATAGGCAATGCCCAGCCCCGTGAGAGCGTACGAACGGAACGCGACGTCGGCCTCCGCTCGCCGCCAGATGTCGTCGGCGCGCTGGAACGCGACGCGCGCGTCGGCGTAGCGATGCAGGAAGTTGAGGCTCTCCCCTTCGTTGTTCGACGCCAGCGCGACCGAGGGATGGTCCGGCCCGAGGAGCCGGGACATGGCCTCGCGACTCGCCGCGCTCGCGGCGCACGACTCCTCGTATTTTCCCGCGTATTCGAAGCCGACCCCGACGTTCATCAGACCCAGGATCGTGTCGTAGTTGTCGCGGCCGACGACGCGTTCCTTGAGCGCGTGCGCGCGCTGATACGCGGCGACGCTGTCGGCGCCCTTCCCCTCGGCGGCGTAAATCGTCGCTTCCGCGTTGAGCGCCCAGGCCTCGATCTCAGGCCGTTCTCCGAGGCGAGCCAGCAGCGCGCGCCCGACCCTCAACCAATCGCGCCCAGCGGCCGGTTGGCGGACTCTATCCGCGAGGACCCCGGCCAAGAGCAGCGCCCCAGACGCGGCGACCTCGTCGTGACGCGCCACGAGCGCGACCGTGACGCTCTCCCGAAAGAGATCGAGCATCTGGACCTGGTCGCCGCAGTTGTCGCCCAATCGTGCGGCCTCGAAGAGGGTCTCGGCGAGCAGGGGCTGGTATCCCGTCGCCCGCGCGGTTCCGATGAGCGCGTCCTGCATGCGCTGCGCGTCGCCACAGTGGCCCGCGTCCCGCAAGGCCACGAAGCGCGCGAGGTCGGCCCGCACTGACTGCACGCGCCGGACCGTCGCGGGATCGGCAGGCGGCTTGATGACGGCCTTGAGCACGGGCACGTCGGAGCAGCGGTCGAGCGTCGGCAGCGCGCTCGCGGCGCCGACGGCGTTCTCGACCACCTTGCCGTCGGCGCTCGCGAACAGATCCGTCAGGGCCCGAACGCTCGTCAACCGCTCCTGCAAACAGCCCATGCGGAGATCGAGGACGTCGTTGGACTGCTCGCCACGGACGTGCGTCGCCTCGCAAGCCTCGACGTCGGCTTGCATCCACTTCTCGACGTACCCATCGAGCAGCCGCGTGACGCTCGCGAAGGCTTGCGGCGCATAGGCCTTGCCCGTCCTCACGAAGGCGTCGTGAATCGCCACCCTTCGAGACGAATGGCGCTCCCCCGGCTCCCAGATGCCCGCGAAGTGCCCGGCGGCGCCGCGGCACACCGCCTGCTGCGTCCCCTCGAGCCTGCGCGCGCCCCAGATCGCGCCCGCCAAACAAACCGCGAGACCGAGCCCCGTCGCCAGCCGCCGCGCGCGCACAGTCGGATCGGTCTGCAGCGCCGCGAGGAGCCCCGCCATCGACGCGAAGCGCGCGTCGGGATGAGGCTGAAGGCCGCGCAGCAGGACCTTGCGCATCCACCCCGGTACGTTCGCCTTCGGGGGCGGCGGGTTGACCATGCCGGTCGTCACGCTCGTCATGAGCGTGAGCATCGTCGTGCCCTCGAACGGCCGTTGCCCGTAGAGCGCCTCGTAGACCGCGACGCAGAAGGCAAATTGATCCGTGCGCGCGTCGGTCGGCCGCACCGCGAACTGCTCCGGGGCCATGTAGGCCGGCGTCCCCAACATCGCCCCCGTCTGCGTGAGCTTGACGGACAGATACTTACCGGAGGTCCTCCTGACGTCGGCGGCGCCCGGCTTGCGGAAGTCCAGCGTGGCATCCGGATCGAACGCCGGATCGAGCGTGTCGGAGATGAGGGCGCCGCCAGCCTCGAGCTTCGCGCGGGCCGCGTGCGCCTCGTCGGCCGCCTCGCTCACCTGGCGCGCCAGGCCGAAGTCCATCACGCGGACCTGTCCGTCGTTCGTCACCATGACGTTGTCCGGTTTGAAGTCGCGGTGGACGAGCCCCGCCGCGTGCGCCGCGGCGAGCCCGCGCCCCGCCGCGAGGTAGACATCCATGATCTCGCGTCGCGTGCGCCTTCCGGACTCGAGCCAACCGCCCACGGTCCGTCCCTCGACGAACTCCATGGCGATGAACACGCTGTCGCCGAACGTGCCCACGTCGTAGACGACGACGACGTTCGGATGCTGCAGCTTCGCGATGGCTTGCGCCTCGCGCAAGAGCCGCGTCGACGCGTCCGCTGCGTTGTCGCGCGCGCGCAGCAGCTTGATCGCGACCTTCCGATCGAGCTCCGGATCGTACGCGGCATAGACCTCGCCCATGCCACCGCGCCCCACGAGGCCGAGGACGATGAAGCGATCGATCGCCTGACCGCGCTCGAGGATGACGCCGGCTGGCGAGCCCGGCGCGGGCGCGATTGATGGTGACGGCGTCATACGGTCAAGGCACCGCCCTCCGATGCAATGGGGGACGAACGAGCCGCCGGGGGGGGTGCCAACCGCTATCGGCGCTTTCGGCCACGAATTTGAGGCCGACGCCGCATCGAGTCATCGCGCGTTCCGGCATCGCCCCGTGCACCGAGAAAAAGCCCGAGGCCGGCTTGCCGCGCCCCCTCTCCGACGGTATTTTGCCCGGCGTGCGCACGCTCGAGCCGGCCGGGATCATCCTCGGCATCGGCATCCTCTCTCTCGCCTGCCGGGCCAAGGATCCCGCGATCGCGGCGCCGTTCACCGACGGCTTCGACCGCGCCGAGCTGGGAGCGGGGTGGAACGCCACCAGTCCCCAGTACCACCTCGCCGACGGGCGGCTGAGCGTCAAGGACGCCTACAATCACCCAGCCTGGCTGCGCCAGCGCCTGCCGCGCGACGCCGTCATCGACGTCGACGTCATGTCGAAGAGCGCCGCGGGCGACATCAAGCTCGAGCTCTACGGCGACGGCGAATCGTTCGACCATGATCGCGGCGCCTACACGTCGACCGGCTACGTGCTGATCTTCGGCGGCTGGCACAACAGTCTCTCGGTCTTGTGCCGCATCCACGAGCACGACGACGGACGCAAGGCCGAGCGCGCCGACGCGCCCGTCCAGCCCGGCCGAACGTATCACTGGACGGTGACGCGGCGTGGGGGCACGATCGACTGGAAGATCGATGGCCAGCCCTTTCTCACGTGGACCGACCCTGAGCCGCTCGCGGGCACGGGGCACGAGTACCTCGGCGTCAACGACTGGGAGAGTGACGTGAGCTTCGACAACCTTCGAATCAAGCCCGCCTCCTGACCCGCTCGCGAGCCTTCGACCATGGACGAACCTCCGCCAGCCCCGGCCTTCGATCTCGAACACGCCCTCGCCGGGGTCGCGGCCCGCAAGTCCGTGCTCATCTATACGCACGACAACCCCGACCCCGACTCCCTCGCGGCGGCCATGAGCCTCGGGCGGCTCCTCGAGCACGAGCTCGGCGCTCGCGTCACGCTGACCCACGGCGGGATCGTGGGCCGCGCGCAGAACCGCGCCATGGTCGAGACGCTGAAGCTGCCCCTGGTGCCCGCGGAGCGCATCGAGCCCGACCAGTTCGACGCCATCGCGCTCGTCGACAGCCAGCCCGAGACGGGCAACAACTCGTTGCCGCCGGACCACCGGATCGACATCGTGATCGACCACCATCCGCCGCGGGCCGGCAGCGCCCGCGCGCCCTGGTGCGACATCCGGCCCGACCGGGGCGCGACGTCGACGATCATCTTCGAGTACCTGAGCGAGCGTCACGTGCCGCTCGACGCCGCGCTCGCGACGGCGATGTTCTTCGCGCTGCGCACCGAGACGCGCGATCTCGGGCGGGAGTCGACCGAGGCCGAGCGGCGCGCCTACCTCGAGCTCGTGCCGCTCGTCGACCACACGCTGCTCTATCGGATGACGCACCCCAAGGTTCCCCGCGAGCACTTCGCGGCGCTCGACCGGGCGCTGCGCTCGGCGCAGGTCTTCGGCGAGCTCGTCGCCGTCAATCTCGGCATGCTCGGCTACCCGGACCTCGTCGCCGAGATCGCCGATCTGCTGCTGTCGTACGAGGGGGCCCGCTACGTGCTCTGCATCGGCCAGTACGACGGGAGCGCCTACCTTTCGTTGCGCACGGAGGCCACCGACGCCCGCGCCGGCAGCGTCATGCGCCAGATCGTCGCCGCCGACGGCGCGGCCGGCGGCCACGGCACGATGGCGGGCGCGCGGCTCTTCGCGCCCGTCCTCTCCGACCAGGAGCTCCAGCGGACGTTCCTCGCGATGGTCGGGCGGCTCCGCGGCGTGCTCGGACACGAGGCGGTGCCGGGAACGCCCCTCTTGCGGGCGCAGGGGCCGCGCAACGCCAAGACCCTCAGCGGCCGCCCGCGGGTGCCCCCCGGCCGCTGACGACCACCTCGGGCCGCCGACGATTGACGTGCGCGGCGGGCCGCGCCATTGTGGCGGCCTCGTCGGGGGATGACATGGAAGAGGCGTTTGGCGTGCTCAGGACCGCGGTCGCGGTGGTCGTCGGTGTCTTCGTGCTCGCGACGTCGGACGCGGCCCTCGCGAAGGAAAAGCGCAAGGGCTCCGCGGATGCGGCGGCCCCGTCAGCGAAGCGAGACACGGCGAAGGGCGGGCCCCCTCCGGGCGAGACCGTCAACGCCTGCGGTTGCTATCACGACGCCAAGGGCGGATGCGTGTGCACCGATAAGAAGGGCAAGTGCGAGTGCCCGGGCGAGTGCGAGCCGGTCGGGTGCGGCGCGAAGCGCGACAAGGAGATGGATCGCGAAATGGCGGCCGAGATCAAGCGCGCTCAAGAAGACGAGAAGAAGCGCGCCGAGGCACAAGAGGCGCAAGAAGCGAAAGACAACGGTGCGACCGGCGACGCTGACGCGGGTGAGTCGCCCGCCGCCGGAGCCGCCAAACCAGCGAAGTCGCCGCGCAAGGAAGCGGCCGGAAAAGCCGGCCACAAGCCCGAGACCAAATAGGTCAGCCGAGGCCGACGGAGCCGTCACGGAGCGCCGCCACGGAGCCTGATGCCCCGCCCAGCCGCAGACCGGACTCGCCGGCCCGCTCACGCCCGATCGCGAGATAGATCACGATCGCCATGACGAGCAATGCCCCTGTGCAGGCCAACCAGATGCGCAGGCGGATCTTCGAGCGGACGTTTTTCGGCCTACGCGCCCGCCGCCGGATCCGGTGACGGCCGGTCGCGCGACGACGCTCGGAGGAAGATTGCAGCCACTCCGAGGACGCGTCGACGAGGGGGTCTTTCCCGCTGAAGTCCAAGGGAACACCGGCAGGTTACCGACAAAAGGGGCTCGGTGCCAGCGCGCCGACAGTCCGGTAACACCCTGGTGAAAAGCTCAAGAAACCGTGAGGTTCGCGGGCGCCGTGCGCCGCTCAGGGAACGTTCAAAGCGACGACCAACCCCCAAACCATCAGGGAGATGATCGAAGCCGAGACCAGCGCGACGATTGTGCGCCGGCGGTCACCCGGGTTTTGAACCGTCATGGTCGTCATGTTCGTCCTGCGCTCTATGGCACTCATCACCACATCGGCGCGCGGCGCGTTGGCTTGAAGGGATTCAGTGTGCATCACTCAGGTCTCTCGCGGCCGGCATCGTAAGACCGCCTTCTGCCGTCCGCAACCCTCCGTCAGGCCCTAAGGTGATTTTTTCCGGTCGCCGGCGGCCTCGTCTCGGTCGAGTCGCGCCAGGATGGCGGCGTACATGTTGTCGACCTTCTCGTGCATGTGGGCGATCTGAAGCTCCGCCTTGACGTTGACCTCGTATTCGATGTCGTTGCGCACGCGATCGCGCGCGACCTGGCGGTTCTGGCTGAGCAGCACGAACACCGACAGGATGATGGCCTCGAGCGACACGACCATTGTGAGCAGGCCGAATGGAAACTCGTCCCAGCCGCCGACGCGCGAACGCGCGAGCGGGCTGACATTGAGCCCGATCCACGCCGCGAAGATCACGAGATGGATGAAGAGAAAAGGGATGCTGCCGCTGAACTCCGAGATCCAGTCGGCGACGCGCATGACGGTCGTGCGCTTGTCCTCGGTCTCGACGTTCGGGTTGCGCGACGCCGTGTGGCGCAGCAGCCGCACCGTCGTGCGCAGGCGCTCACCCGCGGCGGCCAGCAGGCTCATGGCGGCGGCTGGGCTCACGCCGATGAGATCCTCGAGGTCGCCCCGGTCGATGACGAGCGCCTCGAGCTCCTCCTTCACCATGGCGGCCGTCGTGCGCGCGCCGCCGTCGAGGAGGGAGATCTCGCCGAAGAACTGGCCCGGGCCGACGGTCTCGAGCGTGATGTGCTCGCCCGTGTCGTTCTTGAAGAACAGCTCGACGACGCCGGACCGCACGACGTAGAGCGAGCCGCCTGGATCGCCGTGCGCGAACATCTGCGTGCCGGCCTCGACGCGTTCGACGTCGATGCGCGCCGCCAGGCGCGCCCGATCGTCGGGCGACAGGTGATGGAAGAGCGGGACCTCGGCCAGAATGTCGACGTCGGTGGGCAAGGCGCCAATATACAGGCGCTTTCCCGAGGTGGGGCGAGCCCTTCAGCGCTTGACCTGGCACGAGCCGCCGTGAACGGCGTGCCAGTTCTGGTGATAGTCCTCGGCGCGGTAGAAGGGCGGCGCGGGCTGAACGGTCGTCGTGATCTTCTCGCCCTTCAAGCGCGGCGCGCGCGCGAGGTCGGCGATGAAGGCCTTGGCCTCGCGGAGCTGCGCGCCCGTGCTCGCGAAGATCGCGGAACGATAGTTCGAGCCAACGTCGGGGCCCTGTCGGTCGGGTGTCGTCGGATCGTGGTTGTCGAAGAAGACCTTGAGCAGCTCCCCGTACGAGACACGCGCGGGATCGAACGTGACCTTGACCGTCTCGGCGTGTCCCGTCGTATGCGACGACACCTGCTCGTAAGTCGGATTGGCGACCGTGCCGCCCTGGTAGCCCGACTCGGCGTCCATGACGCCGGGGATCTGCTCGAAGACGTCCTCGACGCCCCAGAAGCAGCCGCCCGCGAAGTAGGCGACTTCGGACTTCACGGGCAGCGACTCTGGCGGCAGCGGCGTCCCCTCGGGGATGAACTTCAGCGCCGCCGCGTTCATGCAGTAGCGCTTGCCCGTGGGCGGCGGGCCGTCGTCAAAGACGTGGCCGAGGTGCGCGCCCGAGCGCGCGTCGAGGACCTCGGTGCGTTCCATGCCGAGCGTCGAGTCCGTCCGCTCGATGACGTGGTCGGGCGCGAAGGGCTCGAAAAACGACGGCCAGCCCGTGCCCGAGTCGAACTTCTGCGTGGATCGAAAGAGCGGCAGCCCGCCCACGACCGACACGTAGGTGCCGGCGGCGTGGTTCTTGTGCATGGGGTTGCTGAACGCACGCTCGGTGTCCGCGTGCAACGTGACGCGCTCTTGCTCGGGCGTGAGCGTCCTCGCGATCGCGGCGATGCGCGCCGGCGGCAGAGGCGTGAGGTCATAGCCGGCGCTCGAGTAGATCGGAAAGCCGGGCGGGTGCGCGCGAAGCGGCGCCGGCCGCTTGCCGCCGCCCTGCGCGACCCAAGCGGCCAGGCCCACAACCGAGAGGACGGGGATCCAGATCAGCGTCTTCATGCCTGAAATACGCCCGGGCGCGGCCGAGGGTTACGCGCCGGGCGTAGACGTCCAAGCTTACACCCCTTACGCCCGCTGGTTGCGGAACCGGGCGACCTGCGTGGCCTCGGGGTTGACGCGCACGCTGCCGGCGTCGGCGTCGACGACGAGCAGGTCGCCGGGGTGAACCCAGGCGAAGACGCCGGCGACGGCGGCCATGAGCGGCACGCCCGCGGCGCGCGCGAGCGCCGCGACGGCGCCCTCCCCGCAGAGCGCGCCGTCGATGACGACGGCCGAGACGCCGCGCGAGAGCGCGTGCGCCGCCGAGAGCACGCCCAGGCGCTCGGAGATGAGGATGTCGCCCGGGCGCACGAGCGTCTGGCCGGAGGTCGCCGCGTGGACGATCACGCACAGATCCTCGATCTCGGCGGCGCGCTCCGTCATGACGGCGCAGGTCGCCTCGTCGCCCGCGGCGGCAGCGAAGGCGACGCGCGCGTATTCGCGCGCGAGCTCCGACATGCTCTTGAGCGGCGCGGCGCCCGCGGCGGCCACCACGAGCCGCTCGCGAAAGCGGCGATCGTCGAGGATGAGCGCG
>DASXOE010000071.1:0-7996 GCA_036494575.1 Polyangia bacterium | reverse complement strand
CGACTGCACGCTGAGCCCGCTCTCGGGGACCGCGACGCGCGTCAATCAGATCACCGTGCAGTCTGGGTACACGGGCACGATGACGCAGGCCGCGCAGGACCTCTCGCTCTCGGGCGCGTTCATGCTCTCAGGTGGTACGTTCGTCAGCGGCGGGTCATCGCTGACGGTCACGACGAACGCCAGCGGCACCTACGACGGCGACCTCGTGATCTCGGGCGGCACGTTCACGGGCAACGGCGCGGCCATCGCCCTGCGCTCGCTCACCGTGTCGGGCGGCGCGTTCAACGCCGGCTCGAGCGCCGTGAGCACCAACAACAGCGGCCTCGCGACGCTGTCGGGCGGCACCGTGACCTTCGGCAGCGGCGCGCTGACCCTCGGCGCCGGCCTCACGGTGTCCGGCTCCACGGTCACGCTCGGAACGAGCGCGCCTTCGGTGACCGGGACCGTCACGGTGGCGTCGGGGACGCTCAACTTCACGAACGGCGCGGCGAACCCCGACGTCTCACTGGCGGGCCTCTTCACGCAGTCGGGTGGAACGGTCAACCTGAACGGCGCGCAGCTCACCGTCGGGTCCGGCATCGACCCGGGCAGCGACGCTTTCGCGATGACGGGCGGCACGTTCAACACGTCGTCCGCGACGGCGGTCGTGAACGTCACGGGCGACTCCAGCGCGAGCGGCGCGACGACGACGCTGAGCGGCGCCGCGACGTTCAATGGCTCGACCGGCACCGAGACCTTCGCGGGCGTCCTCACGGTGAGCGGCAGCGCGACGATGAGCCTCGGCACCGCCTCGATGACGAGCTCTCGCAAGGGCGGCGGCAACGCGAACGGCGACATGCTCGTCGCCGTCGGCTCGGGCGGCACGCTGGCCCTCGGCTCGGCCGGGTTCGCCTTCGCGAGCACGAGCGCCATGACGCTCGATGGCACGCTCAACGCCGGCAGCGGCCCGGTCAGCTTCAGCGGCGGCGTCACGATCAGCGCGACCGGGACGTTCAACGGTGGCACGTCGTCGACGACGTTCTCGAGCGCGCTCGCGCTCGTGGGCGCGTTCAACGCGCAGAGCGCCCCGTCCGTGGCGTTCTCGGGCGCCGTCACGATGACGGGCACGAGCACGTTCAATGGCGGCGCCGGCAGCGGCACGTTCGCCGCGGCGCCCACGCTCACGGCCGGCACGTTCACGGTCGGCAGCGCCGGCACGACTGGCCGCTGGACCCTCGCGCAGGGCGCGACCTTCTCGGCGGGCATGACGCTGGCGTTCCCCGCGAACGGCGGCGAGCTCGCGACGGCCTCGGCGAAGACGCTCTCGGTGGCCGGAACGATCACGTCCGCGGTCATGGGCGCGACGCTGCCCCGGATCGACTGCCCGACCTGCACGACGAACCAGGGCTTCGTGATGCAGTTCACGGGCACCTCGGTCCTCAACGTCAGCGGGCTCCAGTTCGACCACGTGAGCACGGCCGGCGTGCAGATCGTCGACGGCGCGACCTACACGCGGCTCGAGAAGCTCAAGTTCACGAACAACGCCGCGGGCGGCACGTCGAGCGGGACTCACCTCGTCATCACGAAGTCGAACTCCGTGCTCGTCGTGGACGGCTGCTACTTCGACGCCACGGCGCAGTACAACGTCACGCTGAACGGCGTGAGCGGCAGCACGGGCGTGCGCGCCATCTTCGAGTACCAGAGCACGACGATCAACGGCGCGCGGGCCGGGGACAGCTACGACCTCGACGCTGACAGCAATCACGACAACGTCGCCGACAACGCGGCGAGCCCCCGCTTCGGCTCCGTCATCGAGTGGGCGAGCGCCAGTCCCACGGACACGACCGGCATCGCCGTTGGCTTCCCGCTGCCGGCTTTCGACTGGAACACGTTCACCTTCTACGGCATCTACGCGGCCTTCAAGGACACGGCGGGCGCCAGCTCGGCCGACGTCCTGTGGCTGCGCAACAACGACGGCTCGGCGAAGTACTCTTACTCGGTGCCGCAGACGAGCGGCGACATCGTCGGCACGCCCTTCTTCGACGCCATCAACGAGACCAAGGCCGGCATCGACGCGAACGGCGACGGCGACCAGACCGACACGGACGTCCGCGTGGTCTATATCGGGACGTCGGCGGGCCACGTCATCAAGCTCATCGACACCGGCTCGGGCTTCGCGCGCCCGGCCTCGGGGCCGTGGTCGTCCGACTTCACGAGCTCGAGCGTGGCGACGATCTCGTCGCCGCTCGTCGAGGACGGCACCAACCTCTACTTCGGCGGCACCGACGGCGCGGCGGCCACGAAGGTCTTCGGCGTCCAGGTAGCCGGCGGGGCGAACGAGGGCACGCTCCAGAAGAACATCGGCTCCATGAGCGCCGTGACGACGACGCCTTCGTGGAAGGTCTACGGCGGCTCGACGTACGTGTTCCTGGGATCGACCGCGGTTTCGGGCCAAGCCTACGTCTACCGCATCAACATGACGACGGGCGCGGTCAATGCGAGCTTCAGCGGGCCGACGAGCAACGTCAACGACTCCATCGTGCTCACGAACGACCGCGCTTACGCGGTCACCGACGGCGGCAAGATGTACGTCCTCGACGCCGCCAACTTCGCCGTGGGCGGCTTCACGAACGTGACTGGCGCGCCCTACGTCACGGCGGCGGCGAAGGCGATCAAGGACGCGCCCTGGGTCGACTACAACACCAACGACGCGTACTTCGGCGACGACGGCGGCAACGTCTACGCCGTGACGAGCGCGGGCGCCAGCCTCAACGCCGGGTTCCCGTTCGTCCTGTCGTCGTCGGTCAAGCTGTCGTCGAGCCCGATATATCGCCACGGCGGCGGCGTCATCGCCATCGGCGCGAACGACGGGTACGTGTACTTCATCGATCGGAACAACGGCTCGAACACGCCCGCGGTCTTCAAGCGCTTCTTCGTCACGAGCGCCGGCACCGTGTCCTCGGTGTCGTACAACTCGAACACCGCGCAGTACCTCGTGTCGTCGAGCGACGGCAAGCTCGTCTTCATCAACGGAGCGGACGTCAAGGATCCTACGGCGGGCTCGCAGTAACGGGCCGCCTCGTCTGCTCTGTCACGCAGGCGGGCTCGTCGTCGCAGTCGCGGCAGCCGTGAGCGGCGCGCGGGCCGCAGCTCTGCTCGACGCGCCACCGGAGCGCCTGGCCGGGTGGGGCTATTTTTCGAGGCCCTCGCGCCGCCGCGTGGCCCTGCCGGCCCGGGTCTCAGCCTCCGCCTCGTCGCGCTGGGCGCCGCGATGAGCGGCCTCGGCCTCGCGCAGGGCCCGCTCGGCGGCGCGCGCCGCTTCGTGGGCGTCGTCGAGCCGGCGGCGCGCTTCCTCGACCGCCGCGCGCGTCCGCGCGGCTGCGGCCTCCGTGGTGGCGGCGGTCTGTCGCGCGTCGGCCTCGTCGCGTCGGGCGGCCTCGAGAGCGCGCGCGCTTTCCTGCGCCCGGTGGCGTGCCTCCTCGTCGCGCGCCGAGGGCTTCGGCGCGGGGCGGGGCGCCTCCCTCGGTCTCGTGGCGGCGGGCGTGGGCAGCGGGTCGCCCGCGAGCAAACCGCCGAAGACGTCCGCGTCGCTCTCGAGATCCGCGACGAGCGCGCCCTCGAGCAGCTCCTTCCGACCCGCGTCGGTGAGCGCCGCCGCGCGCGCGTTCGCGACGACGCGCTCGATGATCGGGCGGTCATCGCCGCGCCCGAGGTCCTCGACGATCCGGCGCGCCGCCGCCGTGAGCGCCCCCGTGGCCCGTCTCAGCTCCTCGACGTCGGCCTGATAGACGCCGCGGTCACCGCGCCCGGCGACGATCGCGCCCTGGCTGCCGCGCAGACGAGCGCTCGCTTCGAGGAAGGCGTCGACCTCGGCGCGCGCGCGCCGCACGACCTGATTGGTCGCCCACGCCGCCGGAGACGGCCGCCGCACCTTCTTGAGCGCCTGACCCTCGGCCTTTTGTCCCGCCGCGAGCAACGCGGCCGCGAGGCGCGTGCGCGTCTCGACGAAGGCGTCGAGCGCCGTCGTGAACAGCTCCTCTCGAGCGTCGCGGGGAGTCATCGGTCAGCGCCGCATGGCCCAGAGCAGCGCGGGCGGGACATGGTCCTCGACGAGACGAGAGCTCGCCGCCTCCACGCCGCCGCCGATGACGACGCCGAGCGAGAAACTCAGGAGCCGCCACGGGACTCTGCGCAATGATCGCTTCATCCGTTCCTCATAGATGACGATGCCGACGAATATAGGTCGGATCCGCCGCCGAATGTCACGACGGACGTCGCGACCCTGATGGCGCCCGCGCCGGGGAGCGCGTCGCAAAGCCGTTCACGCGCGACGCGCTCGTCGCGAAGGTGGGCGAGGTGTTGGCGTCGCCAGGGCTGGGCGACATCGGCCTTTGAGCGGGGGATCCGGGTCAGGTCGTGCCCGCGGAGGCGCGCTGGCTTCCCGGGGATGGATGGCGTCGCTCCGCACGGAGGCGCCACGCGAGGTACGCGACGATGGCAACGTTGAGCACGAGGGCCGCCAGCTTCCCGATTCCGGGACGGTGCACGAGCTCATAGACCTCGATGGGGACGAACGAGCCGGTCACGACGACCGTGAACCACTCGGCCCAATGACGTTTGAGGAGCAGGCCCGTGCCCTCGGTCGCGAAGATGGCCGCGTAGCAGAAGGAGGCCACGCCGAGGCGGTGGATGGTGCGCTCGTCCAGCGAGAGCACCTTCGCGAGGGCCCGCTGGACGACCTCGCGACCAGAGAAGATGCCGGTCCAGTGCGTGAGATGCGCCACCACGTGCACGATGTGGCCGGGCGCGCCCGTGAAGGCCGCGACGCCGAGCGCGAGCAGGATGGCCGTCTTGACGAGCTTGAAGACGCCGATGAGCGCGAGCGTCGCGTCGCTCCGTCGAGACTCACCGCCCGTGTTGCCCACGCGGCCCAGGATACTCGCATCTCGAGAGACCGGCAGCGCTCGTGAGGACACGACGGCAATGTAGGTCGGGTTCATGAAGACGGAAGCCCGAGCGGCGCGTGCGTTCGCGTCGGGTCCTGCTAGAACGGCGCCCATGTCGATGAAATCGCCGACAGCTCGGCTCGTCTCCTTTCTCCTCGCGAGCGTCGTCGGCGCCTGCGCGCACGGGGGCGGCGACCGCCTGCTCGCCGTCGGAACGCCGGCCCCGGACTTCGTGGCGACGGCGCACGACGGCCGCCGCGTCGCGCTCGCCGACCTGCGCGGCCGCTACGTCGCCTTGTACTTCTACCCGAAGGACGACACGCCGGGCTGCACCAAGGAGGCCTGCGGCTTTCGCGACGCGGCGACGGGGCTGCAAGAGGCGGGCGTCGTCGTGCTGGGCGTCTCCGAGCAGGACAACGTCTCGCACGCCGCGTTCGCCGACAAGTACCACCTGTCGTTCCCGCTCTTGCCCGACGAGCGCGGCGAGATCGCGGCGGCCTACCACGTGCCGGTCAAGCTCGGCATGGCGCGGCGGATCACCTACCTCGTCGACAAGGACGGCCGGATCGCGCGCGTGTGGCCCAGCGTCACGCCCACGGGGCACGCCAATGAAATCCTGTCGTCGGTCGGCGAGCTTCGCGCCGGCGGACACTAGACAGTCGTCAGACGGGGCGGAGAGCACGTTCACCGCCCGCGCGTTACCAACCGGCCGCCTTGGCGCTTTGGCTCGGCTCGGGTTCCACGGGCAGCTCTGCGAGGCGCGCCGCTCGGTCGGTGGGCTCTTCGACGCGGCGGTAGCCGAGACCCTTGAAGGGCGCCGTCGCGTCCCAGGTCAGCGGGACCTTCTTCGGCACCGAGCCCGGCGCCGGCAGCGCGAAGACGAGTGAACGCGCCGCGTGATGCGCGATGTGCTCCGTCTCGTGGTGGTGCTCCTGGTGGATGTGCCCGTAGAAGACGGTGACGTTCTTGTGCGGCAGTAAGACGTCGACGACCTTGGCGCCGTCCTTCGTCGACCATTCCCACTGCGGGTAGAGATCGAAGAGTGGACGGTGCGTGAGCACGACCACCGGCGTCTCGGGCGAGGTCTTCTTTAGGTCGGCGGCCAGCCAGTCGATCTGCGCATCGCCCACGGCGCCCGCCGGATCCGAGACGTTGTCGAGCGCGATGAAGTGCACGCCCTTGTGGTCGAACGTGTAATGGGTGGGACCGATGAGCTCCTTGTACACGGCGCCCGCGTCCTTGGCGGCGTCGTGCTCACCCGCCAGAAAATACAGCGGCCCGACCTTCAGCGTCTTCGTCAGAGTCTTGAATTCGGTGAGCCTCTGCCGCCGAACGGCGGCGTCGTCGGTCGTGTGAGTGAGGTCGCCCGTGAAGACGACGAAGTCGGGCACGAGGCCCGACGCGTTGATGGTGGCGATGGCGGTGGGCAGCGTGACGTCCGCCTTGGGATTGGAGACGCCTGAGTACCCCCAATGCGTGTCCGAGAGCTGCAAGAAGAAGAAGTCCCCGCTCGCGTCGCTCTTCCTTTTCTTCTTCACGCCGGCCGCGCCGGCCAGCCCCGATGCGAACACGACGCCCCCGACGCCCATGAGCTTCAGAATGTCTCGACGGCTCCCTTGAATCGACATGATGGCCTCCTGCCTATCGAACGCACGAGCGACGGGTTTGGTTCCACCGTTGCTACGGCGCGGGCGTGATCTTGGAGACGAGCGCCTCGAGCTCGGGGCGCGCGACGTCGGAGACGAGCGCGTACCCGAGATCGGCGTCTCGCCACAGCAGCACGGAGAAGCCGCGCGCCGTCCGCTCGACGACCTCGCGGCCGTCCAGCGAAGCGCCGGCGCCGCTCGGCCAGGGCAGCCCGGCGGCGGGGAACACGAGGAGCGTGATGGCGTGCAGGCGCCGCCGGAACTGGAACACGGCGGCCTTGTGGTCGCGCACGTATCCGAGGCTGCCGCCCACGAGCGGGAAGTCGTCGTCCCCGGCGAAGGCCACGCGCGGCGCGAAGTCCACGCGGCCCGTGAACCACGGCTTGACCTGGTGGATGCCGCCGCTCGCGATCTCGGGTGGATGCGTGCTCGCGACGACGCGCAGGTGATCGCTCACCGCCTCGTCGACGAGGTCCCAAGACGCGACGGAAGATGCGGGGGAAGACGCGAGGAACGCCCGCGGCGCGCTCTCGTTCGCCACGCCAGCGGGCGCGCGCGGCGGCATCACGCGAAGCGCGAGCACGACGAGCGCCGCGGCGCCGAGCGCGCTCGCGGCCGGTGTCGCGAAGGTGCGCCAGCCGCCCCCCGGCCTCGCCGCCGCGCGCGCGCGTGGCGGCGAGGGCCCGGCCGCAGGCCTCGCGGTGCCGTCCGCGGCGGCGAGCCGATCGCGTAACCGCCGCTCGAAGTCGGCAGGCGCGCGGTGACGTGGCAGGCGCTCCGCGAGGGCGGCGTCGAGCGCGCTCTCGACGGCCGCGGCCCGCCGACAGTCGGCGCAGCCCGCGAGGTGCGCGTCGAGCGCGTCGCGCGTCGCGCCGTCGAGCCGGCCGGCGCGCTTGTCCCCGAGGAGGTCTTTGGCCCGCGCGCAGTTCATGGCTATCTCGCGTACTCCTTCAGTCGCCGCCGCAGCAACACACGCGCGCGCGCGAGGCGCGACTTCACGGTGCCGGCGGGGCAGCTCATGAGCTCCGCGACCTCGCTCTCGGTGAACCCCTCGAGGTCGAGCAGGATGATCGCGCGCGCGTCCTCCGAGAGGGCCGCGAGGGCGGACTGGATTTCCTCGGCGACGACGCCGCGCAGGCGCTCGAGCTCGAAGTCGTCGCGCAGGAGCTCGCCGTCCCCGCCCTCGACGACGTCGAGCTCGCCGAGCGGCTGTTCGGGCCGTCGCTTGCGGCGCGCGTCGATGAAGGCGTTTCGCAAGATGCGAAACAGCCAGGCCTTGCAGTTGCCGGGGCGGTAGGAATCGGCGCTGGCGATCGCGCGCAGGCAGGTCTCCTGCACGAGATCTTCGGCCTCGACGTCGCCCCCCGTCAGGTAGCGTGCGTGGTTGTAGAGCGCGCCCGTGTGCACGAGGATTTCCTCGACGGA
>DASXOE010000070.1:0-37893 GCA_036494575.1 Polyangia bacterium | reverse complement strand
AACCCTGTTTTAGTTGTAGAACCTTGATTGCATTCTTAATTACAATTCAAAACAGGGGTGATGCCGGGTGATCACGCCGAACGACAGCATCACGCTCGTGCCGCGCCAGCGTCACAAGGAAGACCGGCGCACCGTCCCGGTCCTGCTCCTCGTCGGCAACATGGAGGGCAGGTCGCTGGCCTCGACGGGTCGGGTCGTAACGTTCGAGAAGTCGCTGGTTTTAGGGCGGCGGGCCAGCACCAACGTCGAGCCGGGGACGTCTTCTTTGGTGCTGCACGACCGGATGGTGTCTAGCCGACACGCCACGATCGCGCGCGCCGGCGACACTTACGAGGTGACGGATCTCGGCAGCACCAACGGAACCATTGTCGATGGCGTCGTTGCGCACCCGACCGTCAAGCTGCATGAGGGGTCTCTCGTTTTCGTGGGAGGACACGCGGCTATTTTCCGCGTCGTCTCCGTCAACGAGCTCGCGGCCATCATGAACGAGCTCGAACGGCCGCTCGGGCCCGTGCCCACCGTCAATCCGGCGCTGGCGGTGCTGTGTGGAAAGCTGCGCAAGCTCGCCGAGGCGGGCCAGGAGATTTTACTGACCGGAGAGACCGGAGTGGGCAAGGAGGTGTACGCCAACGCCATTCACCGCGCGAGCGGGCGCAAGGGCAAGTTCGTCGCCATCAACTGCGCCGCGATCCCGCGCGAGCTCGTCGAGAGCGAGCTCTTCGGGTACGTGAAGGGCGCCCACTCGCAGGCCGCGGCGTCGAAGCCCGGCATCATCGAGGATGCAGAGGGCGGGACGTTGTTCCTCGACGAGGTCGGCGAGATGGCGCCCGAGCTACAGACGAAGCTCTTGCGCTTCACGCAGGACCACATCCTCGCGCCCGTGGGCGGCGTGCGCCCGCGCCGGATCGAAACGCGGATCATCGCGGCGACGAGCCGAACGACCGCGCCCGGCAAGTCGACGGACCTCGGCTTGCGCGCCGATCTGGCGGCCCGCCTCGGCGCCGAGCCGATTCGCATCCCACCGCTGCGCGAGCGCGTCGAGGACCTGGGTGTGCTCGTGACCTACCTCTTGGGTGACCGCGGCAAACCCTTCGAGCTCGCGGCCTTCCAGGCCCTCTGCCTGCATCCGTGGCCCGGCAACGTGCGGGAGCTCGGGAAGGTCGTCACCTCTGCCGAGGCGCTCGCGCGCGGCGCCGACCGCATCACGACCGAGCACCTGCCGGCCGTCATCGCGGCGGCGCCAGGCCGCGTGCGCTCGTCGCCCGGGCGCCGCGCGTCCCGTCCACCGCCCAAGGCCGTCGAGCTCGAGGAGCTCATGCGCCGGTTCAAGGGCAACATGTTGCGGGTCGCGCGCGAGCTGGACAGAAAGCCCGCGCTCGTTTATCGCTGGGCGAAGCGTTTCCGACTCAACGCCGACGATTTTCGCCCAAAGGATGATTAACACTGGCATTGCGAACGACCGCGCGCGTGGTTACGAAACCAATACAGCTTTCGTGAAAATAAGCCGGTGGTCATGAAGTCTCCCACCCCTGACTCGGAGCTGCTTTCCGACCTCGCGAGGCTGCTTCGGCCCGCGGGCGGCGGCCTCTACACGGTCAGCACGGGTCGGGCGGAGCAGCTCGCCCTCCAGCGCGAGCTCTACGGCGCCGCCGACGCCGCCGACGTCGATGCGCGCTGGCGGGAAGCGCTCGCGGCGGTGCCGCGGGCGCGTGTCGCGATCCTCGGCATTCCTTCGGACTGCGGCGCCGGCCTCATGCGCGGCGCCGCCTACGGGCCGCAGGGGGTGCGCCAGGCCGCGCTGCGCCTTTGTCCCGCCTTCCAGGAGATCGCGGCGCGCGAGGGCATCGTCGACGTCGGCGACGTCTTCGTGATCCCGCACCTGCTTCACGACGACATGTTGAGCGACGGGCAGCGGGACGCCGCGCGCGAGGCCCTCTACGGCGACGCGGACGTCGAGCTGCCCGTCTCGCCGCTGTCGATGGCGGAGCGGGTCGTCGATCGACTCCTCGCGCTCAACGCCGACCTGCGCGTCTTCGTTCTGGGCGGCGATCACTCCGTGGCCTGGCCCGTCGTCGCGGCGCTGGCGCGCCACGCGCGCGAGCCGTGGGCCATCGTTCACCCGGACGCGCACACCGACCTCCTGCCCGCGCGTCTAGGCGTGCGCTATTGCTTCGCGACGTGGGCTTACCACGCGAACGAGCTCCTGGGGCGCGGCGGGCGCCTCGTTCAGGTGGGCATCCGCGCGTCGGGGCGGGACAAGGAGCACTGGGAGCGCACCCTCGGCGTGCGGCAGTTCTGGTCCGACGAGGTGCGCGCGCGCGGCACGGGCGTCATCGACGAGATCCTCGCGCACCTTCGAACGATCGGCGTGCGTCGCGTGTACCTGTCGAACGACATCGACGCCACCGACGCGGCGGCGGCGCCCGCGACGGGCGCGCCCGCGCCCAACGGGTTGTCCGTGGCATTCGTGCGCGCGCTCATCCAGCGCGTGGGCGCGGAGTTTCCGCTGCTCGGCGCCGACGTCGTCGAGGTGGCGCCGCCGCTCGGCGCGCCCGAGGACGCGCGCCGAACGACCGAGGTGGGCGCTTGGTATATGCTCGACTCCCTCGCCGCGATGGTCGGCGTCGCGACCCTCACGCCTTAGGAACTCCCATGCGCGACAGCGAGATCACCCTGCAGGATCCAGACGCGGCGCTCGACGCCGCCTGGGAGGCGCTCGAGTCCGGCGATCTCGCGGGAGCCCGCGAGCGCGCCGCGCGCCTCGAGGCCGATGCACCCGACACCTTGCTCCTGCTGGCCGCGTGCTTCCGCGAGGAGGCCGACGCCGCGCGGGCGCTCGAGCTGCTGCGGCGCGCCGCCGCCGCCGACCCCGAGTGGGCGACGCCGGAGCTCTGGATGGCCGAGCTGCTCGCGACCGAGCCCGAGACGATGGAGGAAGCGCAGCGCCACGCCGAGCGCGCCCTCGATCTCGCAGAGGAGGAGGAGGAATACCTCTCGGCGCTCGCCCTCAAGGCCGGCCTCGAGGCCGAGCTCGGCGAGCTCGACGAGGCCAAGCGGACGTTGGCCGACCTGCCGCCACCCGACGTCGTCCTCGGCGATCTGCCGCTCGCCCTCGAGATCGCCGAGCTGCACCAGGCGGTGGGCGAGGCGGACGTCGCCGTCCAGCGGCTCAAGACGCTCACGGCCGCGCAGCCGGACGAGCCCGACGCGTGGTACGCGCTCGGCTGCGCCGCCGCCGAGCTCGACGACGAGGAGCTGATGCGAACGGCGTGGAAGCGCACCTGGACGCTCGACGCCGCGCCGCGCGAGGATGCGGACGGCGACGGCGCGCGGCTCGACGAGGAGACCGTGTCCGCCGTGGCCGAGAACGCGCTCGGCGAGCTGCCGGACCGGGCGCGCGCGCTGCTGCGGGACGTGCCCATCATCGTCGCGGAGCTGCCAGCCGAGGCTGACGTCGCGGGCGGGCTCGATCCTCGCGCGCTCGGCCTCTTCACGGGCACGGCCTATCCGGACATGCCGCACGTCGGCGGGCAGCCGGGCCTCACTCAGATCGTCCTGTTCCGGCGCAACATCGAGCGCGTCGCCGAGGACGAGGACGAGCTGCGAGAGGAGCTGCGCGTGACGCTGTTGCACGAGACCGGACACTTCTTCGGCCTCGACGAGGCCGAGCTCGAGGGCGCGGGGCTGGGCTAGCAATCTGGGTTGGGACGCCGGCTGGAACAGCGCCTTGGACAGGTCCTGTTGACAGGACGCGGCCCGGTGATCATGATGCCGCCCCTGTAGAAGAGTCGAGGAGATCCATTCGTGGCCAACATCAAGTCATCCCAGAAAGCCAACCGCCAGCGCGTCACGCGCACGGCCCACAATGTCGCCCGTAAGACGGCGATGCGCACTGCCATCAAGAAGGTGCGCACGGCGCTCGACCAAAAGAACGCCAAGGCCGCCAAGGCCGCGCTCCCCGTCGCGGTTCGCGCGATCGACATGGCGGCGTCGAAGGGCGTCATCAAGCGCGGCACTGCGTCCCGCTCGGTGTCGCGCCTGACCGTCGCGGTCAATTCTCTCGGCTGACGGCGTCTTCTCGGCTGACGGCGTCTTCTCGGCTGACGGCGTCTTCCGGGCTGACCCGCTCAGTGCGCCCGGGCCGTGGGCCTCGCGGGCGCCGCCTTCGCGTCTTCGGCCAGCGCCTGCACGAGGCGTGAGATGAGCAGGTCTTCGTCGACGCGCGACGACTTGAGCGCGATGTCCGACTGGTAGAGCCGCTCGAACGCGCGCGCCAGCGTGGCGTGCGACATGCGCTTCGCCGGCAGGAGCACGTCGTCGAGAAAGTAAGGGCTCATGCCCACCGCCGACGCGATCTCGCCGCGCGCCGCGCCCGCGGCGAGCAGGTCCTTGGCGCGCCATATCTGGCGCATCTGGCGCGCGAGCATGAACTGGATGCGCAGCGCCGGCTCGCGATTGCGCAGCATGTTGGCCAGCAGGCCGAGGGCTCGCGCCACGTCGCCCGCGCCGATGGCCTTGGTGAGCTCGAACACGTTGCGCTGCCGCGTCTCGGGGACGAGCTCCTCGACGTCCGCGAGCGCGATGGCCCGGCCTGCGGCGTAGAGCGCCAGCTGGTCGAGCGCCTGCGAGAGGCGGCCGAGCTCGGGCCCCGCGAGCTCGGCGAGGGCGATCGTCGCGTCGGTCGCGATCTCGATCTTGCGCGCGCGCGCCTCGGCGCGCAGCCAGCCCGCGAGCGCGTTGTCGCGCAGCGGGGCGAAGACGTGGAGGAAGCCGGCCTTGCGCAGGGCCACGAAGGCCTTGAAGCGGACGTCCACCTTGTCACCCACGAGCACGAGGCACGTCGAGGGGTTCGGGTCGGCGACATACTCGACGAGCGGCTCGAGCAGGTCCGCCTTGAGCTCGGAGATGCCCTTGCCGACGACGAGGCGCCGCTTCGCCATCATGGGCAGCGTGCGCGCGGTCGCGAGGCACGCCTCCAATCCCGACTCCTTGAGCTCGAAGCTGTCGTGATTGAACGCCGCGGCCGCGCCGGCCTGGCCGAGCACGGCAGCGCGGACGGCGGCGTGGGCGGCGTCGACTAGGTAGCGCTCGCCCGCGAGGCAGTAGACGGGCGCGATCTTGCCGGCCGCGACTTCGCTCGCGATCTCTTCGTCCCGGTCGTCCGATGCGGGGGGCGCCACCCGATCGTTGTACTACAATCGCGACAGCGCGATGCAGCTCCCCTTCGACGACCGCTGGAAGGCGGCCATCCTCCTGCTCGCGTCGAACACGTTCATGACGATCGCCTGGTACGGTCACCTGCGCTTCAAGAAGGCGCCGCTCGTCGTGGCCGTGCTCGCGAGCTGGGGCATCGCGTTCTTCGAGTACACGCTGCAGGTGCCCGCCAACCGCATTGGGTACCGCGTCCTTTCCGCCTACCAGCTCAAGGTCCTCCAGGAGGCCATCACGCTCGTCGTCTTCATGATCTTCGCGGCGCTGTGGCTGGGGGAGGGGTTGCAGCCGCGCTATCTGGTCTCCTTCGGGCTCATCCTCGCGGCCGTCGTCGTGGCGTTTCGATGACGGCCACGAAGACGGCCACGAAGAGCGGGCTCGCGGAGCCGCTGCTCGCCTGGTACGACGGCGCGCGCCGCGACCTGCCGTGGCGGCGCGCGCCGAGCCCGTACAAGACGCTGGTCTCGGAGTTCATGTTGCAGCAGACGGTGGTCGCGACCGCCCGGCCGTACTTCGAGCGATTCGTCGCGCTCTTCCCCGACATCCCAGCGCTCGCCGCCGCCAGCGAGGACGAGGTCATGGCCGCCTGGTCGGGCCTCGGGTACTACGCGCGCGCTCGCAACTTGCATAAGGCCGCGCGTGCCGTCGTCACGCGGCACCGCGGCGCGCTGCCCGACGGCGAGGACGCGCTGCGGGAGCTGCCGGGAATCGGCCCCTACACGGCGGCTGCCGTGGCCGCCATCGGCTTCGACGCGCCCGCGTTCGCGCTCGACGGCAACGCCGCCCGCGTCACGGCGCGCCTGTGGGGCGTGCGCGACTCGATCGATCGCCCCGCGACGCGCGAGGCGCTGCGCGCGCGCGGCCTCGCCGAAGTGCCCGCGGCGCGCGCAGGTGACTTCAATCAAGCCGTCATGGAGCTGGGCGCGACGATTTGCACGCCGCGCGCGCCGCGGTGCGAGGCTTGCCCGCTCGCGTCGCGCTGCCGCGCCCACGCGAAGGGCGCGGCGACGCGCCTCCCCGTGCGAACGCCCAAGCGGCCGAAGACGCTCGTGCGCGTCGCCTGCTGCGCGTGCGTGGACGGCGCGGGCCGTGTGCTGCTCGTGCGCCGCCCCGCGGGCTTGCTGGCCGGCACTTGGGCCCTCCCGACGGTCGAGCTCGAGGCGGGCGCCGACGCGAATCGCGCCGCGTGCGTCGCCGTCCGCGAAGCCGGAGCGACGCCAGGCCGCCTCGTCGGGCGCGGCGCCGTCCGCCACGTCTTCACGCACCGCGACGTCACGGCCGAGGTCTTTCGTGCCGATGCGGCCGCGCGCCGCGGGCGCGACGGCCACGCGGCGCGCCGCTGGCTTCCCCCCGAGGCTCTGGACTCCGTCGGCATCTCGAGCTTCGCGCGAAAGACGCTGCATCTCGCGCTCGGCGCACCAGGCCCGCGAAAGCGCTCAAAACAGGACAAGGCGGCGGGCTGGTCGTAAAAGGAGACATGGTGCGAGTCGCTCTCTCGGCGTTGCTCCTGTTCGCGGCCTGCGCGGCGACGTCGATCGCGCAGGTCCCACCGGGGACGACCGGGCAGGGCGAGCCGCTGCCGCCGCCCGTCGCGCCCGCGCCGGGCGAGGTCACGCCGGCCCCGCCCGCCCCGACACAGCCGCCGCCGCCCGTCGCGCCCGGCGCCGCGCCCCCGGCGCAAGAACACGTCGCCGACGAAGGCGCCGAGGCTGACTACAACGCGGCCCGCGCGCGCTTCGAGCAGGGCGACCGAGAGGGGTCGCGCGCGGCGCTCGAGGCCTTCGTGGCGCGCCACCCAGACCACGGCGCGCGCCGGCCCGCCGAGCTCATGCTCGCCCGCCTGGCCCTCCTGCGCGGCGACGTCTCGGGGGCGGCGAAGCTGCTCGAGCCCCTCGCGGAGACGCCGCCCGAGGCTGGCGTCGCTTCGAGCGCGCGGTACTACCTGGGGCTCGCCGACGCGCGGCTCGGAAAGTTCGCGCGCGCGCGCGAGCTGCTCATGCCGTTCTTGCCGCGCGCAGGCTCCGCCGGGCCGGGCGATGAGGCGTTCGTCGAGCTGCGCGGCGCGCTCGCCGAAGCCGCGGCGGGCGTCGGCGAGCGCGCGGCCGCCATCGCGCTCTGGGATGCCTACGATCGCGGCGCGCGTCCGCCCGAAAAGGCCTACGCGCGGCTCAGGGCAGCGGAGCTCGCGGCGGACATGCCTCCCGAGCTCGCCTGGCGGACCTACGCGGCCTCCGCCGACAAGGGCCTCGCGCGCGCCTTGCTCGGCGTCAAGGCGGCCGGCTACTTGCGCGCGCAAGGGGACGCCTCGGGCGCCGCCACGATAGACGGCCAGACGGCGGAGGCGCGGCGCGCGCTCGGATTCGAAGAGCTGCGCGCGCCGGGCGGCGCGGGCGATCCCGCGCGCCTCGGCCTGGCGGTTCCTCTCACGGGGAAGTTCCAGCCCGTGGGCGAGGCTGCCATGCGCGCCGCCATGCTCGCGACGGGAATGCCCGCGCAGAGCCCTGGGCGCGAAGGGCTCGTCCAGCTCGCCATGCGCGACACGGCGCTCGACGGCGAGCACGTGGGCCGCGGCATCGGCGAGCTCACACGCGATGAGGGCGTCATCGGCGTCATCGGCGCGGGCGAGCGCAAGAACGTCGCCGGCTGCGTCAAGGAGGCGGCGCAGGAGGGCACGGCCCTGCTGGCGCTCGACGACGTCGCCCCCGGGGCGGCGACGACGGCCTTCCAGCTCATCCACGCGCCCGAGGCGCGGGTCGCCGAGCTGGCGCGGCGGGCGCTCGCGGCGGGCGCTCGTGACTTCGCGCTCCTCGGCCCCGACAGCGCGTCGGGCAAGCGCCTGCGCGACGCCTTCCGCCAGGCCGTGACGGCCGGCGGCGGACACGTCTCTTCCGAGGCGACGTACGTGCCGGGCGCGACGTCCTTCCAGGCCGCGGTCGCGGCGATCAAGCGCGCGCCGCCGCAAGCCGTCTTCGTCGCCGACGGCGCCGAACGGTTGGAGCTCATCGCGCCCGCGCTGGCGTTCGCGGACCTTTGGCCGGCACCGTGGGGCAGCGCGCGCCCCGCGGCCGAGCCCGGCAAGCCGCGCGCGCGCAACATCTTGCTGCTCGCGACGGCGAACGACCTGTCGCCGCGGCTCTTGCAGAACGCTGGCCGCTTCGTGCAGGGCGCGCTGCTCGCGCCCGGGTTCTACGCCGACGCCGCCGATGGGGCGGGGAGAGCCTTCGTCGACGCCTACCGCGCGGCCTACGGCCAGGAGCCGCACGCCACCGAGGCCTACGCCTACGACGCCGTGAACGTTCTCCGCGCGGCCGCCGCCACGGGCGGCCACACGCGCGCCGACGTCTTGCACGCGCTCGCCACGAGCTCGTTCGAGGGGCTCACGGGCACGCTGCGCTTCGGGGCCGAGCACGGGCGCGTCGATCCGCCGCGCGTGTACGCCGTCGAAGGCGACCAGATCCGGCTGCTGCGCTGACGGCAGCTTCTGCGCCGACGGCCTCTTCTCGATGACGACTACTTGGTCGCGCGCTTCGTGGTGGGCGCGCCGCACTTCACGAGCACGGCGTCACCGCGCGGAGCGGGCGTGGGCGCGTCGGCCCGCCGGGAGAGCGTGCCCGGGAGCCCGAGGCGGCACGCCTCGCGGTGAAAGGTAGCGCCGTCGCCCTCGAGGTGCTCCGACAGCCGCAAGATGCCGGGCGGCCTCACGCGCGCGACCAGCTCGGCGAGCAGCGCCTTCCGACGCGCGAGAGGCGTCCGCGCGAGATCGTGGCCGTCGAGGAAGAGCAGGTCCGTCAGGTAGTAAGCCAGCGCGGCCGGCCCCTTGCCCGCGAGAGCTTCGGGCAGGCCGCGCGCGCGAGGTCGGCCGTCGGGGTAGAGCGCCGTCACGACGCCGTCGACGATCAAGGCCTGAGCGGGCAGCAGCCGCACGGCGTTCGCAACGGCCGCGTGGGCGGCGGCGGCCTTGGCCGGCAAGCGCTTGCCCGACTCGTCGAAGAGCTCGACGTCTCGATTGAGCGCCGCGCGCGCCAGCAGGCGACGCCCTTCGATCTGCATCTCGTGCAGCCAGCCCGGCCCCTTGGGCGGCTGGGTGCGCGTCATGGGCTTCACGACGCGCAAGCGGGCCGCCACAGACGGCTTGGCGACGCGCGCCCCCGGCACGTCGTCGAGCGCCACCTGCACGCGGTTCGAGTGCCAGACGCGGGTGGGATCGGCGGCGATCTGCTCCATCGTCCGCTGCGTGGCCACGCTCTCGGCGCGCGCGGCCGTGACGTCGAGCTCCGCCTCGGGCCGCGCCTCGGCGTCGCGCTCTTTGATGAGCAGCCAGTTGCGCGCGTCGTCGCCGCGGCGTGGCGCATTGCGCTCCTTGAGCTTCACGAGGGCATAGCGGCCGCGTATCTTCTCACCCTTCAACGAAAACTTGAGGTTTCCAGCGGCCAGCGTGGCGCGCGCGTCACCCACCGGCTCCCACGTCCCGCGGTCCCAGAGAAGGACCGTCCCGCCGCCGTACTGGCCCTTTGGGATGATTCCCTCGAACATGGCGTAGTCGAGCGGGTGGTCCTCGACCCGGACCGCCAGCCGCTTTTGGGCGGGATCGAGGCTCGGCCCCTTGGGCACCGACCACGACAGGAGCACGCCGTCGAGCTCGAGGCGAAAGTCGTAGTGAAGGCGTGAGGCGGCGTGCTTCTGGATGACGAAGAGGTTTTCCCCCGGGGTCGTCTTGACCTCGCCCGGCGGCTCGCGCGTCAGGCCGAAGTCCCGTTTCCGGTTGTACTCGTCGAGCGCCACGCGGGCAGCCTATCCGAAGGTGCGCGCCCGCTCTAGGCGACGCGCGCCGCAGGTGTTAAGAACCAAGATCCCAATGCGTCTCTCTCAGACACTGGTTCCCACGCTCAAAGAAGCTCCCGCCGAGGCCGAGGTTCCCTCGCACATCTTCATGGTGCGCGGCGGGTTCATGCGCAAGGTCGCCGCCGGGATCTATTCGTTCCTGCCGCTCGGCTGGAGGGTCGTGCAGAAGGTCGAGCGCATCATCCGCGAGGAGATGAACCGCGCCGGCGCGTCCGAGGTGTTCCTACCGGCCATCATCCCGGCCGAGCTCTGGCAGGAGTCCGGGCGCTGGGAGCAGTACGGCGCGCAGCTCCTGCGGCTCAAGGACCGCAAGGGCGCGGACTTCGTCGTCGGTCCCACGCACGAGGAGGTCATCTGCGCGCTCGTGCGCGGCGACGTGCGGAGCTGGCGCCAGCTTCCCCTCAACCTCTACCAGATCCAGACGAAGTTTCGCGACGAGCTGCGGCCGCGCGCCGGGCTCATGCGTGGGCGCGAGTTCATCATGAAGGACGCGTATTCGTTCCACGTCGACGAGAAGGACGCGCGGCGCGAGTACGAGAACATGTACGCGGCCTACCAGCGCATCTTCACGCGCTGTGGGCTCGGCTTCCGCGCCGTCGAAGCGGACACGGGCAATATCGGGGGTTCGCTGTCGCACGAGTTCCAGGTGCTGGCGGCGACAGGCGAGGACGCCCTCGTCGCCTGCGACACCTGCGAGTACGCCGCCAACGTCGAGCAGGCGGTCGCGCGCGCCGCAGCGCCGACGTCCTCGAAGGGCACGCAGCCCATGAAGACCGTCTCGACGCCCAGCCAGCACACGATCGAAGAGGTCTCGACGTTCCTCGAGGTGCCGGCGGCCTCGCTCGTCAAGACGCTCGTCTACCTCGCCGACGGCAAGCCCGTCGCCGTGCTCGTGCGCGGCGATCGCGAGGTCAACGAGATCAAGGTCAAACGCGCCACGGGCGCCGCCGACGTCGTGCTCGCGACCGACGCCGTCGTCCGGGAGGTCACGGGCGCGCCCGTTGGCTTCGCCGGCCCCGTGGGCCTCGAGATCCCCGTTTATTGCGACGTCGAGATCTGCGCGATGAGCGACTTCGTCGTCGGCGCAAACGAAACCGACGCGCACCTCGTCGGCGTCAATCTCGAGCGTGACTTCACGCCCACGGCCTGCGGGGACTACCGTCAGGCGGCCCCGGGCGACGCCTGCCCGCGCTGCGACAAGGGCCACCTCAAGGGTTACCGCGGCGTCGAGGTCGGACAGGTCTTCTTCCTCGGCACCAAGTACTCGAAGCCCATGGGGGTCTCCTTCCTCGACGTCGACGGCGTCGAAAAGCCGGCCGAGATGGGGTGCTACGGCATCGGCGTCACGCGCATCGTCGCCTCGGCCATCGAGCAGAACCACGACGCGAACGGCATCATCTGGCCGGTCCCGATCGCCCCCTACGAGGTCCTCGTGCTCGAGCTGCAGCAGGACGACGACGCCGTCATCGCGACATCAAAGCGCATCTACGAGGAGCTCGGCAAGGCCGGCATCGACGTGCTCTACGACGACCGCGACGAGCGCGCGGGCGTGAAGTTCAAGGACGCCGACCTCATCGGCATTCCGTTCCGCATCGCCGTCGGCAAGAAGGGCCTCGCCGAGGGCGTCGTCGAGCTCAAGCTGCGCAAGGGGACGGAGGTCCGCAAGATCAAGCTCGACGAGATCGTGCCGCTCGTCATCGCCGAAGTCACCAAGGAGCGCCTGTGACCAAACCCGCACATCAGATAGCCGCCCGGGATCGCGTCATCGTCGCCTGCGACGTGCCTGACCTGCCGGCGCTGGAGACGCTCCTCGACCGCCTCGAGGGGCGGCCCTCGTTCTACAAGATCGGCCTCGAGCTCTTCGTCGCCGAGGGCGAGCGCGCCATCGAGGCCGTGCGCAAGCGCGGCGGACGCATCTTCCTCGACCTAAAGCTGCACGACATCCCCGAGACGGTCGCGCGCGCCGTGCAGTCCGCGCGCCGCATCGAGGCCGAGCTCATGACGGTCCACATCTCGGGCGGCTACGAGATGCTGTCGCGCGCGGCGCAGGCCGCGGCGGGCGCCGTCAAGATCCTCGGTGTCACCGTGCTCACGAGCCTCGTCGAGGACGACCTGCGCGCCGAGGGCATCGAGACGACGATCCCCGAGATGGTGCGCGCCCGCGCGCGCGTCGCCGCCAAGGCCGGCGTCGCGGGCCTCGTCTGCTCGTCCCACGAGATCGAGGCGGCCCGCAGCGCCGCGCCCGGCCTCTTCATCGTCGTGCCGGGGATCCGGCCAGCCACGGGCCCGGGCGCCGCCCCGGGCGACCAGAAGCGCGTCGCCACGCCCGAGGGCGCCATCCGCAATGGCGCCGATTACCTCGTCGTGGGCCGCCCGCTGCGCGACGCGCCCGACGCGGCGAAGGCCTTCGACGCCATCGTGGGCGAGGTCAGCGCGACGCTGTCGTGAGCCGCGTCGTCTTCGGCGTGCGCCCCGTCGAGGAGCTCGTGCGCGCGCGCGCCAAGTCGGTCCAGGTCGTCTACGTCGCCGACGGCTATCGCTCGGCCGAGATCGACAACGCCGTTCAGGCGGCGAAGGAGCGGGGCGTCACCGTGGAGTTCCGGCCCCGCCAGATGGTCGCCGAGCTCGCGGGCAACGTCGTGCACCAGGGCATCGTAGCCATCACGGGCGAGTTCGCTTACGCGACGGTCGAGGAGATCCTCGCGGCCGCCGCGCGCGCGGGCGAGGCGCCCCTCGTCGTCCTGCTCGACGGCATCACCGACCCCCACAACCTCGGCGCGATCGTCCGCAGCGCCGAGGTGCTGGGCGCCCACGGCGTCGTCATCCCCGCGCACCGCGCCGCGCCCGTGACGCCAGCCGCCGTCAAGGCGTCCGCGGGCGCCACCGAGCGCGTGCGCATCGCCCAGGTCACGAACCTCCTGCGCGCCGTCGACGCCCTGCGCGCCAAGGGCGTGCGCGTCCTCGGCGCCGGCGCGGGGGAGGGCGAGCGCCTCGACGCGACCGACCTGCGGGGCCCGATCGGGCTCGTCGTGGGCGCCGAGGGCAAGGGCATGCGCGAGGCCGTGGGGCGCCGCTGCGACGGCCTCTTCCACATTCCGCAGCGCGGCGCCGTCTCCTCGCTCAACGCGTCGGTGGCGGCCGCCATCGCCCTCTATGAAGCAGCGCGACAGCGGCGAGCCATCTGATAACCTAGCGCGCCGGAGGTTCACGGAAGTCATGTCACGCATCCCAGTCGCCGTCGTCGGGGCCACCGGCCTCGCAGGTCAGCAGTTCCTCGCGTCGCTCGCGGGGCACCCCGATTTCGAGATCCGCAAGCTGGCGGCGTCGAGCCGCTCGGCGGGCAAGAAGTACGCGGACGCCGTCAAGGACGACAAGGGCGCCTCGAAGTGGTTCTGCAGCGAGCCGCTCGCCGCCGAGCACGCCTCGATCGTCGTGGAGGATTCGGCGCAGCTGACGACCGACGGCATCGGCCTCGTGTTCTCCGCCGTCGAGGCCGACGTCGCGCGCGAGCTCGAGCCGCGCTGCGCCGAGAGGGTGCCCGTCATCTCGACGGCCAGCGCCTTTCGCTACGAGCCCGACGTGCCCGTCTTCCTGCCCGGCGTGAACTGGGACCACGCCGCGCTCATCGACGTGCAGCGCAAGCGGCGCAACTGGAAGGGCTTCGTGTCGCCCGGCCCGAACTGCACGACCGTCGGCCTCGCCATGACCCTGCGTCCGCTCGACGTCGCGTTCGGCGTGAGCCGCGTCATCATGACGTCGATGCAGGCGCTCTCGGGCGCGGGCCGCTCGCCGGGCGTCAGCGCCATGGACGTCCTCGATAACATCATCCCGTACATCCCCAAGGAAGAGGAGAAGGTCCAGAGCGAGACGCTCAAGATCCTGGGGAAGTTGGACGCCGCAGGCGGCGCCATCACGCCCGCCAACATGAGGGTGTCGTGCACGTGCACGCGCGTGAACGTCCTCGAGGGCCACACCGAGTCCGTCTTCGTCGAGCTGCGCAAGAAGGCCGGCCTCGACGAGATCAAGGCCGCCTGGCGCGAGCTCGGCGCCGATCTGAGGGCCCTCGAGCTCCACTCGGCGCCCAAGCACCTCATCACCGTCACCGACGATCCCTTCCGCCCGCAGGTCCGCCTCGATCGCGACGCCGAGGGCGGCATGTCCACCGTCGTCGGCCGCCTGCGCGAGGACCCGGCCTTGCCGAACGGCGTGAAGTACCTGCTCGTCTCGCACAACACCCGCATGGGCGCGGCGCGGGGGGCCATCCTCGTCGCCGAGTACCTCACGAAGAAGGGCTACATCGGCTAAGGGCCCCTCTGCCCGCCGGGCGGCCCGAGGGAGATTTAGGAAGGACGGAAGTCGCGCAGGTCGCGGAGAAGGTCCGTGACCGTCGCGGAGAGCTTGCTGAAGCCGGGCTCGACGAGATCGTACGTGCTCTCGTTCATGTACAGGTCGCGGCGCAGCTCGATCTGGATGGCGTGGATGTCGTCCGCGGGCCGGCCGTGGTGCGTGGTGATGAAGCCGCCCTTGTACGGATCGTTGAAGGCGACGCTGTAGCCGCGCTTGGCAAAGTGGTCCCCCACGAGGCGCGACAGCGCGGGTGCGCAGCTCGTCCCTTCGCGGTCGCCAGGTACGACGTCGGCGCGCGCGCGGCCCGGGTCCTTGTGCCCGGCGCGCCCGCGCGACGGCATCGAGTGCCCGTCGACGAGGATCGCGAAGCCAAAGCGCGCGCGCGCGCGGGCCAGCGCCTGCGCGAGCGCGTCGTGGTACGTCGCATGGAGGGCCGTGCGTGCCCGCCACTCCTCGAAGGTGAGAGGACGCGCGATGGCCGGGACGCCCGCCGTCGTCACCGCCCAGATGAAGCCGCGCCCGTCGGCGTTGCGGGGCGCGGGGTGCTCGGGCACGGCGCCGGGCGAGACGTCGTCGGCGTCGCGGTTGAGGTCGCACACAAAGCGCGACAGGCGCGCCGCCAGGCTGACCTCGGGCCCGTCGGGGGCGCCGATGCGATAGAGCCGATCGACGTAGAGATCCGCGTCGCAGCGCACGTCGAGCTCCGGCGAGAGCGTCGCCTCGAAGCCGTGCGTCGCGACGCCCGCGTGCGGCACGCTGACCACGACGGCCGTCGTAGGCTCGGCGGGCAGGCGCGGCGCGAACGCGCCGTCGACGATCGTGAACATGGATCCTGGTTCGTCGGACATGCCTCGCCCCTCCCGTTACCAGCTCATCCTGTAGCCCACGTCGCCCATGAGACCGGCGACGTTCCCGCGGACGTAGTCGCCGTGCGACGTGCGCCCGAGATCCACCCAGAGGTAACGCGCGCCCACGATGAGCCGTCCCGGCGGCAACGGGAACGACGCCTCGGCGTCTGCCTGGAGCGCGATCGACCAGGCCGATGCCGAGACCGTGGCGCCCGAGCTCGATAGATCGGGCGTGAGCCGCGTGCCGGCGATCGACACGCCCGCGCCGGCGCCCGCCGATAGCTCGGGAAAGCCCTCCATTCCGAAGCGATAACGCGCGAGCGCGAGCAGCGGGACCTGGTCGATCTCGAGGCGCGAGGTCGTTGAGCTCGGTCCGGGCACCGTGATGTCGCCGCGCAGATAGCCGGCCGTGAGGCCCGCGACGAACCGGGCCGTGCGTCGCGGCACGGGCAGCAGCACCTCGACGAAGGCCGCCGGACCCGCGACCTGTCCCAGGTTAGAGAAGAGGCCGAACCGCGCCGCCACGAGGACGCGCATCGGGGGCGGAAAGACCTCGACGCTCGCGGCCGCGCGCAGCGTCGGCCCCGCGGTCACGGCGATGACCTCGCGGTGAACGTCCCGGGCGCGTTCGGGCACGAACTCGGCGACGTATTCGCCTTCGTGCGCCATGCGCACGCCGCCGAGGCGGCCGCGGGGCGTCTCCCAGCTCAGGCCGGGCACGAGGGTGGGCGTGCCGTTCCGATCGAAGGCGCGCGCGCGCAGCTCCGTCGCGCGGCGGCCGTCAGCCACGAAGCGCTCGTCGCTCACTGCGAGCGAGAGCGTCGCTGGGGAGCCGCCGGTGAGCAAGAGGTCTTGTAAGGCGTGGGCCTGGTCGAGCGTCACCTCGACGGTGATGGAGTCCTTGCCCGAGTAGAGAGCGGGCGGCGGCACGATGAGCATGCCGAGCCCGCTCGACATCGCGCGCACCGAGGCGGGCTGCCCGTCGACCGTGGCGCGCGCGCGGTCGGCCGAGGTGGGGTTGCCGAACTGATCGTGGGCCGACACGACGATGCGCGCCTGCGCGCCGCCGCCGATGACGAGGCGGCGCAGGCTCGGCGAGAGCGTGAGCGAGCGCGGCGGCCCCGCGAGCAGCGGCACGGTTGCCTCGGCGCGAGCGAGCGGCGTCCCGGCCAGCGCCGCCGTGAGCGCGAGCCCGCCCGCGCCCACGCGCCGGGGCATCTCGACGAGGAAGCGCGCCTGGCCCGGTCCGCCGTCGCCGAGGGGGTGGACGAGCCCCTCCACGGCGCGCAGCGACAGGCGGCCGGGCGTGGCCGGCTCGCCCGAGGCGTCGAGGGCCAACACGGCCACCTCGGCGAAGCTCGCCACCTCTGCCTCGGGCGGCCCGATGATGAGGACGCGGCGGTAGGGCGCGGGCTGCAGGTCGACCTCCGTCTCGTTGACGTTGCCGTTGTGATCGACCGCGCGCGCCGTGCCCAAGCGCACGCCCGGCGGCACCTCGATGGGGATCTTGACGTGCCCCTGCCTGTCGGCGACCACGGGCCCGAAGGATTTTCCCCCCACGCGCAGCGTCACCTCGGCGAGCGGGCTCGTGCGCAGCGGCATCTCCGTGTTCGCGTGCAGCGGCAGTCGCGCGACGCCGCGCAGTCGCTGCGCCCCGCCGCCGAGCTCGGCGACGAGCAACGCGACTTCGGGGAATCGATCGGCGGGAGCGACGTAGCGCGCCGTGAAGTGTCCGGGCACGCCCGTCGGGCGCGGCAGCTCCAGCGTTCCCACGGTCGCGAAGGTGCGCGTCGGCGCGAGGACCTCGCTGCCGGGACCGCTCACCTCGACGTTGATCGTCACCTCCGTGTCGGCGCCGAGCAGCAGGAACTCACGCGCCGGGGTGAGCGTGACCTGCACGCCCGCGGCAGCCAACGCCGTCGCGGGCGTCGCCCCTTGCGCCGCCGCCGGACGCGCGAGCGCCAGCGCGAGCAGCGCCGGCGCCAGTCGGCCGCGGGCAGCCGCCGCGCGCATCACAGCTCCTGCAAGACCGGCAGCGTCAGGCGGAAGACGGTCACGACCGCCTCGTTCCACGGCCCCGGGTCGTCGGGCAGCACGAGATCGCCGCCCATGCTGCGCGCGATCTCGCGGCTCACCGCCAGGCCCAGCCCCGTTCCGTGCTCCTCGCCCTTGGTCGTGAAGAAGGTCTCGAAGAGCCGCGCGCGCACAGCCTTGGCGACACCCGAGCCGTTGTCGCCCACCTCGACGGCGACGAAGCGAGGATCGGCCGTGACGATCTGCGCGCGCACCTGAATGAGGGGGGCGGCCACCGACGCCACCGCGTCGAGGGCGTTCGCGATGAGGTTGATGAGGATCTGCTCGAGCGCGTGCGGCAGAACGGCGAGCGGCGGCACGTCGGGGGCGATCTGCGTGCGCATCGTCGGGCCCTTGCGCAGACGGTAGTCGAGGAGCGACGTCACGCGGACGAGCACGGGCCCGACCTCGGCGCGGCGCTTGGCGTTCTGGGGCACGGGCGCCGTGAACTGCCGCAAGTTCGACACGAGCGCCGTGAGCCGCTCCGACTGGTCGACGATGTGGCGCGCGAAGTCCAGGACCTCTTCGAGCTCGACGCGCTCCTTCTCGAGGAGGAGCTGGCCGAGGCCCTTGATCGCGAAGAGCGGCTGCCGCAGCTCGTGGATCTGCTGCGCCGCGAAGCGGCCGAACTCGGCGAGGCGCCCCGCCGACGTCAAGAGGTCGCGCAAACGCGCGAGCTCGGCCTCGAGCTCCTGCTCCCGGGTCATCGGTTCCACAGATCTCCTGGCTCGCGCGCGAGCCTGGGCGGGCGCGTCGGGCGCCGCACGAGCGTCGCGTCGGCGGCGCGCCGCCGGCCGGCCAGATCCTCCGCCTCGACGGCGACGCGGTTCGGGCCCTCGCGCAGCGGCACGACGGCCGTGAACCGTCCGTCGCCGCCCACGGCGGTCTCGGCGCCGTTGACGGTCACGAGCGAGGCGGTCCCGACGTGCCCCTCGATCCGGGCCGTGTCGCCGTGCCGCTCTCCCTCGGGCCATACCACCTGCAAGAGGACGTCCTCGGGGATCTTCTCGGGATCCTCGGGTGGCGCGCCGGCACGGACGCTGCGCGTCTGTGTCCCCTCGGACACGACGACGGTCTTGCCCGCGCTCCCGAAGCGGGCCTTGCCCTTGAGGGTGGCCACCGACACCTGGCCGTGCTCGTCGGCCTGCACGACGACGTGAGCCGGACCCTCGGTCGAGGTCGTCGTCTCGCGCGCGGTGATCGCGAGCGTCTCGTTCGCAGCCTCCACGCGCGCGACCACCTTGCCGCGCCTCAGGTCGACGCTCGAGCCGGCCGCCGACAGCCGATCGAGCCGGATCTCGACCTTCTCGCGCAGCTCAATCTCGCCGCCAGCCGAGAGGCGAAGCACGGCGTGGGCGCCGGGAACCGTGCGCACGAGGTCGTCGCGCGTGAGGAGATCGCCCTGGTGGATCGAGATCCATCGGCCATCACGATAGGCGTCGACCTGACCGTCGGCCGAAACGACCTGGAAGATGCGGGCGTCCGCAGGGCTTTCCGCGGCGGCCGGTCCCTCCGTGGCGGCCGCGGGCGGCGCGGGGCGGCGCGCCGGCCGCTCGAAGAGCGCGCGGGAGACCCGCGAAGCGGCGAAGACGCCGCCCACGACGGCCAGCACGAGCGTCGCGGTGCCGAGGTGGCGCCATGGGCCCGGCGCCTTCTTCGGGAAGAGGGGAGGCCCACCGATCATGCGAGGGCGGCCTTCTCGACGGCGATGGGGAACGTCATCTGGAAGCTCGAGCCCTTGCCGAGCTCGCTCTGCACCTGGATCGTGCCACCGTGATCCTCGATGGTCTTGTGCACGACGGAAAGACCCATGCCGACGCCCGACCAATCGCCTGCCTTCGTCGTGAAGAACGGGTCGAAGATGCGTGGCAGGTGCTCGGCGTTGATGCCCCGACCCGTATCGGTCACCGTGACGCGCGCCAATTTCTCGGCCGTCACGGACGTCTCGAGGGTGAGCGTCCCGCGGGAACCGGCACCGGCGGCGGCGTCCCCGCTGGACATGGCGACGCGCGCGTTCTGCATGAGCTGGATGAAGGCTTCCTGGAGCTGGGTGACACTGCCGCGGATCATGGGCGGGGACTGAGCATACCGGCGCACGACCTGGATGCCAGCGCTCTGCAAATCGGTCGGCCCGCACAGCTCGAGCGCGTCGTCGAGCACGCGCCCGAGGTCGAGCGGCCCGTAGTCCTCGCCGCCCTGGCGCTGGGCGAAACGCAGCAAGTTCTGCACGATCTTGCGAATGCGCAGGGCCTGGGTCTCGACATCCTGCACGAGCGGCCGGGCCGGGTGGTGCGGCGGCAGGTCGACGATGAGGAGCTGCGCGATTCCGAGAACGCCGGCGAGGGGGTTGTTGATCTCGTGGGCAACCCCGGCGCCCAGCTGCCCGATCGCGGCGAGCGAGCGCGACCTCAGCAAGAGGTCTTGAGCCTCGCGCAGCTCCCGGGTCTTGTCCTCGACGCGGCGCTCGAGCGTTTGATTCCACGACATGATCTCGGTCGTCTGCTGCGTGATCTTGGCGCGCGCGCCGTCGAGCCCCTCGGCCATCCGGTTGAAGGCGATCGCCAGATCGCCTAGCTCGTCGTCGGCGCCCTTCATGATGCGCGTCTCGAGGTGGCCGGCCGCGATCTGCCGCGACCCCGCCGAGAGCGTCTCGACGCGCGAGGCGAGCCGTCGCGCGAAGATGCGGGCCGCGATCGAGCCCACGACGATCGAGACGCCGAGCCAGAACAGCGTCGCCCAGCGGATCCGGTTGACGGGCAGAAGGGCGGCGTCGGCGGCCTTCTCGACGACGACGCCGAATCCCCACGGCCCCGTGGGCGCGTAGGCGCCGATGACGGCCCGGCCCGCGCTCGGGTAGGCGGCGACGGTCGCGGCGGTGGCGAGCTCGCCCTCGTGGCCGCCCGGGGGGTGTTGCGCCTCGAGGTGCGCCGCGCCGCCCGTGGCACCGGCCGCGACGAGCCGCGCGCGCGCGTCCAGCAGCCTGACGTCTGTTTCGCGATCGGACAGGGCCTTGACGTAGTCACCGAGCCGCTTGAGCGAGACCTCGGCGGTGAGCACGCGCTTGCCGCCGCCCAGCTTGGGGTCGAAGGCAACGGCGAGCACGACGTGCGGCACGCGCGCCGGCCCGCCCAGGAAGACCGGGCCCACGCCGTCGCCGCGCGACAGCGCCTGACCGAGCGGGGCCATGAGGCCGACGCCCTCGACGTCCGTGGGTCGCATCGGCTCGTGGTTGCGGAAGGTCTCGTACGCCGACGGCGTCTCGAGGTAGGCGGGCTGGCCCACGGGCGCGCCGTGCTCGTCGAACATCGCGATCGCGCAGAAGTCGTCGCTCTGGTGATAGACGAGCTGGAGAAACTTCAGGAGACCTTGAGCCGACGGCGCGTCGCCGGGCCCGCCCCGCGTCAGATCGAAGATGCGCGCGTCGGTGCGCAGGATCGAAAGGAGGTTACCTATCTCGCTGCCCGCGTGCTCGGCGACCTGCTTGGCGACCGTGAGCTCGTTGTCCTCGATGGCGGCGCGCAGCGCGCCCTGGCCGATGCTGAGCCACCAATACCCCGCGATGGCGAGCGGCACGGCAGACACGCCGAGCGCGAGCAGCGTCAGCTTGAGCTTGAGCCTCACGGCGGGCCCGCCGCGCACGGGCAGGCCGGTGGCGCCGCCGCCCCCGCGTCGGCAGCGTCCGCATCGAGATAGGTGAAGGCGAGCGGCAGCATCCCGATGCCGCCCGCTGGATCCTGCGCGAACACCGCAACCGCCCCGGCGCCGGGCGGCGTGAACCCCTCGATGCGGTTCTGACTGACGTAGACGGGACAGCGCAGCTGCGATGCGTTCGAGCCATCGGCGCCAAACCAGATGCGCGTCAAGGGCACGTCGCGGAAGAACTTACCGACGATCGTGATGGGCGTGCAGCCCGCGAGGGGGCCCGACGTGGGCGTCAGGGCGCGCACCTCGGGTTGCCCCACGAAGTTGAAGCTGCTCGACAGATCCATCGACAGAGCGCCTGTGCGCACAGTCACCGTCGCCAGGCCCGGGTCGTGCTGCGGGGTCGTCCCTTGAATGAGGGTCGCGCTCACCACGGTGCCACCATTCGGCTGGAGCAAAGAGCCGCCGACGAGCACCTGCGTGCCCGTGATGAAGTTGTCGCCCATGACGGAGAGCTGCGTGCCGCCCGTCGCCGGCCCCTCGAACGGCCCGAACGTCGCGACGACGGGCGCCACCCCGACGGCCAACGTCGTCTCGGCGCGCTGGGAGTTCGTCGCCGTGTCGTGCGCCGTGACGATGACGTTGAGGGGCTGCCCGTTCTGCATGGGCTTCGGCACGACGAACAGAAAGCGGCACGTCGCCTGGTGGACGTTGGGCGCCAACTGAGGGCAGGTCCCCGAGAGCAGGACGTCGCTCGAAGTCACGATGAAGTCCATCGACGACAGGTACCCGAAGCCGTCGTCGGCACGGAACGCGACCGGCACCTCGGCGCCGGCGTTGACGATCGCGCCCGCGACGGGCTCGTCGATCGTGACGACGGGGTTGGCCTTGTCCGGCCCGAGCGAGACGAAGCCCGCGCCGAGCCGTGCCAGCGCGCCCCGCGGATCGCGGACCTCGACGTCGTAGGAACCAGCCGCGATGCCCGGGTCGAGCTCAGCCGCGAGCTCCGACGTGCTGAGCCATCTCAGCGAGTCGGCGGCCACGCCGCCCTCGCCGCCCGCGCTCGGCGCGAGGAAGGCGGTGAACGCGCCGAGCTCCGTCGTCTCCTGCCCGCCGGTCGTGTCGATGTCGTAGACGGGGCGAAAGGGACCGCCCTGGATCACGATGGGGATCTTGTCGTCGCTGTAGGCCACCGCGGGCGTGACCGCCGAGATCGTGACCGCCGGCTCCGTGCTGCCCGCGCAGCCGGCGGCCGCGCCGCCCGCGACCGCGCAGCCGACGACCACGAGCACCGCGACGCCGAGCCGGTCGCGCTCGGGGATCCTCATCGAGGCCATACTACCGCCAAGGGCGGGTCAAACGTATTTCAATCCGGGGCGACCGGGCGATCAGTCGAAAAAGGCCTCGGTGCGGATCTGGAGCTTTCGGTTCACGCCGCGCGCCACAAGCTCGCGCTTGAGCTCGTTGATCATGGCACCGTTGCCGACGAGGTAGAAGGTCGGGGCCTGCAACGTCGGCAGCGCGTCGAGGACGGCCGCCGTGATGCGCCCGCGCGAGCCTGCCCACGCGGCGCCGGGCGCCGTCAGATGGATCGAGAGCCGCGCCCCCGCGCGCGCCGCCAGGTCCTCGACCTCGGCGCGAACGAAGAGGTCGGACTCCTCGCGCGCGCCCCAGAAGACATGGCGACGGCCCGGCTCGGTGCGCGCCGCCAGCTCGCCCAGCATGGGCATGACCGCCGCGAGACCCGTGCCGGTCGCGCCGAAGACGACGTCGCCGGCGTGGGCGGGGTCGAGCACGAAGAAGCCGTGCGGCCCCGTGAGGTTGATCTGCGCGCCCAGCGGCAGCGTCATGAGGTAACTCGAGGCCGCGCCCTCGGGCATGACGCGAATGATGAAGCGCAAGCGATGGCCGTCGACCGTCTGCGAAGCGATCGAGTAGCTGCGGCGGGGCGGGGCGGCGCCCTGCGACGTCTCGGCCTCGTCGACGGCGATCGAGACGAACTGGCCGGCGCGAAAGGGCAGGCGCGCGGGAGAGCGCATCTCGAAGACGAGCTCCGCGATCCCGGGCGCGATCATCGACCGGGCCCCGAGCGCGGCGACGAGGGATGCCATGTCTCGGCACGATATCAGAGTGTGTTAGGTTCCGCTCATGACGAACTCCCGCGCGATGCAAATGGTCCTCGCGGTCGTGATCGCCACCCTCGGCTGCACGAAGCACGAAGAGGCCGGCAAGGCGTCGGGCGTGCCGCCCCTACCGAACGCGCCCGCGGCGCCCGCGCCGCCCGCGCCGGCCGGCGCAACGGCCCCGGCGGCGCCCGCACCGAAGCCCGTCGATCCCAACGCCAAGATCACGGGCCAGGTCGTCGTCGCCCCCACCATGCGCGCGCACATCGCGCCCACCGACACGATCTACATCGTCGCGCGCCGCATCCCCGACAACCCGAGCGCCCGCGGCTCGCTCGTCGCCGTCAAGAAGGTCCCCGCCACCAAGTTTCCGCTCGACTTCGAGCTCTCCGCCGCCGACATGCCCTTCCAGAACGGCGCGTTCGAGGGCGACCTCCAGCTGTCGGTGCGTGACAACAAGAGCGGCGATCCCATCGTGCGCCGCAAGGGCGACGTCTTCGGGATGCTGCCCAAGGTGCGCGTGGGCGCGCGGGACGTGAAGCTCCCGCTCGAGCAGCTCCAGAAGGAAGACGAGTCGCTCGCCGCGGGGCCAATGACAGGCGGCAGCCTTCCACCCGGGCACCCCTGACCAGGCCGCGCCGGGAGCGGCGCCGTCATGGTACTGTCCGCGCCATGCCGGATTACAAGACCCTGCGGGAGATGGTCAGCCATCGCGTGACCTTCGAGTTCGACACGGGATCGAAGGTCGTCGGGTACATCGCCTCATGTGCGCCGCCGAGCGGCCCCGTCCAAATGGTGACGCTCTCCAAGGTCCAGATCCTCGACGCGGCCAACAACGTCGTGGGGAAGTACGACGAGTATCCCTTCGTCCCCAACAACCTCATCGGCTTCAGCGTGACGGAGGGTCCGCTCTGACATGAAGGCGCAGCGCGCCGGGGCGGTGCTGGCCGCCGCACTGCTGGGCGCGTGCGCCGGACCCCGCGAACAGATCGTCGAGGATCGTTACGACATCGCGGAGTCGGCGCGCACGCCCAACGTCTCGGAGATCGACGACCTGGGCGGCGGCGACGTGCCGCTCCAGGGCCGCCTTTCGCTCGTGGCTTCCGACGGGATCGCCGTCATCGGCGAGACGTTGTGGATCCACGGCACGGGCTTCGGGCGTCAGCCTTCGGTTGCCGTGGGCGGACGGCCCGCCGCGGTACTCGGGCGCACGCGCGACGGTGGTATCCTCGTGCGCGTCCCGCCGCTCACGCCCGTGGGCGCGCAAGCCGTCGTCGTCGGCAACGAGGTCGGCAAGGGTGAGAAGAGCATCGCCGTGCGCCGGTACGCCGCCGTGCTCGGCGCCGATGCGGGCCAGCTCGCCTGGGTCGAGCTGAAGCCGGACGGACCGGTGGCCGCGGGCGTGACGCCCGTGCCGGGTGGACGCCTGCTCGCGCTGTCGCCGGACGGGCGCGCGGCCTACGTCGCCGAGACGGGCCGCTCCGTGCTAGACGTCATCGACGTCGCGGCCAACGGCGCGCCGAAGGTCGTAACGCGCCTCGAGCTCGGCCAGCAGCCCGTCCTCGCGTTGGCCGCCGCCGGGCGCGCCTGGACCCTCGCGCTCGTGCACGCCGGAGACGTCGAGCTCCTCGACGTCTCGTCGCCGCTGCACCCGGTGCGCGGGGCGCCCCGGCCGTTTCCCGCCGACGTCCGGGACGCGCGCGTCGTCGCCGCCGATCTCTCGCCCGACGGCAAGCGCCTCGCGCTCGCGAGCGAGGATGGAAACCGCGTCACGCTGCTCGACGTCGGGGCCCACGGCCGCGCCTCCGTGGCCGCGACGCTTTCAGTGCCGCCCGACGTCCGCGAGAGCGTCATCGCCGCTCTGGCGTTCTCTCCCGCGGGGGACACGCTGTGGATCGCGACGGGCGACACGGCGCGCAGCCGCGCGAGCGGCCCGCAACCGACGCAGGTCTTCGCGGCGCGCGTCGCCGAGGCGTCTCCCGTGACGTTGGCGCTCGCGCGCGCGCTCACGCTCCCCGAGGCAGGGGCACCCGGGCGCCTCTCGACCGGTCGGACGATCCCGCTCCCGAGCGGCTCCGCGATCCGGCTGCCACCCGAGCGCGCGACGGTGTTCCTCGCGGGCGAGACGCGAGCGGGCGGGGCGGGCGACCCGGCCAAGGGCGCCGTCTACCGCGTGGGCGCCGAAGACGCAGCCACCTCGATGCTCGTCGAGCCGGGGCGCTTCGGACATCCAGACCTGTCGCCCGAGGGCCGCTGGCTGCTCGCGCCGCTCGTCGGCGGCGACGGCTCCACGCGCCTCTATGCGGCGCGCGCCGACGCGCGTCCGGGGGAGCCCCGGTCGATCCCGCTGCTCGCCCCGTGCGCGAAGCCCGCGGGCCGCGAGTACGCGCTCCCGTCCGTCCGCGTGCAGCCGTGAGGCGCCTCCGGGTGACCGTGCGGGGGCGCGTACAGGGCGTCGGCTTTCGCGCGTCGGCCGCCGACGAAGCGCGTCGCCTGCGCCTCGCGGGGTGGATTCGCAACGAGCTCGACGGCAGCGTCGAGGTGGTCGCCGAAGGGGAGGACGACGCGGCCGCGTCCTTCCTCTCATGGCTCCGCAAGGGCCCGCCGCTCGCGCACGTCACGGGCGTCGATTTCGAGTGGCTCCCCCCCGCGGGAGACGCGGTAAGGTTCGAGGTCACGTAAGCAGCGCGCAATTGCGCGAGGAGGCCAGTCATGGCGAGCCAGAACGGGAATCAGGGCAACGACATCACGGGCGTCATCCAGTCGGTCTCGCGCGAGGCGCGCCGTTTTCCCCCGCCGCCCGGGTTCACGAAGCGCGCGCTCATCAGCGACGCGGCGGCGTTCGAGCGCGACTACCGCCGATCCATCGACGAGCCCGAGGCCTTCTGGGCCGAGACCGCCGCGCGCGAGCTCGCCTGGAGCAGGCCCTGGTCGAAGGTGCTCGACTGGCAGCCACCGTGGGCCAAGTGGTTCGACGGCGGCGAGCTCAACGTCTCGGCGAACTGCCTCGACCGCCACCTCGCCACGCGTGGCGACAAGGTCGCCCTCATGTGGGAGGGCGAGCCCGCGGCGGAGTCCGGCGGCAAGCCCGAGGAGGTCAAGCTCACCTACCGCGAGCTCCACGCCGAGGTGTGCAAGTTCGCGAACGCGCTCAAGGGGCTCGGCGTCACGGCCGGCGACCGCGTCGCGATCTACATGCCCATGATCCCCGAGGCCACCGTCGCCATGCTGGCCTGCACGCGCATCGGCGCGCCTCACACGGTGGTCTTTGGCGGGTTCTCGGCGGAGGCGCTCCGCGACCGCATCAACGACTGCGGCGCCAAGGTCTGCATCACCGCCGACGGCGGCTGGCGCCGCGGCAAGATCATCCCGCTCAAGGACAACGTCGACAAGGCGTTGGCCGAGACGCCCACGATCTCCCACTGCGTCGTCGTGCGCCGGACGCGGGTCGACGTCGAGTTCGACGGTGGACGCGATCGCTGGTGGCACGAGCTCATGAAGGACGCCTCGGTGGATTGCCCGCCGGCGAGCCTTCCGTCCGAGCACCCGCTCTTCATCCTCTACACGTCGGGCACGACGGGGAAGCCCAAGGGCGTCGTGCACACGACGGGCGGCTACCTGCTGGGCGCGCACCTCACGACGAAGTGCGTCTTCGACATGCACGAGGAGGACGTTTACTGGTGCACGGCGGACATCGGCTGGGTCACGGGGCACAGCTACGTCGTCTACGGCCCGCTGTCGAACGGCGCCACGACGCTCATCTACGAGGGCGCGCCCGATTTCCCGGAGAAAGATCGCTTCTGGTCGATCGTCGAGCGCCGCAAGGTCTCGATCTTCTACACGGCGCCCACGGCCATCCGTGCCTTCGTGCGCTGGGGCGACGCGCTGCCGAAGAAGCACGACATGTCGTCGCTGCGCTTGCTCGGCACCGTGGGCGAGCCCATCAACCCCGAGGCGTGGATGTGGTACCACGAGGTCATCGGCGGCGGCCGCTGCCCGATCGTCGACACCTGGTGGCAGACCGAGACGGGCGGGATCATGATGACGCCGCTGCCGGGCATCACGTCGACCAAGCCCGGGAGCTGCACGCGGCCATTCTTCGGCGTCGACGCCGCGGTCGTCAAACGCGACGGCACGCCTTGCAAGCCGAACGAGGGCGGCTTCCTCGTCATCAAGAAGCCCTGGCCTTCGATGTTGCGGGGCATCCACGGCGATCCCGAGCGCTACAAGAAGAGCTACTGGTCCGAGATCCCCGGCGTCTACTTCACGGGCGATGGCTCGCGCCAGGACGAGGACGGGTTCTTCTGGGTCATGGGCCGTGTCGACGACGTGCTCAACGTCGCGGGCCACCGCCTCGGCACGGCGGAGATCGAGAGCGCGCTCGTCTCGCACCCCGCGGTGGCCGAGGCGGCCGTCGTCGGCCCGCCGCACGAGCTCAAGGGCCAGGCCATCTTCGCCTTCGTGACGCTCAAGTCCGGCGTCGAAGGCTCCCCCGAGATCAAGGCCCAGCTCGCCCAGCACGTCGTCAAGGAGATCGGCGCCCTGGCGCGCCCCGACGAGATCCGCTTCACGGACGCGCTCCCAAAGACGCGCTCGGGAAAGATCATGCGCCGCCTCCTCAAGGAGATCGCGACCTCGGGCGTCGCGAAGGGCGACACGACGACCCTCGAGGACCTCGGCGTCCTCTCCCGCCTCTCGGCCGCGCGCGAGGACGAAGAGTAGGCTAGGGCTTGCCGGGCTCGGGGGACGCGCTCACGAGCTCGCGCTTGCGCTTCATCGACTTCGCGACGACCTCGCTGACGTTCAGCACCTGGACCTTCTCGCCCGCGCCGCGGTCCTGGACGCCGTCGCGCAGCATGATCGTGCAGAAGGGGCAGGCCGTCGCGACGGTGTCGGCGCCCGAGGCGATGACCTCGTCGGTGCGGTTGTGGTTCACGCGCGTCCCGATCTTCTCTTCCATCCACATTCGGCCGCCGCCCGCGCCGCAGCAGAAGCCGTGCTCCTTGTTGCGCGGCAGCTCGACGCGCTCCGTCCCCTTCGGCAACGCGTCGAGCACGTCGCGGGGCGCGTCGTACTCGCCGTTCCAGCGGCCGAGGTAGCAGGGGTCGTGAAAGGCGATCTTCTTCGACGAAAGTGCGGCGGCGCCGGCCTCGGCCCGGCCGCCGTCCGCCAAGGCGGCCTTTTCCATCTCGATCTTGCCGCTCTCGACGAGCTCGCGAATGACCTGCGTGTGGTGGCGCACCTCGAAGCTCCCGCCGAGCTGGGGGTACTCGTTCTTGATCGTGTGCAGGCAGTGCGGGCAGGCCGTGATGACCTTCTTCACCTTCTTGGCGTTCATCGTCTCGACGTTCTGCTGCGCCTGCATCTGGTACAGCATCTCGTTGCCGCTGCGGCGCGCCGGGTCGCCCGTGCAGCCCTCCTCGAGCCCGAGCACGGCGAAGTCGACGCCGCCCTCGCGCAGCACGTCGACGAGCGCGAGGGTCTGCTTCTTGATGCGGTCGTCGTAGGCGCCCGCGCAGCCGACCCAAAGCAGATATTCGGCGTCGGGTTTGTCGTCGAGCGTGGGGACGTCCTTGCCCTCTGCCCAATCCATGCGCTTGTCCGCGGCCAGGCCCCAGGGATTGCCGTTGCGCTCGAGGTTCGTGAAGGTGCGCGCTAGGTCGGGCGGCACCTTCTCCTGTACGAGCACGAGGTTTTGCCGCATCTGGATGATCTTCTCCGGGTGGTCGATGAAGACCGGGCAGACCTCCTGGCAGGCGCCGCAGGTCGTGCAAGCCCAAAGGACGTCCTCGGTCGTGCGCCCCCCGATGAGCGGCATGACCGTGTCCGTCTTGTTGTCCCCAGCGGGCGAGCCGTGCTGGACGCGCGAGCCATGCTGGAATCGGTCGATGAGGACGTCGAGCGGCCCGCGGTCCGGCATGCGCGTGCGCATGTCGTCGCGCACGTCGTGGATGACCTGCATGGGTGACAGGGGCTTGCCGGTGTTGAAGGCCGGGCAGAAGTTCGAGCAGCGCGCGCACTCAGTGCAGGCGTAGCCGTCTAGCAGCGACTTCCACGTGAAGTCCTTCCACTCTTGCACGACACCCGTGGCCGCGATGTCGTCGGCCTCCATGTTGAGCTTGGGCAGGACGCCGCGCTGGCCGAGCTTCCGGAAGTAGATGTTGGGCAGCGCCGCCAGAATGTGGCTGTGCTTCGAGTAGAGGAGGTAGTTGAGGAAGGCGAGCACGACGATCACGTGCAGCCACCACGAGGCTTCGGCGACGAAGTGCGCCGCGCCGACCGGCATGCCATGGAAGGCGTCGGCGATGGCCGCCGAGAGCGGATAGCCGGGCTCGGGGCGGCCCTCGGCGACGCCGCGGAAGCCGTGGATGCCGAAGTGAGTGACCATGAGCAGGCCGATGGCCGACAGGATGGCGGCGGCGTCTCGGCTCATGGGGATGAGGCGCGGCTGGAGCACGAGGCGCCGGAAGACCGCGAACAGGATGACGACGAGCACGACGAGCGTGCACCAGTCGATGATGGCGTACAGGACGTGCGCGAAGGACGCGCCGAAGAGCGTCAGCGAGAACGACGGGAAGAGGCCCTGGACGAGCGTCTCGCCTGTGCCGATCGTGATGATGATGAAGCCCCAGAAGATCAGGAAGTGGTATTTGCTCCCGAGGGCGCTCACGAAGCGCGGCAAGCGCTTGGCGGGCAACGACGTCTTCTCGACGACCTTCTTCTGCGCGAAGAAGTAGCGGAGCACCGAGTCGATGCGCTGCTCCTGGTGGTCCGCGCGGCCTTCGGGGCGGCCCGTGCCGAGCATGCGGACGAAGCGCCTGAGCGTCCAGGCGAACATGCCGAGGGCGGCGGCCACGGCGACGGCGAAGAGCACGCGTTTCATGGCGGTGCGACATCGTAGCCCAGCCGCGACGTCGCCGCGAGAACCCGCGCAGGGTCGATTTTGCGGTATATGTGAGCCATGGCGCTGAACCGCGAGCTCATCGACATCCTGGCCTGTCCCAAGTGCAAGGGCGCCCTCAAGCTACGCGACGACGAGAGCGCGTTCGAGTGCCCGGTCTGCAAGCTGGCCTACCTCGTGACCGACGACATTCCGAACTTCCTCATCGAGGAAGCGCAAGCCGTCCAATAGGGAGCTCAGCGCCGGAGCGGCGTTTTCGTACGCCGCCAGACACCGATTCGAGCAATTTTTTGCGTACCGGGCGCGCCGGCGCCACACTCGAATCATGATGTTTGATAGGAGACAAGTGGCCGCGGACCGGCGCCGGGCGCTTCGAACACCGGCCGTCTTCGCGGTCAAGAAGTCGTTCGCGGGCCGAATCTCTTTGTGCCAGGCCGAGGACATCGGGCCTACGGGCATCACGATCCGGCGCCCGCGCGGGAGCACCGTGCCGACGCGCGCCGAGGTGTCGTTGTCGTTCTCGTTGCCGGGCTCGGCCGAGGAGATCGCCGCCAAGGGAGTCGTCGTCAACGACGGCATCGACGGTGGTTTCCGCCGGACGGGCGTCCGGTTCATCGCGCTCCGCCCCGATCACGAGCGGCTCATCGCCGGCTACTGCCGCACGCAGCCGCGCCCCAAGTCGGGCCGCTGAGACGGTCAGGCCCTCCGCGACGGTCGGGCCAGCCCTCCTACTCGTTGATGAGCACCTCGCGCCGCTGCGTGTCGCGCTTCGGCTGCGTGCCCGTGATGAGCCGCGCGACGCTCCAGGCCGAGACGAGCTCGCCCTCGAAGCCGAGGCCTGGCAGGTTCTCGGGGCCGGCGAGGTAGAGGTTCTTGATGCCCGTCGCGTGCGGCAGCGCCGTGACGTCGAAGGGGCTCTCGCCCTCGGCCGCGTACACGGGCGGCAGCGGCAACGTCGGCGCGGGTGCGGGGGCCGCGCCTTTCTTCCCGGCGGGCGCGGGCGCCGTCTTGGACACCGCGCCTGGCAGCTCGGGCGGCAATCCGTCGTGCGGTGAGGCCAGCACAATGAGGTGCTGCCGGAAGAACGGGAGGACGGCCTGGAGACGCTCGACGACCCGTCCGCGCAGCGCCCGGAGGTATCCGGGACCGGCGTCGACCGGCGGCGCGGGCACGACGCACTCGACCCAGACGGGGATCTGCTCCGGCTGCCTCGGCGCCGGCTGACCCACGGTGATGGCGAGGGCGTTCTCCTCGATGAGCGGGCGCGCCAGATCGGTGATCTGGAACACCCGCTCTCCCATGCCCTCGGGCAAGGCGTCGGGCGCGACGAGCATGGCGAGCGCGTAGCGGTAGCCCTCGACGTGAAGGCCGGGGGCGCCATCGCGGCCGCGGCGCGGCGGCTTCTCAGGACAGATGGCGTGCAGTGCCGCCGCCGAGCCCGCCCACACGAGGTGCTCGCAGCCGATGGTCTCGTCGCGGGGATGGACGCGCACGCCCACGGCGCGCCCGCGGCGCATGACGACCTCGACGGGCACGACCTTCTCGCGCCGCTCGCCCGAGAAGGTCTCGAGCTTTTCACGAAAGAGCGCGTACAAGGCCCCGTAGCCGCCCTCGAATCGGCCGAGGCCATGGCGCGCGAGCTCGAAGGCCCGCGCCTGGCCGACCCCTGTGTGCGCGACCTCGAGGGGCGCGACGGCGCCCGCGAGCGCGGCGGGGACGGCCAGGACGGCGCGCATGGGGTGGTGCGCCGGCAGCGGCGCCAGCAGATCCGTTCCCCGCCGCGGCAGCAACGACTCGAGACGCGCCACCTCGCGGCGCTCCCAGAACCCGTCGGGCGGCAGCGTGATCTCGCTGGAGAGCAGCGGCTCGACGAGGCTGCTCGTCGCCGCGACGCGTGCGAGCGCCGCCTCGATCGCGACGCGCTCTCCGACGAACTCACGCGCGATCTCGCGCCCGAGCGCCTCCGCGTCGCCGCCCACGTCGAAGCGGTGGCGCGGCATGACGACCTGGAAGGCGGGCGTGAGGGCGGGCGCGCGTCGCTTGACGATCTGCACGCAGTTGAGGTCTTGGAGCACGCGGGCGACCGTGGGCGTGCCGAGGGGCGGCAGGAGGGCCGGGGCGCGGGACAGGACGTGACCGCCCGCCTCGAAGGTCGGACGCTCGGCCTCGCCGCCGATGAGGAGCACGCGAAACCCTCGCCGGCCGAGGAGCGCCGCGGTCACGAGACCGGTGAGCTCGCCGCCGCAAACGACGACGTCGTAGTGGTTCGTGTCCACGGGCGGCGGCTCAGAGGCTGCGAATGACTTCGCCGGAAGGCTTGGCCGCGAGCACGCGCACGCGCCGGCCCTCGACGATGACCCGGCGCTCGGCGATGGCGCGCACGACGGCGGGCAGGATGCGGTGCTCCTCGACGAGGATGCGCGCGCGCAGCGCCTCGTCGTCGTCGTCGTCTTGGACGGCCACGGCGGTCTGCGCGATGATGGGCCCCGTATCGATGCCCGTGTCGACGAAGTGGACGGTGCAGCCGGCGATCTTGACGCCGTAATCCGAGGTCTTCTTGTGGGCGTGAACGCCCGGGAAGGCGGGCAGCAGCGTCGGGTGAATGTTGATGACGCGCTGGGGGAACGCCGCGATGACCTCGTCGCCCAGCACACGCATGAAGCCGGCGAGTACGAGGAGGTCGACCTGGTGGGAGCGCAGCGCCGCGAGCAGCGCCTGGTCGAACGCCGGGCGCGTCCTGTAGTCTCTGTGATCGATGACGAACGTGGGCAACGCCGCTGCGCGCGCGCGGGCGAGCGCCGCGCACTCGGGCACGTTCACGCCCACGGCCGCGAGGCGCGCGGGCCCGAGCTCGCCCTTGGCGGCCCGATCGATGAGCGCCTGGAGGTTCGTGCCGCTGCCCGAGGCGAGGACGCAGACGTTCATGGGCGCGAGGCTCCCGGCGAAGGCGCCCTGCTCGGGGCCCGGGCGCCGATGAACTCGACGGGCGCGTCGGCGACGTCGCAGGGCGCGATGTCGCCGACCTCGAAGACGCGTTCACCGGCGGCCTCGAGCACGCGCCGCGCCTCGTCGACGCGGGCCGCGGGGACGCACGCGAGCATGCCGAGGCCCATGTTGAACGTGCGCAGCATCTCGGCGTCGGCGACAGCGCCGCCGCGCTGGAGCAACCTCATGACGGGCGGCACGTCCCAGCTCCCGAGCTCGATGCGCAGCACGAGCTTGGCGCCGGCGGGCAACATGCGCGTCGGGTTGTCGACGAGGCCGCCGCCCGTGATGTGGGCGGCCCCGCGCAGCAGGCCCTGGGCGTAGAGCGCCCGCAGCGCGCGCACGTAGATTCGCGTGGGCCGCAAGAGCAGGTCGCCGAGCGAGACGCCGGCCTCGAGGCCGGCGGGCAAACCTTCGGGTGGCCGATCGAGCGACAGCCCCATGTGCTCGAGCAGCACGCGCCGAACGAGTGAGTATCCGTTCGAATGAAAGCCCGACGACGCGAGGCCGAGCAGCCGATCGCCGGCCGCGATGGCGCGCCCGTCGACGCGCGCGCTCTTCTCGACGACGCCCACGCAGAACCCGGCGAGATCGTACTCGCCCGCGGCGTAGAAGCCGGGCAGCTCCGCCGTCTCGCCGCCCACGAGCGCGCAGCCGGCCTGCTGGCAGCCGTCGGCGATGCCGGCGATGACCCGTTCGGCCACGGCGACCTCGAGCTTGCCCGAGGCGAAGTAGTCCAGGAAGAGCAGCGGCTCGGCGCCGCAGCACACGAGGTCGTTGACGTTCATCGCGACCAAGTCGACGCCCACCGTGTCGTGCTTGCCCGTCGCGAAGGCGAGCTTGAGCTTCGTGCCGACGCCGTCCGTGCACGAGACGAGCAGCGGCTCGCGATAGCCCGCGGGCAGCGCGGCCAGCCCCGCGAAGCCGCCCAGATCGGTCAGAATCTCCGGGCGCATCGTGCGCTTGACGTGCGGCTTGATGCGCTCGACGAGCGAGTCGCCCGCGTCGATGTCGACGCCCGCCTCTCGATAGGTCAGCCCCTCGGGGTTCGTCTTCGCTCTCGAGTTCGACATGGCTCGACCTACTCGTTCGGCTCGCGCTCGCTCACGGCGCGCCGCGCCGTACCGGCGTTCGCGATGGGCAGCGATCCGAAGCGCTCCGTGAAGTTCTTGAGCAGCCTGTCGAGCTCGACGGGGGCATTCGCCGCCTCGGCGAAGCGGATCCAGCGCGCGCCCGCGGCGACGGCGCGCTGGAGGTCGCGCGCGCCACGCCCGGCGACGTACCGCCGCAACGTCTCGTCGGGCGCCGCGCAGGCGTACATCACCATGGCGCTGCGACCCACCCGATAGTCCATGGCGCCCTCGGCGCGCGTCTGCAGCACGCCGGACGCGTCGGGCGCCGCTGCGCTCGCCTCCGAGATGGGATGCCAGGCGCCGAAATGCACGGCCGCAGCATAACAAACTGGCGCCGGGCGAGGGCAGGTTCCTCGAACGATTTTCGAGCCTTCGGGGGGGTGGTATGCTGCGGCCCGAGCGTCGCCACATCCACCATGGCTTGGTACAAGCGAGACGAGCGAGAGGACGAGCTGTCCGAGGAGAAGCGCAGCGTCCCGGCGGGCGTGTTCACGAAGTGCCCGGGATGTCGCGCCGCGCTGCTCACGGCCGACCTCGAGAAGAACGACAACGTCTGCCCCCAGTGCGAGCACCACTTCCCGATGTCCGCCGCGCAGCGTCTGGAGCTCGTCCTCGACGCCGGCAGCTTCGTCGAGGAAGACTCGACCATCGAGAGCGTCGATCCCCTGAGCTTCCGGGACTCGAAGCGCTACGGCGAGCGCCTGCGCAGCGCCAGGCGCTCGGCCGGCCCGAGCGACTCCGTGAAGTCCGGCTCGGGCACGATCGACGGACAACCGCTCCAGGTCGGAATGTTCGTGTTCGAGTTCATGGGAGGCTCGATGGGCTCGGTCGCGGGCGAGAAGATCACGCGGGTCTTCGAGAGGGCGCTCGAGCGGCGCACACCCGCCGTGGTCTTCTCGGCCTCGGGCGGCGCCCGGATGCAGGAGGGCGTGCTGTCGCTCATGCAGATGGCCAAGACCTCGGCCGCCCTCGGCCGGCTCCGCGAGGCCGGCCTGCCTTACATCTCGGTGCTGCTGCACCCGACGACGGGCGGCGTCGCAGCGAGCTTCGCCATGCTGGGCGATGTCATCATCGCCGAGCCCAAGGCGCAGATCGGGTTCGCCGGCGCACGCGTGATTCAAAATACGATCCGCCAGCGGTTGCCGCCCGGTTTCCAACGCGCCGAGTTCCTGCTCGAGCACGGCTTCCTCGATCGGATCGTGCCCCGCCACGAGCTGCGCGACACCCTCGGTCGGCTCTGCCGGCTGCTCGGGCCGCGCGGCCGCTGACGGCGGGAGGCCGCGCCGCGTGGGCACACCTCGTTACACCGACCTTCTCGCGCGGCTCGAGGGCGCGCGCGCCCTGGGCGTGGAGCTCGGACTCGAGCGGGTGCGGCGCGCGCTGACCGCGCTCGGCGAGCCTCAACGTCGGTTCGCCGCCGTCCAGCTCGCGGGCACGAACGGCAAGGGCTCGACGGCGGCCATGACCGAGGCGATCCTGCGCGCCGCCGGCGTGCGCGCCGGGCTGCACACCTCGCCGCACCTGTCGCGGTTCACCGAGCGCATCCGGATCGACGGCGCCGAGGCCGACGGTGACCGGCTCGCGCGGCAGGGCGCGCGCATCGCCGCCACGCGGGTGCCGCTGACGTACTTCGAGATCGCGACGGTGCTGGCCTTCCTCGACTTCGCCGAGGCGGGCGTCGAGCTCGCCGTCCTCGAGACGGGGCTCGGCGGACGCCTCGACGCGGTCACGGCCTGCGAGCCGGTCGCGACCGCCGTGACGAGCATCGCCGTCGACCACACCGAATACCTCGGGGGCACGCTACGCGAGATCGCGCGCGAGAAGGCCGGCATCATCAAGCCCGGCGTGCCGCACGTCATCGGCGCTCTGCCGCCCGAGGCCGACGACGAGATGGAGCGCGCCGCAGCTGCGCTCGGCTCGCCGCTGCTCCGCTTTGGACGCGACTTCGCCGCCCCCGAGTTTCCTATCGCCCTGGCCGGTGAACACCAGGCCCACAACGCAGCGATCGCTGTCGCGCTCGCCACGCGGGCCCTCGCCAGCCTCGGGCGCACGCTCCCACCCGACGCCGTGCGGGACGGCCTCGCCGGCGTGCGCTGGCCCGGCCGCCTCGAGCGCGTCACGAACGACGTCCTGCTCGACTGCGCCCACAACGTCGAGGGCGCCCGAGCGCTCGCGGCCGCGCTCCCCGCGCTCGCCGACGGCCGTCCCGTGGCGTTCCTGCTCTCCGTCGTGCGCGACAAGGACGCCGCCGGCATCCTGACCGCCCTCGCGCCCTCCGCCTCGACGATCATCGCGACACAATCGGCGAACCCGCGGTCGCTGCCTGCCTTGGCCCTCGAGGAGTTGGCGCGCCCACACTTCGCCGCCGTGAAGTCGAGCCCCGATGCCATCGTGGCGCTCAACCTGGCGCGCCGCCACGTGGGCCACGGGGGCCTCGTCGTCGCCGCCGGTTCGATCTTCCTCGTCGGGGAGCTGCGGGCCCACCTCCTCGGATCGGTCGTCGACCCCACGCCGGTCTCGGATCCTTTGTAGACGCGATCCCAAGGCGATCTCAATCAAGATTCGAGGCCGCTCGCCTGCTCTCCAAGAACCGAACGGGCCGCCTGGGGCGACGTTCCTCGGGCATTTTGGCCCTTGGACTTGTGGCCCTTCGCCTTTGGGCCTTTGGGCCTTTGAACCTCTTGGGCGGCGCCTCTTTAGGACGCCCAACCTCGCGTCACGTACCGCGCGGCACCCACGTCGCGACAAAGTGATCGCTCGCCGCCGCTTGGTAGCTTTCGGCGCCGAGTGGCATCCGCCCGCTCTGCGAACAAGGCTCGACGACGGACCGCGGTCTCCCATGCTCGAGGGGCCAACGGATGCCACTCGTCGCCGAAAGCCCGACTGACAGCGCGCGAGACGACGAGAGACCGCGGTCCGGCGTCGAGCAACCAAGCGGCGGCGGGCGATAGCTTTGTCGCGGCGCTGGATGCCGCGCGGTAGCCGAGGCGAGGCGCGCCCGAGGGCCGATGGGCGAGGCCGAAGGCCGATGCCCGAGGCTCGAGCCCGAGCCCAACCTACCAGCTGTTCATGCTGAGCCCGCGCACCGCCTGCCGCCTCGGCGCGCGCGCGGGCTGGCTGTACCAGGCCGTTTGCGCGCGCGGCACGGGCTGCTGCTCGAAGCGCAGGAAGAAGAGCTTCAGGTAGCGGTTGCGACCGGCGCTCTCGTGACCGAAGAGACCGCCCAAGACCTCCCACATGAAGTCGCCGGGGCGCTTGACGGCCGCGGCGTAGAAGGGCGCGACGACGGTCTGCCACGTGCCGTCGGGCTGACCCGAAGGCGCGAGGCCCGTGCGGTGGTAGATGGTCGGGAAGACCCAGGTGGAGATGTGGTCGGGCCGGCGCCAACGCGCCAGGAACGGGATGAGCAACGTCGTGCGAGTGGCTCTGCCCACGAAGTCCCAGTAGAGCGGGAACGCCACCGTCGTCGACCCCGCGGGCGTCGAGTGGCTGTAGAACAGCGGCGCGAGCCACGTCGCCGTCCCCGCTATCTCGTTCGCGTGCCGGAACAGGAGCGGGAAGGCCACCGTCGTGCGCGACACGTCGTAGTCGTGGAAGTCGTAATAGAGGGGCAGCGCGAGCGTGGTCGACGACGTGACGTCGTGATGGCGCCAGAAGAGGCCAGCGAACGTCGTGAGCCCTGCGTCCGGCGAGCTCTTCGTGTACAGCAAGAGGGGCGGGATGATGGTCGTGTGCGTCTCGGTCGCGAACACGGTGTGCGAGATCCAGAGCGGCACGAGCGGTCCGGC
>DASXOE010000069.1:0-4005 GCA_036494575.1 Polyangia bacterium | reverse complement strand
GAGGAGATCCGGCGCGCCATGCAGGTTCTCTCGCGCCGCACCAAGAACAACCCGGTGCTGATCGGCGATCCGGGCGTAGGCAAGACCGCCATCGTCGAAGGGATCGCGCTCCGCATCGCGACCGGCGACATCCCGGAGTCGCTCAAGGAAAAGAAGATTCTGGCGCTCGATCTCGGCGCGCTCATCGCCGGAACCAAGTTCCGCGGCGAGTTCGAGGATCGCCTGAAGGCCGTCCTCAAGGAGATCGAGGCTGCAGCGGGCGGCGTCATCCTGTTCATCGACGAGCTGCACACGCTCGTCGGCGCGGGCGGGGCCGAGGGGGCCGTCGACGCCGCCAACATGCTCAAGCCCGCGCTCGCGCGCGGCGACCTGCGCTGCATCGGCGCCACGACGCTCGACGAGTATCGGAAGTACATCGAGAAGGACAAGGCGCTCGAGCGCCGCTTCCAGCCCGTCTTCATCGGTGAGCCTTCCTTCGAGGACGCCGTCGCCATCCTGCGCGGCCTCAAGGAGCGCTACGAGGTTCACCACGGGATCCAGATCCGTGACGCCGCGCTGGTCGCCGCGGTGCGCCTCTCGACCCGTTACATCTCCGGGCGGCAGTTGCCCGACAAGGCCATCGATCTCGTCGACGAAGCGGCCAGCCGCCTCAAGATGCAGATCGACTCGCTGCCCGAGCCCATCGACCACCTCCAGCGGCGCCTCACGTCGCTCGCCATCGAGGAGCAGGCGCTCGGCCGCGAGAAGGACGACGCCTCGCGCAAGCGCCTCGGGGCCGTGGCGGCGGAGACCGCCGAGCTCCGCGAGCGCGCCGATCAGATGAAGAGCATCTGGCAGCGCGAACGGCAGCTCATCGCCGACCTGCGCAAGCTCAAGGAAGAGGCCGACACGGCCAAGACGGAGGCCGAGCTGGCCCAGCGGCGCGGCGAGCTGCAGCGCGCCGCCGAGCTGCGCTTCGGGCGCGTGCCCGAGCTCGAGAAGTCCATCGCCGCGAAGAACGCCGAGCTCAAGGAGGCGCAGAGCCACGGGTCTTTCTTGCGCGAGGAGGTCACGGAAGAGGACATCGCCGCCGTCGTGTCGAAGTGGACAGGCGTCCCTGTCGACAAGATGCTCGAGGGCGAGCAGGCGCGTCTGCTGCACCTCGAGGAGCGCTTGCACGCGCGCGTCGTGGGCCAGGACGCCGCCATCACGGCCGTCGCGAACGCCGTGCGGCGGTCGCGCTCGGGCCTCCAGGATCCGAACCGGCCCATCGGCTCGTTCATCTTCCTCGGGCCCACGGGCGTCGGAAAGACCGAGGTCGCGCGCGCCCTCGCCGAGTTCCTCTTCGACGACGAGACGCACATGGTGCGCATCGACATGTCCGAGTACATGGAGAAGCACGCCGTCTCGCGGCTCATCGGAGCGCCTCCCGGGTACGTCGGCTACGACCAGGGCGGTCAGCTCACGGAGGCCGTTCGGCGCCGCCCCTACTCGGTCATCTTGTTCGACGAGATCGAAAAGGCCCACCCAGACGTCTTCAACGTCCTCCTGCAGCTCCTCGACGACGGGCGCCTCACGGACGGCCAGGGCCGCACGGTCGACTTCCGCAACACCGTCGTCATCATGACCTCGAACGTCGGCAGCCACCTCGTGAGCGACGTCGTCGAGTCGGCCGACGCCGAGACCATGCGCAAGCGGGTCCTCGAGGAGCTCCGCCGCACCTTCCGGCCCGAGTTCCTCAACCGCGTCGACGACATCGTCGTCTTCCACAGGCTGCTACGCAACGAGCTCGACCGCATCGTCGAGCTGCAGCTCGAGCGGCTGCGCAAGTTGCTGCGGGATCGCGAGCTCGACCTCGAGCTCGAGCCCGCGGCGCGGACGTACCTGGCTGACGAGGGCTACGACCCGGTCTTCGGCGCGCGGCCTCTCAAGCGCGCCATCACGCGCCACGTGCAGGATCCGCTGGCGCGGCGCCTCCTGGCCGGCGAGTTCGCGCCCGGCGACACGATCCTCGTCAGGCGCGGAACCGGAGCGGACGAGGAGGCCCTCATTTTTTCGCGAAAGGAGCCGAAGCGAATCTCGGCCGTCTCTTGAGGCACGAGCGTGGTTGCCTCCGGGCGACCGTCCCCGTAGCGTTGGCCTGACCCCCCATGAAAGATCTCTACAAGACGCTCGGCGTCGCCGAGAACGCCGACGAGGCCACGATCAAGAAGGCTTACCGAAAGCTCGCGAAGCAGTACCACCCGGACGTCACGGGCGACGACAAGAAGAAGACCGAGCGCTTCAAGGAGATCAACGAGGCCTACGCCGTCCTCGGCGACAAGGAAAAGCGCGCGGAGTACGAGCGCCTCAAGAACGCGCCCGTGCGCCCCGACGGCATGCCCGAGGGCTTCGACGCCGAGGCGTTCGCGCGGACGTTCGGCGGCGCGCGCGGCGGCCGCGGCGGCGGCGTCAGCTTCAGCGGCGACGATCTCGGCGACCTCTTCGCGACGCTGTTCGGCGACGGACGCGGCCGCGGGGGCGGCGCCGCGCGCGCCCGCCCGGTGCGCGGCGCCGACGTCGTCGGCACGTTGCCGATCACGTTGGCCGAGGCGGCGCTCGGGACACGCCGCAGCGTCCGCTCTGGGAGCGGGTCAACGGTCGAGGTCTCGGTGCCGCCCGGCGTCGACACCGGCGGGCGTCTGCGCGTGCCGGGGCACGGTCAACCCGCGCCCGGCCGAGGCGGCTCGCCCGGAGATCTCTATCTCGACATCGACGTCCGCCCCGATCAGCACCTCGTGCGCAACGACTCGGACATCGAGCTCTCGGTCCCGGTCACGTTCAGCGAGGCGGCGCTCGGAACCAAGGTCCAGGTGCCGACCGTCGAGGGGCCGGTCACGGTAACGATCCCGCCCGGCACGTCGAGCGGCACGCGCCTGCGCCTGCGTGGCCGCGGCGTCAAGCGGCCGGACGGGACGCGCGGCGACCAGCTCGTGCAGGTCGAGATCGCGGCCCCCAAGGGCGCCGCCGACGATCCCGAGGCGCGCAAGCTGCTCGAGGAGTTGGCGAAACGGACCGAGTCCAAGAGCCCGAGGGCTTTCTGAAGCCCGAAGGCGCCTGCGCGCGCGTCGCGTGTCATTTGATGAAGAAAATCGATATACCTTTTCTGCGCGGTCGGCATCATATAGTGGTCAGGGTGCGGCGTGGCGAGGGGAGCACAGCGGCGAACAAGCCACATTCGAGCGAGACGACGAAATGACCACCGAAGACGCCAAAACGCTTCCGCTTCTTTCCCTCAGGAACCTCGTCCTGTTCCCGGGCGCAGTCATGCCCGTCGAGATCGGACGGCCGAGCTCGCTGCGCCTCATTGAAGCCTTGGGGGGCAAGGGGGCGAGAGTCCTCGTAGGCACGCAGAAGGATGCTGACATCGAGGAGCCGGCCAGCAGCGACCTCTATACGATCTGCGTCGAGGGCGAGGTCGTCCGCATCGTCAAGGCGGCGGAGAACCGCGTGACGGCCGTGCTGCGCGGCCTCGAGCGGCGCCGCGTCACGGGCTTCGTGCAGGAGAAGCCGTACCTCGTCGCGTCGTTCGGACCGCTCACGGAGATCCGCAAGGATCCGATCGAGATCGACGGGCTCGGGATGGCCGTCTACGACGTCGCCAAGCAGCTCATCGCGATCTCGCCCGACATCCCGGACGAGACGGCGCAGGTCCTCGATCAGAGCAAGGATCCGGGCCGCCTCGGCGACATCGTCGCGGCGACGGTCGATCTGTCGCCCGAGGAGCGCGCGTCGCTGCTCGTCGAGAGCGACGTCGCGGAGCGCCTCCGGCGCCTGCTCGTGCTGCTGCAGCGCAAGGTCGAGCTCATCAAAGTGAAGCAGAAGATCGACTCGCAGGTGCGCGAGGAGTTCTCGAAGCACCAGCGCGAGGCCGTGCTGCGCCAGAAGCTCAAGGCGATCCAGGACGAGCTCGGCGAGGGCGACGACGCCTCCGACCTCGACGCCTTCGACGAGAAGATCAAGGCGGCCGACATGCCGGCCGAGGTC
>DASXOE010000068.1:0-26336 GCA_036494575.1 Polyangia bacterium | reverse complement strand
GCGCTCGAGAGCGGCGACGAGACCGCGCTCGAGACCTTCGGTCGCACGCGCTGAGCGCGGGCGCTACTTGCAGGCGGCGGGCCGAAACTGACCCAAGAGAGCGGCTGCCTGCAGCACGCCGTTGCATTGGCTCTCGGTCTGAGCCGTGTTGACCGTGCAGTCGGAGCTCGTCGAGCAGTTGGACCCGCCGAGGCTCTTGAGGGCCTGGCAGCAGGCGTCCGCCTTCGCGCAGGTCGTCACGCAGCCGGAGCCCGCGGTGCCGGCTGCGCCCGCACCGGCGGCGCCCGCCGCGCCCCCAACCCCGCCGGCACCGCCCGCGCCTGCGCCGCCTGCTCCCGCGCCGCCCGTCGCCCCTGCCGAGCCCGCGCCGGCCGCCCCGTCTTGCCCTCCGTCCGCCGAGCCCGCGGCGCCCGCGCTGCCGCTCGTGACGGGGCAAGAGGCCGCGAAGCAACCATTCAGATCGGCGCAGCTCTTCGCGAGACAGGCGTCGGTCATCGTCACGACCTGCTCAGCCGTGAGGCCCGGGCAATTCGTCGTCGCGGCCATCACGCCGGCCGCCGAGCACGAGCTCTTGCATTCGGGGCCGTAGCCGCTCGGGACGTTGTTGCACGCGACCTGCTTGTCGCAAAACCGATTGCACACATCGGCGTGCGAGCCGCCGGCGGCGCTGCCGCCTCCGCCGCAGCCCTGCGTCGTCGCCGCCAGGACGCCCAGCCCCACGGCCAGAGCTCCCAGCGCAGCAACGACATTCCTCGACATGCCCGTTCTCCTCGTCTGACAATCCGCGCGCTCGAGCGCGGCGACGAGGCCGCGCCCGAGCCGCCCGAACGGACGCCCTCGGCGCCCACTGCGTGCGCTACTTACAGGCAGCTGGAACGGAACTGCCCGGCGGCACGAGCGCGGAAGCGACCTGGATGTAGGTATTGCAAACGGAGACGGCAGACGAAGTCTGAGCTCCCGCCCCGTCGCACGCCGTCTTGAACATGCAGTCCTGCGCGCCACCACCGTCCGAGAGAGCGTTGAGGGCATTGCAACACGAGTCCGCCTTCGTGCAGGCCGTGTCGCAGGTCGAGCCGGCCGTGCCGGCGGTACCGAGGATACCGCCGTCGAAGCCGAAGCCGGCCCCGCCCGTGAGCCCAGCCGCTCCGGTCGAGCCCGCGCCGCCCGTCGAGCCCGCGCTGCCACTCGTTCCGGCGCCGCCAGTCGTGCCCGCGGTGCCACTCGGGCCGGGGCAGATGGCATTGAAGCAATCCATCAAGTTGTCGCAGGTCCCGGCGAGACACGCGTTCGCCATCGTGATGACCTGGTCGGTCGATTTCCCCGGACAATCCGTCATCGTGTTCGCGGTGCCGCTCGAGCCTCCCGACGAGGAACACGAGGTCTTGCACGAGGTCGCGAACGCAGTTGGAAGGTTGTTACAGCTCACTTCCTTGTCGCATACCTTGTTGCAGACGTCCGTGACCGAGCCGCCGCTGCTTCCGCCGCAGCCCTGCGTCGTCGCCGCCAACAGGCCGAGCCCCGCGGCCAAAACACCCAACACCGAGATAATCTTATTCGACATGCGCGTCTCCCTGGTTCGTGAAATCCTGGGCGGCACAGTACCACGGGAGCGCCCGCGCGCCCGCCTCGCGACCTACTCCGTGACGCGACGTTCGCCGCCGCCGGCCCCGCCTCAGCCGCCGGCGTTCAGTGCGACGAGCAGCTTGCTGACACTCTGGCGCGCGTCGCCGAAGAGCATGAGCGTGTTGTCGTTGTAGACGAGCGGGTTGTCGACGCCGGCGTAGCCGGCCGCCATGCCGCGCTTGAGCATGACGACGCGCGCGGCTCGCCAGACCTCGAGCACGGGCATGCCGTAGATGGGGCTGCCCGGGTCGTCCTGCGCCATCGGGTTCACGATGTCGTTCGCGCCGATGACGAGGACGACGTCGGTCGACGGGAAGTCGGCGTTGATCTCGTCCATCTCCTTGACGATGTCGTAGGAGACGTTGGCCTCGGCGAGGAGCACGTTCATGTGGCCCGGCAGCCGGCCCGCGACCGGGTGGATCGCGTAACGGACCTTGATGCCCTTCGAGAGGAGCAGCGACGAGATCTCCTTCACGGGGTGCTGCGCCTGCGCGACGGCCATGCCGTACCCGGGGACGATGATCACGCTGCGCGCCGCGAGCAGGAGCTCCGCCACCTGCTCGACCGTCGCTTCGTTGACCTTGCCTGCCGGCGCCGCCGACGCGCCGGCGGCGGGCTTAGCGCCCGCCTCGGCGCCGAAGCCGCCGAGGATGACATTGAAGATCGACCGGTTCATGGCCTTGCACATGATGTAGCTCAGGATCGCACCCGAGCTGCCGACGAGCGCGCCCGTGATGATGAGCAGGTCGTTCGAGAGCATGAAGCCCGCCGCCGCGGCGGCCCACCCCGAGTAGCTGTTGAGCAGCGACACGACGACCGGCATGTCGCCTCCGCCGATGGCCATGACCATGTGGACGCCCAGCAGCAGCGCGAGGAAGGTCATGGCGAGCAGCGCGGGCATGCCGGCGTTCAGCATCGACCCCACGTCCCCTTGTGCGGGCCAGGGATCGGGCGCGCGCAGAAAGATCACGGCGAGCGCGACGCACGCGAGCAGCGCGCCGAGGTTGAGGAGGTGGCGTCCCGGCAGGAGGAGCGGCCGGCTGCTCACCTTGCCGCGCAGCTTGCCGAACGCGATGATGGAGCCGCTGAAGGTCACGGCGCCCACGAGGATGCCGACGTAGATCTCGATGAGGTGCGCGCCGCGAGCGGCCTCGACCTCGGCGCCGGGCTGCAGGTACGTCGCGATGCCGACGAGGACGGCGGCGGCGCCCACGAAGCTGTGGAGCACGGCGACGAGCTCGGGCATCGACGTCATGGCGACGCGCGACGCGAGCAGCCCGCCGACCACGCTTCCCACGCCGAGCGCGCCGGCGAGGACGCCCACGCCCGACAAGCTCACCGAGGCCGCCGCGACCTCGCCCTCGGGGAACAGCAGCGCCACCGCCGTGCAGATCACCGCGATGACCATGCCGAAGAGGCCGTAGCGGTTCCCGCGGATGGCCGTCTCCTGCGTCGAGAGGCCGCGCAGGCTCAGGATGAAGAGCAGGCTCGCCACGAGGTACGCGAGCGCGCGGATCGTCGACGTCATCGTGGAGCGCTCCTCACCGGCGGAACATCTTGAGCATGCGCTGCGTGACGAGGAAGCCGCCCGCGACGTTGATCGACGCCACGAGCACCGCCGCGCCTCCGAGGCCGAGCGCCGCGGGGCTGGCGCCGCGCCCGAGCAAGACGACCATGCCCCCGATGAGGATGATGCCGCTGATGGCGTTGGTCACGCTCATGAGGGGCGTGTGCAGGGCGGGCGTGACGTTCCAGACGACGTGCCAGCCGATCACGCAGGCCAGCAGAAAGACGGTGAGGTGCTGCAGAAACTCGGGCGGCCCCAGGATGCCGGCCGTCGCGAGCAACGCCACTGCGAGCGTCAGCGCGATGCGCATGCCGGGGCTGGCCGTGTTGGTCGGCTGCCCGACGTGCACGGGCTTCGGCTGCTGCTTCTGCGGCGTCGCCGGGCCGCCGGCGCGCGGCGCGGGCGGCTTGGGCGGCGGCCACATGAGCGCGCCGTCCTTGAGCACCATCACGCCGCGGTGGATCTCGTCCTCGAGGTTGAGCGCGAGGCGCTGTCCGTCGGGACAGACGTCCTTGAGCAGGTTGTAGACGACCGTCGCGTAGAGGTCGCTCGCCTGGTGCGCCATGCGGCTCGGCAGGTCGGTGAGCCCGATGATCGTCACGCCGAACTTCTCGACGATCTTGTCGCGCTCGGTGAGCGGGCAGTTGCCGCCCTGCTCGGCCGCCATGTCGACGATGACGGAGCCGTGCGCCATGCTGACGACCGCGCCCGACGTCACCAGCTGCGGCGCCGGCTTGCCCGGGATGAGCGCCGTCGAGATGATGATGTCGGACTGCTTGGCGTGCTGCGCGATGAGCGCCTGCTCCGCGGCGAGATAGGCCTCGCTCATCTCCTTGGCGTAGCCACCCTGCCCCTCGCCTTGCTCGTCGAACTTGAACTCGACGAACTGGGCGCCGAGGCTCTCGACCTGCTCGCGCGCCGCGGCCCGCGTGTCGAAGGCCCGCACCTGCGCGCCGAGCGCCTTGGCCGCGGCGATCGCGGCGAGCCCGGCGACGCCCGCGCCCAGCACGAAGACCTGCGCGGGCTTCACACGCCCCGCCGCCGTGACCTGGCCCGAGAAGAACCGTCCGAACTTGTAGGCGGCCTCGACGACGGCGCGATAGCCCGCGATGTTCGCCATCGCCGACAGCGCGTCCATGCGCTGCGCCCGCGTGATGCGCGGCATGGCGTCCATGGCGAGGACCGTGACCTTGCGCGCCGCCATGCGCTCGATGAGCTCCTTGTTCTGCGCGGGCCAGAAGAAGCTGATGAGGGCCGCGCCCGGCTTCATGAGATCCGACTCGTGCACCGTCGTGCCCGGGCGAAACATGGGCTGGCGCACCTTGAGGATGATGTCGGCGTCGGTCCAGACCGCGTCGGGGTGGGAGGCGATCGTCGCGCCCGCCGAGACGTAGACGCTGTCAGCGAAGTTCGAGGCGTCACCCGCGCCCGACTCGACGATGACCTCGAGGCCGAGCTTGCGCATCTTCTGCACCGTGTCGGGTGTGGCCGCGACCCGGCGCTCGTTCGGATAGATCTCCTTGGGGATCCCGACCTTCATTGGACTCGGCGGCGGGCTCGGAGGCGTGCCCGGCGGCGGGCTCGGAGTCATCGTCGGTGGGGTCGTCTCGAGGCTCACTGGGCCGGCATCGTATACCGCCAACGCGTCGAGTGGTACGTTCTTGCTCGCGCGCTCCGGCCCCTCGAGCGGCGGCTGCGGCGCGGGCACGATCCGAGCGGTCCCGCTCAGCGCGGCGGGCGCTTGGCGTCGTGAAACCAGGCGCGCACGTCGGCCATGCGGGCCTGCTGGTCGGCCGGCGCGTGACGCGCGCAGGCCGCGGCCTCGGGGGAGCCCGCCGCGGCGCCCCAGCGCGTCTCGACGCAGTCATTGGGGTTGTACGCGATCTCGAGCGCGGCCTTGCGTGCGAGCAGGTCGGCCACGGTCAGCTTGAAGGTGGTTCCGTCGCTGCGGCGGTACTCGATCCCGCGTTCACGCACGCGCTCGGCGTGCAGCTTGCGCAGCTCGTCGGCCACGGCCGCCGGCTTACGCGCGCCCAGGTTGAAGAGCTCGGGATGCCGCACGACGCGCTCGGGGAGGCCCGTGAGCACGTTCATGGCGATGATGAGGCGCATGTCGCGCGAAGGCGTCGCGTAGTCCTCCCAGGGCCCGGTCGTCTCGAAGATCTTCGCGCCCTCCGGCATGGGCACGACCGGGTTGGCGTTGTCGTGCATGAACTTCTCGCCGTTGTCGACCGATCCCACGCGCACCTTCAGTTGCTCGACGAGCGCGTCGAGCGTCTCGCCGTAGGCCGCCGCCGGGTCGAGCCCCGCCGGGTTGATGAGCTTGCCCATGCGCGCGTAGAACTCGTCGGGCGCGAGCTTGCCCTGCTCCGTCGAGAAGGGGGCGTGGGCCGGATCGCCCGCGCCGCCGATGGCGGCGTCGCGCACGGGCTCGAGCGCGCCCGAGGCGCCGCGCGCGAGCGGCCGGAAGGACTTGAAGCCTGGGCCCGCGCTCTTCGTGTCGTTCGTGAACAGGAACGTCCCCTCCCAGAAGCGCTTGCGGCCCACCGACGTGTCGGGCTGGCCGTCGACCGCGAGGAGGAGCCCGCCGTGGTCGCGCGTCTGCTCGACCCACCTCACGATCATCATGACGTGCCCGTACGGATCGGCGTAGACGACGCCCGGCCGCAGCGCCTTCCGCTCGAGGCGCACCGGATAGTAGTCGGTGTCCTCGTCGTCGAGCGCCGTGCGCGCGCTGCCCGATTGGACGTGGTTCGACATCTGTCGCAGGAACGCCTTGACGCCCGCGAGGACCTCGTGGCCCGCCGGCACGTCTTCGTTCGTCGTGAGGCTCGAGCAACGCGGCGGTCGCGCGTCGGTGCCCCGGTCGCAGTCGCGGAAGCCGACGGGCAGCGCGAGCTTCCACGCGAAGTACGCGCGCAGGAAGTACGGCAGGTCCGCGCAGTCGGGCGTCGCCGGGATCGCGGCCTTGTTCTTGGGATCGTCCTCGCGCAGGCCGAGAAAGCCGTAAAGGACGTTGCGGGCAGGATCCCGTAGCGCCTGGTGCAGCGGCCGAAAGTCGAGCGACTGATCGACGGGCGCGTCGAAGAGCCGCTCGATCCACGCCGAATAGAGATCCTCCAGGCGCCGGTCCCAGGTCCGGCGCGACTCCCAGACGCCCTTGCCGGCGGCTGGGCGCTCGCCGCGCGGCGGGCGCGCGAGGATCTCGACGACACGGCACGCGACCACGCTCGGGCCGCGCATCCACGTGACGCGCAGGCGGCCCGCGCGCGGCGCCGCCAGCTCCGCGGAGAGGCTCGCGGGCGCCGTGCCCCGCCGCGCGACCGCGAGTGTCGCGCGTTTGCCATCGGGCCCGGCCGTCACCAGCTCGCCGGCGCCGCCGCTCGCGGCCACGGCGAAGATCGCGAGCGGCGCCCCGGCGACGGGCGTCTCGGGCGAGATCCAGATCGTCGCGTCCGCGCCGTCCACGCAGCCATCGGCGGCGGGGGCCTTCGACGCCTTGGCTCCGCGGGACGCGGGCGCCCGGGCGCTGACGTCCGAAGCGACCGAGACGATGCCGAGGCTCACGAGGACGACCCGCAGGACGGGAGCGGCGCTCATCTCGGCAGCATAGGCCGAGATGAGCGCGCGTGCGCAATTCCGCGTGGCCGCCCCTAATCTTGGACGCGGGCCGGGCTCTCGATCTCGAGCGTCACGCGCGCGCCGCCCTCGGCGCGCGTCGAGATCCCGACGCGGCCGTGGTGTGCGTCCGCGATGCGCCTCACGAGGACGAGGCCCAATCCGAGCGAGCCCTCGGGCCTGTCGCGCTGCTCGCGCGTCTCGCCCGCGGCGGGAAAGCCCGGGCCCGCGTCCTCGACCTCGAACACGACAGCGCCGGCGCGTGGCGCCCGCACGCCGAGGCGCGTGACGCCGCCGCCGTGCCGCCGCGCGTTCTCGAGCAGGTTCGCGAGGGCGCGCGCGAGCAACGTCGCGTCGCCCTCGAACGACATGACGCCGCCGGGAGGTGCGGCGTCGAGCACGCCCGCCTCGGGCACGCCCGCGCGCTCGAGCGCCCGGCGCGCGACGTCGATGGCGTCGAGCGTTCGGAGCGAGAGGTCCGCGAAGTCGAGGCGCGCGCTCGCGAGGAGCTGCCCAACGAGCGCGTCGATCTCGAGGACCTCGCGCTCGAGCTCGTCGAAGGTGTTCGGGTCGCCGCCGCGCGAGCGCCCGAGCTCGAGGAGGACGCGGATGCGGGCCAGCGGCGTGCGGATCTCGTGCGACACGCCGGCGAGCAGCTCACGCTGATCGCCGACCTGCTTCTCGATGCGCGCCGCCATGTCGTTGATGGCCGAGCCAATGTAGGCGATCTCGCCCATGTTCCAGGGCCGCAGCTGGGCGCGCGCCGAGAGCCGCCCCGCGCCGATCTCCTCGGTGACGCGCAGGAGCTCGTGCAACGGCCGCGCGATCCGGAACGCGATCTTCCCCGAGATGAGCCACAGCACGAAGCCGGCGGCGAGCATGGCCAGGAGCCCGTGGCCACGCCCGCGGCCCACCATGTGGTGCACGAAGTTGGCGACAGTGACGGTGACGAAGATCGAGAGGCCGAACCACATGAAGAGCCGGCGGTGCAGGCGCGCCGCCACGAAGTGTCGCCACCGGCCGCCCACGTGGCCGCGCGCCCACCACGGCACGTGGGCGTGGTCGCCCGCGCGCGCATGGTGATGCCAATGGCTGGGGCCGTGCTTCATGATGATCCGACCCCGCCAACCCCGCCGATCCCGCCGACCTCGCGCGCGAGCACGTACCCGACGCCGCGCACCGTCTTGATGAGGCGCGGCGCGCGCGGATCGTCGCCGAGCTTGCGCCGCAGGTGCGAGACGTGGACGTCGACCGTCCGATCGCTCACCGTGACGTCGCCCCGCCCCGCCTCCTCGAGCAGCACCTCGCGCGGCACGACGCGCCCCGGTCGACGCGCGAGCGCGACCAGCAGATCGAACTCGAACGCCGTGAGCTCGACAGCGCCGGCGCCCACGCGCACCTCGCGCGCCTGCAGATCGACGCTGACGTTGCCGACGACGAGCGGCGGCTCGCCCGCCGGCGCCGTTCGCCGGAGCACGGCGCGCAGCCGCGCCAGCAGCTCGCGCGGTGAGAAGGGCTTCGGCACGTAGTCGTCGGCGCCGAGCTCGAGCCCGACGACCCGATCGGTTTCGTCCCCGCGCGCCGTGAGCATGATGACCGGGATGCGGTTCTTTTCGCGAATGCGGCGGCACACCTCGAGGCCGTCCATGCCCGGCATCATGACGTCGAGCAGGACAGCGTCGAAGACGCCGCGCTCGAGCGTCGCGAGCCCCTGGCGCCCGTCCGGCGCGTGCTCGAGGTGCACGCCGTTATCGCCCAGGTAGCTCGCGAGGAGCTCGTAGAGCCGGCGATCGTCGTCGATACAAAGCACGCGCAGGGCCACGCGCTCCGACTCTACCAGCTCGGAGCGCATGGCCGCCTCTCAGTGGACGCCCCAGGGGCCGCGGCCGCTGAAGCGCGGCCGCCACGCGCCCGGCCCGGCCTCGATGAGCTCGGCGAGGCGCGCGCGCTGCTTGTCGTCGAGCGCGTCGTGGATGTGCGCGCCCATGCCCACGAAGGCCTTGCGCAGCTCGACGAGCGCCGTGTCGTGCCGCGCGAAGAGCTCCCCGAAGAGCACCTCGTCGAAGTGACCCTTGCGGAAGGCCGACGCGACGTCGGCGCGCGTCTTCTTGCCTTCTCCCTTGAGCTTCGCCACCGTCTCGCGAAACTCGTCGGTAGCGTCGCGGATCACCTTCTCCTGCGCGGGCGTGGCCTCGAGCCGCTCGGCGATGGCGCGCGCCATGAAGCCGCCGCGGAACCGGCCGCGAAACCCGCCGCGCATCCATTCACGTCCGCGCCCGAAGTCGGGACCACCGTCGTCGCCCGGGTATCCGCCGTCGCCGTAACCTTCGTCACCGCCCGGGCCGTACCCGTACGCGCGACACGCCCCGTATCCGCCCGGCCCGTTCCAGCCGGCCCCACAGTGCGCCCAGCGCCCGTGATGCCAGCCATGGTGGTGGCGGTGAGCCATCCGGGCCAGCGCGATAACCCCGGCTCCCAGCAAAAGACATCCGATCATCTTGTTCTCCTCGTCGAGCGACCCGCGCACCGGCCCGCGAGCTCATCTCGCGGGCCTTGCCCGGGGGCGGAGCCTCGAATTCCATCGGCTCCATCTCAAAACGAAGAGTGCGCGCCGCCTGTTAAGGCCGTGCGTCTCGAGCTGTAAAGAAGTGTGAAAGCGGCCGGGGCTACTTCTTGCCTTTTTTCGGCGCTGGCGGCGCGCTCGGGGGCGGCGGCACCGTCATCGCGGTCGGCTCGGCCTTCATGACGTCGAGGAGCTCGACGTCGAAGACGAGCGTCGCGCCGCCCGGGATCACGGGCGGCCGCCCCTGGTCGCCATACGCCAGATCGGACGGGCAAGTCAGCGTGGCCTTCTCGCCGACCTTCATGTGCCCGACGCCCTCGGTCCAGCACTTGATGACGCCGCCCAACGGGAAGACGGCCGGCTCGCCGCGCTTGATCGAGCTGTCGAACACGGTCCCGTCGGACAGGCGCCCCTCGTAGTGCACCTTCACGCGATCGGCGGCCTGCGGCTGCGCGCCCGTGCCCGGACGCGTGGTCTTGATGACCATGCCCGAGGGCAGCTTGACGGCGCCGCTCTCCTTGGCGGCGGCCGCGATGAGGCTCGCCGTCTTGCCCTTCTCGGCCTCGGCGCGCACGTTGGCGCGCTTGCGCGCGACCGCGTCGATCATGGGGCCGTACTTGTCGATGTCGACTTTGGGCTTGTTCTTCTGGACCGAGTCCGTGAGGCCCGCCTTGATGAGCTCGAGCTCGGCCGGCGACGGCGCGAGCGCAGACGCATTGCGTCCCAGCATGAGGCCCCAGGCATAAAGGGCCTTGTCGTCATCGGTCTTGGGGTCCGCCGCGCTGGCGCTCCCCGCCCGCGTGCAACCCGTCGTCGCCGACAGGGCCAGCGGCAGACCGAACGGAATCACGAGCAACCAGGCCCAGCTTCGACGATTTTTCATGCCTCCGTCTAACACGGGTGCCTGCCGCCGAAAAGCCCAGACGCTCCCGGCCGGTTTTCGGCCGCCTCATCACTTTTGTGAGGGCCAAACGACGAAGATCCGACATTTCTGTCGCGGCGGTCAGAGTTTCGTCACTTCGACGCATGATTTTGCCAATAATCCCGGCCCTGGGCCTATCATCTGGTGGCACGGTGGTTGCTCACGAACGACTGCGGGAGGTCCGTATGACCAGATTCGTCGCTCGCTCGCTTTTCCTCATCGGCGCCGTCGCCGCCGGCTGCACGCCCCAGAACGGGACCGTCGAACCGCCGATCACCGGCACCGCCGGCAGCGGATCCGTCGTCATCAGCGGCGCCGGTGGCATGTGCGGCGGCGGCTTCGCGAGCGGCGGCGCGAAAGAGGTCTTCCCGGGCACCGCCTTCCCCCCCGGGTTCGGCTCGCCGACCACGCCCCAGGTCGGAGCGACGCATACCGCGACCGAGGCGCCCCCCGCCATCAGCGGTGGCACGCTGCGCATCATGGCCGACGGCAACACGGCCGTCGCCGCCGATCCCGATCGGGACCAGGTCTACGTGGTCGATCTCGCGAAGCGAGCGCTGACCTTCACGGTGGCCTTGCAGCACGGCGACGAGCCGGGTCGCCTCGTGATCGACGCGGCCGGGCGCGCGCACGTCGCGCTTCGCCGCGGCGGAGCGCTCGTCACGATCGCGCCGACGACCGGAGCGATCGTCGAGCGCCGCAACGTGTGCGCGGCACCGCGCGGCGTCGCCTACGACAAGACCAGCGATCTCGTTCACGTCGCGTGCGCGGACGGCCAACTCGTCAGCCTGCCGGCGGCGGGCGGCGCCGCCACGCGCACGCTGCAGCTCGATTCGGATCTGCGCGACGTCATCGTCGACGGCGCCAACCTCCGCGTGACCCGCTTCCGTTCTGCGGAGCTCCTCACGGTCGACGCCACCGGGAAGATCACTGCGCGCGTCACGTCCCCGGCGTTCAAATCAGTGAATACGCGAGGCGGCCAGACCTTCACCGCGTCGGTGGCCTGGCGCGCGATGGAGATGCCGACAGGCGGCGTCGTCATGGTCCACCAGCGCGGCCTGCTGGACGAAGTTCAACCGAGCCAGGGCGGCTACAGCGGCTTCAGCACCTGCGACGCCATCGTGCAAACGGCGGTCACCGTCGTCGCTCCCGGTCAGGAGCCCAAGACCGGTCCCGCCATGGCGGGCATGGTCGTCCCGGCCGACATGGCGATCTCCGCCGACGGCAACAGGGTCGCCATCATCGCCGCGGGCAACGCCACGAACAGCGAGACCGAGGGCGGCGCGCCGCGCCTGCCGCGCGTGTTCGTGACCGACATGAGCAGCGCGACGGACCAGGTGATCGGCTGCACGAGCGACGGCATGCACGGCCCTTGCCTCCCTGCCCCTGGCTTCGTGGGACCCGGGCCACAGGCGGCCGGCGCGCCGGCGCCGAACGGCGACGTGGCCCCGGCCGACGCGGGCACCGCGCCCGCCCCGACCGTCCCGAACACGTGCGGCACCTCGACCGATCCAGGCTCGTCCGCGGATCCGAGCGTGCCCGAGGTCGTGGGCCAGCCCATCGCGGTCGCCTTCGCGGCCAACAGCGCGGTCGTCGTGCAATCACGCGAGCCGGCGGTCCTGTCGGTCCCCGGTGGCCAGCCTATCCAGCTCTCGACGGTCAGCCGATCGGACACCGGTCACGACCTCTTCCACGCCAACGCCGGAGCGGGCGTCGCCTGCGCCTCGTGCCACGCCGAGGGCACCGAGGACGGCCGCACCTGGACCTTTGCCTGCGAGGGCACCCGGCGCACGCAGTCCCTGCAGGTCGGGCTCAAGGGCACGGAGCCCTTCCACTGGGGCGGCGACGAGAAGGACTTCTCCCAGCTCGTGACCGACGTCTTCGTGGGCCGCATGTCGGGTCCCATGCTGGCCATGGACCAGATCGACGCCACGCTGGGCTGGCTCGACGCCCAGCCGCGCCGTACGCACACGCAGCCCACGGACACGGCCGCCATCGCACGCGGCAAGGCGCTCTTCAACGATGCGACGCGCACCGCCTGCGCCACGTGCCACAGCGGCCCGAGCCTCACCAACAATCAGTCGGTCGACGTGGGCACGGGCGGCGTGTTCCAAGTGCCATCGCTCGTGGGCATCGGGACGCGCGGGCCGTACATGCACGACGGCTGCGCACCGACGTTGCGCGACAGGTTCGGCTCTTGCGGTGGCGGCGACAAGCACGGCGTCACGTCGACGCTGCAGCCGGCGCAGATCGACGACCTGGTCACGTTCCTCAACACGCTCTAGGAAGGCCGCGGCTCCGCCGCTGCGTCGGCCGAAGGGCGCGACGCGGCGGTCGCACGATCGTAGGATGGGCCCATGCCTCTTTGCCATGTGCTCACGAACGTCCCGCCCCCCGCGCCCGCCACCGGAAAGGCCCTCCTCGGCGACCTCTCACGTCTGCTGGCGGCGCATTTCGGCAAGCCCGAGCGTTGGGTCATGACCGCCCTCCAACCGGGGCTCGCGATGACGTTTGGAGGGACCGACGCGCCAGCGGCGTTCGTCACAGTGAGAAACATCGGAACCATGCAGCCGGCCGATACGTTGGCGCTGTCGGAGGGTATCTGCGGCCTGGTTGGAAGATCCCTCGGCGTGTCCTCCGAACGCATCTATATCGAGTTTGGAGACGCGGTCGGCCATCTTTGGGGCTGGAATGGCGGGACGTTCGCGTGAGCGCGCTCACGCGCCAACCCCTCGCACCTACGTTGCTTTTCGCGCATTCTCCGCTTCCGCCTGGCCTAAAACCTGTGGTATCGCACGGGCAGGAGGAACCATGAAGCGACCCTTACCCATCTCGCAAAATGTTCGCGTCTTCGTGACGGCGGCGACCATTGCCGCGGCTGTCGTCGGGTGCGCCGCCGCTGGGAACGACGGCACGGGGGCGGCGGGGATGGGCGGCGCGGGTGCTGGCGGCACGGCTTGCACGCTGGCTGACGTGAACAAAATTTTTATGTCGACGACGACACCCGCGAACACCGGGTGCACGGTCATCAATGCTTGCCATGACAACGCGGGCACGGCGGCGGGGCTCGATCTGACCACCGCCGGCTGGCAGAACATGCTCGTGGGCCACGCCCCCTCGGCGACGGCCGGCACTCTCAAGTCGATGTGCGCGGGGATGAGCCTCGTCTATCTCAACGCTGGCAGTAGCCCCGCGACCGGCTTATTCCTCGACAAGCTGAACCCGGCCAAGGACTCGCCCTGCGGTGCCAAAATGCCAAACCTGCCACCGCCGCTAACGACGCAGCAGTTCGCTTGCGTCCAGTCCTTCGCGAACACGCTCACGAAGTAGCCGGCCCCGCTACGCGCGCCGGAGCGTCAGAACGGCGATCTCCGGCGCGACCAGCATGCGGATGGGCACGCCCGTCGTGCCCAGGCCGTGGTTCACGAACAAAGTCGAGCCGCCGTCGCGGTAAAAGCCGCTCGAGAAGCGCGTCATGACGCGCGCGAGGTTCCAGCGCCGCGCCAGGAAAGGGAAGCCGAGCTGCCCGCCATGCGTGTGGCCCGACAACGTGAGCTCGACGCCGCGCGCGGCGGCCCCGGGAAACAGCGACGGATCGTGGGCGAGGAGCACGGTGGGGACGCCCGATGGCCGTCGCGCGAGCGTCTCGTCGAGGTCGTCGCGCCCCGTCCAGGTGTCGTCGACGCCCGCGACGTAGAGGCGCGCGCCGCCGCGCTCGATGGCCACGCCGCGGTTGCGCAGCACGGCGAGGCCGTTGTCGGCGAGGGCCGTCGCGACCGACTCGCCATCCGTGAAGTAATCGTGGTTGCCCATGCAGGCGAAGACGCCGTCGCGTCCCCGCAGCGCGCCGAGGGCCCGGGCGACGACGGGAACGAACGCGGAGCCGCTCGCGATGAGATCGCCGGTGACGGCCACCAGATCGCCCTCGAGCCGATTCGCGACGGCCACCCAGCGGTCGACGCGGCGGCCGCTCGCGAACGGACCGCAATGCAGGTCTGACAGCTGGACGATGCGATACCCGTCGAAGGCCACCGGCAGAGATGAGATCGCGACGTCGCGGTGCACGACGCGCGTCCGATGGACGAAGGCCGCGGCGGTGAGCAGCAGCGTTGCGCCGAGCGTGGCGGCGAGGGCGAGGTTCGTCGCGGCCCCCACGAGCGCGGCGACACCGAGCGCGAGAGGCAGCAAGAGCGCGAAGAACATGGCGCCCGTCCAGGTGACGAAGAAGGGCCAGAGCACGAGATAGAGCCGCGCGCGGCCGGGCGCTCCGAAGGCGGCGCGATCGAGCAGGCCCGAGAGGAACCCGCCCGTGAGCAGCGCTGCCACGACGACGGCCACGCCCGGGTGGCCCGTGAGCCGGCCCAGCGCCCAGAGCAGCGGGACCTGGAGCCCGACCGCGAGCGTGAGCGCGACGAGGAGGAAGCGCGCGCGCCCGCCCCGCGGACGGCGCGTGCCCGAGGGAAGGGGGCGCGCGGGACCAGGCGGCGGCTCGGGCACGGTCACAGTGTAGCCAAGGACCGAACCCGCGCCCGTCATGTTTCGGTCGGATTTTCGGCTCACCCGAGATCACGCCCGCCCGGCACGGCGGACCGGTCGGACGCCGACCTTCTCTTGAACTTCGAGGCCCAATGCCTAGGTTTTGAGTATGAGCGATCGCAATGATCGAGTCCTGATGCACAGCTTCGAGACAGGCCGCGGACGGAGGATCGCCATCCTCGTCGCCGCGCTGTTCCTCGTCGCCGTCGTGATCTGGGTCGTCGCCCTGGGCTTCCACGGCCGGCACTTTCGCAGCAACGCCGCCGCCCTGACTCACCCCTTCGAGACGCCGACGCAGCCCCTGCGCTAGCGACGGCGCGCGGCCACGTTAGAGACGTTAGCAGCTTCCACGCGAAGAAACCTCGCGATTTCAGGCGGGGATTCCTGCGTTCCGCAGCTCGCCACCGAGGCGGCCCGTGACGGCGTAGCCCCACATCTTCCAGTCGGCCATGAACGACCAGAGCGGGTAGCGGAAGGTCGCCGGCCGGTTGTGCTCGATGAAGGCGTGGCCGATCCAAGCGCACGCGTAGCCCAAGACGACGGCGGCCGCTGCCAGCGACGGCGCCCGCAGCGCGATCGCGAGGGCGCCGCAGACCAGGGCCGCCGTCGAGCCGCCGACGTGCAGCGCCCGCGTCGCGGGCCGGGAATGCTCGCCGAGGTAGAAAGGCCAGAACTCGGCGAACGTCTGGAGGGGCTCGCTCACGAGCGAAGTCTACAGCACGCGATCTCGAGTCCCCGCTTCGAGGTCGTCGCGATGTATGGACGTATCCTCCTCCGCGCCCGAAAGAGGTTAGGCGCGATGGTGCCGTGACCACGCCGTGACGGCGCCGTGATGGTGTCGTGATGGCGCGGTGACGGTGCCGTGATGTGCGACGATCTCCACCGGCGCGCGCATCGAAGATCCATTTTGAGCCTTATTTAAGGCGTTTTTGACCGCGCTGCCTTGTACGGCGTGGTACTGTCAGTGGTGCAGTTGATGTCTGGCGATGTTGTTCGCGCCATTCCGGGCTTCTGTCAGCCGGTGAGCTCGCTCTCACACCTTGCTGCCGCCGGCGTCGCGTTGGTGGCAGGCGTGCCTCTCATGAGGCTCGCGCGCGGGTGTCCGCACCGCGCGCGCGCCGTCGGTGTTTACGTCTTTTGCGTGTTCGTCACGCTCGCCATCAGCGGCGTCTATCACTCCTTGGAGCGTGGATGCTCCGCGCGAAATTTCATGCAGCGGATGGACTACTTCGCGATCTGGCTGCTCATCGCGGGGACCTTCACGGCCGTGCACGGCATCATGTGGAGCGGCCTCTGGCGCGCGGGCGCGCTGAAGCTCATCTGGGGCTACGTCGCGCTTGGCGTGCTGCTGCAGGCGATCTGGTTTCGCGTCTTCTCCGGCGTGCCCGGCTTGATGCTCTATCTCGGGCTGGGCTGGGTCGGTGTCATTTCGATCTTCAAGCTGGGTCGACAGCTGGGCTTCGTCGCCGTCCGCCCCATGTGGTACGCGGGCATCGCCTATTCGGCGGGGGCGATCCTCGAGGCGACCGGGCATCCTGTGCTCGTGCACCGCTGGGTGGGCCCGCACGAGATCTTCCACATCGCCGTCCTCGCTGGGGTGGCGCTGCACTGGCTGTTCATCCGGCGATTGCTGACGGCGCACGCGCCGGCTTTGCCGTCGCCCACGATCTTGCCGACGCTCCCCGCCGCAGCGGCGTAGATTCGGCCCGTGGGCCTCCGTTCTTCGCGCCTCGGCGCCGTCATCGTGCTCGCGATGGCAATGACGGGTATCACGTGTCTCGCGCTCGCGATGCACCACTACCCGGGCGGCACGGAGCTCGACCCCCACTGCGTCGGTCATTCGTTCTGGCTCAATTTTCTGTGCGACCTCACGGGCGAGCGCGCGCTCAACGGCGCCTCGAACGCGGCGAGCCGCGGCTTCGCTCGCGTGGCGATGGCGGCGTTCTCCGTGGGGCTCGGCGCCTTCTGGCTGATCCTGCCCGCCGAGTTTCCCGGACACCGCGCCATCGCGGCCGTCATCCGCGTCGCGGGCACGATCTCGGTCTTGGGATTCTTCGCGATCCCTGTCGCCAACGGTCCCTGGCACGCGGTCGGCATCTTCACCGCCGCCGTGCCTGGCGTGCTCGCCGCCAGCCTGGGCGTCATCGCGACCGTCCGCTACGTCAAGGACAAGCTGCTCGTGGCCACCGCCTTCGGCTCGATGGCCGCGACAGTCATCGATTCGATCTTGTACGCGCAGCGCGTGATGAACGACTACCGCACGTGCCCGCCCGCGCTGCCCGTAATTCAGCGCCTCACGCTGCTCTTCGTGCTCGCCTGGGGCGCGACGACCGCGTTGCGCGTCTTGCGCCGGTCCCCGCGCCCGCTCGGGCCGTAGCGCTGCTCGAGCCTGTATTTCGTGGAGCGCGCACCGGCTCCCGTGGTAGTCGAACGCCTTGCAGCCCTGGAAGACCATCGAGCGCGTCGCGACGCCGGAGGGCGTCCTCGAGCTGCGACGGCGCGGCGACCGCTCCTTTCTGATCACGATCGACGGCCGCGTTCTCATGACGAGCGACGCGCACCGGTCGGAGACGGAGCTCGCGCAACTGGCGTGTGACGCCGTGGCCGACCGGAGGCCGCCGCGCGTGCTGCTGGGCGGCCTGGGGATGGGCTTCACGTTGCGCGCGGCCCTGGACAGGCTTCCCCCCTCCGGTCGCGCGACGGTCGTGGATCTCAACGCGGCCGTCGTCGCCTGGTGTAACGGCCCCCTCGCCTTCCTCACGAAGGGCGCCACCACGGACAGGCGCGTGAACGTCATCGTGGGCGACGTGGCACGAATCATCGCCGACGCGCCGACGGCCTCGTATGACGCCGTCGTGCTCGACCTGTACGAAGGGCCGCACGGCGCCAACAATCGCGTCTCGGATCCGCTCTATGGCCGGGACGCGCTCGAGCGCACGGCGAAGGCCCTGACGCCCAAGGGCGTCCTCGCGATCTGGTCTGAGGAATCGGACAAGGCCTTCGAGCGCCGGCTCGCCGAACGCTTCGACGTCACGCGCCACCGCGGTTCGGGCGGCGGCCGGTCACACCTCATCTATCTCGCGACCCGACAGAATCGCCGACGCGCCCCCTGACGCGAGGCCGGGAGCCGCCGGCGGGACTCGTTTGGTCCGAGGCCTCAGGAATGTGAGACGCGCGCCGCGAGGCGGGCCGCGATCGCGCGACAAACCGCGGGGTTCGGGGCGGCGCGCGCGGGCACGGCACTTGCGATCCATCGGGGCGTTGGAACCGCTGAACAAGGAGCCCCTCATGGCGACGCGAGCGAGACTGACGACTGGGATCTGTCGCACCTTGAGCGCACTGCTCTGGCTGGTCTGGCCGACGCTGGGCGCGAGCCTCCCCGCCTGCGGCGGCGGCTCGATGACGAACGACAAGCCGAGCCTCGACCCGAGCGCCTATACCGTGAGCTACCGCAGCCTGGTCCGCGTGCCGGGCGATGGCGTGGTCATGAAGGAGCAGGCGTTCGTCGATCAGGTCAGCCGCCTGGATCCGATCGCCGCCAAGCGCTGCCCGGTGAGCAACGCCGCCTCTTTCCAGACCGCGGCCGACGCGCTCGGTGGCATCACCTGGACGCATCCGATCGCGATCCTCAAGGACCAGTCGCTGCCGCCCCTCTATCAAGGCCGGCTCCCGCCGCCGAGCCTCGCGATCCCGGGCGCGAGCGCCTCCGAGGGCGCATCTGCGGCGCCCACGATCGTGCGCCCCGATCTCGTCGGCTACCAGGACAGCACGGCAATCTTCTTGTCGCAGAGGCATGGCCTCCTCGCCGTGAAGACCGACGGCGCCGCGCCCGCGCTGAGCTGCGCGCTCAAGCTTCCGGGGCAGCCCAAGTACTTCTTCTACCGGGGCAACGAGCTCGTGTTGCTCGTGAACGGCCTGTCGGTCAGCGAGGCGGCGTTGCTTCGTTTCCGCGTGACGCCGACGGGGTTCGACTTCGTCGACGCGATCATGCTCGACCAGCAGAGCATCCAGGACGCGCGCCTGTTCGACAGCACACTGGTGGTCTACACGAGCTTGTTGACGCCCGTCCCCCCAATGACGACCCCACCGGCGGGCGCTGGTGCGGGCGCCGGCGGCGGCTCGAGCTCGGGCGCCGGCTCGAGCGCCGCCGTCGCGGTCCCCGCGGGCGGACAGGGCTACAACCCGAGCACCGGCGTGGCCGTGACGGCGGTCAAGTGGGACGCCGCGCTCGCGGTCGCGTGGCACGAGGAGTTCCTCAATGACCCGGCCGGCAACGATCCGTTCGCCGGCCAGGACCCGGTGATGGCGGCCGCGAAGCTCGCCGTGGGCGACGTGATCTCGACGACGAAGACCTTCAAGCCGTTCATCAGCGCGAGCGACCGCTACGTCGTCGTGAGCCGCGATGTGACGCGCACGGTGTTCACCGGCACCCTGACCCAGAGCTACTCGTATTGCGCGACGTCGCATGAAGGCCCGGCGCGCTCAGTGCAATCGTGCGCGCCCAAATATGAGCAGCGCGCCAATCCCGACTACCGCGCGCCGCAGTCGACCAGCGGCGACTATTCATGCAACGGCAAGACCCTGCTCGATTGCATTCAGGAGGCGGCGCCCACCGTCAGCAAGTACATCTACGTGCGGGTCGGCGAGAGCTGCTCGACGTACACGTATCACGACTACATCTGCGACAAGTACACGACGAACACGGTCGCATATCCGACCTACAGCCAGGAGCCGTCGACCCAGTTCGTGGTGTATCGCTATGACGCGGGCGACTTCGTCAAGCTCGACGAACAGCTCTACAATCTAGCGGATCCCGGGCCCGGCGCGGTGAACGTCCCGTCCCTGACCTTCAGCGGCGCCCCGCTCGAGGTGGCCGGCTCGATCGACCAGAAGGGCGACCTCCAGTTCCAGAACGGTCAATTCTACGTCCTCACGAATCAGGGCGAGCAGTTGCACACGCTGCTGCTCATAGGCAACTCGATCGCCAAGCTCGGCACGCAGGCCGAGCCGCGGCAGCGCAGCGCCCTCAGCTCGTACTCGGGCGCGCATTCGACGCTGTTCTCCGCTGACCGCATGATGATCTCGCGCGCCTACTACGACCCGGCGAGCCCGATGAACATTCCGAATTGGTCGGACGTCATCATGCTCGACCTCACGACGCCGGCCTTCCCCAAGCCGCTCAACCAGTTCGTGATGCCCGGCTCGAGCGACCAGCTCATCCTGGCCGCGGACGGCGTCGTCGGCCCGGGAACGGTCGCGTTCACGAGCGGCGGCGTCGCGCGGAATCTGCAGAAGCTCACGCTGTTCAACCGCGACGACGCGAGCGAGCTCGGCAACCTGCTGCTCGGTACCGAGTTCAACGCCGACTTCGTCTCGTCTTGGCTCGGCGTCACCGACGATCAGCGGATCCGCCTCGACGCCGACAACCAGCGGCTGTTCCTGCCGTACGCGGGGACCCACCACGCGCCGCAGGACTCGTTCAACCCGACCGCGCACAGGCTCAACATCACGGCCATCGCCAATCGCCTGCTCACCTCGGAGGTGACGTTCGACGTCGCGGAGGACATCGTCCGCACGGTTTCGACGAGCTCGGCGCCGAACGCGGGGAGCGCGCTCGCGTTCGGCGACTCCTCCGTGTACGCCATCAACCAGACGCCCGGGTCCTGGGCGCTCGACGTCGTCGACGAGTTCGCGACGCCGATCGCCGTGTATCGCGTCAGCGACCAGGGGGATCTCCATGCGCGCATTGATCGACTCGGCGCACGTTGCCAGATCTCGACCTTCGCGGGCAGCCTCAACGCCTTCAAGCCCGATCACGTGGGCCGAGGTCCAGAGCTCCCCTGCGACGAGGGGTCGCTCCCCACGGCGATCGGCCTCGCCGTCGTCTTCGCCGACGCCAGCACGGGCTGGCAGCTCAGCGCCGACGGGGCCGTCATCACGGCGCTCGACGCCGCGGCGGTGAAGGAACGTCTGACCCATATCCGCAGCGACGAATACTGTGCCCTCGACGCCCGCGTCGAAGACGGAACCCCCGTGCCCTACCTCGACACCGCGCCCCCGTCGATCGTCTGCTTCCCGTTCCCGACTGCCGGCGGCGGTGGTGTCACCGGTGTCTCACCGGCCGGCGGCGCCGCCCGAAACTGAGGCCCCGGCGGCCCTGATTGCGCACACTTCCGGACGTTCTCGCCCTTTAGCGCACTGCGTGCGTCGATATGCTACATCGCATCCAAAAGTGTCATGTAGATTGGCAAATCGATGGTGCGAACAGGCGTATCGCTCGCATTGCTCGTTCTTCTCTTTGGTTGCGGTCGATCATCGGCGCCCCGCTCGACGGTGCCGATCCTACCCGTGCTGGAGCCGTCGCCCGCGCCACCAGCGCCGACGCCGATAGCGGATCCCTGCGGGGACGGTGACGGCCTCGATCCGATGGCGCACGGGAACTGCGTCCTGATTCGCGCCCGAAGCGCGGCGCCCGGCGGCTCGGATCTTCAGCTCACGACGGCCGACACGTCGCTCGGACAGCGCGCGCTCGCGCAAAGCGCCGCGACGCTGGATCCCCGCCCCGAGTCGTTCGTCATCACGACGCTCGGCTCGACGACGATCGTCGTGGGACGCGATCCGGTGGGTGCTATGTACGGCGCCCAAGAGCTGGCAGAGCGGCTCGACCTCGACGGCGCCGCGGCGTTGCCTCTCGCTACGGCCATTACCGGCGCACCGGCCCTGTCCGTCCGCGCCGCGAATCCGTTCCTCGTGCTGCCCGAGCCAGGGGAGGCGTCGTGGTGGTTCCTCGATCGGGCGTTCTGGGCGGAGTACATCGATCTCCTCGCGCGCGCCCGGATCAACTTCCTCGACATGCACGGCATGTACAACCTCGGGAACACGATCTTCCCCAACGCCCTGCTCTACTTTGCGACGAGCGCGACGTACCCGGAGGTCGGCGCTTCCGCCGCCGACCGGGAGCGCAACCTGGCGATGCTCAACGAGGTGATCCGGCTGGCGACCGCGCGTGGAATTCACGTCGGCCTCATGAGCTACCGGGCCGACACCACCCTGACCGGGGACGACCCGCAAGCCCTCAGCGACGACGACGCCACCAAGACCTACGTGCGCGAGGCGGCGGAGGATCTGGCGCGGCGCGCACCGGGTCTCTGGCGCCTCGGCTTTCGCATCGGCGAGAGCGCCCGCGCGGCCTCGTGGTACGAAGACACGTTCGTCGCGGGCGTGCGCGCCGCCGGCACGGGCGTCCGCCTCTCGACGCGCACATGGGGCGCGACGAAGAGTGACATCCTGGGCATCGTCGCGGCCGCCGGCAACGACACGATCGTCGAGGCCAAATTCAACGGCGAGCACCTGGGCGCCCCTTACGCCGTCGCGGGCGGCCTCTTCTCCGTCGCGGGCGCATACAGCTACCAGGATTTTTTGAATCCGCCCACGCCCTATCATTTCGTCTTTCAGCTTCGCGCAGGCGGCACGCACCGGATCTTCCGCTACGCCTCCTATTCGCGGACGCAGCGCACGGTGCGCGCGCTCGTGCTCTCGCCGGCCGTCGAAGGCTTCACGCTCGAGCCGGCCCACGCCTATTACCCAGCGCGCGACTACTATCACGCCATCGCGGGCGACATGTTCTCCACCTGGACGTTCCGCCGCGACGAGCTCTCCTATCTGCTGTTCGGGCGCCTCGGCTACGATCCGGCCACGCCCGAGCGCGTGTTCCGGCGTGCGCTCGCGACCCGCGTGGGAACGGACGCGCTGTGGGACAAGCTGCAAGCGGCGAGCGACATCGTGCCGTGGATGCAGACGGCCCACACCTGCGGCATCGACTCGCGCGACGCCGCACCCGAGCTCGAGCTCGCGGGCGACGTGGGCTACTGGGCCTCGCCTCAACATACGCAAGCGCCGAACAGCGCCTGCGACCAGCACGAGGCTATGGACTCGTTCGCCATCGCGCTGCCGGCGGATCTCGCCGACGACGCCGTCGCCGGGCGCCCCACGACGCGGCTGTCGCCGCTGGCCGTCGCGGCGCTGCTCACGGAGGACGCCGCTCGCGCGAACGCGGCCGTGGATGACAAGGACAGTCAGCAGGTGGAGGCCCGCGACGTCATCCGCGAGTGCCGCGCCCTGGCCGATTTGGGCACGTATTTCGCGCACAAGCTGCGGGCGGCGTCTTCGCTCGCCGTGTACACCCGCACGGGGCGGGCCGACTATCTCGACGCCGCGCGCGCCGAGACCGGCGCCAGCAACGACGCGCGCCGTGCGCTGGCCGCCGACACGAATTACATCAGGTCTTTCGATGATCACCTGCGCATGAGCATGCTGGGCCTACCCTCGTTCCACTGGTCGCTACAGCTCCCGCGCCTCGACGAGGATCGAGCGGCCATCGACGTCCTGGCGCTCGCGGTCGGGTCTGCCGACGCGTCCGGGACTGCAGCTTCCTTGCCGCCCGCGGGGGCGTGGCTCGACGGCGCGCGCCCATCCGGGCCAGGCCTTGCGGCGCTCGCGATCAGCCCAGCCGACCCGAGCGCCCCCACCTGGACCGTGAGCGCGACTTTGGCGCGGCCCGCGTCCGCCGGCGCCGAGGTCCGCATCCTCTGGAAGCCCTTCCGCAGCGACGCGGACTGGACCGCCGTCGCGGCGACTCCGGTTGCCGCGGCGACGGGGGCGACCAGTTATGTGGCCCAGATCGCCGGCGGCGGTCAGGGCGGCATGTTCGCGGTCGAGGTCGCGGCGGACGCGGCCGGTTGGCGATATCCGGACGTGACGCTCGAGACGCCCTACCAGGTGCTCGCTCCCCCAAGTCCCTAGGGCAGGATCGTGGCCAAAAGATAGAATTGTAATGTAAAGTAGGTAAGCCGGCTAACCGATGTTTATGTCGGCATGCCGAAAGTCAACCGCTTTTGGGGTCGGATGGTCGTCGGGGCGGCGATGGTGGTGGGCTGTGGAACCGAGAACCCTGCCGTCGAGCAGAGCGTCGCCACCCCAGCAGCGCCGGCGTCGCCCGCGCCGGTCGTCGTGACCGACAGCGTCCCCAGGTCCGCCACGTTCGACGTCAAGGGTGATTGGTTCCTCAACCAAGAGGGCACCCGAACGAAGTTGACCCTGGTGACCGACGAGCTCGGTGGCCCGCTGCAGGGGACTGTGAGCGAGGAAGCAGCTGCGACCCCGCCCGTCTCGATTGTGGACGGAGCCTTCGAGCCCCTCGATGGCCGCCTCTCGTTCCGCGCGCGTGTCGGAAACGTGTGGCGTTGGTACCAGCTTCGCGTCCTGGACGGGATCGTCGCCGGCCGCCTGGCGGACACGGCGGGGGACACCGCGCCTGCCGACGTGACCGCGTGGGCGACCCGCGTGACGGGTTGGCACGACGAGACCTTCAGTCGAGATATCGTCCCACGCGTCTACGACGTGGTGCTCGACGCGACGTCGCGCGCCGTGCTGCGCCTCGACCGCGCCGCGCCCGGCTCATCGAGCTTCGTCGGTAGGCTGAAGATCTATGGCACCGCCGCCGGTCAGTATGACGAGCGCCCAGAAGAGGATCTCGCGATCACGAGCTGGGACGGCAGCAAACTGGCGTTCGTACGCATGGCCTCGGCAGAGCGTGAGAGCTTCGCTGGCGTCGCGGAGGGACGTGAAATCAGCGGCACGTACCTACCAGCGGGAAGCTCCTCCTTGCGCACATGGGGCGGGGAGCGTGTGGAGATTCTGTCGCATGGGCTCACCGCGCGTAGCGCAGCCTTCACGCAACAATGGCAGGTGCGCACGCGCGCGCGCCTGGCCTTTCTGATGATGGACGGTGCTCCTCAACCGCTCACGATGACGGTCACGCCGCAGGCCTACAACTACGCGAGCCCTCAGTTCGAGGCGCTGGCGACGCGCGATGACGGTGACGGCTTGGGTCCCGATTCTCCGACGTACCACTTCGGCGAGCTGACCTTCGATTCGACCCTGCCAAATCGCTATGGCGACACGCCGCTCGCACGACACGCGCACGGCTTGATGTCGATTCCCTCCACGCCGCCGCCGCCGGGCGGCTACCCCGTTGTCCTCGCTCTCAACGGGCACTCGGGCAGCGCGGGACGGCTCTTCGAGCCCAATAACGCCCTCTATTGGTACGGTGACTCGTTCGCGCGCCACAACGCGGTCGTCATCGCGGTCGACATGGGACACCGTCCCCTGGAGGATCGCGCGGCTCTGTACACAGATCCCGCCAACGACGACCCCGACTGGAGCAACGTCAATCACCCCGCCATCAAAGCGCCGGGCATGACCTCCGACTGGGAGGAAGACGGAGAGCGTGTGTGGGATGCCTTGCGTGGTCTGGACTACGCGTTGGCACGCCCCGACGTGAACCCGGCGCAGGTCACGGTGGTCGGCCTGTCGATGGGAGGCGAGGTGTCCGATCTCGTCGCGGCCCTCGAGCTTCGCGTGGGGACCGCGGTGTCCGCCGGCAGCCCGCCCGACCTCGCGGTCATGTCGGTCTACTACAACCACCCGTGCTGGAAGTGGGCGCGCGGCGACGTGCGGGAGTACTACGAACCCGGCGATCTCCACGCCATGGTGGCGGGCCGCACGCTGGTTCGCGAGACGGGAGCGGCCGATGAGGTCTTTTCGAGCCTCCCGACTCCATTCATCGGCGCCAAGCAAGTCATTCGGCGCGCGCAACCTGCCTTCGACACGCTGGGCGGGCGGCTCGTGCACTACCTGCACGGCGACGAGCACCATTTCCACATTGGCGCGCTCGAGCCCGGCGAGGCCCAGGCCCTGGGCGTGTCGACGCCGGCGCTCGACCGGCCCGACGCGCAGAACATTTGGGCGACCGACTGGCAGCTCGACGCTCGGACCGTCGTCGCGAGCCCGACCGTGTTCAACCTCATGCCGCAGTAGCGCGGCTGGTGGAGAATCACGGCTTCCGCTGGCGGGCGGCGGTGACCTGGCGCGCGGGCCGGAACTCGAAGGGGTAGTCGAACGTCATGGGCTTGTGGCCGGCGGGCCGCTCGAACACGACGCCGACGCTGATGTCGGCGACGCAACGTTCGATGGCGGGGTTGCCGATGCTCGACTCGACGATCGACACCTCGTCGACCTCGCCCTTCACGTCGACGAAGAACCGCACGACGACGCGTCCCGCCACTGGATGCGCCCCCCTCCTCCCTGCGCTGTAGCAGTCGCGGATCTCGCGGAGGTGGTCGTGAAGGGCGCTCTCGACATCGGCGGCGTTCAGCGTGCCCACCTCGCCGCGGACGGTCATCTGCGGCGACGCGCCGTCGTCCGCGTCGCTCGCCCGCTGCACGTTCGAGTGGCGCGCGTCCCAAGCCCGCGCGCGGGCCGCCCGCTCCTCTTCGCGCCGCGCCGCCTCGCTGGACGCGCAGCCCGCGAACAGCGGCCATGCGAAGGCGATCACGGCGAGGAGAGCTGGCCGGAAGAACACGAGCGGTCTTACCATCAAATTCAAACCGGACGACAGAGGTGCGACGGAACGGGCAACATCCGCCCACCTACCCAGTCGCTGGAAT
>DASXOE010000067.1:0-36455 GCA_036494575.1 Polyangia bacterium | reverse complement strand
GTTGGCCCCAAGGAGCAGGGTGCGGCGACCGACCTCCTTCGCCGCTTTTCCGACCAGGACTTGACGCTGACCGATGCCGTGGGATTGCACCTGATGAAGACGCAACGGCTCCGCACCTGCTGGTCTACCGACTTCCATCTCGGCCTCACGGGCGTCCCCTTGGTCATCAACGAGACTTGAGCGCGCGAAAGCTCACAGCCGCGGCCCACGCCGCTCAGATCGAGTAGTCGCCCACGAAGATCTTCGCGTCGCGCAGGCTCGCCAAGACGAGGTCGCCCTCGGCGATCGCGAGGGCTTCGAGCTCGACCTTGGGCATCTCGACGGTCATGAGGGCGCCGTCGGCGAGCTTGAGTGAGATCTTGACCTTGGCGCCCAGGCGGACGAGGCGCTCGACGCGCGCGGCTGAGACGGCGGGCTCGCCGTCCACCTTCGTGAGCGTGACGTCGTGCGGGCGGACGTAGACGTCGGTGCCGACAGTGGAGCCGTCGTGGGCCCGGATGGCCGCGGACATGCCGTCCGCCGTGCCGACAGGCATCGTGCCCACGGAGACGCGGCCGCTCTTGACGTGGCCACGCAGCACGTTGGCGCCGCCCACGAACGAGGCGACGAAAGCGTTCGCGGGCCGATCGTAGACGTCGTCCGCCGAGCCCGCCTGCGCGACCCGCCCCTCGTTCATGACGACGACGTGGTCCGAGACCTCCATGGCCTCCTCCTGGTCGTGCGTCACGAGCAGCGTCGTCATGTCGCGCCGGTCGTGGAACTGCCGCAGCCACTCGCGCAGCTCGACCCGCACCTGGGCGTCGAGCGCGCCGAAGGGCTCGTCGAGGAGCAGGAGCTTGGGCTCGATCGCCAGGGCGCGGGCGAACGCGACGCGCTGGCGCTGGCCGCCCGAGAGCTGCGACGGGTAGCGCTCGCCGAGGCCGTCGAGCTGCACGAGCGCGAGCAGCTCGTCGACCTTTCGGCGAACGCCTTCCTTGGGCGCCTTGCGCACGTTCATCCCGAAAGCGATGTTGCGCCGCACGTTCATGTGCTTGAAGAGCGCGTAGCTCTGGAACACGAAGCCGACGCCGCGATCCTGGGTGGGCACCTGCGTGCAGTCGCGGTCGTCGAAGAGCACGCGTCCGACGTCGGGCTGCTCGAGCCCAGCGATCATGCGCAGCACGGTGGACTTGCCGGAGCCCGATGGGCCGAGCAGCGCCGTGATGCCGCCCGTGGGCGCCGTGAACGAGACGTCCGCCACGGCCGGCGTGCCGCCCGCAGTGAAGCGCTTGCTGAGGCTCTCGACCGTGAGGCTCATGATCGCCGGCTACGCGAGCGACCGCGCGCCCGCCGAACCCCGCGCCCCGAGCCTGAGCGCGCCCGCGAGGCTGACGACCTGCCCGACGACGAGCAGGCCCGGAGCCTCGCGCGCGTCGGGCGGGATCTCGGCGGCGCCCAGGCCGTCGAGCGTCCCCGTCCAGTGCCACGCGTCGGGCGTGGCGGCGCCCACCACGATCGCGGCGGGCGTCGCGTGAGCCCAGCCGCGCGCCACGAGCAGCTCGGCGACGCGCGCGCGCTGCCGCAGGCCCATCATGACGACGAGCGTGAGGGACCCAGGCGGGAACGCAGCGAGCAGCGGCGCGTAGGTCTCCTCGTGATGGCCGGTGATGACGGCGAAGCTCGACGCCATCCCCCGGTGCGTGACCGGGATGCCCGCGAGCGCGGGCGCCGCGACGGCCGAGGATACGCCGGGAACGATCTCGCAAGCGAAGCCGGCCTCGGCGAGCGCGAGGGCCTCTTCGCCGCCGCGCCCGAAGACGAACGGATCGCCGCATTTGAGGCGCACGACGTTGAGGCCGCGCCGGGCGTTCTTGACGAGCAGGCGGTTGAGCACGTCCTGGCCGATCGACTGCCGGCAGGCGCGCTTGCCCACGTAGAACCAGCGCGCGCGCGGCGCGAGATCGCGCAGTCGCTCCGAGCCGAGCGCGTCGTAGAGGACGAGATCGGCCTCGGCGAGCCGGCGCGCGCCGCGCACGGTGATGAGCTCGGGATCGCCCGGGCCGGCGCCCACGAGCGAGACCCGCGCGGAGGGCGTCGGCGCGGCAGCCGGCGCGGACGCGGCAGCGCGCGCGTCGTTCGCGGGCCGCGCCGCCTCGCGCTCGGCGTAGAGGCGGTTGAGCGCGTCGAGCAGCAACGGCCGCCGTGCCGCCATCGGCACGCCCTCGGCCTTCCAGAGGCCGCGCAAGCGCTCGGCCTCGGCGGTCCAGCTCGCGAGCTCGTCGGGCAACACGGCCTCGAGCGCCTCGCGCAGCAGCCCCGCGAGGGCGGGCGCCCGGCCGTCCGTCGAAACCGCCACGGTAACGCCGCCGCGCCGCACGACACCCGCGCCGTACGCGCTCGCCGAGGCGGGATCGTCGACGGCCAGCACGAAGGTGCGGCGCGCCTCGCCCGCCGCCGCGACCGCGCGGTTCACCTCGGGCGTGGCCGCGGCGACGACGAGCCACGCGCCGTCCAGATCGCCCCCGACGAACGCCCGCGCCTCGAGGCGAAGGGCCCCCGCCGCGGCGAGCTCGCGCAGCTCGGGCTCGGCCTCGGGCGCGACGACGGTGACGCGCGCGCCTGACTCGAGGAGCGACCGCGCCTTCGCCGTGCCGACGGGCCCGGCGCCGACGACGAGCACCTCACGCCCCGCGAGCTTGAGAAAGAGTGGGAACAGCATGTATCGAGTCTCTCCGGGTGCCGTCGATGCATCATCACTATAGGGAGCGGGGCCCCGGTCGGTCAAGGCGCGATGGACATTTGGACAGTATAATGGACACACATCAGCGGACACCGTCCACCGCGCGTGCGCCCGAGCGCGGCGGAGTCCGCTAAACTGCCGGCCCTCATGAGAACGCTCGCCCCAGCCCCGGAGATCGCCGAAGCCGCCGCCACCTTGCGCGGGGCCGAGCCCGCCGCCGTCGTGAAATGGGCCGTGGAGCGCTTCGGCGCGCGCGTCGCCGTCGCGTCGAGCTTCTCCGTCGAGGACTGCGTCGTCATCGACCTCGTGCACAAGGCCAGCCGCGCGGCGGGCGGCCGGGCGCGCGTCTTCGCGCTCGACACCGGGCGCCTGCACGACGAGACCTACCTGACGGCCGAGCGCGTGCGCATGAAGTACGACCTCGAGATCCAGTGGATGTTCCCGCAGCGCGAGGCCGTCGAGACGCTCATCCGCGCCAAGGGCCTCTACAGCTTCCGCGACTCGCTCGACAACCGGCACGAGTGCTGCGGCATCCGCAAGGTCGAGCCGCTCGGCCGCGCGCTCGCCGAGCTCGACGCCTGGTTCACGGGCCTGCGCCGCGAGCAGTCCGTCACGCGCGAGGGCGGCGCCGAGGTCGAGCTCGACGCCGCGCACGGCGGCATGACGAAGCTCAACCCGCTCATCGGCTGGACGATGGAGCAGGTCCGCGCCTACGCCAGGGCGAACGGCGTGCCCGTACACCCGCTGCACGACAAGGGCTACCCGTCGATCGGCTGCGCGCCCTGCACGCGCGCCATCCAGCTCGGCGAGCACCCGCGCGCCGGCCGCTGGTGGTGGGAGGATCCCGAGAACAAGGAGTGCGGCATCCACCTGCCGACTGTCGCGTGACTTCGCCTGACGCCGCGCCCTAGAGATCCCGGAACTTGAACGGCTTGCCGCCGGGGCCGTAGTCGGCGGTGAGCTGGCCGTGGCCGCGCAGGAGCCAGCGGTACGTCAGCAGGCCGTCGACGCCCACCGGGCCGCGGGCGTGGAGCTTGTCGGTGCTGATGCCGACCTCGGCGCCGAGGCCGTAGCGGTAGCCGTCGGCGAAGCGCGTGCTGGCGTTGTGGTAGACGCCGGCGGCGTCGACCTCGGCGAGGAACCGCGCGGCCGCGGCCTCGTCCTTCGTGATGATGGCCTCGGTGTGACGCGAGCCGTGGGCGTCGATGAAGGCCAGCGCGGCGTCGAGGTCTCGCACCTGCTTGATGGCGATGACGGGCGCGCCGAACTCGAAGCCGAAGTCCGCGTCCTTCGCGGCGACGAGCTTCGGGTGACGGCGACGCGTCTCCTCGCAGGCGCGCATCTCGACGCCCGCGGCGGCGAGCGCCTCGACGCACGCGTCGAGCGCCCCGCCCGCCTCGGCGTCCCACAGGAGCGCCTCGGCGGCGTTGCAGGCCGCGGCGTAGGTCGTCTTCGCGTCGACGACCACGCGCGCCGCCATGCCCGGGTCGGCGGCGTGGTGCAGGTAGACGTGGCAGACCCCCGCCGCGTGGCCCATGACGGGGATGCGCGTGTTGCCCTGGATGTAGCGCACGAACTCCGACGAGCCGCGCGCGACGACGAGGTCGACCGTGCCGTGAAGCGCGAGCACGGCCACGACGTCCTCGCGGCCCGCGAGCAGGACGGCGGCGCGCTCGTCGATGACGTGCCTGCCGAGCACGCCGTGGACGATCGCGATGAGGGCCTGGTTCGTCTTCGTGGCCTCGCGCCCGCCTTTGAGCAGGACGGCGTTGCCGCTCTTCCAGGCCAGGCCCACGATCTGCACGAGCGCGTCGGGGCGCGACTCGAACACGACGCCCAGCAGGCCGAGCGGGCAGGACACGCGCTCGAGCACGAGGCCGTCGTCGAGCTCGCGGCGCAGCGTCGCGCGCCCCACGAGATCGGGCATGGCGGCGAGCTGCTGGAGGCCGTCGACGAGGCCGTCGAGCTTCTTGCCGTCGATGCCGAGCCGTTTGGCGAGCGCGGGCGCGACCCCGCCGGCCTTCGCGGCGGCGACGTCTTCGGCGTTGGCCGCGAGGATCGCGGCGCGCGCCGGCGCCTCGCGCAGGCCCGACGCGAGGTCGAGGAGCAAGGCCGCGCGCCCCTCGGCCGTGAGGCGCGCGAGCTTGCCGCCCGCGGCGCGCGCGGCGCGCGCCGTGTCCCGTATGGCCGTCGTGTTCGTCGTCATTACACCGCTCCCATGACCAGGTTGTCGCGCGTGATGAGCGCGTCGTAGCCGCGCCACCCGAGCACGGCGTCGATGTCGTCGCTGTGGCGGCCCGCGAGCTTGCGGCACGCCTCGGCCGGGTAGTTCACGACGCCGCGGCCGTGCACGCGGCCGCTGCCGTCGCGCACCTCGACGACGTCGCCCTGCTCGAAGTTGCCGTCGACCGAGACGACGCCGATGGGCAAGAGCGACGCCTTCGAGCTCGTGAGCGCGCGCAGCGCGCCCTCGTTGACGACGAGCGCGCCGCGGTGGCGCGCGCCCACGGCGATGTGACGGATGCGCGCGCGCCGCCGCTCGGGCGCCGGGATGAGCGTGCCCAGATCCTCGCCCGCGAGGGCGCGCTCGAGCACGCGCGGCTCGGCGCCGCCCGCGATGAGCACGGTCGTTCCCTCGCCCGTCGCGAGCGCCGCCGCCTCGAGCTTGCTCGCCATGCCGCCGCTGCCGCCCGCCGAGCCGCCGCTCGCGCGCGCGCGGGCCGTTTCATCGACGGTAACGAGCTCGGCGATGCGCGTGGCCGTCGGATCGTCTTTGGGATTCGCCGTGAAGAGACCAGCGACGTTCGTGAGCATCACGAGCAGGTCGGCGTCGAGGCTGACGGCGACGCGCGCCGAGAGCCCGTCGTTGTCGCCGAACCCCGTGCGGACCGCGACGGCGCGCGCCGCCGACACCGGCCCGGCCGCGCCGGGGTTCAGCGTCTTCCGGTAGACGATGAGCTCCCGGACACTCACGCTGTCGTTCTCGTTCAAAATGGGGACGGCGCCTAGCTCGAGCAGGCGCATGAGCGTCGTGCGCACGCACAAGGCGCGATCGCGATCGGCCAGATCCTCCTCGGTGAGGAGCACCTGCGCCGCCGTGAGGCCGAGCGTCGCGAAAGCTTGCGTGTAGACGCCCATGAGGTGGCTCTGCCCGACCGCCGCGCAGGCCTGGCGCAGCCCGAGCGAGCGCGGTTGTTCGGGCAGGCCGAGGGCCCGCGCGCCCATCGTGACGGCGCCGCTCGACACCATGACGACCTCGCGCCCGGCGCGCCGCAAGCGCGCCACGCCCTCGACGATGTCCGTGAGGCGGCCCTGCGCCAGCTCGACGCCGTCGTTGGTGACGACGTGCGTGCCCAGCTTGACGACGATGCGCTGGGCATCGGCGAGATGGCGGCGCGACTCGGACATGGCCGATCAATCTACCGTCGGGCACGGCGGGAATCCACCCGCGCGCCGCATCATGAAACTCGTGCAGGGCTGAGTGACGACTACCGCAGACGGCTCACGCCCCGTCGGGCCATCGAAGCAGGTCTCGACGAAGCCGGACCGGTTGTCCGCGGACGCCGCGCGCCTCGAGTACGCCACGGAACCATCGGCCGCCCGCGGGAGTACAATGACCGCCCCATGACGGGCACCAACGGGAAGGGCATCGCGAAGAAGCTCGCCGCCTTGCTCGCGAGCGACGCGACGGAGCGCCAGATCGCCGCCGCCATCGTCGTGGGCGAGCTCGGGCTGCGCGATCCAGGGCTCGTCGCGGGGCTCGTCGCCATGGCGGACAGCGGTTTGGCGCCGCTGCAGCGGCACGCCGCCGAGGCCCTCGCGCGCATCGCCACGCCCAAGGCCCTGCCAAACCTGCTGCCGCTGCTCGCGTCGCGTGACGAGGGCGTGAGGCGCGCCGCCGCCGGCGCCGTGAGCGCGTTCGGTGAAGCGGCGCTCCCCGCCTTGCGCGCGCGGCTCGGCGCCACGGAGGGCGAGGAGCGGCGAGCCGTCGAGGAGGCCCTGGCGCGACTGGGCGGCAAGGCCGCGATCTCGACGCTGCTGGCCGGGCTCGACACGGCCGACATCGAGAAGGCGCGCGCGGCGACGCTCGCGGCCCGGCAACCCATCAAGGACGCCGACGGGCGCGAGCGCCGCATGTACCTCACCGAGGTGAAGCACTTTCTCGGGCTCAAAAAGACCAAGGACTCGCCCGCGGCCACCGTGGCGGCGCTCCGCGTGCTGGGCTTCCTCGAGGACGAGACGGTCGTCCCCACCCTCCTCGAGCACGCCTCGGGGAGCAAGCGCGCGCCCGAGGTCCGCGACGAGGCGCTCATCGCGCTGCGCTTTGTCGGACGCTCCTTGGGACATTCCACGGGACACTCCGTCGCCGGCGCCAAGAAGACCGCCCCGCCGAAGACCCTGAAGTCTGCCGGCCCTGTCGCGGCGAAGGTCCTCGGCATCGCCGAGGCGGCGCCGCTTGCCACGGCGCGCACGGCGCTGTTCACGCTGGCTTGCCTGCCGGTGCCGGGCGCCCTCGCGGCGCGCCTCGGCAAGCTCGCGGCGCACCCCGAGGCCGAGCGCGCGCGCCTCGCGGCCGAACGGCTCGCGCAGATGCCGGGCCCCGAGGCCTCGCGCGCGCTCGGGCAGCTCTTGCTGGGCACGCGCGAGCGCGCCCTCGCGGAGGCAGCGGCCACGGCGCTCTCGTCCCGTCCCGACGCCGGCGTCGTGCTCGCGCGCGCGTTGCTCGACGCGCCCGACGCCGATCGCGCCGGCCTCCTCGCGCGCCTCCTGCGACCGCACCTGCGCGCCCTCGACGTCAAGACGACGCGCGCCATCCGCGCGGCCGCCGTCGCCCGTCTCGCGGCGGGCAAGCCGGTGTGGGAGCCGCTCCTCCAGGTCGCGCGCGAAGCCGACCCCGCCGCAACGGCCGCGGCGCTCCGCGCGGCCGCCACGAAGCTGCGCAAGACGAAACCCGAGCGCGCCCTGGCCGCGCTGCGCGCGCTCGGCCGCGACCCCGCCGCCACGCCCGAGGACGGCTACGCCTGGGCCACGCTCGAGCTCGCCGCCGGGCGGCGCGACGAGGCCTTCACGATCTTCGGCCAGCTCGCCGAGCGGAGCTTCGATCTCGCGGCGGCGCTGCGCCGCGACCGCGGCCTCGCCGCCGAGACGCGCTACCAGATCGGCTTCCATTTCGCCGACCGCCGGCACCCCGCGGGCGAGGAGATCCTGAGCGCTGTCGCCGAGGCCGCGGGCCGCACCAAGGTGGGCCAGATGGCGCGCGCCAAGCTGCGCTCGAGCTACGCTGAATAGACGCCGGCTTCGCCCCGGCTCGCGCCCCGCTGCAGCCGCGCCGCGAGGCCGCCTTTTCGTGCAATAGTTCGCCATCATGCTCGCCGAAAACCAGACGCTGACGGTGCTGGGCTGCGGCACGATGGGCGAGGCCATCGTGCGCGGGCTGCTGCACTCGGGGCGGCTCGAGGCCGCGCAGGTCTTCGCGACCGATCGCCGCGCCGAGGTCGTCAAGGCTCTGCGCGAGAAGCACGGGATCCGCGCGGGGAGCGACAACGCCGAGGCCTGCCGCGCAGCCGAGGTCGTCGTCGTGTGCGTCAAGCCGCACGAGGTGGGCGCCGCCATCGGCACGCCGCAGATGCGCAAGCTGCTCGCGGGCAAGGTCGTCATCAGCATCGCAGCCGGCGTGCGGCTCGAGCAGCTCTCGGCGTGGTTGCCCGAGAGCCAGGTCATCCGCGCCATGCCCAACACGCCCTGCCTCATCGGCGAGGGCATGACCGTCATCGCGCGCGGCCCCGGCGTCACCGACGAGCAGGCCGGCAAGGCGCTCGAGATCTTCCGCTGCGTGGGGCGCTGCCTCGAGGCCGACGACAAGCTCATGGACGCCGTCACGAGCCTGAACGGCAGCGGCCCGGCCTTCGCGTACATCATGCTCGAGGCCCTCGCCGACGGCGGCGTGCACATGGGCCTGCGCCGCGACATGGCCGTCGAGATCGCCGCCCAGATGTTCCAGGGCGCGGCGCGCATGGTGCTGCAGACGGGCATGCACCCGGCGGCGCTCAAGGATCAGGTGACGACGCCCGCGGGTTGCACGATCGCCGGCCTGCTCACGATGGAGGACGGCCGCATCCGCTCCGTCATCGCGCGCGCCGTCGAGGAAGCGGCGGGCGTGGCCGCCAAGCTCGGCCAGAGCTGACCCGGCGTGTTCGATCCGCGCGTCCTCTTCACGCCCGAGGGCCTCGCGAGCCTCCTGAGCCTCGCCGTCATGGAGATCGTCCTCGGCATCGACAACATCATCTTCGTCGCGATCCTCTCGCAGAAGGTGGCGGCGCCGCAGCGCAAGCGCGTGCGCCGCCTCGGCATCGGCCTCGCCCTCATCCTGCGCGTGGGCCTCCTGCTGATGCTGTCGTGGATCATGAGCCTCACGCGGCCGCTCTTTCATCTAATCGGACGCGGCTTCTCGGGGCGCGATCTCGTCCTGCTGGGCGGCGGGCTCTTCCTCATGGCCAAGGCGACGCTCGAGCTGCACGAGCGCCTCGAGCAAGGGGGCGGCGGCGAGGAGCGCGAAGAAACGGCCACCGCCGGCAGCGCCGGCTTCGGCGTGACGCTCGCGCAGATCCTCCTGCTCGACATCGTCTTCTCGCTCGACTCGGTCATCACGGCCGTGGGCATGGCGCGCGCCGTCGTCATCATGATCGCCGCCATGATGATCGCCGTCGGCGTCATGCTCGTCTTCGCCGACGCCATCAGCGACTTCATCGCGCGCCATCCCAGCATGAAGGTGCTCGCGCTCGCCTTCCTGCTCCTCATCGGCGTCCTCCTCGTCGCCGACGCCTTCGGCCACCACATCGACAAGGGGTACGTGTACTTCGCGATGGCCTTCGCGCTCGCCGTCGAGCTCATCAACATGCGGACCCGCAAGAAGGCGCGGGCTCGCGCGCACGCCCACCGAGAGCCCTGAAAAAGGAGACGCCATGGCCCGCGACCTCGCCCCCACTCTCCCCACCGTGCCGGCCGAGATGGTCTCGACGACCTTCGAGGTCCCCGGTCACAAGATCGTGCGCAGCCTGGGCGTCGTCCGCGGAATCACGGTGCGCTCGCGCTCCGTCATCGGGAACTTCGTGGCGGGCCTCCAGATCCTCGTGGGCGGCAACATCACGGTCTACACCGAGCTGTGCGAGCACGCGCGCCGGGACGCGCTCGAGCTCTGCCTGCGGCACGCGGCGGCCCTGGGGGCGAACGCCGTCGTGGGCGTGCGCTACGACGCCAACGAGATCGCGATCGGCGTGACCGAGGTGCTGGCCTACGGCACGGCCGTCGCCGTCACGCCGAGCTCATGACGACTCGACGCCGCGGCCGCGCCAGGCGACGATGAAGGCCGAGCTGTCGATGGCGCACATCGCGAGGAAGAGCGCCGTGAACGAGAAGTAGGCGACGACGAGGCCGCCGATGAGGGCGGCGGTGCCCGCGACGAGGTGCGAGCCGCCCGCCCAGATCGACCAGTGCTTGGCCGACGAGTGCTCGATGTCGTCCGTGAAGAGCGAGTCCCAGGCGGGCTCGATGAGCCCGGTCGCGAGGCCCGCGATCACCTGTACGGCGAACAGCTGCCATCGATTGTTGACGAAGACGTACGAGAAGTCACAGCACGCCGACGCGAGGAAGCCGAGCATGAGGCACGAGCGAACGTGGAGCTGGAACCAGGGCCGCGTGCCGATGAGCGTGATGACGATGCCGGTCGCCATCGAAAACACGGCGAAGGCGATGCCCGCGTCGAGAATGCTCCCGCCCACCTTCTCGGTGAAGGCTGAGTACATCGGCACGAGCATGGACTCCGCGAAGGTCGTCAGAAAACTGATCTTCAGGAGCACCCGTGCCTCTCGGGAGACGGACTTCAACATCATCGAGGCAAAGCCAAGGAGGGCGCGCGAACTATACGCCGTCCCAGGGCGGCGCGCCGAGCGACTTTTCCTGCGACGGCCGTCACGTCCCGACGGGCCTGAGACGGCGGTGTTAATGTCTCGCCGGGGGAGGAGGCGACGAACGATGCGAGTCCCGAGCGTACTGGTCAGGCGCGCCCACGAAGACGATCTGCCGCGCCTCCTCGAGCTTCTGCGGGTCTGCGTGGCCCACATGTTGAGCACCGGCATCGACCAGTGGGACGACCTTTATCCCAGCGAGGCGACCCTGAGGGCCGACGTGGCCGCGGGCGCGCTCTACATTGCCGCGATGCCCGGGCACCCCATCGCGGGCGCCTTCGTCGTCGACCAGCGCCAGGCGCCCGAGTACTCCGGCGTCGCGTGGCGCCTCGAGGGCCGCGACGTGGGCGTCGTTCACCGCCTCATGGTCGACCCGCGCTGCCAGCGCCGCGGCCTCGGCCGCCACCTCATGGCTTTCGCCGAGCTCGCGGCGCGCCGCCTCGGCTGCGCCGCGATTCGCCTCGACGCCTTCACGGGCAACGCGCCTTCGTTGCGCCTTTACCAGGCGCTCGGCTACGAGGACGTCGGGCAAGTCCGGTTTCGCAAGGGCCTGTTCCGCTGCTTCGAGAAGGGTCTCGCGCCGGCCTCGCGCGCCGGCCGCGCATGACGCGCGCCGAGCTCCTCAGCGCCATGCGCGCCGAGCGGCACGCCACCGTGGCGTCGGTGTCGGGCGCGGGCACGCCCCGTCTGTCGTCATTTGAATCATATAGGAACCGGGGGCGAGTAAGCCCGTTTTTACCGCGCCGCGAGGCGGTGGGCGAGGCCGGAGCATCGCAGCGAGACGTCGGCGTTGCGCACGGCGATGCCGAGGGCCTTGCGCGACCCCACGAGGACGACGAGGCGCTTGCCGCGCGTGACCGCCGTGTAAAGCAGGTTGCGTTGCAACATCACGAAGTGCTGCGTGTGCACGGGGAGGACGACGGCGACGTACTCCGAGCCTTGCGACTTGTGGACGGTGGCGGCGTAGGCGAGCGCGAGCTCGTCGAGATCGTCGGAGTCGTAGTCGACCTCGCGATCGCCGTCCCGCTCCTCGAAGCGGACGGTGAGCGCGCCCGCGCCGTCGACGGACTCGGCGCGCACGATGACGCCGATGTCGCCGTTCCAGACCTCCTTGTCGTAGTCGTTGCGCACCTGCATGACCTTGTCGCCCACGCGGTACTGGCGCGCGCCGCGCTGGATGCCGGGCGCGCCGGCCGTGAGCGCCTCCTGCAAGAGCAGATTCAGGTTCCCCGCGCCGAGCTCGCCCCGGTGCATCGGCGCGAGCACCTGCACGTCGTGCGGCTGCAGGCCGTAACGGCGCGGCAGGCGCGTCGTCACGAGATCGCGCACGAGCGTTGCGGCCTTGACCGGGTCGTCCTCCTCGATGAAGAAGAAGTCGCGCTTGTCGTCGCCGATCCCCGGCGGCGGCGGCGCGCCGAGCTCGGGCAGCTCGCCGTCATGGATGCGGTGGGCGTTCGTGACGATGAGGCTCTCGGCCGCCTGGCGGAAGATCTCGGTGAGGCGCACCGTGGGAACGGCGCGCGACTCGATGACGTCGCGCAGGACGCGCCCCGGCCCCACCGACGGCAGCTGGTCGACGTCGCCCACGAGCACGAGGCGCGTCGCGGGCGCGAGCGCCGCGAGGAGATCGGCGGCCAGGCGCACGTCGAGCATCGAGGCCTCGTCGACGACGAGCAGATCGCACTCGAGCGGGCGCGTGGCATTGCGCGAGAACGCGCCCTCGGCGGGGCGCCACTCGAGCAGGCGGTGGAGCGTCGAGGCCGGCACGCCCGCCTGATCGGAGAGCCGCTTGGCGGCGCGGCCCGTGGGCGCGGCCAGCGCGATGCGCAGGCCCTTCCGGGAGAGGATCGAGACGATGCCGCGCACGATCGTCGTCTTGCCGACGCCCGGCCCGCCCGTGACGACGGCCACCTTGCCCGCGAGCGCGAGCGCGACGGCCTCGGCCTGCTGGCGCGCGAGCGTGATTCCGGCCTGCTGCTCGTACCAGGCGAGCGCGCGCGGCACGTCGACCTCGATCGAGGCGGCGCGCCCGTCGAGCAGCTTGCGCAGCCCCTCGGCGACGGCTCGCTCGGCCCGGTATAGGTCGGCGTCGTAGACGGCGTCGCCCGCCTCGAGCGCGCCCGCGTTGACGCCCGCGTCGAGCGCGACGTCGCCCGCGCGCGCGAGGCGGTCGACGGCGGTGTCGGCGAGCTTTTCGGCGACCTCGAGGAGGGCCGCCGCCTGGCGCACGAGGCGCCCGCGCGGCACGAAGACGTTGCCGTTCGTCGCGCACTCCTGGATGACGTGGCGCACGCCCGCATCGACGCGCACGTCCGACTCCTTCTCGATGCCCAGCGCCGACGCGAGCTTGTCGGCCGACAGAAAGCCGATGCCCCAGACGTCGAAGGCGAGCCGGTAGGGGTTCTCGCGCACGCGCGCGATGGCGGCGGCGCCGTAGCGCTTGTAGATGCGCGCCGCGAAGGCCGGCGAGACGCCGTAGCCCTGCAGGAACACCATGACCTTGCGCACCTCGCGCTGGGCGCTCCAGGCCGCGCGGATCGACTTCGCGCGCGCCGGGCCGATGCCCGACACCTCGCTGATGCGCCCAGGATCGGAGTCGAGGATCTCGAGCGTCTCTATGCCGAAGCGCTCGACGATGCGGCCGGCGAACTCGGGCCCGATGCCCTTGATGAGGCCGGAACCGAGGTAGCGGCGGATGCCGTCGAGGGTCGCGGGGGCAACCTCCGTGTAGCGCGCGACGCGGAACTGCTCGCCGAAGCGCGCCGTCGTCTCGTAGCGCCCCTGCACGCGCAGCGCCGCGCCGGCCGGCACGCCCAGCAAGCTGCCCACGACGGTCACGACGTCGGCGCCGCCCTGGAGCTTGAGGCGCGCCACGGTGAACGCGCCATCGCCGCCCGAAAAGACGATGCGATCGATCGTCCCCTCGAGCGTCTCGTCGTCCCCTCGGCCGTCGCCTTGGCCGCTCTTGGCGGCGCGCTCGAAAAGCTCCACTGGTCTCCTCACCTCATGGGAGCATGGCGGCGCGCGGCCTTCAACAGCGCCGCGGCCGAACCCGACGTCAGCGTGCTAACGTGCTTGCCCCATGCAGCCCCCGCCGATGCCGCCGCCGCCGCCCGGGCCGCGGCCCGGGGCTGTCGGCCCGACCGGGCCTGGCGCCGCCGGCGTCGGCGACCATATCGAGGTGACGAACAAGTCGGACGGCGGCTTCTTCCACTGGCTATTCAAGCTGTACGCGTTCGCGTTCCTGGGCGCGATCGGCGTCGTGCTGTTCGGGCTCGTGGGCGTCTACGTCTACTTCGCGGCGACGCTACCCACGTTGCCGGACCTCGCGACGTACCACGAGACCGCCGCGACGACGACGATGATTCGCGCCTGGGACGGCACGCCCCTCGCCGAGCTCGCGGCCGAACGGCGAGAGATCCTGCCCTTCGAAAAGTTCCCGCCCGTGCTCGTGAACGCCTTCCTGGCCGCCGAGGATCGGCGCTTCTACGAGCACGGCGGCCTCGACCTGCGCGGCATCGCGCGCGCGCTCGGCGCCAACCTTCGCGCCGGCGAGGTTGCGCAGGGCGGCTCGACGATCACGCAACAGGTCGCGAAGTCCTTCCTGGGCCCCGAGCGCACGCTCCAGCGCAAGGTCCGCGAGGCGATCCTCGCGCGCCGCATCGAAGCCAAGTACTCGAAGCGCGACATCCTCACGCTGTACCTGAACCAAATCTTCCTCGGACACGGCGCGTACGGGGTCGCGGCGGCGGCGCGGCGCTATTTCGACAAGGCCATCGACGAGCTCGACCTCGGCGAGATGGCGACTCTCGCGGGGCTCGCGCGCGCGCCATCGCGCTTCTCTCCACTCACGAGCGTCGAGCGGGCGCGCGCGCGGCGCGATCAGGTGCTGGGCGCCATGGTGGCCTCGGGCCAGCTCACGGACGACGAGGCCAACCGCTGGCGCGCGCGTCCCGTGACCGTCCGCCAGCGGCCCGACTACTTCCACACCGAATCGCCGTACTTCACGGAGCACGTGCGGCGCGACGTCATGAAGCGCTACGGAGAGAAGAGGCTGCTCGAGGGCGGCCTGCAGATCGAGACGTCCCTCGTGCCGTGGATCGATCTCGCGGCCCAGGAGAACGTCGACTTCTCGGCGCGCAAGCTCGACAAGCGCCAGGGCTGGCGCGGGCCCGTCGCGCACTTCGTGGGCGCCGCCGCCACGGAGTTTCGACGGCGCCTCGCCGCGCGTTACGGCGGCGAGCCGCCCGCCGAGGGCCGCCTCTACCTCGGCCTCGTCGAGGCCGTCGCGGACGACGGCGGCGCGAAGGTGCGCGTGGGCGAGCACGTCTACGCCCTGCCGCCCGCGAGCCTCCTTTGGGCCTGGCCGTACAGCACGAAGGACTTCACGAACGGCCGCGTGCTCGAGACGGCGGTGGGAGTGCTGCGCAGGGGCGACGCGGTGTGGGTGGCGAACGCGCACCGCTCGAAGTTGCGCCGCTTCTCCGATTGGACGTACGACGGGAAGGGCGAGGTGCAGTGGCTGCCGGGCTACGACGAGAAGGCCGCCAAACGCCTGGCGCCGAAGGGCGCGCCCGTCGAGCTGACGCTCGAGCAGACCCCGCGCGTGCAGGGCGCGATCTTCAGCTACGACCACGGCTCGGGCTACGTCGTCGCCATGGTCGGCGGCGACGACTTCGACCGCTCCGAGTACGACCGCGTCGCGCAGGCCTGCCGGCAGCCGGGTTCGTCCTACAAACCCATCTATTATTCGCTCGCGCTCGACAAGGGCTACGGCTTCGCGTCGCTGCTCAATGACGTGCCGCGCGCCGAGGTCGACCCGATCACGGGGGAGATCTGGACGCCCACGAACCTGAATAACACCGTCGAATATCAGGTGACGCTCGAATACGCGCTCATCTGGTCGAAGAACGTGCCGTCGGTCCAGCTGTTCAAGCTCGTGGGCGGCCCCGAGGTGGAGGCCTGGGCGCGGCGCCTCGGCTTCTCGACGAAGATCATCCCCGACCAGGCGCTCGCGCTCGGCGCGTCGTGCACGCACACCGACGAGCTGACGCGCGCCTTCAGCGCCTTTGCGCGCAACGGCGTGCTCGTCGACCCGGTGTACATCCGCCGCGTGCGCGACCGCGCCGGCGTGGTCGTCGAGGACCACACGTCGCTCGGAGATCCCTTCGGCTCGCCTTCCGAACGCCTCGATCGGCTCGTGGCGGTCGCCGACGTGCGGCCCGAGCCCGTGATCTCGCCGCGCACGGCGTGGCTCACCTCGACGCTGCTCCGGCACGTCGTCACGCACGGGCACGCGCCCGCGATCCGCACGGCCAACCTGCTCGCGGCCGGCAAGACCGGCACCTCGAGCAAGACGATGGACACGTGGTTCGTGGGCTACACGTCGCGCTGGATGACGACGACCTGGCTGGGCGACGATCGGCGCGAACGCCCCCTCGGCCTCAAAGATGCGGCCTACATGCTCACCGTCCCGATGTTCGCGCGCTACATGACCGAGGTGACGGCGCGGCAGCCGCTCGAGGACGTGCCGTGGGAGCGGCCCCCAGGCGTCAAGGCCAACGACACGGGCGGCAAGCTGCGCACGACCATGGAGGAGATCGACGCCGAGACCGAGGCCGAGCGGATCAAGAACGGCGGCAAGCCCGGCAACCCGAGTGGCGCGGCGTCGGGGCCTTCACGCCCTGCCACCACCCCTTCGCGACCTTCGGTCGCGGACCCTAGCCGGGCAGCACGGTTGCCGCGAGCTGCAGCAGCCGCACCGTCTCGTCCGGCGTCGCGGTGAGGCGCAGGCGCACGGCGTTCCCCTCGCGCGTCGAGGTGAGGCGCGCCACGAGCGGCGTGAGGCCGCCGAGCACGACGTAGGGGTTCGAGCGCAGCTTGCGCTGCAGCTCCGGCCAAGTCTCCTCCCAGCGCCGCGCGTCGGCCTCGCGCGTGAACGTCGCCGTGATCTCGAGGAACGGCTCGGGCTCGATGCCGAGCACGACGGCGAGCGCGCGCGGGACCTCGAGCTCGACGCCCAGGAAGAGCACGGGTCTGTTCCCGGAACGCTCGAAGAGATCGACGGCCGACGCCATCGCGACGGCGTTGTCCGGCAGGAGGCCGTTCTCGTCGTCGATGCGCTGGAGCAAGGCCGCCCAGCTCGGGCTCGTCCGCCCGGCGTCCGGCGCGCCGCCCTCGGGGTCGGCGTCCGCGCCTGCGCCCGCGTCGCTGCTCCGCCGGGCGGGCGCGAGCAGCAACGCGCGGTAGGCGGGCGGCGTCACGACGACGAGCCCCGACGCCGGCAGGACGATGAGCCGCTCGTCGCCCGTCGCGGGCGCCACAGTTCCGCGGCGCGCGCGCCGCTCGCCCCACGGGCGCCCACCCTCGCTGCGCCAGGCGACGACGCGTCCCGTGGCGTGCGCGCCGCGATCGATGGCCGACCGCATGGCGCTGTCGCCCACGTGGTGCCGCGCCGCGAGGAACGTCACGCGGTAGTCGAGGGGGTTCGGCGTCGCCACGAGCAACGCCTCGAAGTCGTCATAGAACGAAAGGCCCGTCCCTTCGAGCAGATCGCGGCGATCGGGCATGCGCATGAGCAGGTGGTCAACGGGCGCGGCGAACGGCGTGCCCTTGAGGCGATCGACGCGCAACAACATCGTGAAGCGCGAGCCCTGGGGGCCGAGCTGGCCGAGATCGGTGGGGCCGGGACCGCCGTTACCGTCGTCGACTCCGTCGTCGGCGCCGGGGCGCGGCGCGCCCGGAGCGGCGCGCGTCGCGAGCGTCCCGACCTTCTCGACCGTCTCGGGGGCGTGGGCGCGCCGGCGCGCGACGCGCTCGGCGGCGGCAGCGCCGAGCGGCAAGTCCTTGACGTCGTCGAGCCGCATGCCGACGACGTCGATGTCGATGCGACCGGGAGCGCCGCCGCGCAACCACGTCAACGCGACGACGACGCCGACGACGCCGCCGTGCAGCGCCACCGACAGCGCCAGGCCCAGGCTCCACCGCCGCAGCATCCACTTCCAGCGTAGCAGCAATCGCGCGCGCGTCTCCGATCCACGCCGCCGGGCCGCGGGAGTGCTGTAGGCTCAGCGCGTGGCTTGTTCGCCCGCGATCCAGAACCTCGCGTCCACGACGACCGCCGCGGGCGCGGCGCCGGCCGTGACGACGACGCCGTCGCGCGGCCACTCCTGAGCCAGGTCGATGAGCGCCGCCGACAGGAACACGCCCGCGACCCGCGCCGCCGCGTCCGGGCTCCCCGTCGCGTCGACGGCGACGAGGCGCCCGCCGGGCCGCAGGCAGGGCACGAGCGCCGCGATCCACCGGGCCGCCTCGTCGGCCGGCAAGCCCGCTGCGTTCTCGACGACGAGCGCGCCCAAGGAGCCGCGTCGGAGCGGCAGGTCCGCGCCCGCGATGGCGATGGCGAGCGGCCGCGAGAGCTTATCGGCGCGACGGCGCGCGCGCACGAGGACGCGGCGGTCGTCGGGCTCATCGAGGAACAGCACGCGCGTCGTGGCCGCGAGCGTCTCGGCGAGCCACACGGGACCGAGGACGACCAACGGGCTCGCGCCGTCGATCCAACGCCCGAGCGCGGCGAGCGACGCCGCGCTGCCGAGCGGACCCGAGAGGAGCGGACCACGCATTCGATTGCCCCGGGCCGGCAAGCTAGCACGCCACGCAAGAGGATCGGGGGCGATCTCGTGAGCTTCTGCGTGCCGCTCGCGCAAGGGCGCCCCGAGGACGAGCCGCGCATCGGCGGCAAGGCGCGCTCACTCTTGCGCCTCGCCGCCGCGGGACTGCCCGTGCCTCGAGCCGTCGCCGTGACGTCCGATCTCTACGCCGCCCTGCGCGACGGCGGGCCACCGCTGCCGGCGCTCGCGGACGCGGCGACGCTCGCGGCGGCGCTCGACGCCGCGGCGGCGCTCACCGCCGCGCCGTGGCCCGCGGGCTTCGCCGCCGAGCTCCGCGCGGCGCTCGCGGAGCTCGACCCGGCGTCGCACGCGCGCTTCTCCGTGCGCTCGTCGGCCTCGCTCGAGGACCGCGCCGACGCCCTCGGCGCCGGCCTTTTCCTCTCGCGCATCGACGTCGCCGCCGCGGACGTCGCCGCGGCGATCCGCGAGGTGCTCGCCGCCACCCTCGCGCCGGCAGCACTGGCCTACGCGGCGAGGCGTGGCCTTCCTGCGCGCGAGCTGGCGATGGCCGTGCTCATCCACCCGTTTTCGCCGGGCGACGCCGCGGGCACGGCCGCCTTCGACGGTGCGGCCATGGCCGAGCCGCTCGTCGAGGCCGCACACGGCGCGCCGTCGCCCTCGGCGCGGGCCTTCGTCGTCGAGGCGGCGCGCACCCTCGCCGGGCGCGCCGGCTCCGTCGAGCTCGAGTGGGTCGCCACGGGCGACGCCGTGCTCTTCGTGCAGCTCCGTCCCTACCGCGCCGCCGCGCTCCGCACGTGGAGCCACGCCGCCGCGCTCGCCGACGAAAACACGCCCGCCCCTTGGACCTGGGACGCCGCGCACAACCCCTTGCCGCTGTCGCCCGCGCAGGCCGGTCTCGTCGCGCTCGTCGACGAGCGTTGCCGCACGGCCTTCCGTCAGCGCGTCGTCGGCGGCTATCTCTTCTTCGCGCCAGGTGGCGCGACCTCCCCGCCCGCGGGCGCGCCCGAGGCGCTGCGCGCGCTCACGCTCGCGGCCGACTCCCGGCTCGCGGCGCTCGGATCGAGCGTCTCCCTCGAGGAGGCGCTCGACCTCTTCGTGGCGGTCTACGAGCCTCTCTACGGCGTCATTCAACCGGCGGCGCGCGCCGCGCGCGAGGCGCTCGCCGCCGCCTTGACGGCGCACGGCTCGAACGCGAACGTCGCCGACCTCTTGCGCGGTGTCCCCTCGGTCGCCGCGGAGCGGTCCCGGCGCGCGGCAGCCATCGCGGCCACGATCGATCCGGGCGAGCGCGCGGCGGCCATCGCTGCCTACCTCGCCCGCTTCGGCGACGAGGCGCCCGTTTGGGACGTCGCCGCGCCGACCTTGGCCGAGGATCCGGCGCCGCTGCACCGACTCGTCGGGCGGCCTCCGGGGCCCACGCCAGACGACGACCCGCGGCCCGCGCCGGGGTTGCCGCCCGGTGGCCGCGCGCTCCTCGACGCCGCGCGCGCGGCCGTCGCCGTCGCCGAAGATGACGATGCGCTCTACGCGCGCGTGCAGAGCTGTGTCCGACGCGCCCTGCTGGCCGAGGGGCGGCGCCTGCAAGCCGACAACTTGCTGGCGCGCGCCGAGGACGTGTTCTGGTTGCCGCTCGCATCGGTGCGGCGAAACGCGCGCGAGGAGGAGCCGCTCACGTTGGCGGCCGTCACGCACGCCGTCGCGACGGCGCGGCAGGCGCACGCGACCGCGCTCGCCGATCCACCTCCCTTACCGAGCGCGCGCCCCGGCTGGGACGCCCGCGCCGGCGGCGCGCGCGGACGGTCCGGCGCGAGCGGCCGCGCCATCGGGCGCGCCCACATTCACGCTCCCGACACCGCTGCGCCTCCAGGGGCGATCCTGATCGCACGCACCTTGCTGCCCACGGAGCTGCCGCTCCTCGCGCCGGCCGCCATCGTCGTCGAGACGGGCGGCGTCCTCGGCCACGTCGCGGCGCAGGCCCGCGAACGGGGACTTCCGGCCGTCGTCGACGCCGTGGGGGCGACGACGGCTTTCCGCGCGGGCGATCTCGTCCTCGTCGACGGCGACGCCGGTGTCGCCGTCCGCCTCGGCGACTGATCTTGCGTAGCTCAAGGTGATGGCGGCCGAGCCAAACCATGCCGAACGCGGGGTGCCTTACGTCGCGCCCGTGGACCCGCGCATCGAGGAGAGACGGCGGGCGCTGGAGCTGGCCCAATGTCGACGTCGTACTCAGCTTCTGCCGAGGGCGCGGCCCGTTCGCGATGACGGATTTTTAGAGACTTCGCAACCTGTGCCTCAATAGATTCATGACGACGGTCGGATTTCCCGTTTCGCTCGATCATCCAGGCGTCCTACTCGCCTCCGGCGCTCGCGCCACCGACAGAGAAGCCGCCCTCGAGAAGATGGCTCGCGAAGTCGCTCATCGCGGCAGTCACCGCTATCCTCATCGCGTTGCTGAAGCTCGGTCCCACCTATTTCCTATCGGCGCCCCCGCCGGCGCTGCCAGCGACGGCCAACCGCGGCGCCTCGACTTACAGCTGCCTGAGTGGTCCGTGACGGATCTCGCACGTCGTCACCGACGCCGTCGAGCGCGTCCTCGAGCGCGAGTAGGGCAGATCCGAACGAGCAGGGCAGATCCGAAGTCGTAATCTTAGATCTCGTGAAGTCCAAGCAGCAGACGATCCCGAAGACCACTCCCGCGCAGCCCGAGCCGTGGCGCGTCCACGGAGGCGGCAAATGGAAGGCGATGCACGACGACATGAAGGGCTGGCACGAGGTGATCGTGAACGGCCCGAACCGACACCACTACCGGTTGTTCTGCCTCCTCGAGAAAGACGGCGCCGACGTCGGTCTCGGCGGGCCGAGCGTCGTTGTCATCAGCGGCCTCGACAAGCCGTTCAAGACCGTGATCTCGCCCCAGGCGTACGCAAAGGTGAGGGCGCTCGGCGACGAGTACCGCGCCATGAACCCCCGAAGCGTCGAGCCTCCTAAGAGCGCCGCGGAGCTTTCGGAGCCCGAAAACAGCTAGCCGGCGACGGCCGCGCGCGCGTGACGACGCGCTGGCGCGCGCTTCGTCGAGGCGGGGCGACGAGCTGCTCGACGGGGCACGATCTGAAGGGTGTACCCAAGGTGGTTGAGCATGTTGAACACCGTCGCGATCGTCGGGTTCGCCTTCTTATCCGTGAGGACCTTCCGGACAGACTGCGCCGGCAGCCCGCTCATGCTGGCGAGCTTCGCCTTTGAGAGCCCGCTACGCGCGCGCAGCGACTCCATCGCGCGCATGAGCCGGTCGTACGTATCGATCTCGACGCGCGCCTCGGCGTAGGCCGACGCGAACTCGGGGTCAGCCATCTGCTCGTCGAAGAAGTCATCAAAGGCCGTCCTGGGCGTACTCATGACACAAGTGTAGCATATGGTCTACACCTGTCGCAAGGGGACCAAAGGCAGATATCACAGGTGATTGACCGCTACTCCGGGTCGTCGGACAGGTACTCGAGGATGACCTCGTCGAGGCTCTTGTCGCTCGGCAGGTCGGCCGAAAAGGCGCTCTCGGTGGGCGTGCGCTCCGACGGCGGACCCGGTGGGCGCGCCCGGAGCCCCGTCCCGGAACCCATGACGCGGCTCGTGGGCGTGTACTCAGGCGCCGGGCTTGGCGTCTGCGTGCGCGGCGCAGACTCGCCGGTCGCGGGGGCGTCCCACGGCATCCGGACGTCTCGCGCCGAAGGCGCGGAGGGCGGCTCCGCCGGCGGTGTCGCCGCGGCGTGCGCGCTCGTGCCGCGGCTCACGGTCGGCAGGGGATAACTGCCGTCGCGCACGACGTACGGAACGCCGGGCCTCGGCATGGCCGTGCCGCGCGAGATCTGTCCTTGGACGGGCGCGGAGCCGCCTCCGACGTTGATGACGACGTTGCGCTGGACGACGACGCCCTCCGCCGAGCTCGTGACGACGACGGGAGGCCTCTTGAGGTCGGGCGGCTTGACGACGACGACCGGTTTGCGCGCGGGCGCGGGCGTCGTCGCGGGCGCCGGGGTGGTCGCCCGCGCGGGCGTCGGCGTGGTCGTCCGCGCCGGCGTCGGCGTGGTCGCCCGGACCGGCGGGCTCGGCGTGTCGAAGCTCCCCGACACGGCGGGCGGTCGATCGTCCGCGATCTGCCCGGGGCTCTGGCCCGCGGCCGGCGCCGGCTCGACGACCGGCACCTGCACGAGCGAAGGGCGGTCGCCGACCTGGATATGCTCGCCACGCGCCGCGAAGAACCCCTGGATGCTCGGATCGTGGACGCCGTCCTTGAGCTCCTTGATCATGGCTTTGTGCAGCCGCTGCATGAGCAGCCGCACGGCGTCCTCGGGAGCCGTCGCGTCGTACGATTCCTTCTTGGACGCGAGGATCGTCCCCCCCACGAACAAGTGCGTGAAGAGACGGGCATGCTGCGCCCCCGAGTCCTCCGTCTGCACGTGGAAGACGTGACCGTGGAATTGGATGTTGTGGTTGTAGCCCAGGATCGGGCTACGCACGGGCTTCGTCATGGTCGCGGCCAACCAGCAGTATATCGCTATATGTGCGCTTCTCCTTGAGGTTACCGGGGTGGCGCCGCCCGCTCGGGATCCTTGTCCAGACGGGCCGCCGGGTTAGAATCCGCGCGCGTTCGGCCCCGCCCCCCAGTCGAAAGCCAGAATGATGCGACGAGCAAAGGTCCAAAGAAAGACGACGGAGACGCAGATCGCACTCTCCGTGGCGCTCGATGGCACCGGTCACCGCAAGATCGACACGCCCGTGCCGTTCTTCAACCACATGCTCGAGGCCGTGGCGCGCCATGGCCTCTACGACCTCGAGATCGACGCCAAGGGCGACGTCGAGGTCGACCCGCACCACCTGATCGAAGACGTCGGGATCGTGCTCGGGCAGGCCTTCCGCGAGGCGCTCGGGGACCGCAGCGGCATCACGCGCTACGGCCACGCGCTCGTGCCCATGGACGAGACGCTCGTTCAGGCGGCCGTCGACTTCTCGGGCCGGGCGGCCTTCGTGTACCTGGCCGACCAGATCAAGGGCAAGACCATCGGCACCTTCGACGCCGAGCTCGCGCGCGAGTTCTTCGGCGGCTTCGCGGCGTCCGCGCTCATCAACCTGCACCTCGAGGTCCGCTACGGCGAAAATGCCCACCACATGGTCGAGGCGCTGTTCAAGGCCTTCGCGCGCGCGACGTCGATGGCGGTGCGCCCCGATCCGCGCGTCGTCGGCGTGCCCTCGACCAAGGGCACGTTGACGGGGTGACGAGCACGATCATCAACACCAATTTGGCCAAGGGAACGATCACGGTCGCCGTCGCGGACACAGGCAGCGGCAACCTGCGCAGCGTCGAGAAGGCGCTCGCCGCCGCGGGCGCCGAGGTCGTCGTCACGGCCGACGCCGAGCGCCTGGCGCGCGCCGACAAGATCGTCGTACCCGGCCAGGGCGCCTTCGGCGGCTGCGTCGCGGGCCTCGACCGCGGCGGCGGCGCGCTGCGCGAAGCGGTGATGGAGAGCATCCGCGCGGGCAAGCCTTACCTCGGCATCTGCCTCGGGCTGCAGGTGCTCTTCGACGCGAGCGAAGAGGATCCGGCCTGTCGCGGCCTCGGCGTCCTTCCGGGGCGCGTGCGCCGCATCCCCGCCGGGCCCGGCCTCAAGATCCCGCACATGGGCTGGAACCGGACGCGGCGCGGGCCCGCCCGGACCGACGTCCTGTCGACGACGCCCGACGGAACCTATTTCTACTTCGTGCACAGCTACTACCCCGAACCGGAACGCCCCGAGGACAAGGCGCTCTCGACCGAGCACGGCATCGAGCTGTGCGTGGCGGCGGCGCGCGACAACGTCTTCGGATGTCAGTTTCACCCCGAAAAGAGTCAGTGGGCGGGCCTGGCGCTGCTGCGCCGGTTCATCGACGCGTGAGAGCCGACGGAGGGATAGAGAGGATGGAGACGATGGAGCATGCCTCGAGGATTCACCCATGCTGATTTTTCCGGCCATCGATTTGCTCGAGGGCTCGGCCGTCCGGCTCGCGCAGGGCAAGCGCGAGAGCGCCAAGATCTACAGCCAGGAGCCGTGGGAGATCGCGCGCGCCTGGTCGAAGATCGGCATCCCTCGCCTGCACGTCGTCGATCTCGACGCGGCCTTCGCGCGGGCCGCTGCGTCGCCCAAGCCCGGCGCCAACAACCGCGCCGTCATCCGCAAGATCATCGAACAGACGAACCTCGAGGTCGAGGTGGGCGGCGGCGTGCGCACACTCGAGGACTGCGAGGCGCTCTTCGACGTGGGCGTCAAGCACGTCGTGCTCGGCACGGCCGCCGTCAAGGACCCGATCATGGTGCGTGAGGCGTGCGCGCGCTGGCCGAAGAAGATCGTCGTGGCCGTCGACGCGCGCGAGGGCAAGGTCTCGGTCGAGGGCTGGACGGAGGACACCTCGGCCGACGCCGTCGAGGTGGGGCTGGCCGTCGCGCGCGCGGGCGCGGGCGCCGTGCTCTACACCGACATCGGCCGCGACGGCATGCGCACGGGACCAAACCTCGACGCGACGGCGCGTCTGGCGCGGCGCCTCGATCCCTGCCCCGTGATCGCCTCGGGCGGCGTGGCCCGCCTGTCCGATCTCGACGGGCTCCTCGACACGGGCGCCTTCGCCGTCGTCATCGGCAAGGCCCTCTACGAAGGCGTGTTCACCGTCGAGGACGCCATCCGCCGCGTGCGCGACCGCGCCATCTAGTAAAACCACCTCATGTTATGCAAGCGCGTCATCCCTTGCCTCGACGTCGCCGACGGGCGCGTCAAGAAGGGCGTGCGCTTCAAGGAGCTGCGCGACGCGGGCGATCCCGTGGCCGTGGCCGCCGCCTACGACGCGCAGGGCGCCGACGAGATCTGCTACCTCGACATCTCGGCCTCGGCGGAGGGACGCGCGACGACGCTCGACGTCGTGCGTGCCACGGCCGAGCGCGTGTTCCTTCCGCTCACCGTGGGCGGCGGCGTGCGCTCCGTCGAGGACGTGCGCCAGCTCCTGCTCGCGGGCGCCGACAAGGCCGGCATCAACACGGCGGCCGTCGCCGACCCGGAGCTCGTGCGCCGCGCCGCCGACGCCTTCGGTGATCAGGCGATCGTCGTCGCCGTCGACGCGCGCCGCGATCCGACCGCGCCGGCCGCGGCGCCGCGCTGGGAGGTCTTCACGCACGGCGGACGCACGCCCACGGGCATCGACGCGCTGGCATGGTGCGAGCGCATGGCCGCCGCCGGCGCGGGCGAGCTGCTGCTCACGAGCATGGATCGCGACGGCACGCGCGACGGCTTCGACCTCGCGCTCACGCGCGCCGTCGCCGACAGCGTGCCGATCCCCGTGATCGCCTCGGGCGGCGTGGGCACGCTCGAGCACCTCTACGAGGGCATCGCCCAGGGCCACGCCGAGGCCGTGCTCGCCGCCTCGATCTTCCACTTCGGTGAGTTCACCGTGGGGCAAGCGCACGAATACTTGCGCGCGCGGGGCGTCCCGGTGCGAGATCAGGGAAATGGCCCCCTCTCCTGAAGCGCCCGCGGCGCCGCCGTCCGGCTCTCTGCTGGACGCCGTCACCTTCGACGCGAGCGGGCTCGTGCCCGTCATCGCACAGGAGGCGGCGACTGGACAGGTGCGCATGCTCGCCTGGGCCAACCGCGAGGCCCTCGAGAAGACGCTCGCGACCGCGCAGGCGCACTTCTGGAGCCGCTCGCGCGCGAAGCTCTGGCGCAAAGGCGAGGAGTCCGGTCACACGCTCGCCGTGCGCCAGGTCCGCGTCGACTGCGACGGCGACGTCGTGCTGTACGCGGTCGAGCCGACGGGGACGTCGTGCCACACGGGCGCGACGTCGTGCTTCTATCGCGCCCACGACGACGGAACCGGCCTGCTCCGCGTCGATGACGGCCCGCCCGATCCGCCCGCCGTCGTCGTCGCGCGCGTCGCCGAAGTGATCCGGAAACGGCGCGCCGAACGCCCGGAGAAGTCGTACGTCGTCTCGCTCCTGGACCGCGGGTTTGAGAGGATCAACGAGAAAATCGCCGAGGAGGCGCGCGAGCTCGTCGAGGCGCTTCCGGCGGGCGACGCCGCGCACACGGCGCACGAGGCCGCCGACCTGCTCTTCCACGTCCTCGTGGGCCTCGAGGCGGCGGACGTCCCCGTGGACCGCGTCTTCGGCGAGCTCGCGCGCCGCTTCGGCGTCTCGGGCCTCGACGAAAAGGCGAGCCGGCGGAAATGATCGCGGCGGTGCGGCAGATCCTCTCGTCGGCAGGTCTCTGCGCCGCGGCTTTTCCCGGCTACGAGTCGCGCCCCGGGCAGCTCGCCATGGCCGAGCGCATCGCCGCCGCCATCGAGGGCGACGAGCGCCTGCTCGTCGAGGCCGGCACGGGCACGGGCAAGACGCTCGCCTACCTGATCCCGGCGCTCCTGTCGGGCCGCAAGGTCGTCGTCAGCACGGGCACGAAGACCCTCCAGGACCAGATCGCGACGATCGATCTTCCGCGCCTGCGCGCCATCCTCGATCCGGCGGGAGTGCTGGGGCGCCCGCTCACGTGGGCCGTCATGAAGGGCCTACAGAACTACGTTTGCCTGCGCCGCCTCGGCGAGCGCGACCGGCAACGCTCGCTCCTCCCATCCCCGGAGCTCGATCGCGTGCTCGCGTGGGTCAGCGAGACGGCGACCGGCGACCGGGCCGACCTCGCCGATCTGCCCGACGACTCGTCGCTGTGGCGCGACGTGCAGGCCACGCCCGAGACGCGCATCGGCGCGCGCTGCGCGTACTTCGAGAAGTGCTTCGTCACCCAAATGCGCCGGCGCGCCGCCGACGCGCAGCTCGTCATCGTCAATCACCACCTCTACTTCGCCGACCTCGCGCTGCGCACGCAATGGCCAGAGGCCCAGGTGCTGCCCCCGCACGAGGTCGTCATCTTCGACGAGGCCCACCAGATCGAGGACGTCGCGACGGAGTTCTTCGGGCTGCACGTCTCGACGCAACGGATGTTCGCGCTCGCGCGTGACCTCGCGCGCGCGGCGGCGCTCGACGCCGCGCGCGCGCAGTCGGCAACCGGCCGGCTGAACGGCGCGGCGGGCGCGCTCGCCGACGCCCTGCGCGACCGCCTGCCCGCGCCGCGCCCCGGCCTCGACGAGGTGCGCGTCCCTGTGCCCGACAATCTCTGGACCGGCCCCGCGCTCGCCCGCTACCACGAGCTCGACGGCGTGCTCGAGGAGATCGCCACCTGGCTCGACGGCGAGAGCGACGCCGTCCGGGAGTCAGAGCATCCGGCCGAGCTCGCGGCGCTCGGCCGCCGCGCGAACGCCGTGCGCGGCGATCTGGGCCAGCTCGCGGGTGGCCGCGCCACGGGCCGCGGCCGCGGCCAAAGCGACGTCCGCTGGGTCGCGGCCACCGCGCGCAACGTCAGCCTCCACGCGTCGCCGATCCACGTCGGCCCGGCCCTCGCGCGCGCCTTCGACGCCTGCCCCGGCCCGCTCATCTTCACCTCGGCGACGCTCACGGTCGCGGGCGCCTTCGACTTCATCCGCGAGCGCATCGGCCTTGGCGACTCCGCCGCCGAGGTGACCTTCGCCTCCCCGTTCCGCTACGCGCGCCAATCGCTGCTCTACGTCGCGGCGGATCTGCCCGAGCCCAAGAACGAGGCCTTCGCGGCCGCCGCCGCGGCGCGCATGGCCGAGCTCGCGACGCTCACCGGCGGACGCGCGCTCCTGCTCTTCACGAGCTTCCGCAACCTGCGCGTCGGCGAAACCTACCTGCGCGCCCACACGAAGTTCCCGCTGCTGGTCCAGGGCGAAAAGCCCCGCCACCTCCTGCTCGCCGCGCTGCGCGAGAAGATCGGCTCGGTGCTCCTCGCGACGCAGAGCTTCTGGGAGGGCGTCGACGTGCCCGGCGAGGCGCTCTCGCTCGTCGTCATGGACAAGATCCCGTTCGCCGTGCCCGACGACCCGCTCACGGCGGCCCGCATCGACCACATCCGCGAAAACGACGGCGAACCGTTCTCCGAGCTGCAGCTGCCGCGCGCCGCCCTCGCCCTCAAGCAGGGCTTCGGCCGCCTCATCCGCAGCCACGGCGACTTCGGCATCGTCGCCGTCCTCGACGGCCGCCTGCACCACCGCGCCTACGGCGCGCGCCTCATCGCGAGCCTTCCCCCCGACTGCCCGCGCACCGAGTCGCTCGAGGACGTCGCGGCCTTCTGGGCCCGCGGCCCCGTCGTCGCCGCGGCGCGGGCGCGCGCCGAGCTCGCCGCGCGCCAAGCGCGCGAGCCGTCGCCCGCCGAGCAGCCATGACGCCCTTCCTCCTCTGCGTGGCGGCCTACGTCGCCGGTTCGATTCCCTTCGGCCTCGTCGTGGCCCGCGCCAAAGGCGTCGATCTGCGCGCCGTCGGCAGCGGAAACATCGGCGCGACCAACGTGGCGCGGGCGCTCGGAAGACCCTGGGCCATCGTCGTGCTGCTGGCCGACGCCGCCAAGGGCTTCGCACCCGTGATGCTCGGGCAGCATCTCGGTCTGCCCGCCCACGACGTCGCCCTGGCGGGCCTGGCCGCGATCGTCGGCCACATGTTCACGATCTTCCTGCGTGGCCGCGGCGGCAAGGGCGTCGCGACCTCCCTCGGCGTCGCGCTCGCGCTCTCGCCACCCGCGGCCCTGTGCGGCTTCGGCCTCTACGTCTTCGCCTATGCGCTGTTCCGCCTCTCGTCCATCGGCTCGCTGCTGGGGATCTGGTCGTTCCCCGTGTTCGCGACGCTGCTCGGCGGTCTGGCGCGCCCCTACCTCGTGCTCGCGACGGTGGCCGCCCTGCTCGTCACCGTGCGCCACCGGCAGAACATCGCCCGCCTCCTGCGCGGCGACGAAAAGAAGGCCTAAGTCGCGGCGAGGCGTGACGTCGAAGTCGCGGTGGCGTCGCCCACGGAGACGCGAATGCGCCCCATCCGTCGTGGCACGCTCGTTGCGATCGTGAATCGTGGAGAGGGAGAGACCATGACCCCGTCCCGCCACCTGAATCCGACGCCGGTGATCGTCATCCTCGTCGTCGCCTCGCTTTCGGGCTGCCTCGCGACGAGTGAGATCCGTCCGGCCGAGCTGTTCCGACTCGACGGCTACGTGGCGACCGAAGCGCCGCGCCCCGAGCGTGAGCTGGAGACGCTGGACGGCGGAAAGGTGGCGCTCCGCTCGGGTTCCGTGCTGTCGCTCGACGTCCCCGACGGACGCGTGGGCGGCCGCTTCGCCTCGATCACGGTCCACGACGGGTCTTTCGTCGGCAAGACGCTCGACGGCCGGACCGTCGAAGTGCCCATCGGCGAGGTTCGCGCGGTGGACATCACGCAGCACAACGTCGCCGGCACGATCGCCTGGATCGCCGGTGGCTTCCTGGTGGCCGGCGCGGCCGCGTACGTCTGGACCCATCGCGGTGGAACGGTGGCCACGCCCGTGCGCGCAGGGCCTTAGCGCCCTCGAGCCGCGTCCCCCCGCAGCGTGAGGCACGTGCTGCTCGCGCGCGCGACGAGGCTGCCCTTGTCGTCGAGGACGTCGCACTCGACGAGACCCACGGTGCGACCGCGCTTGACGACCTTCGCCTCGGCGCGCAGGTTCCCGCGCCACACGGGTTTCATGAAGTTGATCTTGAGCTCGAGCGTCGTGAACGTCTCGGCGCGCTCGAGCTCGGCCGCGTAGGCCATCCCCATCGCCGCGTCGGCGATGTCGCACAAGACGCCGCCGTGCAGGGTCCCCATGGGGTTCGCGAGCCGCTCGTCGGCGGGCAGCTCGATCGTGGCGCGCCCGGGCGCCAGCGCCGTGAGCGTGAACCCCAGCAGCCGCGCGATCGCTGGAGCCGGAAAGCCCTTCGGATCCTTCATCGCGCGCTGCAAGACCTCGTACATCTCGTCGGCCATGGCGCGAACTGTGTCAGTGACGACGGACCCTCGCAACTTCGGCGCGCGGCGCTCGACAACATGACCATGTCTGGTCACAATCTAGTCATGAAGACCGTCAAGATCGCACAGCTCAAGAGCCGCCTGTCGCAGCACCTGCGCGAGGTGCGTGCCGGCGAGACCTTCACCGTGCTCGATCGGAATACGCCCATCGCGCGGATCGTCCCTCTGGAATCAGCCGACGACGTCGTCATCACGAAACCCGCGCGCGGCGCGCCGCTGCCGGGCAAGCTCCGCTTCCCACCTCCCGTGAAGCTCGCCTTCGACGTTGTCGAGTTGCTTCTCGAAGACAGACGACGACGCTAGACAGCGACGCTGATGATCGCCTATGTCGACTCGTCCGTGATTCTCCGCAAAGTGCTGGGTCAGCCCCAGGCCCTTCGAGAGTGGAAGCTCATACGCGGCGGCCCGGTCAGCCGTCTGGCCGAGGTCGAGTGCCTGCGAACCTTCGATCGCATGCGCGTCGAGGGCGCCCTGGATGACCCACGAGTCGCCGCCGCGCGCGAGTCGCTTTATCGAACGCTCGCGAGCTTCGAGATCGTCGAGGTGAGCCGCACGGTGCTTTCTCGCGCCGCGCAACCGTCGCCGACCGCGCTTGGCACGCTCGACGCAATCCATCTGTGCTCGGCTATCCTCTGGCGGGAGCGATCGGCTTCGAGCGCCGTCTTTGCGACCCACGATCAGGCCCTCGCGGTCGCCGCGCGCGCCCATGGATTCCGCGTCGTCGGGGCCCGAGCCGAGCCCCCTTGAGCAACGCCTCGCCGTCGCCTATCGTCGTCCCATGTCGCCCCGATTTAAGAAGCTCCTCAAGGTCGGCGTGGTCGCGGGGATCGTGGGATTCCTCGTCCTCCAGGTGTTCCCGGCGAAGGTCATCGGCATCCCGACGCAGGACATCGGCACCAACCCGACCGAGCGTTTCGCGTTCGGCGCGCCGCCCGAGGTCGAGGCGATCATGCGGCGCGCCTGCTTCGACTGCCATACGAACGAGACCCGCTGGCCGCTCTACGCGCGCATCGCCCCTGGGTCCTGGCTCATGGCGCGAGACGTCCACAACGGGCGCAATCACGTGAATTTCTCGAAGTGGGCGGATTCCGACGAAGAAGAGCGCCAGAGCGATCTCGAAAACGCCTGGGACCAGGTCGAGGCGGGCGCCATGCCGCCCTGGTTCTACATCCTGCCCATGCACCCCGACGCAAAGCTCTCCGACGCCGACAAGGCGACCCTCAAGGCCTACTTCCTGAAGAACAAGAAGGAAAAGGAGAAGGAGCCGGCCAAGGCGGAGGCCGGCGGGAACCCCGGTGCCGGGACGCCGGCCAAGGCGGCCGCCACGCCCTAGCGTCGCATCGGGTCCGTGGGCTCCATTTCGCGATGCCACGTTGCGTCAATCGTTGCGCCAGTGGACGCCGCGCTCAGCCATATAAACAAGTATTTTTCGTTACTTACGTCATTTAACCCGCAAGGCGCATCATCGGGGACGGTCCCGTGGTAGACCAGTCCGGCCATGCGGAACAGCAACAGCCTTTGGCACCACAGGCACCCGCTCAGCTCCCGACCGACTTTCAGCGAGCGGGTTCGCTGGCACCTCTTCCATGCCCGTGCCTGCGGCTGTCGGGCCATCCCGAAGCATGTGGCGGATTCGCTGCGCGAGCGCGGCATCGACCTTCCGGCCCGCAAGGGTCTCTGAGGAGCCCCCGCCGCAAGGCCCGCCGCCGACGCTTCTCAGCGCAGGATCGCCTGCAGCACCATCGTCACGAGGAAGCCCAGGACGACACCCGCCGAGGCGGTGCCCTCGTGGCCGTGGCTGTGGGACTCCGGGATGATCTCGTTCGAGGTGATGTAGATGAGCGTGCCGCCCGCCAGCGCCAGGATGAACGGCATGGCTGAGGCGGCCACGCCGGCGAGAGCGCCCCCGACCACGGCGGCCGCCGGGATCGCCAGGCCCGTGGTCGCGACGATCACGAAGCCCGCCGCGCGGGAGACGCCGCCCGCGCGCAGCGGGGCCGCCATGACCAGCCCCTCGCAGACGTTCTGGACACCCACGGCGATGGCCAGCAGCAAGCCGAGGTGCGATGACCCGGGGACGGCGAAGCCGGCGCCGATGGCCAGCCCCTCGGGGATGCGGTGCAAGGTCAGCGCGCCCACGACGGCGTAGCCGCGGCGCGCCTCGCCGTGCGCCGAATCCTCGGGGCGATCGTGGACGTCGTGACCCGGCTCGTGGCCGAGGTGCTGGTGGTGGCCGCCCGCGTGGTGGTGCGGGATGAAGCGATCCATCATGGCCGCGAGCGCGACGCCGACGACGAAGCCCAGCACGATGAGCCCCAGCCGCCCCCAGTCCATCGCGCCGGCGACGCGCACGTCGTGCACCGCCTCGCTGAGGAGGCCCAGCGTCGCGGCCGCCAGCATGAGCCCGGCCCCGAGCCCGAGGATGCCGTCGTAGGCGCGGCGCGGAAGCGAGCGCACGAAGACGAACGGCAGCGCGCCGAGGCTGGTGGCCAGCCCCGAGACGGCCGCCGCGACGAGGCCCACGTTCATCGGCGTGCTTTCTACACTAAACTGCCGGTGTGATCCTCCCGGGCGACTCCGCGACGGCATACCTCGGCCTCGGCTCGAACCTCGGCGACCGCGCCGCGCTCATCGCGGCGGCGCTCGGCGAGCTCGAGACGGCGGGCGTCTCCGTGCGCGCGCGGGCGCCGCTCTACGAGACCGATCCGGTGACGGCGGAGCCGCAGCCCCTCTTCCTCAATGGCGCGGCGCGCGTCGAGACGACCCTCCTGCCGGACGCGCTCCTGGCCTTGTGCCTCGCCGTCGAGCGCGCCCTCGGCCGGGACCGTCCGCCCGGCGTCGCGTCGCCCGCGCCGCGTCCCATCGACGTCGACTTGCTCCTTTACGGCGACGCGATCGTCGATCGGCCCGGTCTCGTCGTGCCGCACCCGCGCCTGCTCGAGCGCCCCTTCGTGCGCATTCCCCTGGCGGACGTCGCCCTCCCGGGCCTTCGCCACCCGATCACCGGCGAACCGCTCGATCTCGCGCCGCCGCATCCGGGCGTGCGCCGGCTGCGGGCGTGAGCCGGCGCGCCCCTGAGCGCCCTAGACCGCGAGGCGCTTGCGGAAGTCGTCGATCGTCGCCTGCAGGCCCTGTTCGAGCGGGACCTTCGGCGTCCAGTGGTCGAGCAGCTCTTGCGCGCGCGAGATGTCGGGCTTGCGGCGCGTCGGGTCGTCCTTGGGCAGCGGCGCCCTGACGATCTCCGACCGCGACCCGGCGAGCTTGCGGATGAGCTCGGCGAGCTCGCGCACCGTCGTCTCGCGCGGGTTGCCGATGTTGACGGGATCGACGCCGTGCGGGCTGGCCATGAGCCGCACGAACCCCTCGATGAGGTCGGTCGCGTAGCAGAACGAGCGCGTCTGCTGCCCCTCGCCGTAGATCGTGATGGGCTCGTTGCGCAGCGCCTGCACCGTGAAGTTCGACACCACGCGCCCGTCGTTTTCGTGCATGCGCGGCCCGTAGGTGTTGAAGATACGAACGATGCGCACCTGGACGTCGTACTGGCGCGCGTACGACACGGCCAGCGTCTCGGCGCAGCGCTTGCCTTCGTCGTAACAGGCGCGCGGGCCGATGGGATTGACGTTGCCCCAGTACGACTCGACCTGCGGATGGACCGTCGGGTCGCCGTAGATCTCGGACGTCGACGCGATGAGGATGCGCGCCTTCGCCTCGCGCGCGAGCTCGAGCATGTTGAGCGTGCCCTCGACCGCCGTGCGGATCGTCCGCACCGGATTGCGCTGGTAGTGGATGGGCGAGGCGGGACAGGCCAGGTGATAGACCTCGTCCACTTCCATCGTGAGCGGCGCGGTGACGTCGTGACGCATGAGCTCGAAGCGATGGTTGTCGAGGAGGTGCTCGACGTTCGAGCGCGAGCCCGTGAAGAAGTTGTCGAGGCAAACGACCTCGTGGCCGTCGCCGATCAGGCGCTCGCACAGATGCGAGCCCAAGAATCCCGACCCCCCGGTGACCAAGATGCGTCGTCGCGCCATGCGTGAGATCTCCCCTAAAGGTGGCTGTGTTACACGGATGCCTGGTGGTTTGCAAAATCGGACCGCGGCAAAATCGGACCGCGGCAAAAGCTGATACCATGGACGCCCTCAGAGAAGGAGGTTGCATGCCCCAAGACTCCGGTTCGGCAGGGGGATCGAGCGGCCCGACGGGTGACGGCGAGCGCCGCGAAGGTCCGCGCATTCCCATCGAGATGTGGGTCGAGGAGACGACGGAGTCGGAGCGATACTTCCGGCGCGCCAATAATGTCTCGCGCGGGGGCCTGGGTCTCGACCACACGATCCCGCTGCCTCTCGGCACGCTGGTCAACCTGACGTTCACGCTCCCGGGTGATTCGAGCGCCGTGCGCATCTCGGGAGAGATCGTATCGACGGCCGGGCTCGAGGAGCTGCGGATGGGCGTGAAGTTCATCAACATCACCGACGATGCGCGCTCCCGAATCGACGCGTATCTCGCGCGCGTCGGCGTCTCGGTCTAACCTGCCGGGCATGTCTCTCTCCAAGGCCGCGCGCGTTCTGGCGGCGACCGCGTGGCTCGCGCCCGCCGCGGCGGCGGCCAAGGGTGGGCCGAAGCCGCTCGAGCCGGCGCACGTCTTGAAGCCCACCGAGGGTTACTTCGACGAGGCGTTCGCGCTCGAGCCCGGCGGGGCCCGGCTCTACCTCGTGCGCACCGACGGCGCGACCTTCGCGAAGCTCGAGGTGGTGGAGCTCGCGAGTGGCAAGACGACGTCCTCGTTCGACCTGCCCAAGGACGAGACCGCCGTCGAGCGGCTCGAGCCTCTGCCCGACGGCAAGGGCGTCGTGGTCGTGTCGCGGGCGGGCACGCCCGAGGCTCCCTCGCTCGTCGCGACGCTGATCGACGGCGCCGGGAAGGCGGGCGCCAAGGTCGGCCCCGCGCTCGCTTTCGGTCGCCCGAGCGCGCCGCGCCAGGATCTGTTGCTGGCGTACGAGCGCAAGGCGGGCGCCCACGACGTCGACGTCACGTACACGATCACGCCGTACAAGCTCGATACGCTGGCGCCCGTGGGCAAGCCGCGCATCTATAAGGCCGTCGCCGGGGAGATCAAGAACCCGCCCTTCCGCGTCCTCGATTTCGTCGACGGCTACGCGAGCGCCGTGGGCGAGCGGCCCCGCGTCTACGTCAAGAAGAACGACGTGCGCGAGCCCGCGCGCATGGCGACCCTCGACACGCTCACGGGGAAGATCACCCAGGAGGCCGAGATCACCGACGTGCTCGCCTGGGCCCAGGCCGGCACGCTGCGCGCCAGCCACCCGGGCCGCGCCTCGTTCGTCGAGCTCAACCCGGACGACTCGGGCGTCGATGTCGTGGACGCCATGGGCAAGAGGCAACCCGTCGAGCTCGCCGTGCCGTTCCGGCTCTACGACGGCAAGTCTCTGACCGATCAGGAGGGCCCTGAGACGGGCGCCTTGTATTTCGGGATCGCGGTCGACCCGCTGAACCCCGAAGCCATCAAGCGCCAGAAGGCGGACTTGCCCATGCTCGACCTCTATGGGGCCAAGGCGCGCCAGGAGTCGCCGGCGTGGCGGGGGCGCATCTTCATTCCACGCAACGTCAGGTGGCGAGCCGGATGGGGCAAGGTCGTCGTCCTCAAGCGCTTCAAGAGCTTCACGCGGGGAGGCGATGAGCTGGACGTCTTTCACCTTCGGTGACGTCCGAGGGACTGCGTCCCCCCCGCGAGAGCCCCGGTGGAAATCGAGACTGTGCGGGATCGCCTTGGGGCTGACGCTCGCGGGCGGATGCTCGGGCGTGCGCGGTAGGAAGCTCGTTCAGGAGGGGAACGAGCTTTACAAGCGGGGGCGCTACGCGGAGGCGGTCGCCGTCTACGAGGAGGCGGAGAAGCTCGTGCCGGACTTGCCGGCGCTGTGGCTGAACAAGGGCTACACGTGTCGGCAGCTCATCATCCCGGGCGGCCAGGATCCTGAGAGCCGGCGGGCCATCGCTTGCGCGCTCGCGGCGTTCAAGCGGCTCGGGCAGCTCCGGCCGGACGACGCGCGCGCCGAGCAGCTCACCGTCGAGACCATGTTCGACGCCGACGACATGCGCGGGCTCGAGCGCATGTTCCTCGAACGCAACCGGCGCGCGCCCGACGACGTCGACGTCGTGCGCGGGCTGCAGCAGGTCTACTACAAGTG